>NZ_JBQGAQ010000005.1:0-311053 GCF_056542905.1 Ruegeria sp. AA3 | reverse complement strand
ACCGTCTCTCCGATGCGTCTCAACCGTCTCTCCGGCTCGTCTCCGCCGTTCCCAGCGTCCCAGCAACCGCCTCAGCAGCGCCGGTGAAGGGCGTTCTATGCCTTACGCATTCAACGCGCAAGTGGAAAATTCAAGAAAGTCGCAAAAAACTTCAAAATCGCTTTTTAAGCTAATATATCAAATACTTACGAACTATGAATCTCACCGAATACGGTTAAAACCATCCTTCAAACCTATCAGACATACCGCTCAGGTTTCAGTGCTTGTTGGTTCAAACCCTATATATAGTGAGAGCACTACGCCACCTCCACAAGACAGGACCGACTCGATATGGAGCAGCGATTCATTTCCAATCCCGGAATCGCACCCAGCATCGGCGCCGCCGAGCGCATTGCCCAACGATCCTACAAGGCCTTGCGCATTGTCTATGGATAGGCTCAGGTCTCTCAGAAGCTCAACCGATACGCCTGTGACCGTGATATGACGACTGACACTAAGTTCCCCTTACTACGAACCGTTGGATTAGATGGTCTGTTGGTGACCTTTGCGCAAACCATGTTCGAGCAATCAAACCGCGCCGCTCTGGCATTTCGCGGCGCGGTAGAAGAACAACAGATCGACGGTGTGCTTGAGACGTCGGCCTCGCTGACATCTGCATTTATACGATTCAATCCCTCAAGCCTGTCGCATCACGACATCGAAGAGTTGATGCGCGCGATGTTGGATAGTCGCGATTGGTACGCCGCACCCTTGCCTGCAGGGCGACGATTCTGGAAAGTACCGACAGTCTACGGTACCGATCTTGCGCCACAGCTAGAAGACGCAGCGCTGGCAGCCGGATTGTCAACTACAGACGCCATCGATCGTCTCAGCCATTCGCGCGTGCGGGTACTAACCATCGGGTTCGCTCCGGGCCAACCTTATCTCGGGCCATTAGGACCCGAATTCAACATTCCACGCCTGAAAGAGCTGACGCCAATGGTGCCCGAGGGGGCGTTGGTTCTGGCAATTTCGCAATTTGTTCTGTTCTCAGGGCCAACTCCAACCGGATGGCGCCATGTAGGGCAAACCGCTTTCCGTTGCTTTCGTCCGGACATGGAGCAGAGCTTTGCCCTCAACCCCGGTGATGAGATGCAGTTCATCTCAGTCTCGCGCGAGGAACTTGAGGATATCCAGACAACGTGCACCGATGGTTCTGGCGGTGCGAGTTGCAGGGAGATCACGGCATGACGCTGATCGTCCATCGCATCGGTCCAGCTTGCACGGTTCAGGATCAAGGGCGTACTGGGTATCTGGATCAAGGCCTGTCACGTTCGGGTGCCGCAGATGTAATGGCGCTTTACGAAGGAGCCGCCTTGCTGGGTAACGCCCCAAAGTGCGCAGCACTGGAAATGGCGGGGATGGGGGGCGAGTTCGAGGCAACCGTGCCAACCGCCATCGCGCTAACCGGCGCACCTATGCAGGCCAGTATCGATGGCAGCCCGGTTCTGTGGAATGCCTCGCACCAGATGGAAGTCGGACAGCGACTGGTAATCGGGTCGGTTCAACAGGGCAGTTATGGGTATCTACACTTGGGCGGCGGGGTCGAGACCGAAATGACACTGGGCTCTCGCGCGGCACATCTGACCGCCAGGATCGGGCGCGCTGTTCGGGCCGGCGATCGACTGCCCGCACCCGGAGCGGGTACGACGGGCCTGAAGTTGCGTGCCGACGATAGATTCTCGGGAGGCTTGCTGCGGGTCGTGGCCAGCTTTCAAACGGCGCTGTTCGATGAAGGTACACTCGCGCGGTTTACACGAACGACATTCCACCGTGGCGCCCGGGCCAACCGGATGGGCATGCAGCTAGATAGCGAAGGCGACGGCTTCGCTGCCAAAGGCCAGTTAGACATCCTGTCAGAAGTTATAACCCCCGGCGATATTCAGATGACCGGTACCGGTGCGCCCTTCATCTTACTTCCCGAATGCCAGACCACCGGAGGCTACCCGCGCATCGCAACCGTCCTACCCTGTGATCTGCCCCGCGCGGCACAGACCCCGGCGGGGGGCGAGGTTCGGTTCGAGTTTGTATCGATGGAACAAGCTGTGACACTACAAGTCGCTTTTGACGCCGAACTGGCCCGCATACCGGGGCGCGTCGAACCCTTGGTCCGCGATCCACATGACATACCGGACCTTCTGTCCTACCAATTGATCAGCGGAATGATCTCTGCCACCGAATAAGGAGTTATCGCGATGCCGAGCGTCGATCTGAATGCAGATATGGGCGAGAGCTTTGGCCCCTGGAACATGGGGGATGATGAAATTCTTCTGAAGATCATCACTTCGGCCAATATCGCCTGTGGCTTTCACGCCGGTGACCCGGATGTGATGGCCAAGACCATGACTCTGGCGGCCGAGAACGGTGTTGGTATTGGCGCGCATCCCGGTTTTCCCGATCTACAGGGGTTCGGGCGTCGAAACATGAAAGTGCCTCATGACAGTTTGCGCAATCTTGTGCGTTATCAATTCGGATCGGCCATCGGTATGGCCAAGGCCGTAGGTACAAAAGTCCGGCACCTCAAATTGCACGGCGCACTGGCCAATATGTGCTCGGCCGATATCGACATGGCGCGCGCCTGTTATCAGGGCGCGCTGGATGTCGACCCCGACATCATCATAATGGTGCTTGCGGTGACCAAGCAGGAAGCAGCTGTGCGCGAGCTAGGTTGCAAATGGGTGGGTGAGATCTTTGCGGATCGCGCCTACAACGACGACGGCACGTTGGTAGACCGGTCCTTGCCGGGGGCGGTCATCCATGATCCCGCGATGGCAGGGCCGCGCATCCTGAACATGGTGAAAGAAGGTGCGATCATCACCGAATCCGGCAAGCGGCTAGAGACTTCAATTGATACGATATGCCTGCATGGTGATGGCCCGACGGCGGTTCAGATCGCGCGCTCGGTGCGCGAGAACCTGATCGCGGGCGGCGTCAAGGTCACAAAGTTCATCCGCTAGTCACAACAACGTAACTTTCGAACCCCATCTCCAAACTGTTGCCCATGCAGGCCTTAGCGCCTAGCATGCGTGGCAAGTGCATGATCTGACTACCACAAATCCAAGCAACGCGCCGCAAGGAGATGAGCCTATGTCTTTCGATCTGATGTCTTACCAGCCAAGGGGCGACAAGAAGAACTCGGACTTCTTCACCGAATATCTGCCCAGGATTTACGAGCGTCGCATCAGCTCGGGCATCGCGGATCAGGTAGGCGCGATGCGCGCGATCGTCATTCAGGTTGAAACCGATGCGCTGTTCGACACGTTGGTCGAACTTTATGTAATGACCCCCTATCGCCATACTGCCAGCTATCTGGGCCAGACGCATAAGTTCGCGATCATGCACTCACATGCCGATTATCCGGCGCTGATCCTGATGGCTCCGCTCAGCCCGGCATTCGAGGATTTCATTCCCCGCATCAACCGCATGTACCCGCTGGCGCGTGGCAAGCCGCAGACACGCTATGTAGGCGAGATTTATGGGGCCACCAATCTGAAGGCGCTGACCGGAACGCTGGAGGATCAGAATATTCGGTTCGAATATTCCGGGGATACGGAAAACCCATTCTACACGTTGGACGGATACCGGTTTACGACTCCGTCGGATTTCACGTGCAACCGCGTCGGCTATTCAACGCATGATTTCAACGACACCGACAGTCTGGGGCTTGGCGATCGCGTGATGCTGAGCGATGCGGAACAAGCGCGGCTGGATCAGGCCGCAGCCTTCGGCGCCGACAGCAAAATCTCTCCGCTGATGCTGGGGATCGATCACCTCGCCACGCGGGTTCTCGCCGGAGAGCGCGAGGACGCGATCCTTGAGTTTCTGACCATGGTCCCCTATTATTTCTGGGGGGCGTACAACATCTTTGACATGAACTCGTCAACCAACGTGAACCGTAACGCCAATGTGGATGACGACAAGAAATCCCCCGCCAAGGTCTTCACCGCCAACAACACGCCATCCTTCGTAAATTCCTTCGCCAAACTGCCGATGCCGACCGAGGATTTCGTGCGCAACTTTGGACGCCGCCTGCACCACATGGCAGTCGAGATTCAGGATGGTGATCATGCCGCAGGTGAGAAAAATGTCGATTTCGTAGTGAATACGCTCAAAGACAAAGGTGTGCCATTTCTTGCCCATGTGGTGGGCGAGTGCAAAGACGATCCGAATCTTAAACAGATCTTCTCGAAGCACTCGAAACATACATTGCTGATCACCGAGTATATCGAGCGCTGCCATCACTATGATGGCTTCTTTACCAAAGACAATGTTGCTGCCCTGACCGCTGCCGCCGGGCAGGACGAACAGTACCAGCATGGTCACGTTTTCGACTGATCGGATGGAAAAAGGGCTGCGAGATCATCGCAGCCCAGACCCATCCAGGAGAGTATGTCGAGTCTTATGACGGCCCGATCATGAAACATGTGACGTTGCGCGCTTGCAACCGGCGGCATGCCAGATCGGCCTGTTCGCGGGTCATGCCCTGAAAGGTCGCATCAAACCCGCGCGCGCTCTGGTTCACCTTGCGCAACGTGCCTTCCAAAGTAGTCATTTCCGACAGCGCGGTTTTCAGCAAAACTTTCTCGGCCTCGTATCGCGTGGTGTATCGGCCCACATTGACACCCCACAGGTGACCGCCGGATGTGGACAGGCGGGTAACCACTTCGGGTTCCGGCTCTGGCTGTCTGGCCGGTTCAACCGAGGCAAGAACCACATCCCCAGGCCGCGAAACTGGTCGTGTTGCGCTGTCCGCAGGTGCGATATCCGCTGCCGCAATGGCGGCGGCAATACCGTCTTGAATACGGGAACCATTTTTCTCGGCCGTTTCGGCAACTGCACCTGCTACTTGCACAGCAGCGGCTGCCGTCGGACGCAGGACCGGGCGCAAGCTTTTCTTCGGTGGACCAACCTGAGCGACCTGTACGGTGCCCAGCCCCGTGTTTCCGGCATACGCCGGGCGGGCAGGCTTGCGGATCGGCGCGCGCGAGGGGGCACGGCGGAAACCCATATCCAGAAGTTCAGCTACACGGGCGTTACGTGATGCGCCGGATTTGCCGCCGAAGACCGTGGCAATGATGCGTTCATCCTTGCGTTTGGCTGAAGCAACAAGGTTAAATCCGGCCGCGCGGGTATAGCCGGTCTTGATCCCATCGGCGCCCCTGTAGGCCGCCAGCAGGCGGCGGTTGGTGTTCGGAACGGTCTTGATCCCGGCATGAGTCGATTGGCGCGAGAACAGATTATAATATTGCGGATAATCATACAGCAGATGACGGCCCAGCGTGGTCATGTCGCGCGCGGTCGACAAGTGGCCCGACTCGGTCAGACCATGCGCGTTCTTGAAGGTCGTCCGGCTCATCCCCATCGCCTTGGCGGTACGGGTCATGCGACGGGCAAAGGCCGCCTCGGAACCGCTGAGCGCGATACCTATGGCGGTCGCCGCATCATTGGCCGATTTCACTGCCGCTGCCCGGATCAGATAACGAAACGCGATTCGCTGGCCGGTGCGCAATCCCAGCTTGGACGGCGGTTCAGCCGCCGCCTTCTTGGTGATCCTAACTTGAGTGTCCAATGTGATCTCACCATTCCGCACCGCCTCAAACGCGATGTAGAGGGTCATCATTTTGGTCAGCGATGCCGGATGGAGCCGCGTGTCGGCATTACGGGAATGCAGCACTTCCCCGGTGCGCGCGTCGATAACCATGGCTGCGTAGGGGGCCGCCACGCCTTGAAGTGGCGCAAAAGAAAGCAGCCACAGGAATGCTATAAGGAATAAGCCCATTCGGGCCGGAACTGTCCGCCGAATCTGCACGATCTTTGCCTCTGTCTGCCTCGCGCCGCCGGGTTTTCCCGGTCAGCAATTTTTATTTTGATATTGATCAGGCTAACACAGGGACGGGCTTAAAGAAACTGAAAGCTGCGTGTCGTTACACCCACTCCGACCCATTACTGCACTACATGTGGTAGTAGTTGCGCGCCCAGACACCAAACCCGCGATTACGCCAAAAATCAGGCAAGCCAATCCATCGAATTTTTCGCAACTGATGTGAAACGGCAACAGGTCAGGAAATCCGGGCAACCAGAGCCGAGAGATCGCCCAGATCGCGCAACTCACAAAATCTGGGATTGCCGGCCGGAGTTTCAGCCTTCTCAATTTCCCAGACCAGCCCGTGGGGCACATACACGCCCCAGCACCCCGCTTCGATGGGCGCCACCACGTCAGACCGCATCGAGTTTCCGATCATCATTGAGGCCTCGGGACCATCCCCATGCTGCGCGAAAATCGTCGAATAAGTCGCCGCTGTTTTCTCGGACACGATTTCGATCCCGTCAAATAACTCACCCAATCCGGATTGCGCCAGCTTACGCTCCTGATCGATCAGGTCGCCCTTGGTGATCAGCAAAACCCTGTGCGTTTCGGCCACCGACTCGATGGCCTCGCGCGCATGGGGGAGCAGTTCGATGGGATGCGCCAGCATCTCCTGCCCCGCTTCAACAAGTTGGCGGATGACGCGCGCCGGAACGCGATCTTCCGTCACCTCAATCGCTGTCTCGATCATCGATAGGGTAAAACCCTTGATGCCATACCCATAGTGCTGGATGTTCCGCTTTTCAGCGGCAAGTAGACGTTCCATCAGGTGATCACGCTCGGCGTGATCGACCAGCAATTCGGCAAAATAGGTCTGCGTCAGCTGAAAAAACCGCTCGTTATGCCACAGCGTGTCATCCGCATCGAACGCGATTGTGGTCAATTTGTCCTGCATTGCGATTCCGACTCGTAGCTCTTTTCTCTGACCACAGTGACGTTATATAAGCCCTCAAACAAACCGAAGCTTGAATCGGGATTCTCTTACAGTAATGCGCGAACACCAGTGGATCATGTCGGACAAGGACGACCAGGACGACGACACGTCGGTCATGGTGCAAACGCGTCCCAAGACCAAGCGGCCTCCACTGTATAAGGTGTTGCTGCTGAATGACGATTACACGCCGATGGAGTTTGTGGTGCATGTGCTGGAACGGTTCTTCGGCATGACCCATGCGCAGGCGTTCGAAATCATGCTGACCGTGCACAAGAAAGGCGTCGCAGTGGTTGGCGTGTTCAGCCATGAGATTGCCGAAACCAAGGTCGGGCAAGTGATGGATTTCGCGCGCAGGCATCAGCACCCGCTGCAATGCACCATGGAACGCGAAGAATAACGCGCGGCCATGTCTCCTCGCCTTGAACTTGCCCTAAGCAGCGGGCTTAGCCTGTCACAACCTCTGACCGTGCTGGCGCCAACCCCCAACCACGATCTGTCAGACCTGCCGCACGAGACGCAGGTGGTACAACCCTTCAAACCCTTTCACGATCATTTTGCCGCGCAAGGTTTTGTGGCAACGCCCAACAGTGACGCGCCCAGCCAGGATGCTATCGTCTTCCTGCCGCGTGCCAAAGCGCTGGCCCGGGCGTTGGTTCATCAGGCTTGCAGCCGCGCCAGCGGGATCATTGTGGTGGACGGGGCCAAAACCGATGGCGTCGACAGTTTGCTGAAAGAAATCCGCAAGCGGGTCGCAATCAACGGGCCGATTTCGAAAGCGCATGGCAAGATTTTCTGGTTTCAGTCTGATGCGGACGCGTTTGCCGACTGGGCTGCGCCTGAAAACCAAATGGTCGACGGATTCCACACCGCACCCGGTGTGTTTTCCGCTGACGGTATCGATCCTGCCTCAGCCCTGCTGCAGAGGTCTCTGCCAACCAAGCGCGTTACGCGCATTGCTGATCTGGGCGCAGGCTGGGGCTTTCTGTCCGCCGGGCTGATCGACGACACCTTGCACAGCCTGCATTTGGTTGAGGCGGATCACACCGCACTCACCTGTGCCCGCTCCAACGTCACCGACCCTCGTGCGCAGTTCCACTGGGCCGACGCAACCAATTGGACCGCACCCGAGCCACTGGACATGGTGATCATGAACCCGCCGTTTCACACCTCGCGCAGTGCTGACCCGGCCCTTGGGCAGGGATTCATCGCAAACGCCGCACGAAACCTAACACGCAACGGGCAAATCTGGATGGTTGCCAATCGCCACCTACCCTACGAAGCCACCCTGGCCGAGTTCTTCACGCGCGTTGAAGAAGTCGCAGGAGACAACCGATTCAAGGTATTTCATGCCTCTCGCCCTCGGGGCTGAGGCCCGCTAACCTGCGCCAGAACTCAGGAGGATTCGCATGTCCTTTTCAATCGCGGGCAAGACCGCAATCGTCACCGGCGGTGCCAACGGCATCGGGCTTGCCATCGGGCGGCATTTTGCGGATGCAGGTGCCAATGTCATGTTTGCCGACATGGATGAAAAACGCCTGTCTGAAGAGCTGGGTGAACAGGCGGATGACAGCAATATCCGTTATTTTGCGGGCGATCTGCGCGAAAAGCTGACAATCGCCAACCTACTCTCGGCAACGCTGGATGCTTTCGATCAAGTGGATATCCTGATCAATGGCGCACGGCAGGTCATCCCATCAGACCCGCTCGACGCGGATGATGACTCGGTCCGTACATTGTTGAACCAGAACCTGATGCCTGCGCTGAGACTGAGCCAACTGGTCGCCAAGCGGTTCATCAAACAGGCTGATGGTGACACCGAGAACCCTGCAGGTTCGATCATCAACCTGTCCTCGATTGCTGCGCGCCGAACCCACCCGGACCTGATGGCCTACTCGGTCTCAACAGCCGCGCTGGATCAGATGACCCGTTCGCTTGCTGTAGCATTGGCGCCGAGCCGCATCCGCGTGAACTCAATTGCTCTGGGATCGGTAATGAGCGCCTCGTTGCAATCCACATTGAAGGAAAATCGCGACTTCCGTGATGATATCGAAAAACACACGCCCCTGGCGCGAATTGCAGCACCTAACGAACTGGCCGAAACAGCGCAGTTCCTTGCATCGGATGCCGCGGGTTTCATGACAGGGCAAATCCTGACCATTGACGGCGGCCGCACCCTGCTAGACCCGGTCGCGGCACCAGCTCATTGACATCGATGTTTGACACAGAAAAAAACACCGCCTCCGCATGGTTTCGCCAATTGCGCGATGAGATCATCATGGCGTTCGAAGCGCTTGAGGAAAGCCACGCCGCTGGCCCATTCTCAGACAATCAACCGGGCCGTTTTGAAGTGAAAGAAACCACCCGGCAATCCGACGATGGCTCGGACGCTGGTGGCGGCTTGATGTCCGTTATCCGCGGCGGTCGCGTGTTCGAAAAAGTGGGCGTTAATGTTTCAACCGTTTACGGCACACTAGGCGAACGCGCGCAGAATGCGATGGCTGCGCGCAAGGGCATTCCCGGAATGAAAGATGACCCGCGTTTCTGGGCGTCTGGCATCAGCCTGGTGGCACATATGCAGAACCCGCATGTGCCTGCGGTTCACATGAACACACGAATGTTTTGGACACCGCATGCCTGGTGGTTCGGTGGCGGGTCCGACCTGAACCCTTGCATCGAATATGACGAGGACACCTCTCATTTCCACGCCACTCAAAAGGCTCATTTGGATCCGCATGGTGCGGCGCATTATCCACGCCTCAAAGATTGGGCCGATGAATATTTCTACATCCCCCACCGCAAACGCGCACGAGGTGTTGGTGGGATATTCATGGATGACTATTGTACTGGCGACTGGCAGGCAGATTTCTCCCTGACCCAGGATATTGGCCGCGCATTCCTTCCAGCGTTCTTTCCTCTGGTCGAGAAGCGTCGAATTCTGAGTTTCAATGACACGGACAAGACTACGCAGCTTGTGCATCGTGGCCTCTATGCGGAATACAATCTGGTTTACGACCGTGGCACCAAGTTTGGTCTGGAAACCGGGCATGATCCCGATGCCGTTCTCATGAGCCTGCCGCCGCTAGCGAAATGGATCTGATGGTCAGAAACCAAAATCTATGAAATTGTCATAACAATATCCCTGAGCCGACCCTGCCGTCATATTTGCTCCTACGGTTTTGACCGTGACGGAATATGTTGTGACATCTTCAGCCCCTTCAGGCGGTGACAGAGAAAACTGCACCGTACGGGCACCTCTCTCATAGGGTTTCGATATATAGATGCGTTGAGTTGCCGATGTCCGCAGCGTCCGGATCGCAAAATCACCGATCCCGCACCAATAGGCCACTGGCGCTGATGTACCGATCGCAGCCACCTCGTAGGTGCCATCATTCAATGGCGTGACTGTTGTTCGAAATGCGGGCCGCACACCCACACCGAAGCCAACAGCTTGTGAAAGTGTGGGGGACACCAAAGCAGCCACCAGGCATGCAAGCTTCGGAATTCGCATATCCAATACCTCATTCGATAACTTCGATCGACGCCATCAAAGCGTGAATTCAATCAATAACATACCATGACAGCATTCTTGCTTCTGGTACAATGTCGAATTCGTGCGCCCTTGGTTACCCACCATGAAAATCCTTTCATTGAATATGATCCGCGCTATGATCTAGGGAACCGTAGTTTCCAGAGTGACCCGTGCAGACGTCATTTCCAAAAGACTGGTTCGATATTTCTCCTGAAAAATACGCCGATTTCGGTGCAGTGTTTTATCTCGCGGCACTGACCAAAACACATCGGGATCGCAACTTAGGTCAGGCGCTTTATGCCTTTGAAACGCCCTTGCGTCTGGGGCAGTATCATATCTTTCGGCAAAACGGATTTCCGCGCGGGTTTGTGACTTTCGCCGGTCTAAGCCCTGAAGCCGAACATCGCTATGCGGTACAGGAACAGCCGTTGAATGACACCGATTTCACCAGCGGTACGTCTTTCTGGATCATCGACATGGTCGCTCCGTTTGGTCAGACCAACCAAATTGTCGAGATGCTAAAACGCGAGATCCCACATCCCCGGGTGCGCACTAACCGGATGGACAGCGACCTGACCCGAAACCGAATCGTCGAATGGACCCGTGACCAGAACGCTGAGGTGCACATGCGCCTTTACAGAAAAAATGAATTCGCGCGAGTGCTAGAGCAGGAGGGATCATAACATGGTCTCGATAGTCGGCGATACAACAGGTTCGGTGACAGATGATCCACCGAATGTGGCAACCGGTGATCTTGATATTACCAGCGGTGCCACCATCGTCTCGCAGGACTGGTCAATCCAGACGCCGCCCGATCACGGGACAGCCAGCATAGATCCAGCTACAGGCGAATGGACCTATACGGTCGACCCTACCTTTTTCGACAGTTTGGATAATGGCGAAATCGTCACCGATACGTTCACGGTTGAAGTCAACGCCGTCGTCAGCGTCTTCGGCTTTAATTTTAATGCAGCTCCGGAAACAACCGATGTCACCATCACAATTGAAGGTGTGTGTTTTACTGCAGGCACGTTGATCGAGACCGAAGTCGGTTCGCAACCTATCGAAAACCTTCAGGTGAATGACAAAGTGTTGACCGCCGATCACGGCTTGCAGCCCATCCGTTGGATCGAAAGCAGCCGATTGGACGGTGGGCGATTACGTGCGAACCCTTCAATGCGACCGGTGCGGCTTACTGCAGGCAGTCTTGGGCCAGATATTCCATCCCGTGACCTTCTGGTCTCTCAACAGCATCGAATTCTGATAAGTGGTCCCAAGGTCCAGATGCTATTTGGTGCGCCCGAAGTATTGGTCGCCGCAAAACACCTTTGCTCCTGGCCGGGCATCGATATCGAAACAAGCGACCAGCCTGTCGAGTATTTGCATATCCTTCTGGACAGGCACGAGATTCTAACCGCCGAAGGGGCGCCAGCTGAAAGCCTATTTCTGGGTGAAGAAACTCTTTACACGCTTTCGTCTGACGCATTGCAAGAACTCGTCGAGATTTTCCCCAACCGCGCGACAGACGAACACAACGGATTCGGAAATGCCGCGCGCCTTGTCCTGCGCGAGCAAGAGGCGCGCGCACTTGCCTAATCCTTAGACGACCCGCCCACCAACATCCTGCGGGGCCAGCGCGACAGTCTTGATCACCGCATAGCAACTGCTGCCCTGCTGCAACCCCAAGGCCGCGACCGAGCGTCGGGTCACGCGGGCCAAAACAATCCCAGCAGGTGTGTTGACCGACACAATGGCACCTGGCCCTTCGCCTGATCGGATCGTTTCGACCTGCCCAGAAAGCACGTTCAGGGCTGACAGCCCTTCTGGTGGTATGTTCGACAAGATCACCTCTTGCGCCGGGATACGGATACGCAGGTCTTCGCCGATCCGGTGCGCAATGCGTGGCAGGAACAACCGCGCCCCACCTGCGTCCAATTCAGATAAACCATCATCGTGATGAGCCGCCACGCGAACGCTTAGCACCGCACCCACGGCGCGCACACCGGCGGGGGCAACTGACGGGTCGGCCAGCACTTCGGACGCAGGGCCAAAGCGTACCACCTGCCCATCCTGAAGCGCCACGACCGATGTCGCCAACCGCGCAACCTCGGCCGCCGAATGTGTTACATAGAGGATTGGAACCGAGACCTCATCCCTTAACCGTTCAAAATAGGGCAGGATTTCCGCCTTCCTCGCATCGTCAAGCGCCGCTAAAGGCTCGTCTGCAAGAATCAGGCGCGGGCTGGCCAATAAGGCGCGGCCAATGGCGACGCGCTGTTTCTCACCGCCCGACAGCATAGCCGGGCGCCGATCCAGCAGGTGGCCGATGCCCAACATCTCGATCACGCGATCCGGGTTTTCGCGCTGTACCCCGCGCGGGGCAAACCAACGACCATAGTTCAGATTCTGACGCACAGTCAGATGCGGGAACAAGCGGCCTTCCTGAAAGATGTATCCCAATCGCCGCCGATGTGGCGGCAGCCAAACCCCGCAATCCGTGTCGAACAAAACCCGATCACCCACTGCAACACGTCCCGCTTGGGGACGCAGCAACCCGGCTACGGCATTGACCACCGTGGTCTTCCCGGAACCCGAGCGCCCAAAAAGGACTGTGACACCCGGAGGCGCTTCAAAATCCAAATCGAGCGCAATACTCGACAGATTATGTTGCATGCGAACGGACAGACTCATGACCCTGCCACCCGTTTGGCCACACGGCGGCCCACATATTCTGACAAGAGCAGCGCCCCCATGGCGATTATGATCGAGATGATCACCAATCGCGTCGCCGCCGCCTCACCCCCGGGCACCTGCAAAAACGCATAGACGGCGGAAGGCAGAGTCTGGGTCTGGCCCGGTATATTAGAAACAAAAGTGATCGTGGCCCCGAACTCTCCCATCGCTTTGGCAAAGGCCAGTATTGCGCCTGCGATAACCCCAGGCAGGATCATCGGCAGCGTCACCGTTCCAAAGACCATCAGACGCGACGCACCCAACGTAGCCCCGGCCTGCTCCAGTTTGGGATCCACCGCCTCAATCGACAAACGGATCGCGCGCACCATCAGTGGAAAGGCCATGATCCCAGCGGCAAGCGCCGCACCGGTCCAGCGGAATGCGAAAACGATACCAAGCTCGGCCAACGGCCCACCCAGCGGCCCCTGAATGCCGAATGTCAGCAGCAACAGATAGCCGGTTACGACCGGAGGTAGGATCAGCGGCAAATGCACCAGACCATTCAACACTTGCCGCCCCGGAAAGCGCCAACGCGCCAAGGCGTAGGCCACGAAGATTCCGAATGGCAGCGTTATTAGCGTCGCCCAGAGCGACACGCGCAACGACAGGTGCAACGCCTCGATCTCTGCTGGTCCCAACCACCCCATCTCGTCACCCGTCCGGCAGGGTGAAACCCTGCCTCAGAAACTCTGCCTGCGCGGTTTCTCCTTGCAGATAGGTCAGAAATGCCTGCGCATCTGGATTTGCGGTGCGGGTCAGGGCTGCAGGGTAGACAATTGTCGGATAATGCTCAGGCGGGATTGTTCCGATCACACCCACCCGATCCTCGGCAATTGCATCTGAACGATACACAATTCCCAGCGGTGCAGCACCCGTCGCCACCAGCGCCAGTGCTGCGCGAACATTATCTGTCTGTGCGATCTGGTCCTGTACTTCGTTCCACATGCCCAAACCCTGCAAGGCAGCCTTACCATAGATACCTGCAGGGACGGCATCGACCAATGCCAACGCCAGATAACCCCCATCCAACTGGGAGAGCAGATCAAACCCAGCTCCAATTTCGGCGGCTTCCGAACTCGGCGCGCCAATCAGCACCAACCCGTTGCTTAGCAAGTCCACCCGTGAAACAGTATCGATCAAATCTTCGCTTTGCAGCACATCCATCCACTCTTCATTGGCCGAGATGAACAGATCTGCAGGGGCCCCAACCTGAATCTGCCGCGCCAATACCGATGAAGCGGCGTAAGACACCGTGACACTGTGCCCGGATTCTTCCTCGAACCCGGGTGCGATGGCATCCAGCGCGGTCTTGAGGCTGGCCGCAGCAAAGACCAGCACCCCCTCGGCCCGAACCGGAGCTGCGATCAGCGTGCATAACGCCAGAGCCGCAATCAGACAGCGCATCTTGTGCCTCCGGTTCAAAGGGTTGCAGTCTCTCTGGGCATATCGGAGGCGACACGGGGCAGGCAAGGCCCTTTCCCGGCGCAAGGAGACATCTGGTTCTACTACGACACGCGTTTCTGTCGCAATTGGGATTGAACCCGGCAGGCATTCAGGCTGATGTGAGCCAAACCAAGACAGGAACCGTTGAACATGCTGCACCAGACCCCCGGACTGATTGAAGAAATCCGCTTACGCTTTGCCCATGTCGACGCCTGCCCGTTTCAGGGGCCACGCATTTTCTTTGAAAATGCAGGCGGTGCACTGACCCTGAATACGGTGATCGACACCTCGGCCAAATTCGCTGCAATCCCGGATAATCAGGGGCGCGACAACGTTGCCAGTCATGCGCTGGTCGATATCATCAACCGCGCGAAGGCAGATTTATCTGTCTTCATGAACGCCTCGGAAGGTCAGTTCTTTGTCGGCGAAAGCGGGACAGAGCTGCTGTTCCGCATGATCCGCACAGCCTGCGTGAATGCACCGAAGGGGGGTAAGGTGATCGGCAGCTCCATCGAACACCCCGCAAGTCGCAGCGCCGCACGCAGATGGGCTGAAATCGCCAGCCTTGACTATGTCAATGTGCCCCATGACGACGCAACGGGCCTTGTCACCGCCGAAGACTATGCAGCGCTTATGACCCCGGAAGTGGCCGTCGCCACGATCCTGCACGCCTCGCCTGTAACGGGCATGGGGATGGATGTGGCTGCCATAGCGCGTGTCATCCGCGCTGTCGCACCCGATTGCATCATAATCGTCGACGGCATTCAGCACGCAGCCCATGGCCAGATGGATATCGATAGCTACGACGTCGATGGTTATGCGATCTCGCCCTACAAAGTGTTCTCACGCCATGGTTATGGCATCGCGTGGATCTCGAACCGCTTAACTGCCCTGCCGCACGACCAGCTGATCGACGCCCCTGCAAACGGATGGGAATTTGGCACTAGAGACACCGGCTCATACGCCGCGATATCCGACGTGGTCGGCTATTTCGACTGGCTCGGCGGACAGGTCTCTGAGAAAATTGATCGCAGGGACCGCATCCGCGCCGCCGGCCATGCGATACATGCCTACGAAACATACCTGACCAATGTTATGATCAACGGTACAGGCAACCTGCCCGGTCTGAGCGATATGGACCACATCACGATACTGGCCGGTGCCGACAATCCTGCGCGCGAAGGGCTGGTCTCGATCACTGTCGAGGGTTTTCCGTCGGCGGATGTGGTGACCCGGTTGAACCAACAAGGCATCCGTACCCATACCCGAAAAGCGGACCACTACAGCGGCAATGTGCTGACACCTTTAGGCCTGAACGACTGTATCCGCATCTCGCTTTGCCACTACAACACCGAACATGAGGTCGCGCAGCTCTTGGTCGCTCTCAAGGACATGAAACCCTGATCTGCAGCGCGGTACAAATTTGCAGAAGAAATTGTGCCCTACCCTCTTGCGCCCGCGCACGGGCTTAGCTACATGAGCCCTCACGGGTGATTAGCTCAGTTGGTAGAGCGCTTCGTTTACACCGAAGATGTCGGGAGTTCGAGTCTCTCATCACCCACCATCCCCCCTCAATTTCAATGGCTTACTCTGGGTCTTGAAACGAGAACTTGGAGACTATTTGAGGATAAATGCACGAGAATCGAAACCTCGAAACCGTGTTGGACCGCCCAGAGGATTGTTCCCCAGAGGTTAAGGGTACGCTCTCAGGGGAGCTGTACCAACTGATTACCAAGGAATTGTTGGCAAACGAGAGATTGTCAAAGGATTGGGAACTCAGGACCTAGCCGAAGCCTTGAAACGTCGTCCAAATGTCCTTGTGGAAATCCTTGAAGGACAAACACCGTCTCGGCCAGTTCGCCCCAATTATCCGAATCGGGAGCCCGATCTTTAGAGCACCTCATCGAACTATGTCGCTACCGCAACTGCAACCTCTTTGAAACGAGATAACCTACCAAACGGCGGGGCGTAAGCCTCGCCCGAACGGGTTTGCATCTGTCTTTTTTACATAGGTTAGGTTCCAAGAGTGGTTCAGGCCGCAACGTAGGCGAGTATTCTGGGAAAAGGCAAAGCCGAGCTTTGCTGAGTTTGAATCGAACTTCCGTTCCGCGAACATAGTGGATAAAAAAATATCCTGAATATGAAAGGTTCGTCAGGTCTTCGACCACCGGATTGTATTACTCGACTGCATGGTTCGAGTTTGTTCTTTTCGCGTAAATTAGTAGACTTACAACCGAAGCAAACAGGTGCATCGGACACGTTATTAACCTGTCTTTTTGGCCTGATAAGTAAGGACTATGCGGGTTAGATCGCTAGATATTCCTCACGAAGGTTGGTGTCTTCAAGTACTTCTTTCGCTGTACCATCAAATACAATGGTTCCGGTATCTAGTATGATCGCACGGTCCGCTAACTCCAAAGCGCGCACGGCATTCTGCTCAACAATTATCGTTGTCATACCCTGTTGCTTAACGTGAGTAAGGGTCTTTTCGATTTCATCGACAATGACAGGAGCCAATCCCTCATACGGTTCATCCAAAAGTAAGACCTTGATGTCCCTCGCCAAGGCTCTGGCGATTGACAGCATTTGTTGTTCGCCTCCTGACAGTGTAATTCCTTCTTGTTTTCTGCGCTCTCCCAATCGCGGAAACAACTCGTAAAGCCGTTCCAGTGACCATCCGATTGGCGGCGCAATCTGAGCAAGCTGCAGGTTTTCTTCGACGGTCAGGCCAGGAATTATTCGCCTGTCTTCTGGTACCAGACCAAGACCAGCTGCCGCCGCCTCGTAGCTTGTCATTTTGTGTAGCGGCTTGTGGTCTAGCCAGATTTCGCCATGTCTTACTTCAGGCTCTCCAACTCTCGCAATCGAACGAAGTGTTGAGGTTTTTCCGGCACCGTTACGCCCAAGAAGAGCAAGAATCTCGCCTTCGTGTACGTTGAAACTGACGCCTTGAACGATATAGCTTTCGCCGTAGTAGGAGTGCATATCCCAAACGGAGAGAAACGCAGGCGCAGTGCTGGCCATATTGGCATTTTTCGAAAAGTCAGGTTTCTCGTTCATAGGTTTTCCTTACGCAGCCTCGCCTAGATAGGCCTCGCGAACCTTGGGGTTTCCGCGGATGTTTTCCGGAGTATCTTCAACCAGGGGTGTTCCCTGCGCCAGAACGGTGATGCGTTCGGCAAGGCTGAATACGACGTGCATATCATGCTCAATGATTGCGATGGTGATGTCGCGCTCATCCTTAATTTGTTTCAGCAAGTCGATTGTGTTGTTTGTATCCGCCCTCGCCATACCCGCGGTAGGTTCGTCTAACAGCAGTAGCCGCGGATTCTGACTGAGGCACATGCCAATCTCGAGTCGGCGCTTATCGCCACGTGAAAGCGAGGCTGCATGCATTTCGCGCTTGTCAGCCATGTTCATCTCTTCCAGCATCGCTTCAGCCTGTTCAACAATCGCCTTTTCGTTGGCGATGGTCTCATACGCATGCATCCGGAACACTCCATCCCTCATAGCAAAAATAGGGATCAACATGTTCTCAATCACCGTCAGTTCACCAAAAATCTCTGGTGTCTGGAAAACACGACTAATGCCCATCTGATTGATCTGAAAAGGTTCGAGTCCCAAAACCGAGGCGTTGTCAAACAATACGGTTCCTGTGTCCGGCATAAGCTTGCCCACAAGACAATTCAGCAGGGTCGACTTGCCAGCACCATTGGGCCCGATGATCGCATGAACCGAGTTTTCATCTACATTGAGGTTTACGTCCGTCAGCGCCTTGAGGCCGCCGAAGCGCTTGCTAACGTCTTTGACTCTTAGAATTGCCATGGCTCGCCCCTTATTCCGCCGGTTCTGTTTTGCCAGACGTTGCGTCATCGGTTTTTGGTTTCTTGCGTTTGATCCGGTTGAGCAAACGCTGACCACCTTCGACCAGACCCCCCGGCAGGTAGATAACGACGAGCATAAAAAGGATGCCAAGCGTTAGATGCCAACCTTTTCCGATGAACGGATGGATCACGAAAACAACCGCGTTCTCCAACCCATCAGGCAGGAAAGCAAACCAACTGTGCAACACATTGTCGTTGATCTTAGAGAAGATATTTTCGAAGTATTTGATGAAGCCTGCGCCCAGAACCGGGCCTATCAATGTGCCGGTACCGCCTAGGATCGTCATCAGAACGACCTCACCCGAAGCGGTCCACTGCATACGCTCAGCGCCCGCCAGCGGGTCCATTGCGGCCATCAAGCCACCAGCCAGACCGGCATACATGCCAGAGATAACAAACGCTGCCAACGTGTACGGCTTCGAGTTAAGGCCGGTGTAATTCATCCGCTGCTGGTTCGATTTGACAGCCCGTAGCATCATGCCGAAAGGCGAGCGAAAGATGCGGATAGATAAGTAGAACACCACCATCATAACTATCGCACAAAGATAATATCCCGCGTTAAAATCAAAGCTCCACGCTCCGACGTCCATTGTATAAGTTGCGCGCATCGGCAGCCCGAACAGATGTGGCAGGTCCGGTGAGTTGGCACCCTGCAGGATTTGCGGATCGTCTGCGTAAACCTGCAGACCGGTTTCCCCGTTGGTTAGATTGAACTTGGGGTTCGACAAGACAGAGTAAGCTAATGCAAAACTCATCTGCGCAAAGGCCAGAGTCAGGATCGAAAAGTAGATGCCGGACCGGCGCAGACTGACATACCCAATCAGCAGCGAGAATACCCCGGCGACCACAACGCTGAGCGCGATAGCCGGAATGATGTTGTAACTCAGCAATTTGAACATCCATACGGCTGAGTACGATCCGACACCCAAAAAAGCCGCGTGACCGAATGACAGGTATCCGGTTAGGCCGAACAGGATGTTGAACCCGATGGCAAAGATGCCAAAGATAACAAAGCGCTGCATCAGGTCCGGATAACCCGCGTTGAACTGCGCCATGGCGCTGCCTTCTGGGAAAGGGTTCAGGATGAACGGGGCCAGAAGGGTGAGAAGGCCGACGATGATTAGAAGGCTGGTGTCTTTTTTGTTCAGTCCAAACATCGATTATTCCTCCATCACGCCTTTGCGTCCCATCAACCCGCGCGGGCGCGTCAGAAGCACTATGATGGCAACAAGGTAGATGATGATTTGATTGATCCCGGGAATTGTCGTGGTGGCCCAGGTCGTCGAGGCAAAACTTTCCAGGATGCCCAGCAGAAAGCCAGCCAGCACGGCTCCGGGCAGCGAGCCCATGCCGCCAACAACAACGACGACGAAGCTAAGGACCAGAAAGTCCATCCCCATGTGATAATTTGGCGGGTTTAGCGGCCCGTACATTACACCGGCCAAACCGGCCACTGAGGCAGCGATACCGAACATGATCGTAAAGCGCCGGTCGATATTGATACCCAGCAAGCCTACGGTTTCACGATCCGCCATTCCGGCGCGTACGACCATGCCGAACGTGGTGAATTGCAGGAATGAGAAAACGGCGCCGATAATGGCGACGGCAAATCCAAAGTAAACCAAACGCCAGATTGGATAGATTATTGCGTTGGGGTCAAATCCAATCATTGTGCCAAGGTCGATAGAACCGCTCAGCGCGTCAGGCGCTGGAGTTTGGATTGGGTTGGCGCCGAAGAAATACTTCACGATTTCCTGCAACACGATCGCCAGACCAAAGGTGACGAGGATCTGGTCGGCGTGAGGGCGCTTGTAGAAGTGCTTAATCAAACCGCGTTCCATCACATAGCCCACTGCTAACATGATCGGGATCGCAAACAGGATAGCCAAAGGAACAGACCAATCGATGATCGTTGCACCGGTCTCTGGGCCGAACCAAGCCTCGACATAAGGTGTTTCAACCTTCAGTGGGTTGCCCAGAAAGTCGGTTTGGCTTTCGTCGATGGTGGCAAAGCTCAGGTTCATGAGCTTTTGCAGAGTAACGGCACAGAACGCACCGATCATGAACAGTGCGCCGTGTGCGAAGTTCACAACACCCAGCGTTCCAAAAATGAGCGTCAGCCCCAGCGCAATCAACGCATAGGCCGACCCTTTGTCCAGACCGTTCAAAATTTGCAATAGGATGGCGTCCATTGGCCCCACCTCAGGGTTGGTCAGTGTGAATTAAGTGGCGTAACAGGATCAACCCTGTTGCAGATGTCTGGCCGCCTGTTCGGCAGCCAGACTTAGACACGAGGACTTACGCGCCCGGGTTACACTTACCCAGTGAACCACCGGCGAACATCGGATGCTCGGGGTCGTATTCGACCTGCGCACGTGGCGTGATCTCGACGATTTCCAGAGTGTCATAGGCGTTGGTCGGATTTTCGTTGCCACGAACGACCAACACGTCTTTGAAGCACTGGTGGTCCGCGCCACGGTACCAAGTCGGGCCGTTGCCCAAACCGTCGAACTCGAAGTCCTCCAGAGCCTCAGCAACGCCACACGGATTGAATGTGCCAGCACGCTCACAGGCATCAGCATAAAGCAGAACTTGTGCATAGCAGGTCTGTGCAGAGTTGGACGGCGGTTTGCCGTACTTTTCACCAAAGGACTTCACGAATGCTTTGGTGCCCTCATCTTGCAGCTGCCAGTTCCAGTTCATGGAACCCAGCACGCCCTTGATGTTCTCGCCCGCACCAGCGGCCATCAGTTCCGAATACAGCGGAACGACGATCTTGAAATCCTTGCCGTTGGCAACTTTGTCGAGCAAGCCGAACTGAATTGCGTTGGTGAGCGAGTTCACCATGTTGCCGCCGTAGTGGTTCAGAACCAGAACATCAGCACCCGAGTTCAATACCGGGGTGATATAGGACGAGAAGTCCGTCGAAGCGAGTGGTGTTTTGACGGTGTTGACCGTTTCCCATCCCAAGGCTTCGGTCGACGCGACGATCGACTCTTCCTGTGTCCAGCCCCAGTTGTAGTCGGCCGTCAGGTGATAAGCACGGCGTTCCTTGCCCATCTCGGCAGCCAGCACCGGCGCAAGTGCAGCGCCCGACATATACGCGTTAAAGAAATGACGGAAACCATTGGCTTTTTTATCCTTGCCAGTCGTGTCGTTGGCATGAGTCAGGCCAGCCATAAAGATCACACCTGCTTCTTGGCAAAGGCCTTGAACCGCAACAGCTACGCCCGAGGACGATCCGCCGTTGATCATGATCGCGCCGTCTTTTTCGATCATCGACTTTGCAGATGCACGTGCGGCGTCTGATTTGGTCTGCGTGTCGCCTGTGACGAACTCGACCTTTTTGCCAAGGATACCGTTGCCTTTCAGCGCCTTCGAGGTGAAGGTATTCAAGCAACCCCCATCTCCCTCACCATTGAGATGTTCGACGGCCAACTGTTGCGCCAGTAGCTCGTCATTACCCTCTTCAGCATACGGTCCAGTCTGGGGAACGTTGAAGCCCAGGGTTACGGACCCTCCGGTAGGTTCGTTGGTATAAGCAGCAGCCGACGAAGCCGTGAAGATCGTAGGCAGGGCCAGACCGGTACCCGCGACGGCACCAGACTTCAACACGCCACGGCGTGTGATCGGTTTATTGGTCATTAATTCCTCCCATTTCTCTTTCTTCCGTCGTCTGGCTCCTCTTCCAGCAGACGAAAGCGCACTTATGTGCAAGTCAATAATGGAAAGGCGAATGAAAACTTCACAACAAATTACTGGATTTAAAACAAAATTTTGTAAATTTGTTCACTAAGCGCGAATGTATCCTGTAAATACACTGCATCTCTCTAGTGCTAACTTGTTATATTCAAAATAATTAGATGCAAACTTTTTTTCCTCATTTTTTTGTCGTGAGTGGTGTCGCACGCTTTAGTGAGCTGGAGCCAAGGCAAAGTCGCAAGCGCAAGGCAATTTTTTAATTCCCAATTTGATACTAGGCGCTCGCTGACACGAGTTGTCCGCGATCAACAGAGCCAGTTTTGCCATTTTTTTGCTCTGGGCTCGAGGTTGTCATTAGCTGCGGATCGTTTGAACGTCGGCTTTTGGACCGGACGAAAATTTGCAGCACGTTTTTTTTGAGACGGTATTTAGCCCGCACTGGGTGGCCAGTTGCCCCCGTACACCCCCCACGGCACGTAGCGACCGCTGCAACACCGCCGCACATGAGCGGCAATTCCACCGTTATGCGCACCACCGGTTAGATTGGAGTCCATTTACCGACTTGTACTTTGATATTGATTATGAAAGCCTCAAGTTACTGACAACACGAGACATCTTTACAATAGGATGCTGGTGGCGGCAGTTGGATACAGCACTTAGCTGCATGTGCGGATTGGGATAGAACGCTTCGTTTACACCGAAGATGTCGGGAGTTCGACTCTCTCATCACCCACCATCCTTTCCCCGCGATGTATCAAGGTCTTACGCGACTAGCACCTCTAAATCCGCCCGTTTTGGACATCATGGCCTTCGCATAATCATGTTTTACCGTTGCACGGTCCTCGAAGCGAGCATGCACGATGCAAAAGAACAGGGCACCGTCATCTAGACCGTTGCGAGGTGTAAACCAATCAAAAGGGTCGGTCGGCTCTAACGACACAAACTGATTAGTCGGTGTCATGGCAGGCGCGACACTAGCTTCAGTATTTGTGATGTCATCGAGCAGTGTTGGACGGGCCGTGCCGGTATCCGGCGTGAGAATACCCATGATCTGCTCGCGACCAGCCGGAACGAAACGCCCGCTCTCCTTGACTGGGAACCGGATCGGCTGTCCCGCATAAACATCTCGCTGAACTTCACTGTTCTTAACAATAATGGTTCCGTTAACGAGCACGTACGGAATGCCTTCTGATGGTAGACCTTGCTGACCGAGAGTATAGTTCGCCTTTTCGGTCACAGTCTCCGGATCAAAAATCGTAATGTCCGCAACCATGCCTTCTTGCATACGCCCACGCACCTGCATTGCTCGCAAACCTGTGTCACCTAATCGCTTCGCATGGATGTAACTTAACTGAGTGAGTGTGAGCATAAGCGGCACATTCGCTTCGCGAGCCAGTCTCAAGACAAGCGCGTGGCTGCCTGCTGACCGAGGATGCCCGGCATAGTCTTCGTAGGGAGCATCCCAACTCATCAAGTTGCCCTCGATGTCTAGCCCGGCCATACCGTCGCCCGAGATGCCATAGCCTGCGATGGTGATCCAATCATTCAGCCATTGCTCTCTTGGAGGGCTAAAAACTATGGCTGTCCGTCCCGGTTCTTTCTCAGCGAAGTTCAAAAACTCGTCTTTTGTCACGAAGCGATCGAGCTGGGGATCAAAGATAGTGTCTTCGTATTTGTACCCCATCGAACCTTCCCAGTTTTCAGGGGCGATGATCGAAGCTCCGTAGTTTCCCGACCCAGCAGTCCAAGGATAGTAACTGGACCAGACATTGTAACCTTGGTCGCGGGCCATCTGGAGCTTTTCCTGATTTTCCCACCACCCATAATCGTTATCGTGATGAATGTGCAGCGGGGCGCCAAGCACCATCGCATTGACCAAGATTTCATTTACACCCGTCTGTGTTTCTGTCGGCGTCGAAGCACTGGGATGAAATCGGTGATGGACGGAGGTCAATCTACCGTAACGCGCTGCAGCCCGCTGCGCTTCGAACATCTCATAGGTGGTAACACCTTCGCGGGCGTAGCCGATGGTCGATCCCACACCGAGTGCTCCAAGACGTAGTCCCTCATCCAGCTGGGCAGTGATTTCGTTCATCTGCTCACGGTTGCTTGGTACAGAAGACCACCCCTCGACGCCGTCTTCCACAGATTGCGCCCTCAGTGCGAAGAAGTTCCGGAAGTCTATATCTCCACCTTCAAGCACGAGGCCGTCATGGACCCGCATCCGTGCGAATTCTTGTCCAACCACCGTGCCATAATTTGCCTGCGTTGAACCCTCTCGTGCCTCATACCATTCATCAATGTTAGCGGCTCCGACCTCAAAATCCATTTGAGTTGTGACGCCATCCCTAAGGTTCACTTTGATACCCCAAGGGTCCAAACCGTGTTGCTCAAGGTCGATAAATCCGGGTGCCACAACGTGCCCTGTCGCATCGATGGACTGGCTGCCGTTAATATCTTCGTCGGTAATCGCAGTGATCCAGCCGTTGCTTATTCCAACGTTAGCAATCTGGTCGAACCCGGTTTCCGGGTCCATTACCCGACCGTTGAGAATGACGACATCGTAAGTCTGCGCGGCGCATAGTGTTGAAAAAACAGACAACGTGCCCGCCAGAAACAAGGTGCGCATGGACGGATCCTCCCATTTATCGACAAAACTATGTGTTTCGTTATTTTTAGCGCCTGCTTTCGCCCCACTTTAGAAAACGATCCGGGTTCTTAGACCGAACAGCGTAATGCTATCCTGGGTGGGGTTCAGCAGCGGGTCAGAAATGAACTGCAGTGATGGCGTGATCTGCAGTCCGGGCGAGATTGAAAACCGGTAGAATGCTTCGAGCGTGAATTGATCACCGTCTATGCCTCTTGCCTCGGCCCAGTTCAGGCCCAGCCCGGCCAGATCGGTATTGCGACCATAGTAACCCAGACCCGCAGAAACCGACCGGTCATAGAGCGCTGCTGTTCCTTTTGAGGCCCCTGCCCGAAAGAATGGCATCCATTTATTGCCAACAAACCACGCCGCTGAAAACGCGGCCCCATAATCTTCAGGGCGGCTGCCATCGTCGGCTGCATCCGCATGCCAAAGGGTCAGGTGGATATTGTCGAAGTAAATGCGATCAAAGTCAGAGGTGTAACCAAGTTCGAGTGACTTGAAGAGATTGCCATCGCTAAACACATCAAAGTTTGGATCTGACGGGTCGGCGTTTGCGTCTGAGACGCTCGCAACAGCGTAGAAGTTTTCGCTCAGCTTTACCCCACCGGCAATGCCAAGGCCTTGATTGGGAGTATTAATTGTCGGATTGGTATTAAAAGACAGGTTTTGAAAACCACTATAGGGGCTCACCAACCCATAAATGTCCACAAAGTCCGTTACATCAATCTGGCCAACTTGCAGCGTCCACGAACCGTTCTCGGCCCTTTGGGTCCAGAACAGATTGGTCAGCAGCAGACCATTATTGTTGAAGGCTGTTCCCGTGATTGAAAGGGCTCCGCCATCCAGCCCCAAAAACTGTGGGGCGACATCGGTGTAGCTGTGCCGATCTTCGATCTTGAATGTCAGAGAGCCGCGTTCAGTTGCCTGCCAACTACCGTAGAAACGCGCAATCCCACTGGCCGCTTCGCCGGTTCCCAGATCAGCATTTGTGGATTGGCCCAATGCCAAGTAATCAATGTTGAAGCGGAATCCTTCCTCGGCCAGTCGGTCTTTCCACTGAAACCAACCCGGAGCGATATTGCGCGGAAAATCGAAACGGTATTGCGGATCGGTTAGCCCATCTCCGGGATCTAGATCAGCTTCGACCGAAGATGGTCCGGACAGTCCCTGAGCCGACGCTGCGCCAGCAAAGGCAATACTCAATGCGGCAACCAGAAATCTTATCATTCGGACACCTTTGCCCCGCCAGTCTTGCGATTGCCCGCCGCTCGGATACGATCAGCGGCGCGCTGTTTCCATTCCAGCCTGTCTGCCTCCGTTTCCAGAGTCTCGACCCTCTCCGTCTCCAACTGGAATGTCGCATTCATTGGCATGAGGCCGTCCACAACCATCATATTCTGAACAGAAGGATCGATAGTCAGCGTGCCAGTCAGCCGAACGGGTTCGTGGAAGTAGCTGGGCGTCCAGTCCCCATTTAGCCGTACACGGATCATTTGGTTGGGCGGAGGTGGAGGCATATGGCTACACATCCCACGTTCTGGCACCAAATACGCCACAGGCCGACCGTCAGGATCATTCGAGGCAGGAATGGCAAAGCCCGTCAATGTAACTATCTGACCGTCGAATTGCGGATTTCCGATTGTTCCTGCTTTTCTTCGCCGTTCCTTCACAGCCTCTCGCTGATCGAGCAGCCAGTCGACATCAATACCATTTGCCGCCAAGGCGTCCTCAGTCTCGGTCAGAAGCTCTTGCCATTTCTGCCTTTCTTCATTGCTGCCAACGTCCCGCTGCAATCTGCCGCGCAGCCGAACGACGTAAAGGACATCGTCGAACTGTTCTGCGCTCAGATCACGATAGGGGTCTTCAAAGACTTGCACAGACGGATCAGGCAGGTCAGACCAATCCAACACGGTTCCAGGCGCCGCCATGGCAGGATGACCACACCAGAACAACCCTGCGAGAATGACGAAACGAGACCAATGGGGCATGAGCAAACTCTGTCTACATTTTTCGATCAATCCAGTGTGTTTTTGTATATCACACCATCCTTCATGATCAGTCGGATCGTATCTGGGCTTTCAGGCCTTGGGTCGGCACCGAACCACTGATCACCCGTTCCAACAACCGAGAAGTCTTCAAGTGGATTGCCGTCGATCAGCAGGATATCCGCATAGGCTCCTTCCTCAACAACGCCCAGTTTGCCTTCAGGATAGGGGTTCATGAACGACCCGGACAAAGCGGCGATTTCACCGCCAGTAGATGTCATTGCGACCAAAGAGGCGTGGGAACCAAAGAACTCATTATTGAGATGCTTTTCATAGGCAATTTGAATATTGCAGGCTGCCACAGAACCTACGCAGTCCGTGTGAAACCCTCTTTTGGCTGGGCACTCATTCATGTTTTTTATGTAGTCGCCAAAAGCCTGCGTAGCGGACTGTGCCTTTCGTAAGCTGGCTGGGACATCTCGAATGGCAGGAATATCAAAGAGATTTGGATCAAATGCGGTGAGATTGGTTGTGATGTAGGCTCCTTTCTCTTCCATCAGCGCTGATATTTCACAATCGAACATGAAGCCGTGTTCAATTGATCGCACACCAGCATTCAGAGCCGCCATGATAGTTTCCTTTCGGTAGGAATGGGCCATGACGTAGCTTTCGTATTCGTTTGCAACCTGCACGGCCGCTTCTAATTCTGCCGTCGATCCAGCCAACAACTGCCACGGGTCAAACGCTGAAACTACACCGCCTGATTGCATGTACTTCAGTTGTGTTGCTCCCATCCGGAAGTTGTTACGAGCAAATTTGTACATTTCGGAGACACTGTCGACTTCCTGGGCCATATTCAGACGGCTGAAGTTTGAAGACTGGCCAACAGGCGCTGTAAAGTTGGCGAAATCTGCATGGCCACCACGCGTACTGAGAAATGCAGCCGCAGGGTAGAAACGCGGCCCGGCAATGGTCCCGCTGTCGATTGCGCGACGAAGACCTCCATTAGCGCCACCTGCATCTCTTACGGTAGTAAAGCCTTGCATTAAGTACATCTCAGCCATTTGAGTGCCGTGTATCGCAAGGTCTTCCCAAGTGCTGTTGGCTTCCATTGCGGGTAATGTCGGCCCAGGCAGCATAAGGTGTGCATGATTTTCGATGAAGCCGGGGGTCAATGTCCGTCCTTCTCCATCAATGACTGTCGCATTGGGGGCATCGATCGCATCGGTTGAGACGGCCTTAATCAGATTACCCTCGACCAATACGCTGGCATTCTCGATAAGCTGTTCATTCACGCCATCGAAAACATGCACATTGGTAAATAGCGTTTGGGGTTCTTCTTGATCCTGAGCCTGCACGGACGTTGAAAAAGAAAGAGCTGCAGCGACAATTACCGTCGAGCAAAGGGACAATCGTAGACCGGACATAAGTACTCCCTTCATATTCATGTTTTACAAACTGTAGTCTGGAATACCTTGGCTCGGTTGCCACTTTTGAGTTAAGATGTTCGAATGTGATTGAAAAACTGGCCACTGCGGAAAACTAATCTAAACAAGGGTGACGGGCTTGCCTTTCAACTCCACCTCTCAAGAGCATAGCGAGGGCTTTATTCGCCTCTCTTTAGCCGCTCCGTTCCTGCAATATCTGACCGAACGTAAAATCAATCCGCAATCAGCATTGGACCAGGTCGGCTTGAAGGCCGAGCTGCTGTCTGACCCATCCGTATTTGTACACTCAGAGTTGGTTTACGGCTTGGTGAATACTTTCTCAGAGTTGTCCGGTGATCGATACCTTGGCCTGCATGTCGGAGAAACATTTGACCTGCAAGGATGGCCTCCGTTCGCTCAAGCTTTGCAATCGACAACGAGTCTGTTCGAGTTTTTTGCCCGTTTTGTTGGGCTTGTACCGCAGGAGTCAAACTCTGTGCGGCACAGCCTTGTCATTGAAGCTGACAGGGCGACTTATCGAATCGAGAGGCAACAGGAACCGACTGTCCCACCGGTTCAGGTTACCGCTTTTGGAGCCGCAATCTACGTGCGCCTATTGCAGACAGTCGTCGGAGACTCCTGGAATCCTTCCCGTGTTCGATGGGAAAGCAGATACATCACTGGTCTGCCCATCAACTACAAGGGGATCGAGGTTGGCCTTGGGCCTGATTCCGGAATGCAGATTAGTTTTCCTGTGGAATGGTTGTTTTTGCTCCACGTCTCTGAAGGCTCGACCAAACCATTGGCTTCGCCTCGACAAGATGAAGAAGTGACCGTGGTAGCTGCTTTGCGATCTGTCTTACGCGACAAACTGGACGAAACCGATTTGGGATCAGAGCGGGTGGCTGGATTGCTGGGAATACAGCCGGATCGGTTTCTGAAAGCGCTTCAGCAACAAAACACGACGCTACCCCGTGAGATCAAACGGCTGCGTGTCGATGTCGCTAAGAAGCACCTCCGAGAAGACAAGATGACAATAGCGGAGATCGGTCTGATGCTCGGCTACTCCGACAAGTCCCATTTCACCCGCTTCTTCCGTGGTCAAACCGGAATGACACCGACCAAGTTCCGCCTCGGTGCTTAACTACGTTGAGGATACTTGGTCTTGTTATTCACTACTTAACAAGTTCTGGCCGACAAGAACTTGTATTTCATTTTTTGGAACCCCTAACTTGGATCGCAGAGGGATAGCTATTTCGCCACCAACCAGAATTGGAAGGCGATGAACGCCTGAACTATCGAAAAGCGGTCCAAAATCAGCGCCTTGGTCGCGCCGTCCGCTCAAATCAATTATTGCCCCGTAATTTCCCGACACGCGCCTTTGCCCCAGCCAGATTTACTGCCTGAAGCCGAGTAGTCGAAGGTGCCTTTTTCCGGGTGTACATTGTAGTGCAGTGTGTAGCCATCGCCAATATACAGGTAGGTCAAAGTGTCGAGGCCGGGGAATACATCCACGTCTTTGTCGATGTCACCTATTGTAATGTGGCCCTTTTGCTGCCCGTCATATTTAACCAGTTTGGCTGCCATTTCCGGATGTTCTGCATCCGGCGCGTCACATTCAAACACGCGCTCTTCGGCAAATGCAGCCGCAGGCAAAAAGGCAAGAAGAAGAGCAATCTTTTCCATTGGATCCCAGTCCGTATTCCGTCACTTTCTCTGCGTCGGCTATTGGCTATTCTGGGCGTAATTTTGTCCAAACTCAGGTCGTAATGCGTTCTCTAACTCAAGCCATATCTCATGCCGATACGACGGATTTTTCATCCGCAACCCGAAGGTTCACAAAAGTATCCGAATCGGCCTCGGATACTCAGTGTTGAAGGTATGGAGTGGCGATCCCTGAAGGACTCGAACCCTCAACCTGCTGATTAGAAGTCAGCTGCTCTATCCAGTTGAGCTAAGGGACCGCTGAGCCCTTCTTGCGGCTTTTAGCGGGCGGGTTCAAGAGCCAAGCGCATGAAGGCGCTGTTTGGGTCGTTTTCGTAACCTACAATCGGACCGCAATATGAATACCCCAGCGATTCATATAGCTTGCGCGCCGCGTCATAGCCTTGCAGATGGTCAGCGCCAGTTTCCAAAACCAACGCAGATAGTCCTTCATCTTGCGCGGCCTGCGCAAGGTGTTTCATCATCACCCTCGCAAGCCCCCTACCACGTGCCTCGGCCAAGATATGCACTGATTTGACCTCGGCGGTGCCGTCGGGCAATGCCTTTAGCGCGCCACACCCCAACGGGCAGCCGTCCTCATAAAGCGCCCAAAATCGCACTCCGGTGGCGGCAAGTGAGCTTGCATCCATTGTGTGATTGCTTTCAGCAGGGCCAGCTGCTGCGCTATGCGCGAAATGGGCTTGAATGATGGCGCGCATTTCCTCGGCGCCGGGATCGGCTTCGCGGATGTCGATCATTCAGGATGCCTTGTCAGTGAGTCCAGGGCGCACGCCGGTCTGTGGCAAAGTTCTCACCATAGCCGCGGGCCCGCAAGTTCGGCTTGCGCTTGTGCGGTTCGCTCACCTGTGCATCGATGCCGTTGTCCTTGGCGTAGTCCAACGCCTCTTCCTTGGAGTCGAATTTCAGACGCACTTGGGTTTGCGTGTCATTGGACGAGGTCCAGCCCATCAGCGGATCAACTTCGCGCGCAGAAGCTGGGGCATATTCCAGAACCCACTTGCGGGTCTTGGCCATCCCTGAGGTCATCGCGTTTCGCGAAGGCTGGTAAATCCGTGCGCGCATGTCGCCTCTCCGTATTCACTTGATGGGCTTGTTTATGCGTCAGAGCGCGGCCCGGGACAAGATGACAATTGTCGCGGAGCACAACAACATCCTGATGACAGGAACTGTCATTGGCAACACTTATGATTTTCGAAAGATCAGCCAAAGGATTGAGCAGATGATCCATTATGAACGAACCCTTGAAATCAACGCGACCCCCGAAGCCATCTGGGCGGTACTCAGCCGGTTTATGCAGATAGACGAGATTGCCCCACAGATCGCATATGTCGAGGCCCTGACGCATGGGGCAAATGGCATTGGGTCAAAGCGGCGTTGTTACTTTGAGAACGGAACCTCTTTGGTCGAAGAGGTGACAGAGTGGGACCCCAACCGAGGTTACAGCGTGCGCCTGTCCGATATGACAGCGATGCCCCTAACCGATGCGCATGCCACGATCGCAATCAAACCGCTGGACGGGGCTAGCACCCGGGTGATCTGGAGCATGGATTATGCCGTGAAATATGGCCCCCTCGGCTGGTTTTTAGGGCAGACCTTGATGAAAATGATGATGTCGAAGGTTCTTGACAGCAACCTGAAGGCACTGGCCAACAAGGTTAATTCGGATCACATGCCGGATGCTGAACCCGCCTATTACTGAATCAGAGGTTCCCAGACCGGATCAGCCCTTGCAGTTGGACAAAATAAGAACAAATGTAGAGGTCTGATCCGGAGCCTGCCTATGCCCTACGCCCATTCCGACAAGACCCAGCTAACCGCCGATGACGTGCGCGCGCGCCTGAAACTGGAAGGCGGCAAGCAGTTTGTCATGCACACCGAATTCGCCCCGGCGGGCGACCAGCCCACGGCGATCAAAGAACTGGCGGGCGGTGTGAATGAGGGCGAGCGCGATCAGGTTCTGCTGGGCGCGACCGGGACGGGCAAGACCTTCACCATGGCCAAGGTGATTGAAGAGACTCAGCGCCCCGCGATCATTCTGGCGCCCAACAAGACGCTGGCGGCGCAGTTGTATGGTGAGTTCAAAGGGTTCTTTCCTGAAAACTCGGTTGAGTATTTCGTGTCCTACTATGACTACTACCAGCCCGAGGCCTATGTGCCGCGGTCGGATACGTATATCGAGAAGGAATCGCAGATCAACGAACAGATCGACCGTATGCGCCACTCGGCCACGCGGGCGCTGTTGGAGCGTGATGACGTGATCATAGTGGCCTCGGTGTCGTGCATCTATGGTATCGGTTCGGTTGAGACCTATGGGGCGATGACGCAAGACCTGAAGGTAGGTCACGAATATGACCAGCGGCAGGTGATGGCCGATCTGGTTGCCCAGCAATACCGCCGCAACGATCAGGCGTTTCAGCGTGGGTCCTTCCGCGTGCGTGGCGATTCGCTGGAAATCTGGCCGGCCCACCTTGAGGACCGCGCCTGGAAATTCTCGTTCTTCGGCGAGGAGTTGGAAACCATCACCGAGTTCGACCCCCTGACCGGTGAGCGTGCCGCGACGATGGAGCAGGTGCGCGTCTATGCGAATTCGCACTACGTGACGCCGAAGCCGACGATGAATCAAGCGATCATTGGGATCAAAAAGGAACTCCGCATCCGGTTGGATCAGCTGGTCGGCGAGGGCAAGCTGCTGGAAGCTCAAAGGCTGGAACAGCGTACGAACTTCGATCTGGAAATGCTCGAGGCCACCGGCGTCTGCAACGGGATCGAGAACTACTCGCGCTACCTCACGGGCCGTGCGCCGGGCGAACCGCCGCCAACCCTGTTCGAATTCATCCCCGACAATGCCATCGTCTTTGCCGACGAATCCCACGTTTCCGTCCCGCAAATCGGCGGCATGTACCGGGGCGACTACCGGCGCAAATTCACGCTGGCCGAACACGGGTTCCGCCTGCCGTCCTGCATGGACAACCGCCCCCTCAAGTTCGAAGAATGGGACGCCATGCGCCCGCAATCCGTCTTCGTTTCGGCCACCCCTGCAAAGTGGGAGATCGAACAGACCGGCGGCGTCTTCACCGAACAAGTGATCCGACCCACTGGCCTCTTGGACCCCGAAGTCGAAATCCGCCCCGTATCCATGCAGGTCGACGACCTGCTGGACGAGGTGCGCAAGGTCGCCGCCGATGGCTATCGCACGCTGGTCACCACGCTGACCAAACGCATGGCCGAGGATCTGACCGAATACCTGCACGAACAGGGCATCAAAGTGCGCTACATGCACTCGGACATCGACACGCTGGAACGGATCGAAATCCTGCGCGATCTGCGACTGGGGGCGTTTGACGTGTTGATTGGCATCAACCTGCTGCGCGAAGGGCTCGACATCCCCGAATGCGGGCTGGTCGCCATTCTGGACGCGGATAAAGAAGGCTTCCTGCGTTCGGAAACCTCGCTGATCCAGACCATCGGCCGCGCCGCGCGGAACGCAGATGGCCGGGTGATCATGTATGCCGACAAGATCACCGGCTCGATGGAGCGCGCGCTGAACGAGACCAACCGCCGCCGCGCAAGGCAGGTCGCCTATAACGAGGAACACGGCATCACGCCTGAGACGGTGAAGAAGAATGTCGAGGACGTTCTGGCTGGTCTCTACGAAGGCGACGTCGACATGAACCGGGTCACCGCCACCATCGACAAACCGATGCACGGCGCGAATTTGGAGGCCCATCTGGATGGGTTGCGGGACCAGATGCGCAAAGCCGCCGAGAACCTGGAATTCGAAGAAGCCGCCAATATCCGGGATGAGATCAAACGACTAGAGGCGGTCGACCTGGCCGTCGCCGACGACCCCATGGCGCGCCAATGGGCGGTCGAGAAAGCCTCGGAAGACGCAGTGAAATCGCGCGGACGGTCAACGGCTGGCAGGCCGGGGCAACGGGGTGGAAATGTGAAGAGAAGGAAGCGGTAGGATAAAATTGGCTGTAGTGGTCAAGTTAGCTGTTTTAGTTAGCACGAGCTCTGGGCTGAACCTCAGTACTTCGTCGCGTGACCTTGATCCGGATCAATGTCGAAACATGAATGTGTTGGCAGTATGCGACGCATGAAGGCTCACAATCCAACCGGCGTAGACGCCTACAAACCTGCACAGATTGCAGAACTGGTTGAAACATCTGGTGTCGCAAAGGCACATCTTTCCATCGTTCAAACGCTGACACTTGCAATACTCGCAGGTGTCTTCATCGGCTTCGGTGGGGCCGCCTACACTATGGTTATGACCGGCGTAGATCCCGGATTTGGGCCAGCCCGGTTTCTTGGTGGGGTGGTGTTTTCTCTGGGCCTGATCCTTGTGGTCGTTGGTGGGGCGGAACTATTCACTGGAAACGCGCTGATGACCATCGCAGCAGTGGATCGAAAAATCTCGATGCGTGACCTGTTGAGGAACTGGGGATTCGTGTATCTCGGGAATTTAGTCGGAGCCGTCGCACTAGTCCTTGCTTGCGCTGCAAGCGGTTTGCTGGAAGGACCAATGGGGGCCACTGCTACAGCGATCGCAAATGGCAAGATTGATCTCTCTCCAACGCAAGCCTTTATGCGAGGCATTCTGTGCAACGCCTTAGTCTGCCTTGCAGTCTGGCTGAGCTTCGCCGCCAGATCGGTCGTGGGAAAGGTCATGGCAATACTCTGGCCAATTTCGACGTTTGTTCTGTTGGGTCTCGAACACTCGATCGCTAATATGTACCTGCTGCCTCAGGGAGCACTAGCAGGTGCCAAACTCGGTTGGGGCGCCACCATCAGCAACCTTTTTTGGGTCACGGTCGGTAATGTAGTCGGAGGCGCGGGCGGTGTCGCGCTCGCCTATCGGCTTGCCTATTTGGGCAAGGCGAGCGGCTGACGCTAGCTCAGGTCCTGTCTCGATTGACGACAGCCATACACTTCATGGCTGCAGCGTAGCATTCTCTCCTCCACGTTTGAAATCACAAATTGTGATTCCAATCGGTTGCCATGACGAAACCCTACACCCTGCCCAGCACGCATGAAGTCCAGAGCGCCATTCACCGGATGCGCGGCACCCGCGTAGTGTTGACCGAGGATCGGCGCAGCAAGCGTAGAATGGAGTTTCGCCCCATCACTCCGAAGCAGCCCAAACTCGTGATAGGGTAAAACCCTATGCTTCACCTCGTCAAAAAGAGGGCGGGAAAACCCCGCCCTGCCAATTAGCCCTTATCCCAATGGGCAATCACATCATATCCAACCGGAGAGGGAGGGCCTTCCATGAATTCGGCGAAATGGCCCCATAGCTCGGCCACTTTGGGCGCGTTCGCGTTCGAGGTCGCTTCGCTTTCCACCACCGAAATCACATAGCCCGAGCCATCCTCGTTCATCACATTGGTAAAACTATGTATGCCAGGCATGCCCATGATTTCGGATTTCAGATCATTCATCTTCGCCGTCGCCGCCTCGCGCGTGCCGGGCTTCATTTTGTATTGGGTAATACGTGCAAACATCACTTTCCTCCCTCGTCGGGCAAAATTGCCATGGGGCGCGACCGGAACGGCCTCACCCCCTGCAAATTAGCACGGTGGCACCAAATCTCGCATTGATACTTGGGATTTCCGCGTATTTTCAACCTGACGCCTCAACTACATTTGGGCACCGACACTTCAAGGTTGCGGCCCAGCGCGCTCTCCTCCACGTTTGTCATCACAAATTGTGATTCCAAACGGTTGCCATGACGAACCCAAACACCCTGCCCAGCACGCATGAGGTCAAAAGCGCCATTCACCGGGTGCGCGGCACCCGCGTGGTGCTGGCCGAGGATCTGGCGCAGTTCTACGGAAAGTCCGTCAGCGCTTTCAATCAGGCTGTCTCGCGCAACAAGGATCTGTTTGAGGGCTACCGCTTCCAGCTGAACGATGCCGAGGTTGCTGATTTGCAATCACAGAATGTGATTTCAAAACCCAAGGGCCGCGGCGGGCGGCGGTTTAATCCGTGGGTCTATACCGATTACGGCGTGGCGATCGCCTCGGCTCTGTTCAAGGACCCTCGCGCGATCAAGATCACCCGGATGATCACCGAAGCCTTTGTTGACGGTGCGAACGCGCTGGCCGAAACCCCGCGCAGCGTGCCGGAAATCCTGCCACCCACGGACGCTCCTGCCCCGCTGCTGCCCAATGGCGATCAACTGCGTGATCTGGCCGAAAATATCCTCGATTCCGGTCAACAGAGCCTAGTCGACTACATCGCCAATCCCACCACCAAGCGCCAGCAGGCGGTGGCGATGATTATGAAAACTCTGGCCGAAACCGCGGGAGAAGAGGTCCGCACCCAGCAGGAACGCCTGCGCCTGCGCATCGCGGAACGTCTGGCCACTGGGGATTACACGAATGATGATGACCGCAAGCGCCTGCTGGAGTTATTGCAGGCCATGAAGGGATAATCATCAGGGTTTGAGGAACTTCGCGGTTCCAACGGTTCGCTCACGCGGTGCCTGAGTTTGCCGCGGTGCGTTCCCGGCAGTTCCCGGCATCGCAGTCGTTCGTTGCCGTTGCAGACCACGGGTGCCGCAGGCAACACCGTCACCGTCGGGGTCGTTTCGCTTGTGATAGCCCGGCCGGCCTTCAAAAAATGGCCCCGGAACAAGCCGCTGCACCGTGTCACAGCCTGCCAGCGCGACCAGGTGGACCACAGCCTCATGACGCTCGTAGTCCGAGATGCGCAAATAAACTCCGATCGTGATCATTCCGATTGTCAACGGCAGCGCAAGCACCATCAGCAGAATTCGCAGCGGCGACAGAGCTTTCCGACGCATCTCGTCCGCACGCCGTTGCCGCCTTGTCATCCGCGGACTAAGGCCAATCTCATCATTTGTATTTCCGGTCGTCATTGAGGCAGCTTTACACCCTGTATGTGGCAAAGCCATGGCCATACCGAGCTAAAAAACCTACTCCGTCACCGCACCACATGCACTGCGCATTTTGCGTGCCGTACCACATGGGTCGCGGTTGACCCCAACAGCAGATCCTGCATGCCAGGCCGGTGCGAGGCCAGAATGATCAGATCGGGCTTGTTCACTTCGGCCCAATCCAGAATTGTTCTGCCAGAGTGACCTTCGATCACCTGTCCTTGGGCATTTGGTAATCGAGCAGCCAGCGTATCAAGCTCAGCCTGAAGCGCTTTGCGTGTCTCTGAAAGATATTCCGCCGGCATGTATGAGATCGCATAATCTGGAATGTGCTCGACCACATGCAGCAGAGTGATCTGCGCCTGTGGGGTTGCCAGCAACTTTGCCAGTTTCATCGCCGCCGAACTGTCGCGTTCGGCATCAAATGAAATAGGGACAAGGATGTTGTGGTACATGGCTTGTGCCTCCGTGGTTGCGCCCGCATCTTGCCCTGCCTCGCCACAGCGCGCCTTGATTCAGGTCAGGAACCGCCGAATGTTTCGGCAACGTCATACATCACCGGCTCAAAGCTCTTACACAGCTCGTTGATGCGGCGGTTTCGTTCCCGCATTTCCGGCGTGCGTAGCATTGCCAGAAAGTCTTCGCGCCGCTCCCATTGCGAGTAATTTGCAATCCGGGTTTGGGCGTCATTCACATGCAGCCCGGCGGAAATGAACCCCGGCTGTTTTGAGATGAACTCGGCATAGGCATCCGTCAGCGCTTCAAGAAGATCCTGGCAGGTTCCGGGGGTCATCTCGAATGTGGTGATGACGGTCTGATAACTGTTGGTCTTGGAAATCTGCGGCATCTGGCTTCTCCTTAATTTGCTACCCCAAGCCTATCACAGCTTTTGAAAACGCCACGCTTTTCCTGCACATACAAGGCGGCAAGGGTCAAAAAACTTTCTCGGAGATGAACAAGATTCTAACCATCCGTTAACCAAGTCTGCCGATGCTGCGGCCATGGCGCGTCAGGTTCTTATCTATCTGCTGCTCGCTTTGCTGAGCACTCCGGCCTTCGCCGGGGCTTGGCTGCGCGAAAAAGGCTCAAGCTTCAACGCGCTCTCAGTAACCGCTTTCCAAGACGACGACAACATTTATAGATACAAATCCGCTCTCTATTCCGAGTGGGGTCTGAGGCCGAAACTCACAATCGGGCTGGATGCCGAGGAGCACCAGGATCTGTATGGGCATGCGTTGGTTTTCGCCCGCATTCCCGTCGCTGATTTTGGGCAAGCAGGCCGATTTTCCATCGAGTTCGGACTGGGCGCACATCACCGTCAATACGATGCCTGGGCGATGTACAAAACAACACTCTCATATGGCAAAGGGGTTCAAACCGGATTGGGGGGCGGATGGTTCAATATCGACGCCGCGCTCGAAAACCGCACGCATGAGGCTCTAATCCGTAAGCTGGATTTCACGGCTGGCCTGTCCTCGGGACGACGCATTGACCCGCTCTTACAGATAGAAACCTCGTATATTTCAGATCGCCCTTGGTATTGGCGGGTACGTCCCTCGCTGATGTATCGCCCGAAAAAAGGCAACCTCACCTGGATTCTGGGTGCCGAACGCAATTCAGCCAATGACAATATCGGAATCAAATTCGCCCTGTGGCGCAGCCATTGAAGATGGGCCGCCCAAAACTGGGCAGCCCGCCACGTCAATCAGGTATCGATCCGCAGGATCGTCGAGATCGCCCCGCGCAAGCCTTCGGACCAGCGCAGGCGTATATCGCTTTGACTCGCACCCTGTCTCAGTTCAACATATGGCGCGGTATAGCGTATCGCGTTCGATGCGTTCCTGAGACTGCCCAGGGCCACAACCGAATCACATCCGCGAGCGCGGCCCCCAAACGGTAACTGCCCCTGCGAACTGACGGTCCAGGCCGAAGACGGAGAACTCTGCGTATGCTGCAATCTCAACGGATTGGCGCAGGGCGTATCGATGCCGTGAAACGTATTATTCTCAAAACACACTCTCTTGTGCCGTTCCGGGTCGAGATCGGCAAAACTGGTATCGACCCGATCCACCCGGTCGATCCGCACATTGTTGACGCGGAACTTGTTCCCGGTCACGGTCAGCCCGTTCAGGAAATGACCCGTGCCATGGGGCCGGATCACCAGATAGCTGAACCAGGGCGCAACATCGCTGGCATAGAAAATGTTATCCGTGATGCTCAGCGCGCTGAACGAGAAGCTGGTAAAGTAGTCCGGGTTCGCGTCGTGCTCGTTGGTCCATTCGATAAAACAGTTATCGACATAGTTCTCGGCGATGGACGAACTGTTATAGCCACCGATGATCACCAACCCGGCATTGCGCACCCCATTCGCCACGTTGTCGCCCTGGAAGAAGTGGTTGCCCAGCACCAGATTGTTGTCGCCGCTCAGCACTGCGAAATGGTGGAACCGGGTCGCTCGGTTGTGGCGCAGCTTGACGTCATTGGCGTTGGCGTTCAGCGCGATTGAGCTGCGATCCGGTACATCCAGACTTTCCTCGGTCGACAGGAACTGACAGCCATCGATCAGCATCCCCTGACATCCGCGCCCGATCGAGGTGACGCCACGATCCTTCGGACGACTGATGAAACAATCCTTCAGCACAAAGGTATTGCCGCCCGGAGACAGCCGGATCGCGCTGCACCGACCGTTGCACTGGAACTCGATCCCTTCCATGTTGAACTTCTGCAGCGCGCTGAAGCCGCTGAAATCCAACAGATATTTAAACGACGTGAAGGTGAAGGTCTGCGTCCCCGCCGCATCATAAGTCGGCGCGCTCAGCGTAATCTCACCCGTGCTTTCGTTTTTCGACCGCACATAAACCTCACGCCCGACGCCGCTGCCGGTGACCAGCGAGCCCAAAGGGATATTGGCCACATTGGCTACGTTGGTCAGCGTATCGGGATCAGACGGGCTGTAGGTCGCGATCGAGGTGAAGGTTTCGGTATCCCAGGCCGAGCTGCTTTTGACATCAACCTGCCCATTGCGCACCACCCGACGCGTGGCATAGCCCGTCCGGTTCGGCACCGCCGCCGCCATATCGATGGGTTCGGTCACTGCGATCTTGCGCCCGCCCAGATCCAGCGATTCATGGTCCGAGCTGTTCAGCAGCGCCTGAAACGCCTTTTTGAAGGCCAGCATCTCATCACCGAAAGCGGTGATATAGGTTGGCAGATCGAAATTCTTGGTCAACAGCAGCATCTTATCGACCGGCATCGTCACGGTCCCGTCGAACGAGACCTCGGACGCCATGTTAGTGTTCTCTTCCAGCCGGAACTCACCTTGCGGAATATAAACCTTGCGCCCATTCGCGGCCTGATCCGCCGCTTCAAACGCCGCCGAGTCATCGGTGACACCATCCCCGACCGCCCCGAAATCACGCACATCGACCAGACCGATCATGTCCCGCAGGAAGACTGAGGTCACATCGGTGATCTCAATATCATCCACCCGTACCACGGCACCGTTCGTGCCTTCGACATCCAGGCCAAAATGACCATAAAGCGCAGCATTGCCCCAGGGCATGTCCACGCCGGGGCGCAGGCCCGTGCCCACGATGGCGGTCACTTCATGCACGGTGCCATAGCCGGTCAGTTGCACCGCCGGGCCCTGCTCGACCAACCCGTCCACATGCGCATCTCCGGCCCCGCCAACCCAGCCCGCGATCCGCACCTCGGGCAGCGGCCCGCTGATCGCCTTGACCCGCGCCTTGATCTGCAGATAGCAGCCCGGCAACAAAGGCGTCTGCCCCATGTACCGCAGCCGCTGCGGTTCTGCCGTCTTATAAATCTCCAGACAGCCCGCGAAATCCGCATCCGCCGGGACAAATACGCCCGTGCCCGACCCCTCATAGGTCGGAGAGCCCGGCGTGCCGTCGCCACTGGACCAGACCCCAAGACCAGCCGCATAGGCGGGCGGCATGAACACGATGCCGTCGGTGATTGCCTTGTTCATGTAAAATCCCTTTCCCAATCGCGCCAAGCACGCGCGCCAAAACCCGAAACCGCCCGAGCCCTGAGCCCAAGCGCATGGGTCTGAGTATCGAAAAGGGATTAATCGCGGCTCTTACCACCGTGACGGTGGTGTTGCCTCACGCCGCCGGGTCAGAATTGCCCAGCAACTGCACGCCATTGATCTTCCAACGGCCCTCTTGTTGGATCATCTGGTAATCCAGCAAATGCACGCGACCCTCGCCATCGGTGATCATGACCTTCTGCAACAGGTTCCCGGCGACCTCGCGCAGTTCCAGAAACCGGACCTCTGCTGGCCGCCAGACCATCGGGTAACCGCGTCGTACCATGACCCCGAAATTATCCGGGTCACCAAACAGGCGCTGAATACTAGGGCTGGCAAAGGTGAAAGCGGTGGCAAAGTCATCCGCCTTGAACGCCTGTATCTGGGCCGAGATATTGGCCTCGATCTCGTCACTCTGAGCAAAAGCTCCGGATGCCAGTCCGGCACTCAGGGATACAGCAAGCAATAGTCGACGCATGGGGCCACCTCCTGAACCAAGGGTAGCCCCGCGCGGGATCAGGTCAAATCAGGTCAGTTCTCCGGCCAGCGCCTTGTCGATCAGCGCAATGGTTTCCGGCACGCCATAAAGCGCGATGAACCCACCGAACCGAGGCCCCTGTGACGCCCCCAGCAGCACTTCGTAAAGTGCCGTGAACCAGCCGCGCATCGGATCAAACCGCTCGCGCCCGATGGAATAGACCACCGATTGCAGCGCCTCGTCCTCGATCGGCCCGTCATAGGTTTCCAAGGCCGCCTTCAACGCCTCTAGCGCCTCACGTTCCTGAGTGGTCGGTGCGCGGTGCTGGCGCGTCGGTTTGACGAAATCGTTGAAGTAGCGCACCGCAAAGCCCGCCGCCTGATCCAGATCAGGGTGCGTTTCCGCCGTGGCCTCAGGCGCGTACCGGCGGATGAAGCCCCACAGCGCCTCTTTGTCCTCGGCCCCGGATACCGAAGCCAGGTTCAACAGCATCGCAAAAGGCACCATCAGCGTGGATTCAGGCACATTCCCACCATGGATATGCCACACTGGATTATTCAGCTGCGCCTTCAGGTCCTGCCCCGGATAGGCCCGCAACTGCTGATGATACTCATCATACGCCTTCGGGATCACATCGAAATGCATCCGCTTCGCCGTCTTGGGCTTTTGATACATGAAGTACGCCAGAGATTCAGTCGGTGCATAGGTCAGCCATTCGTCAATCGAAACACCATTGCCCGACGACTTGGAAATCTTCTGACCGTTTTCGTCCAGAAACAGCTCATAGCTGAAATGCTCCGGCGCACGGCCCCCCAAGGCCCGACAAATCGCATCATAGATCTTCTCGTTGGTGGCGTGTTCCTTGCCATACATCTCGAAGTCAACGCCCAGCGCGGCCCAGCGCGCGCCGAAATCCGGCTTCCACTGCAGCTTGACGTTCCCGCCGGTCACGGGCAGCGTCCATTCCTTGCCATTCTCGTCATCGAAGGTGACAGTGTAGGTCTCGGCGCAAACCTTCTTCATCGGCACGTACAGAACCCGCCCGGTCTCGGGGTGGATCGGCAGGAAGATCGAATAGGTCTGCTGACGTTCTTCGCGCAGGCTTTTCAGCATGATAGCCATCACGTCATCATACTTCTCAACAGCGCGCTTGAGGATCTCGTCAAACTGGCCCGAGCGATAAAACTCGCGCGCCGAATAGAACTCATACTCGAACCCGAAGGTATCGAGGAACCGGCGCAGCATGGCGTTATTATGCTCACCAAAGCTGTCATGCGTGCCAAACGGATCGGGTACCGAGGTCAGCGGGCATTGCAGATAGTCCTGCAGCACTTCTGAGTTCGGCACATTGGTCGGCACCTTCCGCATCCCGTCCAGATCGTCCGAGAAACAGATCAACTTGGTCGGAATATCAGACAGCGCCTCAAACGCGCGCTTGACCATCGTGGTCCGCGCGACCTCGCCAAAGGTGCCTATATGCGGCAGACCCGAGGGTCCATAGCCCGTCTCAAACAGCACATATCCCTTCTCCGGAGCGCCCTGCTTGTACCGTTTGAGCAACCGCCGCGCCTCTTCAAACGGCCACGCCTTGGACGTCATCGCGGTTTCACGCAGGTCAGACATTTGGATACTCCATCGGGAAACGTGCCAGACACCCCATGCGCCCGGACCGGCTCCTGTTATTGTGCAGGTGCAGTATGAGTCAATAAAGGGTGGTGATTTTACACCGTTCGCAATGACCACAGGCCAATTTTTTCTAGGTAATACGCGGCACCGAGGCTAGGCTCGAGCGAATGTCGCACGAATACCAAAGGAAACTTGCCTCGATTGTAGCTGCCGATGTCGTCGGTTACTCTCGTATGATGGCTGCGGACGAGGCCGGTACAATTAACTTAGTGCGCGCCCTGAAAACGAAACTGCTCCAGCCGATTGTCGAACGCCACGGTGGTCGCATCGTAAAGACCATGGGTGACGGATTTCTGATCGAATTTGCATCCGTTGTCGCAAGCGCGCAGGCAGCCGTCGAAATACAGGACAACCTGAAGAATGCGGTGCAGGACACCCCCACTGGACCGCATATCGTTTTACGTATCGGCATTCATCTCGGTGACATAATTGTCGACAAAGAAGACATATTCGGTGACGGGGTAAACGTTGCAGCGCGGATCGAGCCGCTGGCGCACCCCGGAGGGATCTGCCTCTCGGATGAGGCATACAAGCAGGTGTACAACAAACTTGAAATAGGCTGGGCTGACGGAGGTAAGCACGACCTCAAGAACATCGCGCACCCTATTCAAGTCTGGCACTGGGAACATGGCGTGGTATCGGCACCGATCGAGCCGGATCCAAGCCTGCCTGATTTGCCCTCTGTCGCAGTCCTACCTTTCGACAACATGTCCAGCGATGACGAACAAGGCTATTTCGCAGACGGCCTAACCGAAGACCTGATAACCGATTTGTCGAAAATCTCGGGCCTTTTCGTCGTCGCCCGCAACTCCACCTTTGCGTTCAAGGGGCAAGCCGTCGACATCCCCACCATTGGCCGCCGCCTTGGTGTAGCAAATGTTGTCGAAGGTAGTGTGCGAAAACTGGGTGAACGTGTGCGGATCAATGTCCAACTCATCGATGCAAAATCCGGTGGGCACAAGTGGGCTGATCGCTACGATGGTTCGCTCTCAGAAGTGTTTGAATTGCAGGACAAAGTCTGCAGCGAGGTTGTCTCGAACCTGTCCGTAAAGCTCACCAGAACCGAGGCAATGTCCCTGACCGCAGTACATACCACCAACCTGGAAGCCTATGAACTGTTCGTTCAGGCTAAATCAACACCTTACCCGCCAATTCCGGAACGGCTTGCAGCGGCCAAAGATTTGTTTGAACAGGTCGTAAGGACGGCCCCCGACTTTGCGGGCGGATATGCAGGGCTGTCGTGGATCATCGGATTTGGGGCACTCTGGGGGCACAGCAATCCGAACGCGCTTGGCTCGCGCGCCGAGACTCTTGCTCACCAGGCCATCTCACTCGATCCAACTTTCGGGTGGTCGTATACTGTGCTTGGTGTAGCTCTATTAGCGCAACGTCGTTTTGACCAAGCGCTGCAGGCCGCCCAACAAGGTCTGCAACTCTTGCCGAATGACGCGGATGCACATGTCATTTGTAGCGTCATCAACGGGATGCGCGGCGCGGACACCGCCGCGATTCAAGCCGCTGAAACCGCATTCCGCCTCAGCCCGAATTTTGTGAACGGCCCGTATCTCAATGTCATCGCGCACGCGAATTTCATGGCGGGCAATTACCATGCGGCGCTCGCAGCTCATGAGAAGAACGTCGCGCGCGGTGGTCCTGTTGGTCCGCCTGCATTATGCTGGGCTGCTGCATCCTATTATGCCACCGGACAGACCGATAAGACACGTGCACTAATCGAAACCCTTTTGACCAGCTTCCCCAATTTTTCGTTATCAGGCTGGAACTTTCTGAAACTCGTTGAAGACGATAACTTGCGCAGGCGTGTATTGATCAAGTTTCGCGATGCCGGGGTCCCGGCCTGATCAGCGTGCTGTTTTCGAAACAAGCTGTTGAACCTCTTCGTTCCCCCTCCTATCGTGCGCCTGCACAAAATCAATTAGGACGACCCTATGACCGAGCAGATCCCACATCCCATGTCCCCGCAGGATTGCCTTGTGGCGATCATGGTGGCGGTTTCCGCCTCGGACGAAAACATCCGAACCGCAGAGCTGGTCAAGATCGAAGGCGCGGTGAACATGCTGCCGGTGTTTGCAGGCTACGATATCGACCGCACGCGCCGTGTCTCGCAAATCGTATTTGACCTGTTCGAGCAGGAAGACGGGCTGGATGCCCTTTTTGGTCTGATCCGTGAAAACCTGCCCGAGCGACTAAACGAAACAGCATACGCGCTCGCTTGTGACGTCGCCGCCGCGGATGGCACTCTGGCCGAAACCGAACTGCGCCTGCTGGAAGAAATCCGGTACGAGCTGAGCATCGACCGCCTGCACGCCGCCGCCATCGAACGCGGGGCCCGGGCGCGGCATACAACCTAACTGCCGTAGAGCGCACCCCAGCGCTCAATCAGATTGCGTTGCAATTTGCGGGACCGACGGTTCCAGGGCCGCGCGCCGTCCGGGCGCTCGCGCGATGCTCGCGGGATCGTGGCGCGGTGCGCGGTATCGGCGGTGAAGATCGCAAAGGCCAGATCAACTCCATCTGCCGTTGTCATATAACCCCCAAGACCCGAGACGAAGTTCAACGTCCCCGTCTTTGCGTCGACCTTGATCGGATGATCCTTGACCGGCTGCCCATTTTTGTCGGCCAGCGTAAAGGACCGAAGCAATGGCCGCAGCTCCTCTGATTGCCCCGCAGCTACCAGCGTCTTGACCAGACCGGCGGGGGCCATGCGCGACGCTCCGCTAAGGCCGGAATGATCGACCATCGCGATCCCATTCGCACCAAAGCGCGCGGCCGCCCAGCGGTTCATTTCAGTGGCGGACTCTTCAAGGCTCTGCGGTGCAACCCCGCGCGCTTTGGTCGCCGCCAGGCCCACCATTTCAGCGGTTATATTGGTCGAATATCTCAGCATTCCCTTCAGGATGCTTTCCAACGGATCGCTCTGATGCACCACCAGCGTGGTCCCTTGCGGTGCTTGCCGCGTTACCTGAACCCGGCCCAGCACGATCCCGTTCACCCGTGCCAGCGTGCGGAACACGTCCCCAGCATAAAGCGCAGGCTTGCGCACCGGCAGCCAGCGTGCCCCGCCATTGCCCAGCGCCCCTTTGGCGACGGTCCAACGATCCTGCCGCGCGCTTGGCTGATAGGTGTAAATCGGCAGACTGCGATTCTCGACTCGCATCGATGCCATATCCACCGACGGCGTGTAACTTGCGCTGCGCGCATCCATGGTCACGCCATAGCCGGTGCCCTCGCGTTTCCACTCGAAATGCACGCGGTTGAAGTTCAGGGAAATCCCGCTGATCGACGGGCTATAGCCCAGATGATCCGGCTGCCCCGGGTCGATGCTGAAGACGTAAGGCAGCGCACCATCATAGACTTTGAAAGCGCCCCGAACCTCGGTGATTCCGGCCTTGCGCAGATTGGCTGCCATGGTGGCCAGTGCGTCTGTATCCAGCAGTGGATCCCCACTACCTGCAAGGATCAGGTCGCCTTTCAGAATGCCATTCTCGATCGGTCCATCCGCGATCAAGGTGGTTTCAAACCGATGCTCCGACCCCAGCACATCCAGCGCGTAAAGCGCGGTCAACGCCTTGGCGACACTGGCGGGCGGCAGGCTTTGGCCTTCGCCATATACCTCCAGCGGGGTTCCGGTTTCAACGTCGGCCACGGCAAAGACAACTTCGCCCCTCAGCCCCGCCGCTTTAACCAGCCGCTCGGCCCCGCTGGGCTGCGGCCCGCGCAGCACAGGACGCAAGGATACCAAAGGCGCCTCGGCCAGACCCGTGCCCGGAACCAGAGACGCCCCTAATCCACCCAGAAACAAACGACGCGAAATACGATCAACCATGGGTCTAATAGAATCCCAGAGCTTAAATGCAGACAATCACTAGATTAAGATTATGCGCCAAGAGGAGTCATTCCGGCAACACCTCATCGCTCCAGCCTCCGCGCTTGCGCAACTCGGTCGAGCTGAGATCTACCATCGGCACATTCACAAAACACCAGGCCGGAGCCTGCGCCCGCCCCAGCAAATGCCGCGCCTGCCCGTCTATGCGATATTTTGCATAAAGCCGCGCCGCCGGTGACATCCGGGCCGAAATTCGGTCCCCCGGCCGCGCCACAACGCCCACCGGCACACTGTCCATGATCTGCCGCCAGTCTTTCCAGCGATGAAACTGCGCCAGATTATCCGCACCCATCAGCCAAACGAACCGCACTTGAGGATAAAGGTGCCGTAACGCCGCCAGCGTATCCGCCGTCGACCGCGTCCCCGTCAGCGCCTCGATATCCGTGACCTCAACACGCGGATGCTGCATTACAGCGCGTGCCGCCATCATCCGCCGCGCCAGAGGTGCAGGTCCCCGCTCCTTAAGAGGGTTCCCCGGAGACACCAGCCACCACACCCGATCCAGCCCGAACGCCTTCATCGCCTCGCGCGTCACATGCACATGGCCCTGATGCGGAGGATCAAACGACCCCCCGAACAACCCCACGACCTGACCGGGCCGTGCATATGGTATGGTACTGCGCTGCATTCCTTGCTGATGTTCAGAACTGAGGCGGCTTGTCAATCAACCGGTCGCACAACATCACCCAACCTAACCGGTCCGGGCTGTACGACCTCAGCACACCAGCCACCATGGCCCCGTACGGCTGAGTAACCGCCCTTGCCAAGCGCTTCTTCCATTCGACTGCATGGCGCGCAGATCACGGTGAAACGTAGAATCGCTGCGCCAACCTGAATCTCGCGACCTTTGAGCGCCGCCAGATTGATCCCTGAAACCACCATATTGCGCCGCAGGATTTCCGGCGCAATTGGTTTTCGGCCCAGAAACGCCCCTATCGCCGCCAGATGCTCTTGCTGGATCAGTGTTACAGCCCGTTTGCCCGCTCGGCTACGATCACCATCAAGGCCAAGGGTGGAGATCATGGCTTCTTCCACAACCTCCATCCCAGTCCGCCGTACGGGTCTGAGACCGATCCATTCCACGCGACCGGGCTGAGCCCAACCCGCGATGAGATTTTTCAGAGACATATCGGGCCCTTCCTGCACCATACCCCCCTCATCTAGCAGTCTGGTCCTTTCACACACAGACGCTAAGAGTAGCGCTGATAGATTTGTGAATAGGAGAAAGATATGCGCCTGACCATTCCAGAGCCCAAGATCAAACTCTACGAAGACGGGTTCACCGAGCACGACAAACTCTCGCGAAAAACAACAGGTGATAAGCTTTCAGAATTGGTTGAACGGATCGACGAACCGCTGGTGATAGCTTTGGACGGAGCGTGGGGGTCTGGCAAATCATTCTTCCTGAAATGCTGGGTTGGAGAGCATTTGAAGCGCGAAGGGAATACGACCCAAACCGTCTATTTCGACGCATTCAAACATGACTTTCTAGACGATCCTTTAATTGCGCTGACCGGAGCGATTGCCGAACGGTTTGAAGAGTCTGGTAACAAAACCGCCCAAAAGGCTTGGGATAAAGCTAAACGAGTGGCTCCTGCTCTTGGTCGGGCAATTATTCGTGCCGGGGTTTCAGTCGCCACAGCGGGTCTCGTGAATAAAGCAGACGAATTGGCGGATGCCGCAATTGAAACTGCTTCACGCGAACTTGACGGAGCTGTTGCCGAATTCTGGAAAAGAGAAAGCGGAAAACGGGTTGCGATGGAAAGCTTTCGTCAAGCGTTGGTCGACTTGACCAAACCAGATGCGAGTGGAACGCCAACGCAAAAGATGATCGTTGTGATTGACGAGTTGGACCGTTGCAGACCGGATTTTGCGCTTTCTACCTTAGAGACTATCAAACACTTCTTCAACGTTGCAGGTATCCACTTTGTACTGGGCGTCAATATGATGGAGTTACAGAATTCGGTTCGTGCGCGATATGGTGGGCAAACAAACGCAAGCGGATACCTACAAAAATTTATGCAAGTTCAATTTGAACTACCGGTTGAATCAAGAAGGTCTGCGGCTCCCACGCTGCCAAACTTCTTGAACTACGTATCCGATCTGACCAATTGCAACGATACTCAAGGAATTGGCCTTTTGAGCCTATACACAGACATCAACCTGGTTGCTCGTCAACTGACGCTTCGCGATATAGAAAGGCTGTGCACTCTGGCAGCCACTACTACTCCAATAAACACGGAATGGGGCGGTAAATACGCGACTTGGTTGATACCGGGATTGCTCATTCTCAAAATCAAAAAACCCGAACTGTATTCAGCATTACGTGACGGAAAATTACCAATTGAAGAAGTGTTTGAACAAATTGGATTGACTGAACTTGAAAACAAACAAGGAAGCCCAGAGCGCCCTACCAAATACTACTTTCTGAGAATGGTGTGGCGTTACTATTTGGAGCCTAGTTTTAATAGCACCGCGGTGGTGCTCAGCAAGGTCAAGGACCCCGAAAAGAGCTTTGTGCCAGAAGACTTGCGGGGTGTGCCGCGCAGTGAGCTTCTCGCCACATATATTAACGAATACCTTGAAGTCTTCCGACCAGTCTGAGTTCTTTAATTCGTGTCATTGCCCCCACCAACCGCATCCGCTATCACACCGCCCAACTCAATTTCCCCGACCCAGAGGACGCGACATGGCCGCCTATCAATATGTCTACCACATGCAGGGTGTCTCCAAGACCTATCCCGGTGGCAAGAAGTGCTTTGAAAACATCCACCTGAGCTTTCTGCCCGGCGTGAAAATCGGTGTTGTCGGCGTCAACGGCGCGGGCAAATCGACGCTGATGAAGATCATGGCGGGTCTCGACACCGATTTCACCGGTGAGGCCTGGGCCGCCGAAGGCGCCAAGGTCGGCTATCTGCCGCAGGAACCGCAACTGGATGAATCGCTCACCGTCCGCGAAAACGTCATGCTGGGCGTGGCCGCGAAAAAGGCCAAGGTCGACCGCTTCAACGAAATCGCCATGGAGATCGCCGAGAACTACTCGGACGAGCTGATGGAAGAGATGACCACCCTGCAGGACGCCATCGACGCCGAAAACCTGTGGGATCTCGATAGTCAGATCGACGTCTCGATGGAGGCGCTGCGCTGCCCGCCCGATGACGCCAACATCGCCAACCTCTCGGGCGGTGAGAAGCGTCGCGTGGCGCTCTGCAAACTGCTGCTCGAAGCGCCCGACATGCTGCTGCTCGACGAACCGACCAACCACCTGGACGCCGAGACCATCGCCTGGCTGCAACAGCACCTGATCGACTACAAGGGCACCATCCTGATCGTCACCCACGACCGCTATTTCCTGGATGACATCACCGGCTGGATCCTCGAACTCGACCGAGGCCGCGGCATTCCCTACGAGGGCAACTATTCCGCGTGGCTGGAACAAAAGGCCAAACGGCTGGAGCAGGAAGCCCGTGAGGACAAGTCCAAGCAGAAGACCCTGCAACGCGAATTGGAATGGATGCGTCAGGGCCAGAAGGCCCGTCAGGCCAAATCCAAGGCCCGGATCAACGCCTATAACGAACTAGCCGAGCAGTCCGAACGCGAAAAGCTGACCCGCGCCCAGATCGTCATCCCCAACGGCCAGCGCCTTGGCGGCAAGGTGATCGAGGTTGAAGGCCTGTCGAAGCATATGGGCGACAAGCAACTGATCGAAGGGCTGGATTTTGCCCTGCCCCCTGGCGGCATCGTCGGCGTCATTGGCCCCAACGGTGCCGGTAAATCGACGCTGTTCAAGATGCTGACCGGTCAGGAGCAGCCCGACAGCGGCACCATAACGCTGGGCGACACGGTCGAGCTGTCCTATGTCGACCAGTCCCGCGACGACCTGAAAGACAACGACACCGTGTGGGAGGCGATCACCGGCGGCGCCGAGATCATCCAATTGGGCGACGCGCAGGTCAATTCCCGCGCCTATTGCTCGTCCTTCAACTTCAAGGGCGGCGACCAGCAGAAGAAGGTCTCGCTGCTGTCGGGTGGTGAGCGCAATCGCGTCCACATGGCCCGCCTGCTGAAAGAGGGCGGCAACGTCCTGCTGCTCGACGAACCGACCAACGATCTGGACGTGGAAACCCTGCGCGCACTGGAAGACGCGCTAGTCGATTTCGCCGGCTGCGCTGTTGTGATCTCACACGACCGCTTCTTCCTCGACCGCATCTGCACGCATATTCTTGCGTTCGAAGGCGATGCCCATGTGGAATGGTTCGAGGGCAACTTCGAGCATTACGAAGAGGACAAAAAGCGCCGTCTGGGACCCGACGCGCTGGAGCCCAAGCGGTTGAAGCATAAGAAGTTTGCGCGGTGATTTCTGCTTGAAATCAGTGTTCTAAGTTCCCATTTGAGGTTTATGAACACTGCATTTCGTTTTGCAAAATGGTCGCTGGCAGCAATTGGTGTGCTAGCGACTTTCATAGGCTTGTATGAGTATTTTTGGGCTACAAGAACTGCGCCCTACCTCAATACGCACATTACCTCCTGTTCGCCTGATCAAGTAAGCGACGACTTCGGCAATCGCGAAGCTGAAAGGCAAGAATTTCTTCAGTTCTTGAATGATAATGCATGGTCTCTAGTGGTGCTCGATCTCATTATTGATCATGATGGATGCGACCACCCTGATGCGATCTATTTTTCCGATGAGTTCCCTGAAATTGTAGAGTTCGAATTGGGATACGATAAGCGCTATTCTCCGACTTTGGGCAACCATCGAGAGTTTAGACAAGTCGGGGATTTTCATGACAGATCGTGGTATTCAACAGTCAGATTCGAGCAAAAGCGTTTCTTTGAAGACGTGCTTGCCAACAGTAGTTTTGGTGACGACCATGGTGCACACGGCATCGTGGGTGTCTTCTTTATTTCGAACATGAGTGACGAAGAAGACACTAATCGCTATGTCATTGTCCCTGTCCGATATTCGACAAACAATGCGCTAGTATTCTCATGCACCGTAGCCATCGAAAGTTCTTTCTATGGGCTTAATCGCTTGAGTTCGTATGTGTCCGAATGTCTGCTTTGAAATAGCAAACTCAGGATGGGTGCTCGCACCCATCGTTTAAACTTGTAGGCCGGGCTTCAGCCCGGTACCGCGCGCGACATCGGTAACAAATTGCATTAAAACCCCTCAATCGACCCAAGGCTCATGGTGAATGCCGGGCTGAAGCCCGGCCTACAAAATTCGGATATCCGTCCTATGGCTCTCCGAACGTGCCCTCGGCGACCAAACCACTCCATTCTGGATCAACCCGACCCGCACGAATATCGCGATGGATTGACGAATACGGCCAATCGGTCGGGCGCTCGACCAACCCATGTTTGACCGGATTCCCCCAACAATACGCCATATCATTGCGGTAATCCGTTTCATCCCGAATGGTGTGCTCCCAAAACCGGCGCTGCCAAATCCCGGCATCCCCTTTCGCAATTTTCGAATCCGTGCGTAGGGTGGGGTTCCACCCCACCACTCCCGACGCCTTCGCCCCGCGCGTAAACCGCACCTTAATCGCACCCCACCGCTTCGAATAATCCGCATCCCCCGGCGGCAAGGTCCACATCGCGTGCAAATGATCCGGCAACACAACAAACGCATCGCACCAGAACTGCCGCTCCCTCTGGGTCACCGCAAAGGCAGCGCGCAAATGCTCCACCTCGCGCACCAGCAAATCCGACGACCGGTCGGCCAAAGACACAGTGAAAAAATACTTGGCTCCGGGAATGCGGACGCGTCGGTAATCGCTCATGTCGCAACTTGATCATGACGAGGGTTAACGGATTCTGAATACCACTCCGACGCGCCAGATAAATAACCGGGTCTTATCAAAGGTCCGCAAACTAATAACCAAAACCATCGGCGGATTCTTGTACAAATCAGACGATTGCCCCTCAAACCCCTGTACAAACCGTACAATCCGCCCTTGCCACACAGCCTGACCGATGCCATATCCAAGAGGCTTACGTTTTTCTATTTCGACCCACTGTCTCCTTCTACGGCGCTCAGTCACTCGATCCAGACTACGACGCCAGGCTGCCGCAACTCCGTGGGCAGCACCAAACAGGAGACAACGGATATGCCCGCAGGCACCGTAAAATGGTTCAACACCACCAAAGGCTACGGCTTTATCGCACCCGAAGATGGCGGCAAAGACATCTTCGTACACATCTCGGCTGTAGAGCGTTCGGGCCTCACCGGTCTGGCCGACAACCAGAAAGTCACGTACGAGCTGCGCGCTGGTCGTGACGGCCGCGAAAGCGCCGACAATATCGAACTGGCCTAAGCCGTTCAAAGGGCGGGATTTTTCCCGCCCACCCCGCTATGCCCGCGTTGTGTGTGTGGCATAGGGAATACATCACAATCGGGTTATCCCTCCCCGGTGATTGACCAAATCCGCTATCATTCCAAAACTAGCGTTATGATTTCTTTGGTCATTTGAGGGATGTCACCATGTTCACACGCCGTGTCTTTCTGGCCGGTACTGCTGTCAGCCTGCTGCCGGGCGTCGCCAGCGCCAAGAAAGCGGTCGAGTATGATCCGACGCCGCAATTCGTGCGCATCAAAAAGCAATTTCAACCCGGTCAGTTGCTGGTCGCGCCGCGATCCTTTTACCTTTATTATGTAACCGAGCCGCGCAAAGCGATCCGCTATGGCTGCGGCGTCGGCAAAGCCGGACTGGAGTTCACCGGCTCGGCCACCATTGACGTCAAGAAAGAATGGCCGACCTGGCGACCCACCGAAGAGATGATTGAGCGGGACCCTGTCACCTATGCCAAGTTCAAAGACAATGATTATGTCCAGCCCGGCGGCGGAGACAATCCTCTGGGCGCGCGCGCGCTGTATCTGTTTCAGAACGGGGTGGACACGTATTTCCGAATTCACGGCACAACGCAGCCGCAGACCATCGGTCATGCAGTGTCAAATGGATGCATTCGGATGCTGAATGAGCATGTGATCGATCTGTATAACAGAGTTCCTATCGGCACGGTGGTCACAGTGGTCTAAGCCCCCGACCAATCGACGTCGTCAGCTTGTTCGATCATCAACCGACCTTCGGGCCAAGGGCGCGCCAAACTCTGCGCCTCGTCTTCAGACCCATGCAACCAACGCTGAACGTCCCGCGGCTCCAGCAGCACTCCCATTCGGTGATGGATCGGCTTTACATCAGCATTGGGTTCGCATGTCACCGCTGCAACCTGATCCACGCGTAGCCCACCCGGGGCTTCCCAAGTGTCGGTGATCGCAGCGAATAGCAGTGGAGCCCCGTCCTTGGCGGCAATCCGCCAGGCCGTTTTGTGGCGCTTCTCTCCGGTCCACTCGTACCAGCCATCAACAGGGATGATTGCGCGCCCGACCCCTTTGAAGGCGCTCTTGTCAAAAACCGTCTCGGAGCGCGCGTTTACGATGGTCTCCATCACCGGTCGTCCACGCGCATTGACCCTGCCAACCGGGATAATCCCCCATCGCATGGCCTTTAACCCATCACCAGTCTGTACGATCACTTCTTGACCCGGCTGAATGTTTCTGCGTGCTGGCTGAGGCCCAAGACTGTCTTTCACATTCAAAAACAGAGCGATCTCGCCAATTGGTCGTGTGAGGAAAAACCGGCCGGGCATCGCGTACTCCTATTCGGCAACACGCTCCGCAAGCGCCAAGACAAAGGGGCCCAGCGTGTCAACGATCAGCGCGACGCCTTGGGCACTTGGATGGATACCATCAGATTGCATGAACTGGCGCGCGGCCGCCGGATCGCCTTCGGTTGTGAGCCCGTCAAAAAAGCTTTCCGCATAGATGGCATCATATTTCTGAGCCAGTTCCGGATACATGGCGTCGAAACTCTGCTTGTAATCGGCTCCGTAATTACCAGGCGCCTGCATTCCAATTATTAGTACCTCGACATCCGCGGCCTCTGCAGCACGCAGTATTGTCTCGAGGTTTGATCGGGCAACGCTCGGATCGATGCCACGCAACAGATCATTGCCGCCAAGTGCAACAATCATGCCGTCGACCTCTGGTGTCAGGGTCCAGTCAACGCGGGCAGCGCCCCCTGCGGTCGTATCTCCGGAAACACCGGCATTGATCAAACGAACCTCCGCACCTTCTTCCTGAAGCCAACGCTGCAGTTGCGGCACGAACCCGTCTTGTTCCGGCAGCCCATATCCTTGTGTTAGGGAATCTCCGAGCGCAGCAATCACAACTGGCTCTGCCATCGCTGCAATTCCGCAACAGATGAACGCGCCTGAGATCAAACCCTTGTGTAGCTTCTGTTTCACGCCATATCCCAATGGACTGTACCCCTCTCGATGGCCTGATCAATGACGACACCTGTTCTTACGCTCCAAGATGCCGCATTATCGCTGGATGGCAATGCCGGAAGGGTGGATATTCTGCACGACATCTCTCTGTCTGTGAAACAGGGCGAGACGCTGGGGTTGGTCGGTCCGTCCGGCTCAGGGAAATCCTCACTGCTAATGCTGATGGGTGGGTTGGAACAAGCCACCGACGGCCGCGTCACGGTATTAGGCCATGATCTGACGGAAATGAGTGAGGATGCACTTGCCCGGTTTCGTCGTGAATCAATGGGTGTGGTGTTTCAGAATTTTCACCTGATCCCGACGATGACCGCGCTTGAGAACGTCGCCACCCCGCTCGAACTTGCAGGGCACAAGGATGCTTTCAAGCGCGCTGAGGCCGAGCTAGAGGCTGTGGGGCTGTCACATCGAAGCGATCACTACCCGGCGCAATTGTCAGGTGGCGAGCAGCAACGTGTGGCGCTGGCCCGCGCGTCGGCCCCACGCCCTAAGATTTTGCTGGCAGACGAACCCACAGGAAATCTGGACGAAGCCAACGGTGCGGCGATCATAGATCTGTTGTTCGGTCTACGCGACCGGCATGGTGCCACCCTGGTTCTGGTCACGCATAGCCACACACTGGCGCAGAAATGCGACCGCGTTGTGCGGTTGCGGGATGGACGCATCGCTGAAGAGTCGCAGCGCGAGGCAGCCGAATGAGCCTGCGTCTGGCAGGACGACTGGCACGGCGCGAACTCCGCGGTGGGCTACGTGGATTTCGGGTGTTTCTGGCTTGTCTGGCCTTGGGCGTTGCAGCGATTGCCGCGGTCGGCATGGTCCGCCAAGCAATCCAGACCGGCCTTCAGCAAGAGGGCGCATCGCTACTGGGCGGGGATGCGCAACTGGAATTCACCTATCGCTTTGCCAATGATCAGGAACGCGCGTGGATGGAAAAAACCGCACATGCGGTTTCAGAGGTTGTTGATTTTCGGTCTATGGCCGTAACGGGAAACGGGACGAACACGCAACGTGGGCTGACTCAGGTTAAGGCTGTGGATGACGCTTATCCGCTGTTAGGTTCGGCGATCCTTGAACCTGAACTTACTCTGACCGATGCCTTTGCAGGTGTCGATGGGCTGCCTGGTGCAGTCATGGCCCCCTCTCTGATTGACCTCCTAAACCTGATGGTTGGCGAACAGTTTGAACTTGGCACGCAGAGATTTGTTCTGATGGCCTCGTTAGAGCACGAACCTGACGGCGCGGCTGATGGGTTCTCGCTTGGGCCGCGCACATTGGTCCGGACAGAAGATCTGCAGTCCTCCGGCCTGTTGGCGCCGGGCACGTTGTTCTCCACTAAATACAGGTTGGGCCTGGCTCAGACTGCCAAATTGGATGCGCTGTCGCTGGAAGCGAAGCAGGCCTTCGAGGGGACCGGCATGCGCTGGACCGACGCTCGCAACGGTGCGCCGGGAATATCTGAATTCGTAGGCCGCCTCAGCGCGTTTCTGGTTCTGGTGGGCCTGTCGGGATTGACCGTTGGCGGGATCGGGGTGTCTGCTGCCGTGCGAGCCTATCTTTCCCAAAAGACAGAGACGATTGCGACATTGCGCACGTTGGGCGCTGATCGGGCGACAATCTTTCAGACCTATATGATTCAGATCGCCGTTCTGTCGAGCATCGGTATTATCATGGGCTTGGTCCTGGGCGGGGTGCTGCCGCTGCTACTGGCCCCCGTAATCGAAACGCAATTGCCAATCCCCGCAGTCTTCTCGCTTTATCCGCAGCCACTGTTCGAGGCCGCACTTTATGGTGTGCTGACCGCGTTCCTGTTCACACTCTGGCCGCTGGCCAGAACCGAGGAGGTGCGCGCAGCAACCTTGTTTCGGGATGCGCTAACATCGGCGCGCAGTTTCCCGCGCCTGATCTATGTCGTAGCGACCGCTATTGGCTTGGCCGCACTGATCGGAGCCGCTGCATGGTTCAGTGGTTCAACCCGATTGACCCTCTGGACCAGCGCAGGGTTGGCCGGGGCGCTTACTTTGCTGGCCCTTTCTGCCTTTGCCATTCGCAAATTGGCCCGCGCGGGCGCGCCTTGGACCAGAGGCCGCCCTGCCCTGCGGTGGGCCTTGTCCGCCATTTCTGACCCACGCGAAGGGGCAGCGTCGGTGGTTCTGTCCCTTGGGCTCGGCCTGTCGGTCCTCGCAGCGGTGGGACAAATCGACGGCACCCTGCGCAATGCGATCTCGGGGAACCTGCCAGAAGTGGCACCCTCATATTTCTTCGTCGATATCCAGAAGGATCAGATGCCCGGGTTCAGCGAACGTCTCGACACTGACCCCGCCGTCAGTCGGGTAGAAAGCGCTCCAATGCTGCGCGGGATCATTACCAAGATCAATGGCCAACCCGCGCGAGAGATTGCAGGCGATCACTGGGTTCTGGACGGCGACCGGGGCGTGACCTATTCCGCCCAACCGCCGCAGAATGCCCGCGTGACCGACGGAGCGTGGTGGCCCGAAGATTACAGCGGCCCTCCACAAGTCAGCTTTGCCGCCGAGGAGGCTGCTGAGATGGGGCTTAAACTTGGGGATGAACTCACGGTCAATATCCTTGGCCGCGATATCACTGCTGAACTGACCTCATTACGCGAAGTTGATTTTTCGACCGCTGGAATGGGATTTGTCATGTCGATGAATCCCTCCGCGCTGGCGAGCGCGCCGCATAGCTTCATCGCAACGGTTTATGCCGAAGAGCAGGCCGAAGCCGCCATCCTGCGCGATCTGGCGGGGCAATATCCCAACATCACGGCGGTCCGCGTCCGCGATGCCATTGACCGGGTCTCTGGTTTGCTGGCGGGCCTGGCAGCAGCTACCTCGTATGGCGCAGGCGTGTCCCTGCTGACCGGTTTTCTGGTGTTGATCGGTGCTGCCGCCGCAGGCGAGCCAGCGCGCAGATATGAAGCGGCGATCCTCAAAACTCTAGGCGCGGACCGGGGCCGCATCCTGCGCAGTTTTGCCTTGCGAGCTATTCTGTTGGGGGCCGCTGCCGGATGTGTCGCCCTGTTGACCGGTATTTTGGGCGGCTGGGCCGTGGCCACTTATATCTTCGACACAGATTTCGCGATTATCTGGTCATCCGCGCTCGGGATCGTTATCGCGGGCGTCGCGGTAACGCTTGGCGCGGGGATGCTCTTCGCGCTGCGCCCGCTTTCAGTGCGTCCGGCGCGCATTCTTCGCGCCACTGACTAAGTTCAACGCACGCACGCGACGGGCTGAAGTATCTTCAGCAACTGGTCGTTGTCACAAACCAACGCATCAAGCGTGATTTCGTCTAAGGACGCATAAAACACCTCAGCCGCATCCTGCAGCGCCAATCGCAAGCGGCATGCATCGGTCAGCGGGCATGTATTGTCTGCATCCGCAAAACACTCGGCAATCGGTAATCCACCTTCAACATGACGGAACACAGACCCGACCCGGATCTGATCTGCCGAGCGGGCCAGCGTCATGCCGCCATTGCGGCCACGTTGGGTACTGAGATAATCCAACTGGCTAAGCTGGTTGATCACCTGCGCCAGATGGTTCTCGGAGATGTTGCAGACTTCTGCAATCTCAGCCTTAGTAACCAGCCGACCCTGATGCGCGGCACAATACATCAATACGCGCACCGCGATATTCGTCCGTTTGGTAATCCGCATGAGGGCCTCCCGAATCTCAAGATGAAGCCTTATTGCATGTTCTGTAAAAAGACTGTTTGACATACATCAATCGTCAAAGAAGGACACGACCCGCATGGCAGACCCCTATTTCTTCGGCTATGGCAGCCTCGTGAACCTGTCGACGCACGATTTTCCCGACCCGCGCCCGGCGCGTCTGAAGGGCTGGCGGAGGGCGTGGCGGCACACCAATCTGCGCCCGGTCGCCTTTCTGACTGCGATTCCAGATCCCTTGTCAGAAATCGACGGCATGATCGCTCACGTGCCCAAAAACGACTGGGCCGCGCTGGATGAACGGGAATGGGCCTATGAACGCGTGCCTGCCACGCGATCAGTCTCCCATACGCTGACGCAGGAGGCAGAAATCGCCGTCTACGCTGTGCCCCATGACCGCCATACAGCGCCCAGCAATCACCATCCGCTGCTGCTGAGCTATGTCGATGTCGTGGTGCAGGGGTACCTGAGGGCATTTGGATCGGACGGCGCTGATCGCTTCTTTGCCACAACCGATGGCTGGGACGCGCCGATTTTGAATGATCGTGCCGAACCGCGATATCCGCGTCATCAGCAACTCAATCCCACCGAGACTGAATTCGTGAACGACCGTCTGAAGCGCGTATCGGCTCGTATTTTGCAGCCCGGAGACCAAAGAAAGGCAGGCGAACTGCCTGCCTCCTTCGTGTTTTAAGATACTCTCTGCGGGTCAGCCCCGCGCGCGGATCACCTGCAGCAGCGGCAGCAAGGTCGCCATCTCGGGCCCGCGCTCCATTCCGGTCAGCGCTTTGCGCAGCGGCATGAACAGGCCTTTGCCCTTACGGCCCGTGGCCTCTTTCACCGCCTTGGTCCAATTCCCCCAGGTATCCGCGTCGAACGGACCTTCGGGCAGCAGGGCCACCGCCTCTGCTATGAATTCACGATCTTCATCTGCGATCAGAGGTTCGGCCCCATCGCGGCAAAGATCCCACCAGCCTTTGAGATCGCTCAAGGTGGTGATGTTTTCACGCGCCATGGTCCAGAAAGGTTCTGCCAGTTCATCCGGAACACCCGCCTCCGCAACGGCATCCGCAACTTCGGCCAGAGGCAGCGATTGCAGGTGCTTCGCCGTCAGCGGGAACAGGTCCTGCGCGTCGAACTTGGTTGGTGCCGCGCCAAAACGGTTGATGTCGAACCCGTCGATCAGCTCGGACATCTCAGCACGCAGCTCAACCGGATCAGAAGAACCCAGACGCGCCATCAGGCTCAGCAGGGCCATTGGCTGCACGCCCTGCTCTCGCAGATCACGCAAGGCCAGTGTGCCCAGACGTTTAGACAGGGCCTCACCCTGCGGGCCTGTCAACAGAGAGTGATGCGCAAAGCGTGGGCAGGTGCCGCCCAATGCTTCGATGATCTGAATCTGCGTCGCTGTGTTGGTGACATGGTCCGAACCACGCACCACGTCGGTCACGCCCATCTCGGTATCATCGACCACGGACGCAATCGTATAGAGAACCTGACCATCACCCCGGATCAGCACCGGGTCGGATACCGAGGCGGCATCGATCGAGATGTCGCCCAAAATGCCATCGTTCCATTCGATACGCTCGTGGTTCAGTTTGAACCGCCAGACGCCATTGCCGCGCTCGGCGCGCAGCGCCTCTTTCTCGGCGTCGCTGAGGTTCAGCGCGGCACGGTCATAGACCGGCGGCTTGCCCATGTTCAGTTGTTTCTTGCGCTTCAGGTCCAGCTCGGTCGGCGTTTCGAACGCCTCATAGAACCGACCCATCGCGCGCAGCTTGTCCGCAGCTTCGGCATAGCGGTCCAGCCGCTCTGACTGACGCTCGACCCGGTCCCAATGCAGGCCCAGCCATTCCAGGTCCTGCTTGATCGCGTCGACATATTCTTCCTTCGACCGCTCGGGATCGGTGTCATCGATACGCAGGATGAACGTACCGCCTGCTTTGCGGGCGATCAGATAATTCATCAGGGCGGTGCGCAGGTTGCCCACATGGATGTAACCGGTGGGCGACGGGGCGAAACGGGTCGTGGTCATGGAAGTCTCCTGTTGGCGCGGCTCATGTCACATGGGCGCGTTTTTGTCCAGCAGGGCGTTCAGGTCGGCTCTACCGGCCACATACCTTCTAGGTGTTCGAGCCCAGCCTTGATGAGCTCACGAAGCACGTCGAGATCGATGTCTGACAACGTGTTCACGTAGAGGCAGGATTTCCCCAGCTTGTGTTTACCCAGTCGAGACAGGATATCTCCGAAATCAGCATAACCCGGCATGATGTAGATAGAATGCGCAGCCTTGCGCGGAGAGAACCCGGTCGCCAAAAAATCGCCTTCCCGCCCGGAAGCATAGCGATAGTGATATAGGCCATAGCCAACGATCGACGGACCCCACATCACTGGGGCAAACCCGGTGGTATCCTGAAAGAGCCTGTCCAGCACTTGCGCCTCGTCCGCCTTACGCAGCGGCTGAACGGTCGCCAGAAATTCAGCAATATTTTGCCCGGTGGGCACTGTTTTGTTCTCAGATCGCGGCATGAACAAAAATTAACACGTAATGTTCATCCATGCAGCCCATGTATTGGGTCTATAACTGGCAAGAGAAACGCTCTGACCTATTTCTACTACTGGCGTTCTGACAGGGAGACTTAGATATGACGATCAAATTGACTCGCAGGGCTGCTCTGAGTGCCGCTGCCGCATTGCCTTTTGCCTCTGCCGCGATGCCGGCTTTCGCAGCTGGTAAGCCGAGCAAAGCAAATTCAACCATCGCAAAATCATTCCAGTTGGGCGATTTCACAGTTACCACCCTGCTAGACGGCAGCGTGCCACGTGATGAGCCAAAGGCACTATTCGCAGCTGAAGTATCTGACGACGAATTTGCAGCAATCTCTGCGGAAAACTTCATTCCAACTGATGTTGCGCAATTCTTCTTTACTCCGACACTGGTCCATACCGGCTCTGAACTGGTGTTGTTCGACACAGGCTTGGGTCAAGGCGGTATCCAAGCCGCGCTGGCTGACGTAGGAGTCTCACCTGACCAAATTGATGTGGTCGTGATCACGCACATGCACCCCGACCATATCGGAGGCATGACAACGAATGACGCTCCGACATTTGCGAACGCCCGATTTGTAACCGCCGCGCCGGAATATAATTTCTGGTCTGCGATGGATGCGGGCAACCGCGTCGGAGATATGGTTGCAGCGAAGGTCACACCCCAAGCCGAAAAGATGACGTTCCTTGACGATGATGGAGAGGTCACTTCGGGAATAACAGCGATGGCGGCTCACGGACATACGCCTGGTCACACAGTTTATCATCTGGAAAGCAATGGGCAACGATTGGTTCTGACAGCCGATCTGGCAAATCACTACGTCTGGTCATTTGCGCGCCCCGACTGGCCATTCAGCTTCGATATGGACGCTGCAGCGGCCACCGCCTCGCGTCGGAATGTGCTGGGTATGCTGGCCGCTGATAAAATACCCATGATCGGCTATCACATGCCTTTCCCGGCTGCGGGGTACGTTGAAACACGCGGCGAGGGGTTCCGGTTCGTACCGGTCAGCTATCAAATGATGGGCTAGGGCCTAATAACCAGGATCTGGCCGTACTTTTGAACCATCCGTGAAACGGGACAGGCGAAAGGCGGCTGGATCAACGCAGGGCTTGCTATCGGTGACAATATCCGCCATCAGCCGACCTGCGCCCGGTCCAATCCCAAAACCATGGCCGGAAAACCCGGTTGCGATATGCAGACCCGGGAATTCGTCTACTTTTGAGATAACTGGAATCGCATCCGGGGTCACATCGATCAGCCCGGCCCAGCTTTGGACGATCTCTGCCTCCTCAAGTACTGGCATCGCTTTGCGAGCGTTGGACCAGGCCTGTCGCAACACTTTTCGAGAGGGCTCGGGATCCAGCACCCGGCAGTGCTCAAACGGCGTCACATCGGTGGGCAGCCAAGTTCTGTCTTCTTTCGCCTCGACCATCCAGCGTTGCGACAGGCGAAACCGCAAGGAACGCCACTCTTGCTGAAATGCTGGTAAGAACTGAAGGCCGAGTCGAAAACTGTCAGGAACGATATCCACGGTATTCTCGTGACCCGACGCAATCGTATAGCCCCCGTCCGCACGTTTGCGAATGGCAAAATCATCACTCCAATGCGATACCTCCGGCCCGGACTCTACCGGTGAGGTCCGCAAGACTGTATTCAGCACCTTGAGTTGGGGCAGAGCAATCTCTGCGTTCCCCGCAAAAAGACGCGACCATGCCCCACCCGCCAACACCACCTGACTGCAACGAACTCGCCCACGTTCGGTGAAGACACCCGCAATCCGACCTGCCTCGAGATCGACGCTGCGCACTGCGCATTGTGTCATGATCGCGGCCCCACAATTGCGGGCCGCCTCGGCCATTGCGGGGGCCGCCCATTGCGGCTCAGCCCGTCCGTCTTGCGGCATGTAGAGCCCAGTCTGCGGTTTCATGGTGGAGTTTGGAAATAGTGAGGCCAACTCAGTGTGCGATACCATACGGGCACCTGTCTGCTGCCCTTCAACATTCTCCACCCACCGCGTCAAGTTACCAACGTCGCGTGTGCCTGATGCGCCGAATACGATCCCCGACTGAACATAGCCCGTGCTCCGCCCAATGCGTTCATCCAACCCACGCCAAATGCGCAGAGCTTCCTGCATCAATGGGATCTCGCGTGGGTCGCGCATCCCAAGCCGGACCCAACCCCAGTTACGCGAACTCTGTTCACCGGCGATCCGGCCCTTTTCGCACAACAGGACGGAAATGCCACGCTCGGCCAACTCCAAAGCGGTCGAGGCACCAATTATTCCGCCACCAATAACGACGACATCCACCGATTTAGGAAGGGTAACATCAGATTCGACGGGAGTCGGAGAAGGGCCTGGCATCAACCGCTCGGAAGTTGTTTATCGAAGCGGTATCCAGCCCGAGAACGCGTTTTCTGGCAATGAGAAACGGAGGCAGGTCAACTGAATGCAGCAACCTGTTGCCTATCAGCCAGCACATTACGCACCGCGCGGCACCGGCTGTTCTAATTCAGGCAGCGCCGGACAGTTGCGCCCATGTTTGGCGCAGAAATGATTTGCGGCCAGTATCAGGCTTTGCAGCAAGAACCTCTTGCGACTTCAAGGATGGAAATTCCGGTCGCGTCGGCTCATTGTCTATAACCGCCGCCGGCGCAAGATCCTCTTTGTTCAGAACTTCTGCGATCGAAGCATCAAGCCTTTCTTCATCCAGCTTGCGCGGCTCAGACTCCATTGTTTTCCATTGCAATGGAGCATGAAGCGATTTGTCATATCCATTCGTCATTTGACCACCATCACCTTTACCGACACCCAAAAACACGGATGCCCCAACTCAGATCAACAATCACGGTCGCAGTTTCTGAAATAGCAGAGCGGCTTGCCGGATTACGTCACATTCGCCTCACACAAGGCGAACCCTTGACATAAATGTGGCAAAAAAAGGACCTCATTACAAGCCGAACGTGCGCCAGATCTCCATAACCAGTTGTCATGTATGGACAATTATTATGACTGCAGCCAACTGCCGACGAATTGGAAACAATCATAGCGATAGAAACTGATCCGGGTCTTAATTCTGATCGCGCCAGCGATTTACAATCGGGTAACGACGATCCAACCAGAAGGCCCGCGGGGTCAGCCGGGTGCCCGGCGCGGACTGGAAGCGCTTGTACTCACTGATGTAAATCAGGTGCTCAACGCGCCGCGCGTCGCCTTCATCAAAACCCGCCTCTACGCAATCGGCGATCGAGCCATCCTGATCCACCAATATATCAAGAATGGCGTCCAGAACTGGGTAATCCGGCAGGCTGTCGCTGTCTTTCTGATCTTCACGCAATTCAGCGCTCGGTGGCTTATCGATGACCGAGGGACGGATGACCTCTCCTTCGGGGCCCATCATCCAATCGCGGTGATTGGCGTTGCGCCAGCGACAGGTCTCGAACACGCGGGTTTTGTACAGGTCCTTGATTGGATTGTAGCCCCCGTTCATATCGCCATAAATAGTAGCATATCCTACCGCGACCTCGGACTTGTTGCCGGTCGTCAGCAGCATCTCGCCAAACTTGTTCGAGATCGCCATCAACAGCAGACCACGTAGGCGGGACTGAACGTTTTCTTCGGTCAAATCTTCCTCGCGCCCGGCAAATAGCGGGGCAAGCGTGTTGGTCACCGCTGTCCGACCTTCGGAAATCGGAACAAAATCATAGTGAACTCCCAACGCCTTCGCGACGGCTTCGGCATCATCCAGTGAGCTTTGGCTGGTATATTCCGATGGCAACATAACGCAGCGCACATTGTTCGCCCCGATGGCATCTACCGCAATCGTCGCAACCAATGCTGAGTCAACACCCCCCGACAAGCCAAGCACCGCCTTTTTAAAGCCGGTTTTAGCCATGTAGTCGCGCAGGGACTGCACCATAGCGCGATAGTCCTGCTCCCATGCATCTGGCTGCGGCACCACCTCTGCAAGATCGATTCGCCAGCCGTCGTCGGTGCGCATCAGATCGATGTTTTGCACCGCTTCATCAAAGACCGGCATACGGAATGCAAGCTCTCCGCCGGGGTTCAGACCAAAAGTGGCACCATCAAAAACCTGATCATCCTGCCCGCCGACCATGTTCAGATAGATCACTGGCAAGCCTGTCTCGACCGTACGCGCAACCATATGGTTCAGCCGGATGTCGTATTTGTCTCGGAAATAGGGCGACCCATTGGGGATTAACAGGAACTCAGCCCCGGTTTCCTCGAGCGTTTCGGCGACATCCTCGTGCCAGCCATCCTCGCAAATCGGACTCCCCACCCGGACGTTACCGACTGCATAGGGCCCACCCATTGGACCTGCGTCATAGAGCCGAACCTCGTCAAAGACGGTTTCATTTGGCAAGTGATGCTTGAGAACCTTGCTTACGATCTTCCCACCTTTGAGGATCAGATACGCGTTATAAAGCTTGTCTTCCTCGACCCAAGGACCTCCGATTGCCAGCGCAGGGCCCTCGTCGCAGTCTTCCGCCAGCGCCTGTACAGCTTGCATCGCCGCACGATGAAACACAGGCTTCATCACCAGGTCCTGAGTATTGTAACCGGTGATGAACATCTCAGGCAGCGCCACCAAATCAGCCTGCGCCGCGCGCCCTTGCTGCCAAGCCGCAGCAGCCTTTGCGGCATTCCCTTCGATATCCCCAACGGTTGGGTTCAGTTGCGCCAGAGTGATGCGGAAACGGTCGGCCATTTTGCCCTCTTGCCCTCGTCAGTCCCTCAGGGATTTAGCAGATCACAGCGCGAGTGAAAGGCAAATGCGGCAAAACCCGTTGCTCTGCCCCCTGCGGTATCCTAGTTTTGCGCCAACATCTCATAAGAGCCGCAGGCAGGTACAATTATGAACGCGATCCGCACATCCCTTACCGCTGCTACATTCGCCATGCTGACGCAAATTGCAGCGGCCCAGCAAAATGATCAGATCATCGTAGCCGACGACGACGTCGGGGGTGTTTACGAAGGCACATTCGAAAACGGCCTGCGGCACGGCACAGGCACTTATCGGCTGCCCAGCGGATTCGAATATTCCGGTGAGTGGGTCGAAGGAGAGATTCAGGGTAAGGGTACGGCACGATACGCCAATGGTTCGGTCTACGAAGGCGATTTCGTAAAAGGCCAACCTGAAGGACTCGGAAAGATCGTTTACGCCGACGGGCAAACCTATGAAGGTGAATGGTCCAAAGGTGCGATCAATGGCGATGGTATTGCCGAGTACAACAATGGCATGCGGTACGAGGGCACGTTCAAGGAAGCTAAGCGCCACGGTCAGGGCGTGCTGATCAGTGCCGACGGATATATCTACGATGGAGATTGGGTGGACGGCCAAAAAGAAGGCAAGGCCAAGATCGCCTACGCTGACGGCAGCACTTATGATGGCGATGTCAAAGCCGGGAAACGTGCTGGTACGGGCACTCTGAATCTGACTGGCGGATTGACCTATACCGGTGACTGGCTTGATGACAATATGACCGGAACCGGTCGGCTCACACACCCCAATGGAGACGTCTACGAAGGCGCGCTGATCAATGGGCGGCGTCAGGGCGAAGGCAAAGTCACGTACGCCAGTGGCGCGGTCTATGAAGGTAATTTCGCCGACGACCTGCGTCAGGGACAAGGCACATTTACCGGCACTGACGGCTTTCGCTATACCGGCGAATGGTCAGATGGTCAGATCGCGGGACTGGGCGAGGTAACCTATGCGGATGGTTCCGTTTATGTCGGTGACTTTCTGGATGACCTGCAGCACGGCAAAGGGCGGACGACCTATCCAAACGGCACTGTTTATGACGGCGACTGGGTTGCAGGCGTATTTGAAGGCACCGGAACAGCGACCTATCCAAATGGAACTGTCTATTCGGGGCAGTTTAGAAACGCGCGCAGTCATGGCAAAGGCGTTCTGACCTTCGCCAACGGCTATCGTTATGACGGAGATTGGGTCGATGGTGTCCGGCAAGGGAAGGGCAAAGCCACGTTCCCGGACGGTATTATATATGAAGGCGAGTTTAAGGATGGCAAACGCCACGGACTAGGAACGCTCACTCGCCCCGGCGGTTTCAGTTATACAGGCGAATGGTCTGACGGAAAAATCAACGGTGCTGGCATAGCAACCTATGAAACAGGCGACGTCTACGAAGGCAATTTTCTGAACAATAAGCGTCACGGTGAAGGGACAATGCGTTTCGCCGGTGGTGAAGTTGAATCTGGGATCTGGGAAAATGATACGCTGGCGCATGAAACAGATACCCCTGCTGAGACATCTGATCCAGAACCAGAGGCCGAACCTTCGGAACCTCAGACCGATACAGATAACGCAGATACGAGTGACGGCTAAAAAAGCCCTACCAAGGCACGCGCTTGCCAACCCAGTCAAAAAACCCGCCCGTGTCGGTTGGTGAGAGCCCTGAGATAACGGCAAGCAAATTCTCCGCCGCCTCTTCGGGCTCGACTGCAGGGTGGCGACCGAGATATTTTTTCGTAAATGCAGTCTTAACCGTGCCGGGGTGCATCACGACACACGCAGCTTGTTTATGCGTGCGCGCCAGCTCAATCGCGGCTGTATGCACGATCTGGTTCACCGCAGCCTTCGATGCACGATAGCTTACCCAACCACCAAGTCGATTGTCTTCAATTGACCCAACGCGCGCCGACAACACAACGAAAGCTGCTTTTCGGTCACGTGGTAACAGCCTGTGAGCCTGTTTGAGGACCAATGCCGGGCCAATAGCATTCAGGGCAAACTGGTCCATCATCGCGCGGGCTGACACGGCGCGCATCGACTTCTCAGGTTCAGCCCCGTTTATCTCAAGCGCGCCAGATGCAACGATAATCAGATCGAACGGATCAGAGAGAGTATTCAAAATCCGCGCAACCCCATCAGGGTCCGTCAGGTCAAACCCATCCACAGACAGTGACAATCGCGTCACCTCAACGCCCCGCGCTTGCAACAAATCGCTCAGCGCGCGCCCAATTCCACCAGATGCACCTATGATTAATGCGGTTTCCATGACTTCAGAGCTAGAAGGAAACCAAGTCCCTTCAACAGCTCAATCAATTTCAACTAGGGTTCATTTTCCCGCTTTTCATTCGCCATGCGCCCTGTATAAGCTGAAGCCCATGATCAACCGCGCAGATATCGCTTTTGCCGACGCCGCATCCTGCGGTGCATCGCTGCGTGGTCTACTGATCCTAATCCGCCTCTGAGCGTGCCATCCGGCGCGCCCGCTCAGAGGAGGACGCCCGCGCGCCAAGAGGCTTTAGGACAGAAGAAGAAAGAGAACCCCATGACAAACGTGACCGACCAAGACCGCGTCGTGATCTTCGACACCACATTGCGCGATGGCGAGCAAAGCCCGGGCGCGACTATGACTCACGATGAAAAGCTGGAGATTGCCGAGCTTTTGGATGAGATGGGCGTCGATATCATTGAAGCAGGGTTTCCGATCGCATCGGAAGGCGACTTCAAGGCAGTATCCGAGATCGCCGAACGGTCGAAGAACAGCCGCATCTGCGGTCTGGCCCGCGCCAATTTTGCCGATATAGACCGCTGTTGGGAGGCCGTGAAACACGCCGAGAAGAACCGGATTCATACATTCATCGGCACCTCGCCGCTGCATCGCGCCATCCCGAACCTGACGATGGATGAGATGGCCGACAAGATCCACGAAACGGTCACCCATGCGCGCAACCTGTGCGAAAACGTGCAATGGTCGCCGATGGATGCAACGCGGACCGAGTGGGATTATCTGTGCCGCGTAATCGAGATTGCGATCAAAGCGGGTGCGACCACAATCAACATTCCCGATACTGTCGGCTACACCGCCCCGGTCGAGTCTGCCGACCTGATTAAACGCCTGATCGAAACGGTCCCCGGTGCAGATGAGGTGGTCTTTGCAACGCATTGCCATAACGACCTTGGCATGGCGACCGCGAACTCTCTGGCCGCAGTCGCGGGTGGCGCGCGCCAGATCGAATGCACCATCAACGGACTCGGCGAACGCGCTGGCAACACCGCGTTGGAAGAAGTTGTCATGGCGTTGCGCACCCGTAACGACATCATGCCCTGGCACACTGGCATCGACACCACCAAGATCATGCATATCTCGCGCAGGGTGGCGACCGTGGCGGGCTTTCCTGTCCAGTTCAACAAGGCCATCGTGGGTAAAAATGCTTTCGCCCATGAAAGCGGTATTCACCAAGACGGAATGCTGAAGAACCGCGAGAATTTTGAGATCATGCGGCCCGAGGATATTGGTCTTTCAGGCACGTCATTGCCGCTGGGCAAGCACTCGGGCCGGGCTGCACTGCGCGACAAGCTTGAGACGCTGGGCTTTGAGGTCGGAGACAACCAACTCAAGGATATTTTTGTGCGTTTCAAGGATCTTGCAGATCGCAAGAAAGAGGTCTTTGACGACGATCTGATCGCCTTGATGTCGCTGGACGACGACGACGATCGTTTGCAACTGGTGTCGATGAAAGTGACCTGTGGTACAGGCGGTCAGGCTGAATCGACGGTCGAGCTTGAGTTCGATGGCAAAGATGTCATCGCCACCGAGCACGGCGACGGACCAGTGGACGCAACATTCAAAGCGATACGAGCGATTTACCCGAACAAGGCGCATCTGCAGTTGTATCAGGTCCATGCAGTGACCGAAGGTACAGACGCGCAAGCCACGGTTTCGGTCCGGTTGGAAGAGGATGGCATGATTGCCACCGGTCAGTCAGCAAATACGGATACCGTTGTTGCCTCGGCCAAAGCTTATATCCACGCGCTGAATCGCCTGATCATGCGTCGTGAAAAAGCTGGCCCTGGTGCCGATACACGCGAAATCAGCTACAAAGACTTAACCTGATCCAAGGGTCAAAGGCTCCCGCACCCGCGGCGGCTCGACTTCGCCAACACTTCTTGGGTTTTGGGCCCGGCAGCGTGCCTATGGCGCGCTTCCGGGCCCAACGCGTTTGAGAGCATCTTTGATGCAGGCGAACAGGACGGGTGTTTTCCCTGTCTAATTCATGCGTTTCAGAGTTGAGCGAACATCTCCGTCAGGCGGCGCGTTTCGTCTTCAATTCCAAAGGGTGCATTCAATATGAACATGCCCGATCCAACCATACGATGACCTTCGCGCGCTGGAGCGAACGTGACCTCATGGCAAATCGTTTTGGGATATCCGGCGGATTTCAGTGATGAAATCATAGCCTTGTGTCGCGCATCCGTCAGGATTGGATACCAGAGTGCGATTACCCCCACATTCCACTTGCGATGCAATTTAGCGATCACCCCAGGCAAACGGTCATACTCAGCTTTCACTTCATAGCTGGGATCGATCAGCATCATCCCACGCCGGGGCGTCGGTGGCAGCAGAGATTGCGCAAGTTCGAACCCGTCTTGCCGGTAAACCTTCGCCCTGTACGGCGACAGTGCAGTAGCCAGTGCCGCATGTTCCTGAGGATGCAACTCGGCAAGGTGCAAACTGTCCTGTTCTCTGAGCAGATTTGCAGCGATTAATGGGGAACCGGGATAAGCAGGCGCGCCATATCGGGCCTGCATAGTCCCCAGCAACTGCATCATTGGGTGATCCGGATCAAACCAACCCTCACGCTGCGCACGCGCGATACCGGCAGCCGCTTCTCCCGTTCGGATCGCCTCGGCCGCGTCAAGCTCATACAGACCACGCCCCGAATGCGTCTCGATATAACTGATCGGCTTGTCCTTTTGGGTCAGATACCGCAGCGTCCACGCCAATAAAGCGTGCTTTTGTACATCAGCCAGATTTCCAGCGTGGTAAATATGTTGATATGAGAGCATTTTGCCTTCTAAAGTCCCTACCAATAAGGCGGAAAGGTGCTGACTATCGCGGAATCAGCCCTTTAACCGGACGAGTTGGCACCCTATAAGGCATCCGTCCCGGAACCGTCGAGTCGCGGGCAGTGGAAATTCGGACAAACGGGATCAGGGAAATATGGGCATCTTTGGCACTCTGGGCGGCCTGTTCACAGCGGACATGGCTATAGACCTCGGAACAGCGAACACGCTTGTTTACGTCAAAGGGCGCGGTGTGATCCTATCCGAGCCGTCGGTTGTTGCCTACCACGTCAAGGATGGCGTGAAGAAGGTTCTGGCCGTCGGCGAGGACGCCAAACTGATGTTGGGTCGAACGCCAGGCTCGATCGAAGCGATCCGCCCGATGCGCGAGGGCGTCATCGCTGACTTCGACACCGCGGAAGAGATGATCAAGCACTTCATCCGCAAGGTACATAAGCGCTCGACCTTCTCCAAGCCCAAGATTATCGTCTGCGTCCCTCATGGCGCGACACCCGTTGAAAAACGCGCGATCCGTCAATCTGTTCTGTCTGCAGGCGCGCGACGCGCGGGCCTGATTGCCGAACCGATTGCAGCTGCGATCGGTGCGGGCATGCCAATCACCGACCCAACTGGCAACATGGTCGTTGATATCGGCGGCGGCACCACCGAGGTCGCGGTTCTTTCGTTGGGCGACATCGTTTATGCTCGTTCGGTCCGCGTGGGTGGTGACCGCATGGACGAGGCCATCATCTCGTATCTGCGTCGCCAGCAGAACCTGTTGGTCGGTGAATCGACCGCTGAGCGCATCAAGACCACAATCGGCACTGCACGGATGCCCGATGATGGGCGTGGGCAGTCGATGCATATCCGAGGCCGCGATCTGTTGAACGGCGTGCCTAAGGAAATCGAGATCAGCCAGGCTCAGGTGGCCGAAGCACTGTCCGAGCCCGTTCAGGCGATCTGCGAGGCGGTGATGACCGCGCTGGAAACCACACCGCCCGATCTGGCGGCTGATATCGTCGACCGCGGCGTCATGCTGACCGGTGGCGGTGCGCTGTTGGGCGATTTGGATCTGGCTCTCCGCGAACAGACCGGGCTGGCCGTTTCAATCGCTGATGAAAGCCTGAATTGTGTGGCTTTGGGCACCGGCAAAGCGCTGGAATACGAAAAACAACTGCGCCACGCGATTGACTACGAAAGCTAAGGCGCGCACCCTTAGGGTACGAAAACTCGGGCACGAGCAGCACGGGAAGGTAACCTGTGGCAAAGGACCGATCACAGCGCGACGAATACACGACACCCCTGCGCCGATTGCTTGTGGGGATCGTTGTTTTATGCCTGCTCGGTATCTTCTTGGTCTGGCGCATCGACAGCCCGCGTGTCGAACGTTTCCGTGCTCAGGTGGTAGACACTGTTGTACCTTCGATGGAGTGGGCGATGGTGCCGGTTACCGCGTTGATCCACCTGTCGCGTGACTTCCAAAGCTACCAGCGCCTTAGCGAACAAAACCAGGAACTACGCAGCGAATTACGCCTGATGCGCGCCTGGAAAGAGGCCGCATTACAGCTGGAGCAGGAAAACGCCCGCCTGCTGGATTTGAACAATGTACGCCTCGATCCGCGACTGACCTACGTTACCGGCGTCGTAATGGCTGATAGCGGATCACCCTTCCGGCAATCAGTTCTGCTGAATGTCGGCGAGCGAGATGGTATCGTGGATGGCTGGGCTACGATGGACGGGATTGGCGTGGTCGGGCGCATCTCGGGTGTTGGGTCCGATACTTCGCGCGTGATCCTGTTGACCGATGCCTCAAGCGCAATCCCCGCCACCATACAACCATCGGGTCAGACTGCATTAATTACCGGTGATAATACCTCTGCACCCGCTGTCGAATTTCTCGAAAACCGGGAACTGGTTCGACCCGGCGACCGTGTTGTGACATCCGGCGATGGGGGAGTATTCCCCGGCGGCCTGTTGATTGGACAGATCAGCGTTGATCCGGGCGGCAGGTTACGCGTACGACTTTCCGCCGATTTCGAGCGTCTCGAATTCTTGCGTGTTCTACGCTATCAGTCCGCACCACCAATTAGCGATTCAGGAGACATAGTCGGTCCGCGCCAGCCCGAGGCAGCTTTGACCACACAAGGGGTCAACGATGGATAAGTCGGTCTCCTCTCTTTGGGCTAAACGCAGCTTGTATGTCGCCTTGGCGATAATAGTGATGTTCCTGCACTTGTTGCCGCTGGACACGAAACCTGATCGGCTACCGTTTCCAGATATCATGATCGCGCTTACCTATGCGTGGGTATTGCGGCGACCCGAATACGTTCCAATCCTGACGATTGCCGTCGTCATGTTCATGGCTGATTTGTTGTTACAGCGCCCGCCCGGTCTGCTGGCTGCATTGGTGGTGTTAGGGGCGGCCTATCTCCATTCCGCCTCCGTTGGCATGAAAGATTTGGGATTTATAGGCGAATGGACGACTGTCGGAGCCGTAATCACAGTTGTTTTTGTACTTAACCGCCTCCTTCTTGCTATCCTGTCAGTGCAACAGGCGTCATTGGGGCCGGTGGTAGTGCAAGTGGTACTGACAATCGCAATCTATCCCTTGATGGTCCTGATGAGCCAAAGTGCCTTTGGTGTGCGACGAAAATCGGTCGCGGACAGCACAATGCCCCGAGTGCGGTCATGAAACAGAGAAAACCAAAACCTCAGGGTCTGGCTTACAAGCGGCTACCGCGCCGCGCCTTGATTTTAGGTGGATTGCAAGCGGCCTTTGTTGGTGGCCTCGCTGCCCGAATGCGGTTCATGCAGGTTGATCAGGCGGATGAGTATCGCTTGCTGGCCGAAGAAAACCGTATCAATATTCGCCTGATCCCACCAACCCGGGGCCGGATCTACGATCGAAACGGGCAGATCATTGGGCAAAACTCACCGTCTTATCGCATCGTCATCGTGCGTGAGGATGCGGGCGACATCGACAAAGTCATTTCCAAACTCTCGGAACTGATCCCGCTGACCGTAGATGAAATTGAACGTGCCAAGACGGAAATGCGTCGCTCTGCCCCGTTCTTGCCAGTTACATTGGCTGACCAAGTAACGTGGGAGGATATCTCAAAAGTTGCCGTCAACGCTCCGGCCTTGCCTGGTGTCACTCCCGAGGTAGGATCTACGCGCCAGTACCCGCGCTATGAGGATTTCGCCCATGTGGTCGGTTATGTCGGCCCGGTCAGCGATTATGACCTGAGCCAAATCGAAGACCCCGAACCAGTTCTGCGTATTCCACGGTTCCAGATTGGCAAGGTTGGTTTGGAAGCCAAGCAGGAAATCAGCTTGCGTGGCAAGGCAGGCGCAAAACGGGTCGAGGTCAATGCCACAGGCCGCGTCATGCGTGAACTGGATCGGCAAGAGGGTCTTGCCGGGGCCGATCTGCAACTAACTGTTGATGCCGATCTACAGCAGTATGCTCAGGCCCGTCTGGCTGGCGAAAGTGCTGCAGCCGTCGTGATGGACTGCGAAACTGGCGACATCCGCGCCATCAGCTCGGCCCCGAGTTTTGATCCGAACTTGTTCGTGCGCGGCATTTCAGTGGCCGACTATCGTACTTTGACGAATGACAAATACCGTCCGCTGGCCAACAAAACGGTACAGGGCACCTATCCACCGGGATCAACCTTCAAGATGATCACTGCCATGGCCGCGCTTGAGGCCGGAGTAATCAGCCCCTCCAACACGGTGTACTGCCCCGGTCACATGAAAGTCGGCAGCCGCCGCTTCCACTGTTGGAAACGCGGAGGGCACGGGTCAGTTGACCTTGAAACATCGCTGAAGCGTAGCTGCGATGTATTCTACTATGACGTGGCAATCCGCGTTGGGATCGACAAGATTTCCGAGATGGCAAACACTTTCGGGTTGGGTATCAAACATGACATCCCGATGTCTGCGGTAGCTGCGGGGCTTGCCCCTAATCAGGAATGGAAGCAACGCATCCACGGGCAGGACTGGCTGGTGGGTGACACCGCGAATGCCTCGATCGGTCAGGGTTTCATGCTCGCATCACCACTCCAACTGGCAGTCATGACTGCACGACTGGCGACCGGTCGTGCGGTAAAACCACGGCTGGTGCGCTCGGTTGACGGGATCGAGCAGCCCTCGGGAGCAGGCGAACCGCTGGCCGTTAATCGCAACAATCTTGAGCAAGTGCGCAAGGCAATGTTCTCGGTCTCGAATAATCGGCGCGGCACGGCATACCGCAGTCGGATCATCGCTGATGAGTTCCGCATGGCCGGTAAGACGGGTACGAGTCAGGTGCGCAACATCACCAAAGCCGAGCGCGCCGCAGGGGTAATCCGCAACGAAGACCTGCCGTGGGAGCGTCGGGACCACGCGCTGTTCGTAAGCTTCGCGCCCTACGACAATCCGAAATACGCAGTGGCCGTGGTGGTGGAACATGGCGGCGGCGGCTCAAAAGCAGCCGCACCGGTGGCGCGCGACATCATGCTACAGGCACTCTACAACGGCACTCCACCGCTCGAAGCCTACCCGGCTGGTGACCGCGAGCGTATCAAGGAACAACAAAAGCGACTTGAGGGGGATCGCCGCCCCAAAGCGCGTCCTGATGAAAAGGACCGCGCATGAGCTATCTTGAAAATGCCGTCAAATCCACGCCTTCGGGCTTCCGCAAGTTCCTCTATATGAACTGGCCGCTGACGCTGCTTTTGATCAGCGTCGCCAGCGCCGGTTTCCTGATGCTGTATTCGGTGGCGGGCGGGTCTTGGATGCCATGGGCCGAACCTCAGATGGAGCGTTTCGGCCTGGGGCTGGCGGCAATGTTCATCGTCGCCATCGTTCCTATCTGGTTCTGGCGCAATATGTCGGTCGTAGCCTATCTGGGATCCATAGGATTGCTGATTGTGGTGGAACTGTTCGGTACCATCGGCATGGGCGCGCAGCGCTGGATTGATCTGGGGTTCATGCGGCTCCAGCCTTCTGAGGTCATGAAAGTCGCGTTGGTGATGGTCCTCGCTGCCTATTACGATTGGCTGCCTGCCCATAAAACCTCGCGACCGTTGTGGGTGATTCTCCCGGTCCTTCTGATCCTGATTCCGACATTTATGGTTCTGAAACAACCCGATCTAGGCACATCAATCCTGCTGCTTGCCGCTGGCGGAGGTCTTATGTTTCTGGCTGGTGTCCATTGGGCCTATTTCGCCGCCGTCATCGCGGCGGGGGTTGGACTGATTGCCACGGTGTTCAACAGCCGTGGGACGGAATGGCAACTGCTCAAAGACTACCAGTTCCGACGAATCGACACCTTCCTCGATCCTTCCACCGACCCGCTCGGCGCGGGATACCACATCACGCAGTCGAAGATCGCGCTTGGGTCAGGCGGTTGGAACGGGCGCGGCTTTATGCAGGGCACGCAGTCACGCCTTAATTTTCTACCCGAAAAACACACCGACTTCATCTTCACCACTCTGGCGGAAGAGTTCGGCTTTGTCGGTGGCATAACCCTGCTGATCCTATATGGCCTGATCCTGATCTTCTGTATGGTCACTGCCCTGTCGACCAAGGATCGGTTCTCGTCGCTGGTAACGCTGGGCATTGCGCTAAACTTCTTCCTGTTCTTCGCCGTCAACATGTCGATGGTGATGGGGCTTGCCCCGGTTGTTGGCGTGCCTCTGCCAATGGTCAGTTATGGCGGTTCTGCCATGCTGGTCCTGATGGCCGCCTTTGGCATTGTCCAAAGCGCTCACATCCACCGCCCCCGCTGAAAGGTTCCCCATGCCCGTGAATGTCCTGTTTTCCGCGCGCCCTGAGTTGTGGCCAGAGTATGAGCCTCTGATGCGCCAATACCTGACCGACGCGGGGCTGGATTTTCACTTATCCAAAGACATCCCAGCAGATCAGGTTGACTACATCGTCTATGCCCCGAACGGAGGGGTACAGGATTTCACTCCCTTCTCGCAGCTCAAAGCGGTGCTGAGCCTCTGGGCAGGGGTTGAGAAGATCTCGGGCAATGAAACCCTCACAGTTCCGCTGGCGCGGATGGTCGATGGTGGATTGACGCAGGGCATGACCGAATGGGTGGTTGGGCACGTACTGCGCTATCACCTTGGCATGGACTGTCACATCACGCAGCAGGATGGCACGTGGACACCGGATGCTCCGCCGCTGGCCTCTCAGCGAACGGTCTGCATATTGGGATTGGGCGCATTGGGTGAGGCCGCTGCCCTCGCTCTGGCCGCATTGAATTTTCATGTCATCGGCTGGAGCCGTACCGCAAAGAATATCGCCGGCGTCAACTGCCTGCACGGGCAGGATGGGTTGCGAGAAGCGCTGTCACAGGCAGAAATCGTTGTGCTCCTGTTGCCCGATACACCTGCCACCGAAAACATCTTGAATGCAGACACGCTCGCCCTGCTTCCCAAAGGCGCACAGATCGTTAATCCGGGGCGTGGGCCTTTGATTGATGACGACGCCTTGCTGCAGGCGCTAGGTTCGGGTCAGATCGGACATGCCACACTGGATGTATTCCGAGTCGAACCGCTGCCGGTCAACCATCCGTACTGGGCGCATCCCAACGTAACCGTCACACCGCACATCGCCTCGGAAACGCGCCCCGTCACAGCAGCACAGGTGATATGCGAAAACATCCGACGAGGTGAGGCAGGAGAGCCCTTCCTGCACCTCGTCGATAGAGACCTCGGTTACTAGGCAGCAATCAAACCGCGACCCTTAAGCAAGGCATCGACGCCGGGCAGGCGACCACGGAAGGCCAGATAGAGATCTTCAGCCTCGCGTGATCCGCCCGTAGACAGGATATTGTCCTCCAGCGCCTTAGCGCGTTCAGGATCGAACGCCCCACCTGCCTCTTCAAAGGCGGCAAAGGCATCTGCGTCCATGACCTCGGACCACATATAGCTGTAGTAGCCCGAGCTATAGCCGTCTCCCGCGAAGACGTGGGCGAAATGCGGAGTGGCATGGCGCATGCCAATAGCAGAAGGCATCCCTATTTCCGCAAGAACCTCGGCCTGTTTGTCCATCGGATCAGCGGGCGCTGCCCCATCGTGGAACGCCAGATCAACCAGCGCCGAGGCAACATATTCCACAGTCTGAAAGCCTTGATCGAAATTGGCCGCTTTCAGAACCTTTTCCAGCATTTCCTGCGGCATCGGCTCATCGGTATCCGCGTGCGTGGCGAACTCGGCCAATACCTCCGGCACTTCCAGCCAGTGTTCGTAGAGCTGGCTGGGCAACTCGACAAAATCACGCGCCACTGAGGTGCCAGAAATGCTTTCATAGGTCACATTGGACAACATCTGATGCAGGGCATGGCCGAATTCGTGGAACAGTGTTCGCGCATCGTCATAAGACAGCAGTGCCGGGTCACCCTTGGCGAAGTTGCACACATTGATAACGACAGGCGCCTGTATCTTCGGAAACTTTGCCTGCCCCCGCATGGCGCTGCACCATGCGCCTGATCGTTTCGATCCACGTGCAAAGTAGTCTCCGATGAAGACCGCAACATGTTCGCCGTTCCGGGTTACCTCCCACGCACGACAATCAGGATGGTAGAGAGGCACATCCAACGGAGCAAATTCCAGCCCGAACAGACGATTGGCGCAGGCAAACGAGGCTTCAATCATCCGATCCAGTTGCAGATAGGGCTTTAGCGCCGCCTCATCCAGATCATGTTCGGCTTTGCGCCGTTTCTCGGCATAGTAACGCCAGTCCCAGGCTTCCAATGGGCCGTTGATGCCGTCCTCTTGCATCATTTGTGTCAACTCATCGGCGTCTGCATCTGCTCGCTTTTTCGCAGGTTCCCAGACCTGCATGAGAAGGTCGCGCACCCGATCAGGTGTCCGTGCCATCTCAGTTTCCAGTTTGAAATCGGCAAAGCTGTCATAGCCGAGCAGCTTGGCGCGTTCTTCACGCAGTTTCAGGATTTCGGCAGCAATCTCGCGATTGTCAGTCTCACCGCCATTTGCGCCACGAGCCGTCCACGCACGATAGGCTTTTTCTCTTAGATCCCGGCGAAGTGAAAACTGCAGAAACGGCACAATAAGCGATCGCGACAGCGTCACCACCGGCCCATCCGCGCCCTTTTCCTGTCCGGCTGCCCGGGCTGTATCGACGACAAAACCGGGCAATCCCTGCAGATCTTCTTCGGCGAGTTCCATGAACCAATCCCGCTCATCTGCCAACAGATTCTGCGTGAAAGACGTGCCCAATGAGGCCAGACGGGCCTTGAGCTCTTGCATCCTCGCATCGTCATCTCCGGTCAACGCGGCCCCAGCCCGCACGAATCCTCGATGGGATAACATCAGAACGCGCGCCTGTTCGTCGGTCAGACCCAATTCGTCGCGCCGATCCCACAGATCAGCCACCCGCTGAAATAGGGATTTGTTCGAAGAAATGCGTGAGTAATGTGCGGCGAGTTTCGGTGAAAACGCGCGTTGGAGTTCCTCGCGCTTGGGGTTGCTGTCAGCGCCTGCGACGGTGAAGAACACCGACAAGACTTTGTCCATCTGCTCACCGGCGGCTTCAAGTGCTTCAATCGTATTGGCGAATGTGGGCGTGTCTGGATTTGCCGCAATCGCATCGATCTCAGCATCATGCGCTTGCATCGCCTGCTCCAGCGCAGGAGTGAAATCATCATCCGAGATCGTCGCAAATGGGGCAATTTCGAAGGGCGTATTCCAGTCGGACAGGATCGGGTTGGTCATTGAGGTCTCCTTTGACCTCATAGCTAAGACCGCCCGACGCAATGATCCAGAGCTAGTCTGAACTTTGAGCTCCTGACCCGCATATCGGACAATCTGCGCGGTGCGCCAAGGTGATCTTGCGGCTTTCGCCGTAAAGCGCGTCGTAGATTAACATCTCACCCCGCAACGCCTGCCCGGCACCGGTGATCACCTTGATCGCCTCAACCGCCATCATCGAGCCGACGACACCGGGCAACGGCCCGATTACGCCTGCCTCGGCACAAGAGGGTGCCAGACCAGGGGCCGGGGCTTCGGGAAATATACACTGATAGCACGGGCCGGAAGTGGCTGGGTCGAACAAGCTCAGTTGCCCTTCCCATTGCGACAACGCTCCCGAGATCAACGGCTTGCCCAGCGCCACAGCCGTCCGGTTGGCCAGATAGCGGGTGTCGAAATTGTCTGTACCATCAAGGATCAGATCAAAATCAGCGAACAGTTCAGCAGCAATCTCTTCAGTCAGGCGGCGATGATAGGGCAGAACCACGACATTGGGGTTCTGCGCCACCATGGCTTGCTGGGCTGAAAACACCTTGGGCATCCCGATATCCGCATCGCGGTGGATCACCTGCCGCTGCAGGTTCGCATTCTCGACCGCGTCATCATCGATCACACCAATGGTGCCAACTCCGGCGGCAGCGAGATATTGCAAAGCGGGTGCGCCGAGGCCCCCGGCCCCGATCACCAACACGCGCGCCTGTTTCATCCGCTTTTGACCCGGTCCGCCAAGTTCGCGCAGAACGATATGGCGGGCATAGCGTTCAAGTTCGGTTTCGCTGAACTGATCGGATGGCATGGCAGGTTCCGACATTGGGCTGGGCGCAGCGCGACTACGTAACGCCTTGATGCCCCGCCCATAAAGCAGAGCTAGCAGAACCACGCCAGAGAGGATCAGCCACATCGCTGCAGACCCGCCAGTCGCCTCACGCAACGGATTTCCCTCCGGCAGCACAAGTTGAGCAATGATCACCCCAGTTAGCAGAGCGCCAACAGAAACCAGACGCGCGGCGCGCGACACACCGGCGATATATCCAACGCCCCATAGCGCGGCAGCCAGGATCAGAACCAGAAGCATCAGCCCCGCCCGGTCGAGCCGAAACCGCCTGCGCCACGGTCGGTCTCACTCAGAACCTCAACGTCCTGAAAAATGGCCTGTACCACAGGCGCGACAATCAGTTGTGCAATACGTTCGCCATGGGTGATTTCGAAAGGCTCCTGCCCCGCATTCAGCACAATCACCCCCAACGGGCCGCGATAATCGCTGTCGATCGTACCCGGGGTATTCGGCAAGGTGATCCCGTGTTTAAGCGCAAGGCCCGAGCGGGGCCGCACCTGAACTTCGAAACCAAGCGGGATCTCGATCCTAAGGCCCGTTGGCACAAGGGTGCGCTCACCTGGAGCTAATATTATTGGCGTACCATTTGGCAAGTTGGCCCGTACATCCGCACCAGCCGCACCAGACGTTTCATAAGAGGGTAACGGCACCGAATGATCAGCCCCTTCCTCTCGGATCACACGAATTGCCACCATCACTGCACCTCAGATTTCAACGACTACTATTTGGTCAGCGCGCCAGCAATCTTAACCGCCAACCGCTTTGCCACTTCGTCTTTACCCATGCGCGGCCATTCTTCGGCACCCTCTTCCGAAATCACGATCACGGCATTTTCGGACCCGCCCATGATGCCCGTCGCGGGACTGACATCATTCGCAACAATCCAGTCACAGCCCTTACGGGCGCGTTTTGCAGTGGCATGTTCGATCACATTGTCCGTCTCAGCCGCAAAACCCACCACCAACAGGGGTCGGCCATCTTCCATATGAGCAATGCGCTTCAGGATGTCTGGGTTCTCAGCGAATTCAAGTGCAGGCAGACCATCACGACTTTTCTTTAGCTTCTTGTCCGAGGCGCTAGATACCCGCCAATCGGCCACAGCGGCTGCGAATACACCAGCATCAACAGGAAGCGCAGCGTCCACCGCATCTGACATCTGCTGCGCCGTCTCAACCCGTACAACATTCACCCTTTCAGGTGGCGAAACGTCAGCCGGACCTGTAACAAAAATAACTTCGGCCCCCAGCGCTGCCAGTGCACGCGCCACAGCCGTGCCCTGTGCACCTGACGAGCGGTTTGCGATGTAACGCACAGGATCAATCGGTTCATGTGTCGGGCCCGAAGTCACCAAAATACGCTTACCAGTCAATGGGCCGGCCGAAAATTGCGCCTCAATCGAAGCAACGATCTCCAGCGGTTCCGACATGCGGCCCGGGCCATATTCTCCGCAGGCCATGTCACCCTCGTTCGGGCCGACAAATCGCACACCATCGGCTTCAAGTTGCGCGAGGTTGCGTTGGGTCGCTGGATGCTCCCACATGCGAACATTCATCGCGGGTGCACACAGAACGGGTGTATCGGTTGCCATCAACAGCGTTGAGGCCAAATCATTCGCCAAACCACCTGCCATCTTGCCCATCAGATCAGCGGTCGCGGGCGCAACCACGATCAGATCTGCCGAACGCGACAGTTGGATATGACCCATCTCGGCTTCGTCGGTCAGATCAAAAAGGTCCCTGTAAACCTTCTCACCGGCCAATGCGGATACGGACAAGGGAGTCACGAACTCCTCCGCGGCGCGCGTTAATACAGGCGTCACTGCGGCACCGCGTTCACGCAGCCGCCGGATCAGATCCAGCGATTTATAGGCGGCGATCCCACCACCAATAATCAGCAGAATGCGTTTGGATGACAGCATGTTTTGCCCTTCCCGTCCCGGTCGGCCCTGACATTAGGCAACGCCGCCGGTCAGTTCCAGCGGTTAATTCTGTGCCTCGAAGGCCTCGCAGGGATCTTCACGTTCTGCAGTAGGGCTATCAATCACGGCGTCGAAGTTTCCGTCAATCAGCCCATCCTCAGATTGCCCGAGCACAAAGACTTTCAGTCCGGGCCGCAAGCGCGTCAAAAAGGTTGGTATTCCGCGATCTTTGCGTGCATGGCCATTGCCCGTGATCACTGCAATCGGCCCGCCAGTTTCATCTGCGGCCCGTAATATGGCACGCGCTAGCACCGCGTCCCGCAAGCGCTGAATTGCAACCATCTGCGGCAGGGCCTCGACAGGCAAAGCATCGCAATGGGCCGCGAGTTGATCCGCCTCACGCGCAACCTGATCATCGTCAGGCAAGGGTACTGTCAGCCCATATCTGGCCGCGTCCGCCCCTAAAGTGGTCGCTGCTCCGCGCTCCATAGCTGCACGCGCGGCAGCTCGAGGCACCATCGCGCCATAAACGGGCACATTGGCCGCGCGAAAAACCGGGTAATACATGCTGAGTGGGGGCCAACCAGACTCAGCCCAGCGCAGAATTCTGGACAGCTCTTCAGGATTACTCGCCGCTTTCTGCGCCAGTCGCTGTGCGCCTTCTTCGGTCACCATTTCCCAGACAACCGCAGATGGCGCAATTGCTGCAACCGCTTCGGCCTGCACGAGATGATGTCGCGGGTTGTCATGTATTTCGCCCAGAATAACGACATCCACCGCTTGCATATCGTCTAAGACATCCTGAGGAATATAATCATCGGCGCTGCCCGGCTGAGGTAGTGCGGCGAGCAACACAAAAGCTGTAAGAATCGCAAGTGCTTTCATGCGAAGAAGTGTTGCACCTCGCGCGATTGAGCTTCAAGGTTCTTGCGCATTTTTATGAAGGCCGCTGCCTCGAGCTGACGCACACGTTCTTTCGACAGACCAAGCTCCTGACCGAGGCTTTCCAAAGTCCGAGCGGGTTCGCGCAACTTTCGTTCTCGCACAATGAACCTCTCACGCTCGTTCAAAGCCTGCATGGCCGTAACCAACCATTCGCGCAATTGCTGCCTATCATGATTGTTCTCGACCGCTTCCGCGGCTTGTTCACTGTCATCTTCCAACGCATCTATCCACTCGCGCCCATCCTCATCTGTCGACTGAATCGCATTCAGTGAGAAATCGGACCCGGCGAGCCGCCCTTCCATCATCTCGACGTCACGCAACGGTACACCGATTTCAGCCGCGATCATCTGGTGCAACTGGTGGCGATCCAAATCCATGCCTTCGGTCGCCGCTTCACGTTCAAGGCGCGCCTGAACCCTTCGCATATTGAAGAAGAGAGATTTCTGGGAAGAAGTCGAACCGGTGCGCACCATTGACCAGTTACGCATCACATAGTCCTGAATGCTCGCCTTGATCCACCACACCGCATAGGTTGAAAAGCGAACGCCCCGATCTGGATCAAACTTGTCGGCGGCTTTCATCAAACCCAGTCCCGCCTCTTGAATCAGATCGTTCATCGGCGCGCCGTAGCGTTTAAATTTTGCTGCCATTGAAATTGCCAACCGCATATAGGCCGTGATCAGGCGGTGCAGAGCTTTCTCATCGCGTTCATCACGCCAGGCATAGGCCAGCTTCAATTCTGTCTCTGCGTCCAGCAATTCGGCCTTCATTGCCTGCCGGGACATCGAAAAATCATGTGCGTTATCAAGTGCCATGCAAATCTCCCTTTTTCACAGGCGATTGGTCGGGCTTGCTTTGCCGACTCAGGGTCGATACGCAGGGCAAAACCGGTTGGATCACCAGAAAGGTAATAAAAGTGCATGCCGATTTAACCTTTATCTTGGGCGGCGCGGCATCCGGAAAATCCCTTTTTGCGGAACAAACTGTTGTTTCCACAGGTAAAAATCGCATTTACCTCGCAACATCACAAGTGTTTGATGACGAGATGCGCCTAAAAATCAGGCACCATATTGCACAACGAGGCAGCGGGTGGACGACGATTGAAACACCATTCGATCTGACGCCAGAACTCGCAAAACTGACGCGGGATCAGGTTTGCCTGATCGACTGTGCGACCATGTGGCTGACAAACCACCTGCTCGCTGAGAACAATCTTAACGAAGCGCAAACCAAACTGCTGAACGCGTTGAAAACCTGTTCAGCGCAAATCGTTATCGTCTCGAACGAAGTCGGCCACGGCATCGTGCCTGACAATGCGCTGTCCCGTCGGTTCCGCGAGGCACAGGGGCGCCTGAACATAGCACTTGCTGCACAGGCGGATCGGGTGGTGCAGATCACGGCCGGGCTACCAGTGGTTCTAAAGGGACCACCCCTGTGACCCGGCTACATTTGGTACGGCACGGCCCGACACATGCCAAAACCATGGTAGGCTGGTCCGATCTGCCCGCTGACTTGAGTGATCACGCTGCAATCAGCCGTCTCGAAACGCACCTTCCCTCCAATGCCGTCGTGATTTCATCGGATTTGTCACGCGCCGCCGACACGGCCAGTGCAATTCAAGGCACACGCCAGCGTCTACCGCACCATGCCGATCTTCGCGAAATCAATTTTGGCACATGGGAGTTGCGCCCGTTTGCAGAGATCGAGGCTGAAGACCCCGAGCTTTGCTTTGCATACTGGGACAATCCCGGAGATGTCAGACCCCCAGATGGGGAAAGCTGGAATGAAGTCCGCGCACGGGTCGATGCGGTAGTTGATACCTTGATTGCCGACAATTCAGGGCGCGATTTGGTAGTGGTCGCGCATTTCGGCGTAATCCTGACTCAAATCCAACGTGCCTTGGACGTGGATGCGCAAGAGGCGTTCAGTCACCGAATCGATAATCTTTCGGTTACCGAGATTACACGCCACGAAACTGGCTGGTCGGTGGGGCGGATCAATCACCGTCCGTGATAGGACTGCGCACAAATCACTGATTTACGAACGCGCATCGACCCTGCATCGTCGGCGCATGACCCATGACCTCTTTATCGGCGACCGGTTGTTTTCAAGCTGGTCCTTGCGCGGATGGCTGATGCTCGAAAAATTCGGCCTGCCCTACCGCACCCACATGATTGGCCTCTACTCCGGGACGATGGCAGCGGATATGAAGCCACTGGCACCAGCACGTCTGGTACCAGCATTGCGGCTACCCGATGGAACTGTGGTCGGTGAAAGCCTCGCCATGGCAGAGACTTTGGCCGAACATCACCCTGATGCCGGACTTTGGCCAACAAAGCCGGCAGCTCGTGCAACGGCCCGGTGGCTTTGTGCTGAGATGGTCGCCGGTTTCACAGCTCTGCGGGGGCAATGCCCCATGCAGTTGAAATATCGCTGGGAAGGTTTCACCCCCTCTAAAGATACGCTGGTGGATCTGCAGCGGATCGAAACACTCTGGGCTCATGCTCGGAGTATTTCGGGTGCCGAGTCGGGCCCTCTGTTTGGTGCTTACTCGTTGGCTGATGTCTTCTATACTCCGGTTGCAGCACGGATTATCGGCTACGACCTACCCGTGACTGAGGCGAATCGCACCTACTGCATGGACCTGCTTTCAGACATATCCGTTCGGCAATGGCGTGCCATGGGCATGACCATTGAGTATGATCCCTTTCCCTATCCACAAAACCTTACCGCCCATAACTGGCCGATTGGCGAGAACTCGAAAGCGGCAACCGTCAGTACCGGTCCATCCATTAACTCCGCCTGTCCCTACTCCGGAAAACCAGTGAGGGATTATCTTGAACTCGAAGGCAAGGTTTGGGGCTTTTGCAACACGTTTTGTCGGAACAAAACTGTTGCCGACCCTGGTGCTTGGCCAAAATTTACTGCGATGATCGGTGGCGTTAACGATTCCTAAACCGCAGCCATGGCAGCAACGTCCTGTTAACCAAAAAACAGGATTGCCATGGTCGCCCGCGCCCACACCGTCGCTTTTCAAGGGGTCGATGCCCGCCCGGTCGAAGTGCAATGCGCCGTTTCTCCGGGCCTTCCTGCGTTTTCCATCGTTGGATTACCGGACAAGGCGGTCTCTGAGGCGCGGGATCGGGTGCGCAGCGCACTGAGCGCGATGGCCATCGCTCTGCCCTCGAAACGGATCACAATCAACCTGTCGCCCGCCGATTTGCCCAAAGAAGGCAGCCATTTCGACCTGCCTATCGCAGTTGCCTTGCTTACTGCGCTAGAGATCATTCCTGCGGACGCCGCAGAGGGTGCCGTCGCTTTGGGAGAATTGTCGTTGGACGGCTCGCTTGTTCCGGTTGTCGGAGCGTTGCCCGCCGCCATGACGGCTGCTGCTGAAGATCGTAGCTTGGTTTGCCCCAGCGCCTCTAGCTCGGAAGCCGCTTGGGTAGATGCCACGCAAGTGATCGGTGCTGGCTCATTAGGAGATGTGGTGCGGCACTTCACCGGCCAATCCGCGTTGCCCGCCGCGACACCGGGCGAGGTCAGTCTTTCGCCCAGCGCGCGTGATTTGCGAGATGTAAAAGGGCAAGAACGCGCTAAACGGGCCTTGGAAATCGCCGCCGCGGGGCGGCATCACCTGATCATGATCGGGACACCCGGTTCGGGGAAATCCATGCTGGCGGCGCGCCTGCCAGGAATATTGCCACCGCTGACGCCGGTCGAAGCGCTGGAAACTTCGATGATCCAATCGCTTTGTGGGTTGTTGGACGAAGGCGGCATCAGCCGTGCCCGACCGTTTCGAGAACCACATCACACCGCCTCAATGGCGGCTATCGTCGGTGGGGGGAAAGGTGCAAAACCCGGTGAAATCTCATTGGCGCATAACGGCGTTCTTTTCATGGACGAGTTCCCCGAATTCCCGCGCACCGTTCTGGAAACATTGCGACAACCGATTGAGACCGGCGAAGTCATGGTCGCCCGCGCCAACGCCCATGTGAAATACCCATGCAGGTTTATGCTGGCGGCCGCTGCCAACCCCTGCAAATGTGGATACCTGACCGATCCGTCCCGTGCCTGCTCACGCGCACCGGCTTGTGGCGAGGATTATCTGGGCCGCATCTCAGGGCCACTGATGGACCGGTTTGACCTGCGTATCGAAGTACCCCCTGTAGGTTTTACCGATCTCGATTTGCCACCTTCGGGCGATAGTTCAGCCGCTGTGGCTGCGCGAGTTGAAGCTGCGCGCGCTGTTCAAGCTGACCGGTTTCGCGACACCCCAGAGACCCGTCAAAACGCGGATGTCGAAGGTAACCTATTGGAAGAAATCGCCGCGCCAGATTCCGAAGGCAAGGAGTTGCTTCTAAAAGCTGCCGAGCGTTTCGGCCTTTCGGCCCGCGCCTTCCACCGTATCCTGCGGGTCGCCCGCACCATCGCCGATCTCGATGGAGAGCCGGACGTGCGCCGCCCCCATGTCGCCGAGGCGCTGAGCTTTCGCATCAGCGCAAAGGCAGGGGCTTAAAACTTGGCCTCAATCGCCTGCCAGATTTTTTCGGCAATATTCAAAGCGTTGAACCGCTCAAGCTCCTGAATGCCGGTGGGTGACGTGACATTGATCTCGGTCAGGTAGTCGCCAATCACATCGATTCCGACAAAGACCTGTCCACGTTCTTTCAACAACGGCCCAATTGCAGCGCAGATTTCCATATCGCGGTCAGACAGGCCGATTTTCTCAGGGCGCCCACCCACATGCATGTTCGAGCGGGTTTCACCCTCGGCTGGAACGCGGTTGATGGCCCCCACCGGCTCGCCATCCACGAGGATGACACGTTTGTCGCCGTTTCTTACATCCGGCAAAAACTTCTGTGCAATCAACGGCTCACGCGAGAAACCCGTGAACAACTCATGCAGCGATGTCAGGTTGCGATCATTCGCATCAAGGCGGAACACACCAGCACCCCCATTGCCATAGAGCGGCTTGAGGATGATATCGCCGTGTTTCTCTTTGAACGCTTTGATGGTGTGCAGATCCCGCGCAATTGTGGTGGGCGGCGTCAGTTCAGGAAAGTCCAAAACCAGCAGCTTTTCCGGATAGTTTCGCACCCAAAACGGGTCATTCACCACCAAGGTCTGCCCCCGGAGACGGTCCAGCAAATGGGTCGAAGTGATGTAGTGCATGTCGAACGGAGGGTCTTGCCGCAACCAGACCACATCGAAATCAGCTAGATCCACTTCGCGTTCTGGCCCCAGAACAGCCGGGTCGCCAGCGACCCTTTGCACTGTCATGTCGTGCCCGCGCGCAGTGACTTTGCCCTCCTGATACGCCAATTGATCCGGGCCATAGAAAAAAAGCTGGTGGCCGCGGGCCTGAGCCTCTTCTGCCAAACGAAACGAGCTGTCGGCATTGATATCCACGGCCCCGATCGGGTCCATTTGAAAGGCGATTTTCATGGTCTATCCCTCAATTCCACGCCTGATACATGGCGCAGAGACTCGACGGGTTCAATGGTGATCAATTCATACCGAAGGCGTTTTCGATGATTTGAACAGTTCCGGTATCATCCACCAAAGCGGCGTCAAAGCGCGTGTTTGTCAACTGCCCGCCGGGTTCCTGTTCAAGATACTGCGCAGCAGATGCACAAATTCGATCCATCTGTCGACGGTTGATGCGAGCGGCGGCGGCTTCAAAACTGCGGCTTTTCTTGACCTCAACGAAGACCAACCCATCCGCATTGCGCGCAATCAAATCAATCTCGCCACCTGCGCCGCGCCATCTGCGTTGCGCGATTGAATACCCACGGCGCTCGTATTCAGTGGCAACGCAAAACTCTGCCGAACGTCCGGCGTGATATGAAACCGAACCCCGAACAGATCGCCGCATGCTTTCATCCTTTTCCCAGTTTCAGGGCCTTCTGATAAATCGGACGGCGCGGCAGGCTGAACATCTCTGATACCAGATCTGCTGCATCCCGTACCGAATGCGTTTCCAAGGCTCTTATCAAGGCCTCTTCTACGTCGGTTTCCTTAACAGATTGCGAATGGGCGCGATCTACAAGTAAGACAACTTCGCCCTTGACGGATGCATCCTGATACTCGGAGGCAAGATCCGCCAACGTCCCTCTTCGGGTTTCTTCAAACTTCTTCGTCAATTCTCGGCAGAGCGCCGCCTGGCGCTCACCACCCAGCACTGCGGCCAGATCCGCGAGACAACCCGCCACACGCTTCGGCGATTCGTAGAAAACCAGCGTTCCGGGGACACTACGCAGCGCCTCGATTCGCGAACGCCGCGCGCCAGAAGCATTGGGCAGGAAACCGGCAAAGAAGAAGGCGTCGGTCGGTAGACCGGCCAATGTCAGTGCGGTCAATACGGCAGACGGGCCCGGTGCACAGGTCACGTTATGCCCGGCCTCGGCTGCTTGACGCCCCAGATCATAGCCGGGATCGGCAATCAGGGGCATTCCGGCCTCGGATGCATAGGCAACCGATTGCCCCTGCGCGAGCGCCTCAAGGATCTTGCCACGTGCGCCAGCTCCGCTGTGATCGTGATAGGCCAAAATACGACGCCCCTCGAGCGGCACGCCATGAATTTCCATCAACCGACGCAGACTACGGGTATCCTCGGCAGCGATCATGTCTGCCGAGGCCAGCACATCCAAAGCCCTGAGCGTAATGTCGCGCGCTGTCCCGATTGGAGTGGCGACAAAATACAGCCCTGCGGCCAATCTGATCTTTTGGAAATTCAAAGCTGGACCCTCACAGCGTGACGTTTATTATCGCGGATCAATAGACCAAGGTGCCCTCAGACGCCGGATCAGGGAGTTTTCTTTTAGATGTTTACCGTTTGCAAGCCCGCACGCAAACTGGCGAAATCCGCCATCGCTCTGGCTACGGCCGCATTCCTCGCTGCTTGTGATGCCGGAGGCTTGGGTGGAGGTCCTTCGATCAACGCCTCAGACCCGGTCCCGGTTGCGCTTCTGGTGCCAAGCGGATCGCCTCAATCTGGTGATGCCGCCCTTGCGCGAAGCCTTGAGAATGCCGCACGTCTGGCGATCGCGGATTTGCCGAACGTCAAGATTGACCTGCGGGTATATGACACGGCTGGAAATGCAGGAACAGCATCGAGTGTCGCACAGCAAGCCGTTGCGGATGGGGCTAAGATTATTCTTGGTCCAGTATATGCGCAGGCGGCCAATGCGGCGGGCCTTGCTGTTCTAAGCAACAACGTCAACGTGCTGTCCTTCTCGAACAACACCAGCATTGCGGGCGGCAATGTTTATGTGCTCGGGCCCACATTCCAAAACACGGCCAACAGGCTCGTGAACTACGCCGGACAGCAGGGTAAGAACAATACTGTCATAGTGCATAGCAATGACTCGGCAGGCCAGTTGGGCCGGTCTGCCATTGCCACTGCGCTCAGCAACAGCCGCGTCAATAATGCGGGTACCGTTGGATATGACCGATCTCAGCAGGGAGTGATCGATTCGGTTCCGACCATCAAGGCGACAGTCGACTCTACTGGTGCAGATTCGATCTTCTTGACTGCGACGACGGCGGGCGCACTGCCCCTCTACAGCCAATTGCTACCAGAGGCAGGCGTTTCACCAGCAACAACGCAATATATCGGCCTGACGCGCTGGGACATCCCGGCACAGACGTTGGAATTACCAGGTGTCCAAGGCGGATGGTTCGCGCTACCTGATCCTGCAAAGGCACAGGCATATCGCCAGCGGTACAACAATACCTATGGTGAAGCACCGCACCCGATCAGCGGGCTTGCCTACGATGGGATTGCCGCCATTGGCGCGTTGGTGAGCCAAGGCAAATCCGATGCCCTGACTGGGGCGGCTCTGACCCAAAACGCCGGATTTCAGGGTGTCGGTGGTATCTTCCGCCTGCGACCTAACGGTACGAATGAACGCGGTCTGGCAGTTGCCACGATCCAGAACAAACAGGTGGTTGTGATTGACCCTGCCCCACAAAGCTTCTCTGGCGCCGGATTCTGAGCGACTGGCGCTGGCCACCGCGTCTAAAGACGACCTGATCTGTTCAGCCGACGAGATTTTTGACAGCGTTTCCGTCGATGCCAGATTGTCCGATGCAATTAAAAACAGCTCGGACAACGCTGCGCTGCGCGCAGAAACAGTGCGTATTCTGCGAGACGCCCAAAAGGCTGGACGCAAGGCGATTTCCGATTCATTTTCACAGCGCCCATTCGACGCACGCCCTCTGACACATTCTTATACCTATCTGACGGATCAGATGGTGCGGACCGCAATGCGGGTCGCAACCGAGCATTTGCACCCGCTCGCCAATCCTACTCGTGGGGAAAAAATCGCCGTATTGGCGGTCGGAGGCTATGGCCGGGGTGAAATGGCTCCCTCCTCCGACGTGGACCTGCTGTTTCTGACGCCCTACAAAATCACCGCCTGGGCCGAGAGCGTGATCGAATCCATGCTCTACATCCTCTGGGATTTGCGACTGAAGGTCGGGCATTCTTCGCGTACGATCAAAGACTGTTTGCGCTTGGGTGCAGATGATTTCACCATTCGCACCGCCATGCTGGAGCAGCGTTATCTCGTCGGGGATCAGACGCTTGCGCAAGAGCTTGAAGAACACCTGAAAAGCGAGCTGTTCAAGGGTACTGAGCGGGAATTTATCGAAGCCAAGCTGAAGGAACGGGATGAGCGGCACCTGAAACAAGGTGAGCGCTATATGGTTGAGCCCAATGTCAAAGAAGGCAAAGGCGGCCTGCGCGACCTGCAGTCGCTCTACTGGATCGCAAAATATATCTACAGCGTGAAAGATGTTGCCGAACTGGTCCCGATGGGTTTGTTCACACCGGAAGAGTTCGGTGAATTCGTTCAGGCCGAAGAATTCCTTTGGGCAGTCCGGTCGCATCTGCATCTGGTGACCGGTCGCGCGACAGAACAGCTGACTTTCGATCTGCAGGTCGAGGTGGCGGATCGCATGGGCTACGAAGACCGCGCGGGTCGGCGCGCCGTCGAAGTATTCATGCAGCGGTACTTCCGCGAGGCGACACGTGTGGGCGAGTTGACCCGCATATTCCTGACCAAGCTGGAGGCGTCCCATATGAAGGGCGCGCCGTTACTGGAACGCATTTTTCGCCGTCGACGTCGGATCAAGGCCGGGTACAGGGTTGTTCATGGCCGTCTGGATATCGCGGACCCCGACAAATTCCTGTCAGACAAAGTCAATCTGCTGCGGCTGTTTGAGGAAGGCCTGCGCACAGGCATGTTGATCCACCCTGACGCCATGCGTTTGGTTACGGCAAACCTGAACCTGATCGACGAAGACATGCGCAACGACAAAGAGGCGCGGCGCATTTTCCTTGATCTGATGCTGAAACACGGCAACCCCGAACGGGCCCTGCGCCGAATGAACGAGTTGGGTGTACTGTCGGCCTTCCTGCCCGAGTTCGAACACATCGTAGCGATGATGCAGTTCAATATGTATCACAGCTATACTGTGGACGAACACACGATCCAGTGCATCGTAAATCTGGCCCAGATCGAACGCGGAGAGCTAATCGAAGAGCTGCCGCTGGCGTCCTCGATCCTTGAGCGAAACGTCAATCGCAAGGTCTTATACGTTGCCTTGCTGCTACACGATATTGGGAAGGGGCGGCCTGAAGATCACTCGATCCTCGGCGCTCAAATCGCTCGCAAGGTGGCGCCGCGTCTGGGACTGAACAAGGCAGATTCCGAAACCGTGGAATGGCTGGTGCGATACCATCTGTTGATGTCCGATATGGCACAAAAGCGCGATATTTCTGATCCGCGCACAATCCGCGACTTCGCCAAAGCGGTTGAAACAGTAAAGCGATTGGATTTGCTCACGGTGCTGACGGTCTGTGACATTCGTGGTGTCGGGCCGAATACCTGGAACAACTGGAAAGCCACATTGCTGCGCGCCTTGCACGCAGACACCAAGCGCGCGCTGGAATCCGGCATGGAGGTTCTCAATCGTGCCAACCGTGGCGCAGAGGCGAAAAAGCAGTTGCGCGCTGAGTTGGAAAACTGGTCCAAAGCCGATCTGAAGACTGAAACCGGGCGCCACTACGATCCTTATTGGCAAGGGTTGAACCTTGCGACCCATGTCGAATTTGCGGAGATGCTGAAATCTCTCGAAGACAGCGGTGACCCCGCGGCGGTCGAGATTCGATTGCATCCGGATGAAGATCGCGACGCGACCCGCGCTTGCTTTGCCATGGGCGACCACCCGGGTATCTTTTCTCGGATAGCCGGGGCGCTGGCTCTGGTTGGGGCCAACGTTGTGGATGCACGCAGCTATACGACAAAAGACGGTTATGTGACGGACGCATTCTGGATACAGGACGCCGAAGGCCATCCGTTCGAAGCATCTCGCCTTCCGCGTCTGACCCAGATGATCCACAAGACGCTGAAGGGTGAAGTGGTGGCAAGGGATGCCCTGAAGTCACGCGACAAGATCAAAAAACGTGAGCGCGCCTTCAACGTCCCAACACACGTCACCTTCGACAATGAAGGCTCGGAAATCTACACGATCATCGAGGTCGACACGCGTGATCGGCCCGGCCTACTTTATGATCTGGCCCGAACATTGGCGGCAGCCAATGTTTACATCGCGAATGCGGTGATCGCGACCTATGGCGAACAGGTGGTTGATACATTCTACGTCAAGGATATGTTTGGTCTGAAATACCATTCTGAGGCCAAGCAGCGTGGCTTGGAGGCCAAGCTTCGTAATGCCATTGCCGAAGGTGCGGAGCGGGCCGCCTCATGAAGCCGATCCGCCTGATCTCGGGCTTTTTCACCGTTGGCTTCTGGACCCTCGCCAGCCGTATACTGGGTTTCCTGAGGGAGATTCTGCTGACCGCCTTAATCGGCCCGGGCCCGGTTATGGATGCCTTTGTCGCAGCGTTCCGCCTGCCCAACATGTTCCGCCGCTTCTTTGCTGAAGGGGCATTTAATGCAGCCTTTGTGCCAATGTTCTCGAAACGCCTGGAGGGCGATGAGAACGCAGAGGGCTTTGCGCAGGACGCATTCAATCTGTTGGCGGTGGCTGTGCTGGCCTTGGTCGGGTTGGCGATGGTTTTTATGCCCGGCTTGGTCTGGATTACCGCTGAAGGTTTTTACGGAGACGAGCGCTTTGATCTGGCAGTGGACTATGGATACGTCGTGTTCCCCTACATCCTATTCATGTCTCTTGCCGCGTTGTTTTCCGGTGTTTTAAACGCGACCGGCCGATTTGCGGCCGCCGCTGCTGCACCAGTGTTGCTGAACATCTTCGCCTGTTTCGCATTGATCTTTGGAGCCATGTCGGGAGGGGACGTGATCCGTTGGCTGATCGCAGTCATCCCAGTCGCTGGTGTCGCACAGCTTGCTCTGGTCTGGGTTGCGACTGAGCGCGCCGGTATTTGTATACGGCCGGGTTGGCCGACGCTTAGCCCAGAAATGCGGCGTATGGTGCGGATCGCTGTGCCAGCGGCGCTGGCCATGGGGGTGACGCAGGTCAATTTGGTAGTGGGGCAGCTTGTAGCTTCCAAAACCGAAAAAGCCATCAGTTGGTTATTTGCAGCGGATCGTTTGTATCAGCTGCCTTTGGGAGTGGTCGGAATCGCAGTTGGCATCGTATTATTACCTGATCTATCGCGCCGTTTGCGCGCAGATGACAAAGACGGCGCCCGCAACGCGTTTTCTCGGGCCGGTGAGTTCACATTGCTTTTGACGCTACCCTCAACGGTTGCCTTTCTCATCATTCCTGGCCCATTGGTCTCGGTTCTGTTCCAACGCGGCCAGTTCAGCGCCGAGGATACGGCAGCGACCGCTCTTGCCGTCTCTATCTATGGCATCGGGTTACCTGCGTTCATGTTGCAAAAACTGTTACAGCCGCTGTTCTTCGCCCGCGAGGATACAAAATCACCGTTTAGATACGCCGTGTTTGCGATGGCGGTGAATGCCGGGCTTGCCTTTGGCCTGTACCCCGTCGCCGGTTGGATTGCGCCCGCGATCGCAGCCTCGACCGCTGGTTGGGCGATGGTAGCTTTGCTGGCAATCGGCGCGCGGAGGATGGGGGACGCGGCACGGTTTGACGACCGATTCAAACAGAGAATCTGGCGGATCGTGGCCGCCTCGGCGGGCATGGGCGTTGTGTTGTTTGCTGCGATCCACTTGTTTGGATGGGCGTTTGGCATACCCGGCTGGCGCTACCTGGCGCTATTGATGCTCATCGTTACAGCAGCAATTGCCTATTTCTTGTTGGGCCACGTCTTCGGCGCGTTTAGGCTTTCGGAATTCCGAAATGCACTAAAACGAGGCTGAATTTGCACTAATCACGCCTTGTTTTGCTAAGAATACGCGCCCAACCGCCCGGAGCCAGAAAGAAAGACAAGCCGAACCCGGTGGCAAATCCACCTAGATCGGCAACCCAATCCGACGTGCCGCCGAAGATCAAGCCGAACAGCAGCTGAATCCCCATAAGAACCGCAATCAAGCTGAAAGCGCGGGATTGGTTTTCGCCGACCAGTGAAAGCTTACGCCACAGCAGCCACGTGAACGCGCCGATCAGACCATAGACCGGAGGGAACCCGCCAACCAGGGGATAGGGCAGGTTCAGCAGCACCGCGTAAGCCAGCGCTCCGCCTACGCCAGACAGCACGAAAATGATCAGCATGGCGACACTGCCAAAGACCTCGGCAACCATCTTACCCATCGCCAGCACAAACACGCAGACAAACACAGCTTGCGTGAAATTGGCCTGGACAAAGGGATAGGTGACAAAGCGGATTACATGTTCGAACGGCCAGCGCCCGTTCTGGACCATCCAATCGAAGATATCGGGTGAAAACGTATATTGCTGCAGCGCATCCAGCCGCCAACCAACAGCTGTCGGGCCACCGACCAACCCGCGGCTGCCCAGCATGAAGACCAGTTCAATCCCGATGATGAACAGAACCAGCGCCACCACAACTGGCGGCAGAGGGTTCACGGGCGGTGTATAATGCTCACTGCTCATTGGGCTGGCCTTTCACGGCTGTTGACGTCCCTTTGCCTCATGGGTAAGCGACGGGGGCTGATTTTTCCAGACAGGAGTTTCCTTCGATGACCGAGACCCAATTCACGCCGCGCGTGTTTTCCGGCATCCAGCCTTCAGGAAACCTGCACTTGGGTAACTACCTGGGTGCACTCAAACGTTTCGTGGATATGCAGGGGCCGGAGTATGAGACCGTCTACTGCATGGTCGACCTCCACGCGATTACCGTCTGGCAAGATCCCGATCGCCTGCGCGAAAAAACCCGCGAAGTGTGCGCGGGGTTCATTGCTGCTGGCCTCGACCCTGAGAAATCTATCCTGTTCAATCAAAGCCAGGTGCCCGAGCACACTCAGTTGGCCTGGATTTTCAACTGTATCGCCCGGATCGGCTGGATGCAGCGGATGACGCAATTCAAGGACAAGGCCGGTAAGAATGCACAAAATGCCTCGCTGGGTCTGTTCGCGTATCCAGCGCTGATGGCTGCGGACATTCTGGTCTATCACGCGACCCATGTGCCGGTCGGTGAGGACCAGAAGCAGCATCTCGAACTGACGCGCGACATCGCAATCAAGTTCAACCATGACTATGGCGTCGATTTCTTCCCCGTGACCGAACCGGTCATCGGTGGCCCAGCGCCACGCGTGATGAACCTGCGCGACGGCTCGCGTAAGATGTCTTCCTCGGACCCGTCCGATATGACGCGGATCAATATGACTGACGATGCCGACGCCATCGCCAAGAAAATCCGCAAGGCCAAGACTGACCCGGATGCACTGCCCTCGGAAGTGAAGGGACTTGAAGAGCGGCCCGAGGCACGAAATCTGGTGAACATCTACGCTGCTCTTAGCGATCAGACTGCCGAGCAGGTTTTGGCAGAGGTCGGTGGCAAACAATTCGGTGAGTTCAAGCCGATGCTGGCTGAATTGGCGGTTGAGAAGCTGTCACCCATCTCCTCCGAGATGGCACGTCTGATGGGAGAAGAGGCTGAGATCGACCAGATACTTGCCCGCGGGGCTGAACGGGCGCGTGCGCTTGCCTCCCCGATCTTGCAAAAAACCTACGAGATTGTGGGCATGGTCGGAGCAGGCAAGTCCTGATGATCAGAACCCGATCTAGAAACGCCGCCCAGTCCGGGCGGCGTTTTTTGTTTGGCAGCCCATTATGCGGCCTTGGGGCGCAGCATTTCATGCACAATGGATTCAGCGACCTCATGCGGGCTAACCGCTTCGATCTTGGCCCTCGTTAGGATGCGATCCATCGTCTGCTCAAGCGCCTTTAATCTATCAGCGACCCAAGCTTCACGCTCTACTAAGCGCAGGATTTCTGTTGCCACATTTATGATGCCACCCCCGTTAGCGACAAAGTCGGGTGCGTAAAGAATGCCGCGCTGGTGAAGCAACTGCGCATCGCCAGCACTGGCCAACTGGTTATTTGCGCCCCCAGCCACGGCGCCGACCTGCAACAACGGAATGCTTGTTTCGTTAAGGATACCCCCGATGGCACAGGGGGCAAATATGTCGGCTTCAACACCATAAATTACATCGGGGGCCACAGCCTGAGCCGCATGCTGTTCAGCAACACGTGCCGATTGGCGGGCATCGATATCTGTGACGATCAACCGTGCGCCTGCATCATGAAGCAACTGACACAAATGCGCGCCTACATGACCAAGCCCCTGAACCGATATGGTCAGGCCATCCAGATCAGTTCGCCCAAAACGGTGCTGCGCAGCCACCCGGATCGCGTTGAATATTCCGCGCGCCGTGATGGGGGATGGATCACCGCTCGCAAATTCCCCGTCTGCCAGCCCTGCCACAAAGTCAGTCCGGGACCCGATATGGGCCATGTCAGCGGGCGTCATACCCATGTCTTCTGCGGTCCAGTACTGGCCGCTCAGGCTTTGCACCGCTTGACCGAAGGAACGCAGAAGATCGGGTGATTTATCGACGTGCGGGTCACCAATAATAACGGCCTTGCCACCCCCCAGAGGAAGATCAGCTGCAGCGTTCTTGAAGGTCATGCCCCGCGCCAATTGCAAGGCATCATTCAATGCCTCAGCGGCATGCCCGTAGGGGCGCATCCGCACACCGCCAGCAGCAGGACCGCGTTGCGTCGAGTGAATTGCAATATAGCCCAATAGACCAAGTGCGCTGTCCTTGAATTCGACCACGCGCTCGTAATCTGGCGCGTCTATGATGGTGATGTCCATTCTTCTCCTCCGGGCTACCCAGTGGAGTTTGCCATCTGTCGACGAGTGAATTTCACCTATTTATCGCTACCAGCAGAAGTATTTTAGGGGTATTCTTCAGCCAACTCAAAAATGATGGTGTTTTTCACTATGGATGACATCGACTCCAAGATAATCCGTGCCCTCCAGAATGATGGCCGCATGACTGTTATCGATCTAGCAGACCATGTCGGGCTGTCCCCGACACCTTGCGCGCGGCGCTTGGATCGATTGCAACGAGATGGGATCATCACCGGGTACGCCGCTCAGGTAGACCCCGAGCAGCTTGGCTTCGGCGTTACGATTTTTGTCTCTGTCGAGTTGGAGAAACAGGATCGCAGCGCCATCGATTCCTTTGAAAAGGCAATTCGGCGGTGTGATGAGGTGATGGAGTGCTATCTCATGACAGGCTCGCGTGACATCTTGCTGCGCGTCGTGGCCAAAGACCTCAACGCATTTGACGCCTTCTTAGAAAACCGACTGATGAAAATACAAGGCATCAGAAATCTGCGTTCAAACTTTGCCTTGCGCACCATGGTCAAACGTGAGTCGCTGCCTCTGTAACGCGGATAATCTGCTGGACCTTGCCTCGGCCCCAACCTAGGTTTCCCGAAGCTTGAGGGAGGGCGCAATGGCAGTCGGCAAAAACATCCGCACCTATTTCGAAGGTCAATGGCATGATGGGGACGCCCCGATCATGCGCGCAGCCGACCATGGCGCATGGCTTGGCTCGTCTGTATTTGACGGCGCCCGCTTCTTTGATGGAATGACCCCGGATCTGGATGCCCATTGCGCTCGGGTCAATTGCTCGGCCGAAGCTCTGATGCTAACGCCTTCGGTGACTGCGGAACAGATGGTCGAACTGGTTCAGGAGGGGCTACAAAGTTATCCAACAGATACTGCAGTTTACATTCGTCCTATGTATTGGGGCATCGACGGAGACCCAACCGCAATCATCCCCCAGGAAGACAGCACTGGTTTCGCCATTTGCCTGGAAGAAATCCCGATGGCGCCCGAATCCGCCTCGGCCACGCTGACGACAACCCGCTTCCGTCGCCCCGTTCTGGAATCTGCCGTGGTTAACGCCAAAGCGGGCTGCCTCTATCCGAACAACGCCCGGATGTTGCAGGAGGCGCGTAGCAAAGGTTTCTCAAACGCGTTGGTTGCCGACGCGATGGGGCACGTGGCGGAAACCGCAACCGCCAATATTTTCATGGTTCGCGATGGAGAAGTTTTCACCCCGATTCCCAATGGAACGTTCCTTGCCGGCATCACCCGGGCGCGACACATCAAGAATCTGCGCGCCGATGGGGTGAAAGTGCATGAATCTGTGCTGAGCTTTGAGGACTTTCACGATGCTGACGAAGTTTTCATGACCGGTAACATGAGCAAAGTGACCCCAATCACCGCGCTGGATGACACCCAGTATCAGGTGGGTCCAATTGCCCGTCGCGCACGCGAGATGTACTGGGATTGGGCTGCAAGCAATCGCTGATCGACTCCCTGCCCGTTTCAGTTGCCTCTGCGCATCCTGTGGGGCATGATCCCGAAAACAAACGAGGACAAACATGCGCAAGTTCCTAGTCGTTCTTGACGACAGCCGTGAATGCCTGAACGCCATGCGCTTTGCCGCAATGCGCGCGGCCCATACGGGCGGCGGGGTAACGGTTCTTTCGGTAATTCCGCCGGATGAATTCAACCATTGGATCGGCGTCGCTGAGGTGATGCGTGAAGAAGCACGCGAGCGTATTCACGCGCATTTTGAAGTGTTCGCCAAATGGATGCGTGACAAGCAGGGTGTCGAGCCCGAATTGGCCATTCGCGAAGGCGACCCGGTTCCTCAAATCATCGAACACGTCCAGTCCGACTCTGAAATTGGCGTTTTGGTGCTGGGCGCTGGCACTGACAAGAAGGGCCCCGGACCATTGGTAACCCAGCTAACCCGGAACTCTGGCAGTCTGCCTATTCCGGTCACTATTGTGCCCGGCGACTTAAGCAAGGAAAAGCTGGAAGCCATCACCTGAGGCACATTATGCCAGCAACATTGCAATTTTGGTTCGATTTCGCGTCGACCTATTCCTATCTCAGCGCTGTGCGCATCCAACAGGCGGCCGCAGAAAAGAGAGTCGCCGTGGAATGGCACCCATTTCTTCTGGGCCCGATCTTTGCTGAACAGGGATGGAACAACTCGCCGTTCAATCTGTATCCCGCAAAGGGCCGGTACATGTGGCGGGATATGGAACGGCTCTGTGCAGCGCGCGATCTACCATTTCAGCAGCCCAAAAATTTTCCGCAAAACAGCCTGCAAGCGGCGCGTCTGGCAATGGCAATCGGATCAACTAATCAACGTGGTGCATTTGTACGCGCAGTCTATTCTGCACAATTCGGAGCGGGACAAGACATCTCGGACCTCAGGGTTCTGGCGGAATGCCTTGCCAGTTCAGGCGTTTCGCAAGATGTGATGGAACAGATTGGTAGCCCCCAGAACAAATCCGCGCTGTTCGAACAGGTCGCTCGCGCCAAGGCTCTGCACATCTTCGGCGCACCAAGCTTTATCGCCAAAGATGAATTGTTCTGGGGTGACGACCGATTGGATGACGCGATTTCCTTTGTCGCATCAATTTAGAACGATTCCAAATCTTGACTTCCCCCGTCCGGACGCGCATATCAGATACACCTTAAACGGAGCCGCGCCATGTTTATCCAAACTGAATCCACACCCAACCCGGCAACTCTGAAGTTTTTGCCCGGTCAGACGGTTCTGGAAGCGGGTACTGCAGATTTTCCAAACGCTGAGGCGGCCGAGAAATCTCCGCTCGCCACTCGTATCTTTGGCGTCGCGGGTGTGACAGGAGTGTTCTTTGGCAATGATTTTGTCACGGTGACAAAATCCGATGATGTCCAATGGGATCACATCAAACCCGCCATCCTTGGCGCTGTAATGGAGCACTACCAATCCGGTCAGCCCGTCATGGGCGCAAACGTTGATGCAGGCGCAGGGCACGCCGAACATACCGGCGAAGACGCTGAAATTGTACACCAAATCAAAGATTTGTTGGACAGTCGAGTGCGACCTGCTGTAGCACAGGATGGCGGCGACATAACATTCCATGGCTTCGACAAGGGGATTGTTTATCTTCACATGCAAGGGGCCTGTGCGGGATGTCCATCGTCCACGATCACTCTGAAAATGGGTATCGAAAACCTGCTACGGCATTACATCCCGGAAGTGATCGAGGTTCGCCCCGTTGCGATCTGATCCAACCATCCTGGCATTCGACACATCGGCCGCGCATTGCGCGGCCGCTTTGTTGCAAAACGGTGTGATTGTTGCGTCCTGCGTTGAGCCCATGTCGCGCGGGCAGGCTGAGAGGTTGATGCCTTTACTGGAAGAGTTGTTGGAAGAGAACGGATGCAACTGGCGAGATCTTGATGCGATTGGTGTCGGGGTTGGCCCCGGAAACTTCACCGGGATTCGAATCTCGGTCTCGGCTGCCCGAGGACTGGCGCTTGGTCTGGACGTTCCCGCGGTCGGTGTATCGGGCTTCGATGCGTTGGCCGAGTTGGTCCCCAAAGGCCACTTACCTGCGATTCCTGCCCCGCGCGACCAAGTTTATTTGATGCCGGATGGGGCAGAAGCGCGACTGGTCACGCGACACGACGCAGAATCATTGGGCAGACTATATCTTTGCGATCAGCCTGATCGTCAGGTTCGCACTATTGCTCGATTGGCGTCGCGGCGTTTGGCCTCGACGCCCACTCCACCCGCGCCTTTATATGTTCGCCCTGCAGATGCCGCGCCTTCGCGCGACGTACCTCCGGTCTTGCTTGACGAATGACGCCACAGGAAATGGCTCATATCCATGCCGCCGCGTTCCATCAGAGCCGCCCCTGGGTTGCTGATGAGTTTGCCGAGCTTTTGGCAAATCGCTTCATCCATGCAATTGGGGACACAAGATCATTTGCGCTGGTTCAGGTGATTGCCGACGAAGCGGAACTACTGACGATAGCAACCCATCCAGATCACCAAAGGAAGGGATTGGCGCGAAAGATAATGGTAGAATTCCACGCCTACGCGGATCAGGCTGGGGCTTCGCGGGCGTTTCTGGATGTTGCCTCGGACAATGATGCGGCAATCGCTCTTTACGAAGCATGTGGATACGAAGCATGCGGTACACGCAAGCGCTATTACCTGCGCGAGAACGGTCCAAACGTCGACGCAATCGTCATGGAATGTCGTTTTCACAGCAATTAATCACTTTTTTAGACCATATGGTCAAATTTCTATTGACCGAAGCTGTTGCAAACAGCTTCAATTCCCGCCATCACAACATGTATGCTCGCTCTGAGTGGGTATCGGGGGATTCAGCCCCGGACCGATAATAGCCAACGGGAGTAACAAATGACCCTTATGAAATCTTTGATGGGCGCAGCCGCTGCGGTTGCACTGACAGCAGGCGCAGCCCTGGCAGAACCGGCCCTGATCTTTGATCTGGGCGGTAAGTTCGACAAGTCATTCAACGAAGCGGCCCATAACGGCGCGTCTCGCTGGGCCGAAGAAACGGGCGGCACATACCGCGAGATTGAGATGCAGTCCGAAGCACAGCGCGAACAGGCCCTGCGCCGTTTCGCCGAAGCCGGTTCGAACCCGATCATCACCATGGGCTTTGGCATGGCAGACCCGCTGGCCGCGGTTGCAGCTGACTACCCTGACACAACCTTTGTGGTGGTCGACGTGACATGGCTCGACGCCCCGAACCTGCGCCAGGTTGGCTTTGCCGAGCATGAAGGCTCATACCTAGTTGGCATGATGGCAGCGATGGCATCGAAGACCGGCACTGTCGGCTTCATCGGCGGTATGGACGTGCCACTTATCCGCCACTTTGGTTGCGGATACGCACAAGGTGCCAAAGCCGTGAATCCCGACATCAATGTTGTTGCCAACATGACTGGTACAACTCCGGCAGCGTGGAACGACCCGGTAAAAGGCTCTGAGCTGACCAAGGCACAAATCAGCCAAGGTGCTGACGTGGTTTACGCCGCAGCTGGCGGCACTGGCGTTGGTGTTCTGCAGACCGCCGCAGACGAAGGCATCCTGTCGATCGGCGTTGACAGCAACCAGAACCACTTGCACCCGGGTAAAGTTCTGACTTCGATGCTCAAGCGCGTTGACGTCGCCGTATATGAAGCGATGAAAGCGGGTGAGGACGTCGAAACCGGAGTATTCGTCATGGGCCTGTCCGAAGATGGCGTTGGCTATGCTATGGACGAAAACAACGCTCCGCTGGTTTCCGACGATATGAAAGCTGCGGTTGACAAAGCTCGTCAGGACATCATCGACGGCAATGTTTCGGTTGTCAGCTACTATGAGAACGACAGCTGCCCGGCACTGCAGTTCTGATAACACACGGGGCGAAGGGTTAACCTTCGCCCCGAATGCACTCTGCCGCGATACTTATCGCGGTCCTTTCGGCAATTGAGGACAAGACATGACCGTCCCCGCCATTGAGCTCAAAGGGATTTCCAAAGCCTTTGGGCCGGTTCAGGCCAACAAAGACATTTCCATCAGCGTCGCCCCCGGAACGATCCATGGGATCATCGGAGAAAACGGTGCGGGCAAATCCACGCTGATGAGCATTCTCTACGGCTTCTACAAAGCCGACAAAGGTGAGATCTGGATCAACGGATCCAAGACCGACATCCCCGATAGTCAGGCTGCGATTGCAGCAGGCATCGGGATGGTTTTCCAGCATTTCAAACTGGTCGAAAACTTCACCGTACTAGAAAACATCGTTCTGGGTGCCGAGGATGGCGGACTGCTGGCCCCATCATTGGCGAAAGCCCGCAAAGAGCTGAAAGAGCTTGAAGAAGAATACGAACTGTTCGTGGACCCCGATAAGCGCATCGACGAAATTGGCGTTGGCATGCAGCAGCGGGTTGAGATCCTCAAAGCGCTCTATCGCAAGGCAGAAATTTTAATTCTCGACGAGCCGACCGGAGTGCTGACCCCCGCCGAGGCGGATCAATTGTTCCGCATACTTGACCGGCTGCGGTCCGAGGGCAAAACGATCATCGTGATCACGCACAAGCTGCGCGAGATCATGGAAAATACTGATACCGTCTCGGTGATGCGCCGCGGTGAGATGACCGCGACGGTCAAAACTGCTGAGACCAACCCACAGGAACTGGCCGAACTTATGGTGGGCCGCAAGGTTCTGCTGCAGGTCGACAAGGTGCCCGCGCAACCGGGCAAACCGGTTCTGGAGATCGAAAAGCTCAGCGTCACCGATTCGGCAGGTGTCGAGCGCGTCAAAGGCATCGACCTGACTGTTCGCGCGGGTGAAATCGTGGGGATTGCTGGCGTTGCAGGAAACGGGCAATCGGAACTGCTGGAGGTTCTGGGCGGAATGCGTCCCGGACAGGGATCAATCAAACTGAACGGGGAACCTCTGCCATTGCACGGCCCCGGCTCGGACGGTCAGGCACGGCGCGCGCAACACATCGCGCATGTGCCCGAGGATCGCCAGCGCGAAGGCTTGATCATGGATTTCTACGCGTGGGAGAATGTGGCCTTCGGCTATCACCGCGACCCTGCGTATAAGCGCGGGCTGTTCATGGACAATGCCGCACTGCGCGCCGACACCGAAGCCAAGATTGAGAAATTCGACGTACGCCCGCCCAATGGCTGGCTGACCGCAAAAAGCTTCTCGGGTGGCAACCAGCAGAAGATCGTCGTCGCGCGCGAGATTGAGCGGAACCCGGACCTGCTGCTGGTGGGCCAACCCACACGCGGTGTGGATATCGGTGCCATCGAATTCATTCATAAACAGATCGTGGCCCTGAGAGATCAGGGCAAAGCGATCCTGCTGGTTTCGGTCGAGCTGGAAGAGATCTTCTCGCTGTCCGACCGGATCGCGGTGATGTTTGACGGACACATAATGGGCGAGCGTCTGCCCGCCGAGACGGATGAAAAAGAACTGGGCCTGCTGATGGCCGGTGTTGCAGGAGAGGCCGCCTGAACCATGGAAAAAATGCCCAAATGGGCCGATGTGGTGCTGATCCCGATCATCAGCCTGCTGTTGGCCACAATCCTTTCGGCAATCGTTATTCTGGCCATTGGGGAAAACCCGGTCGAGGCGGTCAACCTGATGGTCACAGGGGCCTTGGGTTCAACCTATGGCTGGGGCTATACGCTTTATTACGCTACGAATTTCATCTTCACCGGTCTGGCCGTTGCCGTGGCCTTTCACGCGCGGCTGTTCAACATTGGTGGTGAGGGTCAGGCCATGCTCGGCGGACTGGGCGTTGCAATCGTCTGTCTATCGGTCCCTTGGCCGCATTGGACCATCGCCTTACTGGCCGCCTGTGCCGCTTCGATGATCTTTGGCGCGGCCTGGGCCGCGATCCCGGCCTATCTGCAGGCCAAACGGGGCAGTCATATCGTGATCACCACGATCATGTTCAACTTTATCGCCGCAGCTTTCCTTAACTACATGCTGGTCAATGTGATGCGCCCGCAAGGATCGCAAGACCCGGCCACGGCGCGGTTCCCCGAGGCGGTACACCTGCCAACATTCCAGTCGATGTTTTCGAGCGCCGAAAACATCGTCTTCCGGGGGGCACCGGCCAATATCTCGTTCTTCGTGGCGATACTTGCCTGCATCGTGGTTTGGGCCCTGATCTGGCGCACGCGACTGGGATACGAAATCCGCGCCTATGGCCATTCGGAAACGGGAGCCGTCTATGCCGGTATCTCACCCGTGCGCATCACGATCATCGCAATGCTGATCTCGGGTGCCCTTGCAGGCATGATGGCTATCAATAATGTCATGGGCGAAGCAGAACGACTTGTCCTCAATTCGACCGAGGGTGCCGGATTTATTGGGATTGCCGTGGCTCTTATGGGTCGTTCCCATCCATTTGGCGTTTTCCTTGCTGCGATCCTGTTCGGATTTCTGTACCAAGGCGGCGCTGAATTGGCGTTGTGGACGTCGATCCCACGTGAACTGATCGTGGTCATTCAGGCGCTGGTCATCCTATTCACCGGTGCGCTCGATAATATGGTGCGCATGCCGCTTGAAAAGATCTTCCTGAGTTTCCGGAAGGGGGCAGAGTGATGGAATTTTTCGTTACCCTCATTCAGGTCCTCGATTCTACAGTTCGACTGGCCACGCCACTGTTGCTGGCTTGTCTGGCAGGTTTGTATTCCGAACGCGCTGGCATTTTTGACATCGGGCTTGAAGGCAAGATGCTTATGGCGGCTTTCTTCTCGGCTGCTATCGCCGCAGTAACGGGTTCGGTCTGGTTAGGGCTTCTGGCTGGAATCGGAGCGTCACTGGTTTTATCAGCGCTGCACGGATTGGCTTCGATCACGTTTCGGGGCAATCAACTGATCTCGGGTGTCGCCATCAATTTCCTCGCGTCCGGTATGACGGTTCTGATCGCGCAAAGCTGGTTTCAACAGGGTGGACGCACTCCGTCTCTGTTTGGCGGCGGCCGGTTTGAGCCGATCAACTTCCCCTTCGCAGAAGCGCTGGAAGGTGTGCCATTCATCGGCCCGATATATTCCGAGCTGCTGTCAGGCCATTCAATCCTCGTCTATGTGGCGTTCCTGTTCGTACCACTCACCTGGTGGATCTTGTTCCGCACTAGGTTCGGGCTGCGCTTGCGTGCAGTAGGCGAAAATCCTGCGGCGGTTGATACAGCCGGGGTCTCGGTCGTTGGTCTGCGATTTGCGGCCGTGGCCATCTGCGGCATTCTCTGCGGTATTGCTGGTGCGTATCTGGCGACAGCCTTGCAAGCCGGATTCGTAAAAGAAATGACAGCGGGTCGCGGATTCATCGCATTGGCTGCGCTAATATTCGCAAAGTGGCGCCCTTGGCACGCGATGTGGGCCTGCCTGTTGTTCGGGTTGTTGCAGGCGATTGCGCTGCGGTTCCAGAACATCGATCTGGGTGGGGTCGTAATCCCGGTCCAGGTGATGGACGCTCTGCCCTACATTCTGACCGTGGTGATTCTTGCAGGCTTTGTTGGGAAAGCCATTCCACCACGCGCGGGGGGTGAACCCTACGTCAAAGAACGCTGATAGAGCCAGTTCAGGACTGCCCCTCAGTCCTGTTTGCTGCAGAGCGGCATACAGAGTTGATTTTGTATGTCGCAACCGTTCTAAGGGGGTATGCACGTATACCTCCCCATAGCCGAAGTTTCGGTCAACCCTTTCCTGCTGCTTGGAATTGGCGGGTTGGTTGGTGTTTTGTCCGGTATGTTTGGCGTAGGCGGGGGGTTCCTGATCACCCCTATGCTTTTTTTCATCGGCATACCCCCGGCTGTGGCGGTGGCCACATCGGCCAATCAGGTTGTGGCCTCATCGTTCTCTGGGCTGATGGCGCACCTGAAACGCAAGACCGTTGACCTTGAGATGGGCACCGTCCTGCTTGGCGGAGGGCTGCTCGGTGCGGCCTTGGGAATGGTTGTTTTTAACTTTCTGAAACATCTCGGCCAGGTCGATCTGGCGGTTCAGCTTTGTTATGTCGTGTTCCTAGGCGTGATCGGCAGCTTGATGTTTGTCGAAAGCCTGAACGCTATCCGTCGCGCAACGCAGTCAGGAAGTACCCCTGTCGCCAAGCGCCGGCAACGGACATGGGTCCACGCGTTACCCTTCAAAATGCGCTTTCGTGCTTCGAGCCTTTATATTTCAGTGATCCCACCCGCACTGGTCGGGTTCGGCGTTGGTATCCTGTCAGCGATCATGGGAGTTGGCGGCGGATTTATCATGGTGCCCGCGATGATCTATATCCTTGGTATGCCCACAAAAGTCGTGATCGGCACATCCCTGTTTCAGATCATATTTGTGGCTGGGTTCACGACGATGATACATGCCTCGACAAACTACAGCGTCGATGTGCTTCTTGCGGTTCTTCTTTTGATCGGGGGGGTTGTGGGCGCACAATTGGGCACCCAAATCGGCGCACGTTTGAAGGCCGAGCAATTACGCATTCTGTTGGCTCTTTTGGTCATTGCAGTTGCTGCAAAAATCGGGTTTGACCTGCTCCTGACGCCGCCTGACTATTTTTCTCTCTCAGAACCCGGAGGAGTTTAGCCGTGTTGCAAGCTCTGCCCGCAAGCCACCCCGACCGCAAGAGAACGGGCCGGTCCAAGCCCGGTAACGCCAGTAATAACGTGACGGTATCATGCATATTTACCTGCCCATAGCCGAAGTCTCCGTAAACGCCTTCCTGTTGTTGGGACTGGGCGGAATGGTCGGCATTTTGTCGGGGATGTTCGGCGTTGGGGGCGGTTTCCTGATGACCCCTTTGCTGTTCTTTATCGGCATTCCTCCCGCCGTGGCCGTTGCTACCGAAGCCAACCAAATTGTTGCCTCTTCATTCTCAGGGGTTCTGGCGCATTTCAGACGCCGAACCGTTGATCTGAGAATGGGGACAGTCCTATTGGTTGGCGGGTTGGCAGGTGCTGCATTGGGCGTCGTCGTCTTTAATTATCTCAAAAGTCTTGGTCAGGTCGATCTGCTGGTCAAACTTTGTTACGTTATCTTTCTGGGCATCATCGGCAGCCTGATGTTCGTCGAAAGCCTGAATGCAATTCGCAAAACCCGAAAAGGCGGTACACCTCCACCGAAGCGGCGCCAGCGTGGATGGGTTCATGCCATGCCGTTCAAGATGCGATTCCGGACTTCGGGTCTGTATATCTCGGTCATTCCACCAGTGATCGTTGGTCTGTTCGTCGGTGTCTTGTCAGCCATTATGGGGGTTGGCGGCGGGTTTATTATGGTGCCTGCGATGATCTACCTTTTGGGCATGCCAACCAAGGTGGTTGTAGGAACTTCCCTGTTTCAGATCATCTTTGTGACCGCCTTCACCACCATGCTGCATGCCACGACCAACTATACGGTTGACGTCGTGCTGGCCGTTCTGCTGCTGGTCGGTGGCGTAGTCGGGGCTCAGGTGGGAACTGTTATTGGGGCCCGGATGCCAGCCGAGCAGCTGCGTGTTCTGCTTGCCGCGCTTGTGCTTGTCGTCTGCGGCAAGCTGGCGCTTGATTTGTTGCTGCAACCTTCCGAGCTGTACTCGCTGGGCACGGATGGAGGACACTAAGATGTTGCGTTTGATTGTCCTTCTATCTCTGATTTGCCTGCCCGCTTTTGCCGCCGAAGAACAAGTTGTTCTGGGATTAAGCCAGGATCGCGTATCAATCACGGCCAATTTCGACGGCTCCGAGATTCTGGTATTCGGAGCTGTAAAACGCGAAGCCCCCATACCGGAAGGCCCCCCGCTTGAGGTTGTTGTCGCTGTCGCTGGTCCATCCGAACCCGTAACCGTTCGGCGCAAGGAAAAGCGATTTGGCATCTGGGTAAACACCGATAGCCTGGTTGTTGATCTGGCCCCTAGTTTTTATGCCGTAGCCACGAGCGCCCCGTTCGGTGAAGTACTGACTCAAACCGAAGATCTGCGGTACAAGGTTTCAATCGAACGCGCCATCCGCTCGGTGGGTGCCGATATGAATATTCAGGGCGCTCAGGACTTTTCCGAAGCCGTCATTCGCATCCGAGAGGATGAAGGTTTGTATTCCATCCGTGAAGACACTGTGGCGGTTGACGAACAAACTCTGTTCCGAACTTCGATCGAAATGCCGTCAGACCTTACAGAAGGTAGCTATGCCGCCCGTATTTTCCTGACGCGGGGTGGTATGGTTGTCTCAACTTTCGAAACATCTATTGATGTACGCAAGGTCGGGCTGGAAAGGTTCCTCTACAGCATGTCCCGCGAACAGCCGATCTGGTACGGGCTTATGTCGCTGGCGATAGCGATTGCAGCAGGGTGGGGTGCATCGACCGCTTTCCGACTGTTGCGCGAAAACTAGGCTCAGCCGCGGCCGATATAGGGCATCTTTGTCGCCATCACGGTCATGAACTGCACATTTGCTTCTAGCGGTAGCTGGGCCATATGCAGCACAGACCGGGCGGCATCGCCAACAGCCATCGTCGGATCGGGCTGACGACCATCAGCGATGGCGTGCTCGACCAGCTCTTGCACCATGGGCGTGCGGGCGTTGCCGATATCAATCTGCCCACAGGCAATTCCAAAATCCCGCCCATCCAGCGACAAGCTGCGTGTCAGGCCCGTGATCGCATGTTTTGTTGCCGAGTAGTGCACTGAATTCGGGCGTGGTACATGGGCCGCGATTGACCCATTGTTGATGATCCGCCCGCCCTGCGGCTTCTGCGATCGCATCGTGGCAAACGCGGCGCGCGCGCAATGGAACATCCCGTTCAGATTCACATTGACCGAGTTGTACCATTCCTCAAGCGCGATCTCATCAATCGTGCCACCCGGCGCAAAAATGCCAGCGTTGTTGAACAGGGCATCCAGACGGCCGGTTTGTTTTACAAAGTTGGTGAAAGCTTGAGTGACCGCTTCTGCATCGGTCACATCGGCAACCAAAGGGATCGCCTTGTCGCTGCCCTGCGCCATTGCTTCAAGTGTGTCGGCGCTGCGGGCCAATAGACCAACTGTCCAACCTTCTGCCAGAAACAACTCGGCGGTCGCGCGACCAATGCCCGAACTTGCGCCAGTTACGATGATTGTCTTCATGTGACTTCCGACTCCAATGTCAGCGACGGCGCCGCGACGGCCCGCAGGTCATCTACCCTTAAGGGATGTGTTGGCTTTGACAATCTGTTCCGCACCACCCAGTTCAATCGCTCCTGCGCACGGGTAATAGCCACATAGGCAAGACGCTTCCAAAGCGGCTGCCCCGCCTCGGTCCGTCCCATACGCGCGGCGGCATAAATATCCGGTGCAAACACCTGCACGGTATCCCATTGAGAGCCCTGCGCCTTGTGAATTGTCACCGCAGCACCGTGCAGAAACGTCGCCCCCATCCGCGCGGCAAAGGGAATGAACGGCTCTTCCTCATCAGGCTTTTCGATTTGCACAATTGATGCAGCCGAGACCTGCGGGTCCTCAGCTCCCATAACATGTAAGCGCGAAAACCCGGGTTTGCGACCAGGGCCAAGGTAGATAACCTGTGCCCCTTTGATTAGCCCGCGCGCTTCAAGATCCAGCCGTTTCTTGCGGTGCTTCAATGGCAATTCAATGCCGTCACAGATCAGCGGTTCACCTTCCAGCAGTTCAGTTTCCGGCGCACCATGCACGTTGCGGAACGCCTGTATCAAACGGATGCGGGTCGCGTTGCGCCAAACCAGAACAGGGCTGCGCGCCATCAGATCGACTTCGACCCGTTGACCCCAGACAACGCGATCATCCTTGCGGGCGGTGTCCTCAATCAGACGCTCAAAATCCTCAAAGCCCATGGCGGGATCGGATAGAGCGTGGGCTAGATCAAGTATTGGGTTATCAGCCGTCTGCCTATGTACACGATGCAAGATCTGCTTACGCGGCTCTGGCAACCCGTCAAAAACCATCGAACCCGATTGATTGACTGGTGCCAACTGCGCCGGATCACCAAACAGCAACAGCGTCGGGAAGATTTCTTTGAGATCTTCAAATTGCCGGTCATCCAGCATCGAGGCTTCGTCCACAAAGCCAATATCGAGGGGTTCATCGCGGCGTTTCCAGCCAGTGATAAAGTCAGATCCACGCAGACCAGCAGCGGCCAGAGCGCCGGGAATGGATTTGTTATTGGCATAAAACGCCGCCGCCCGGTCCAGCGCTTCGTCGGTCAACCCTTCAATCTCGGGTCGTTCGTCATTGCCCGCCAGCCATTCGGCAATCCGCTCATATTCCGGGTCATAAACGGGTGTATAAAGGATACGGTGGATTGTCGTTGCAGGCACTCCACGCAATCTTAAAACACTGGCTGCCTTGTTCGTCGGAGCAAGGATCGCAAGGCTGCGTTTGTCGCGGGACTTGCGGCTTTCAAAATCGCCCGAGATCAGGTTGACTCCCGTTTCGGCCAGAGCCTTGTAAAGTTCCGCCAGCAAAAGGGTTTTACCAGATCCCGCCTTGCCAACCACGGCCATGACACCCGATTTCCCGTTTCCGGGAAGTTTCAACAGAGCGTCATCCTCAAGATCAACTCCGGCCGAGCGCAACATCTCGGCAATGTTGTCGAAAGCGGTGGCTTGATCATCGGAAAAGGTGACTTGAGGCAGAGACATGGCGCGACCCTACAAGGACGCGCCGTGCGCCACCAGAGGCGGAATACGATTTCCGCGCTGTCAGGCAGAGAGAGCGAACCGATGCTGCTTCCCCTTCCCAAATGCGGTATTGAACCACAAACGCGATAACTCTCTCGGGATGCCAGCACGGGCAGCGACTCGGTTGCAATCCTCTGCGGAATAAGGCCATAGGCCTACCGAAATCTGATCACGACCTTTGCCTTCTGATCCCAGAACCACAGGTGATGACCCAATCATTCGGTAAATCCGGATCATACGGGCATCAAAAACGCCAGCGATATGGGTTAGTCCAAATCCCTCCATAACCTCGCCCCCACTTAGCATGATAGCCCCGGCGGTATGGGCGCTGGCAGTTCGAGAAAGGCAAAAGCGCGTGACCTCCCAAATAAGCGGGCTACTGATCGGGCTGCCCCCGGTGAGATGGCCAAAAACGTCGTTCACCATAACCGGACCGGTTGTCGGCAATATCCGCATCGACCCTCCGTGACTGCCATCCGCTTCTTCCCAGATCACATAGAGCGGATTGAGGTCATCGTATTGATCCCGCTCTTCCCCCCTTTCGTTAAGCTTTACATCCCAACCAAGCCGGGTTTTGAATTGATCGGCGCGATCTCTGAACATTCCTTCGGCCAATGCCGGAAATTTATGCAGCTCATCAGCATAAAGATAACGCAACATGATGTATTCCCCTTGTCGTCCATATCTGGAACAAAAGGGGTACAAACACGTGGTTAATTTTGAATGAGGTCACCGTACGGTGGTTAAACCACTATTAATCCTCTGCTGAGCGCGGTGGCGATTGCATGAGTCGTGTTCTGCGCTCCGAGTTTCGAACGCGCACTTTCGATATAGGCCCTGAGCGTATGCTCCGAGATCGAAAGCGAATGTGCCACTTGCGCCCTACTGTAACCCAGCGCCAGCAGTGTCATCGCATCTATCTCGCGAGGTGAAAGCCCGCGCGTCGTTTCCGGTTGTCGATTTTTGGCAAATTCCAGTGCTTTTCGGTTAAGAAAATGCGCCACTAAGATCAGATCGCGACCATGGGCGTCTTTGAACGTCTGCCAGGCCGCATCGTCGCACGTGTTATTCACGGTGAACAACGCGAATTGCCCGCTGGGTCCGCGCAATGGGATCGAATATCCCTGATTGCCAACGCCATGATCTTGCGCGTCTTCCAAAAAAGCTCTGACGGCTTTGCCCGACCAATTCAGTTGTTTCCAATCCACTGCATGGAAGCGCTGAAAACAACCCAGGATAACCGGATCAATCCGGTGGTAGTTTTTATCGCGATACTGCTTGTCCCAGGCATCTGAATATGTCGTAAACCCATACTGGTCACCGGCACCATCGACCCAGTGATAGGTTACATGGTCGATGCGCAGCGTGTCACGCAGCTGGATGAGTATAGTCGCAAGCTCTTCAAGCGTGCTGGTGCTTTCCAAATCCTCGAGGATCTGACTCAAATCGAACTTTGTTCCCATTCGCGGGCGCGCAAGCCTCATCCTTTGAGGACGCAATCTCGGCCGCTGCGATTAGCCTTGTATCATCAAGCTGCTCGGCAAGTGCGCTCAACCCATTTGCCACCGCAAAGGCGTTGAGATCCGACAATACGTCCAATATCCACTCATTTTGCGCCATCAGGGTGTCTCCGAAATAGTTAACGAAGGGTTAACACAACCATAACATGTGCAGTCTATTTCGGCCTATTCACTGCTTTCTACTCCCCAGAAATAGTGGGGGCCGGATTTCTAACGTATTGAAAAAAATTGATAACCGGGAATCGCAAATCACCCGCAAGGGCGAAGCTATGCCTTGCGGGTGATGAAGCTGTTCAAAAAACTGAGACCGTTAGTCGCGGGCGGCTAATACTTCCTCAAGGGTGCGCATACCCGTATACGGAGCCTGAACTAACACCGACATATTGCCCGGCTTGTGTTCATTTCGCATCATCTTCATATGCGCCTCGGGCAGCTCCTTCCAGGTAAATACCTCGGACATGCATGGATCCAATCGGCGTTCTACCATCAGCTTATTCGCTGCGGCGGCTTGTTTGAGATGGGCAAAGTGCGAGCCCTGCAAACGTTTCTGATGCATCCACATGTAGCGCACATCGAAGGTCAGGTTATAGCCAGTGGTCCCGGCACAAATCACAACCATGCCGCCTTTTTTCACCACAAAGGTCGATACCGGGAATGTGCTTTCACCCGGATGCTCGAACACCATGTCGACGTTCACACCTTTGCCGGTGATGTCCCAGATGGCCTTGCCAAACTTGCGGGCCTCTTTGAACCATTCGGCATATTCAGGCGTATTGACCGTGGGCAACTGGCCCCAGCAGTTGAAGTCCTTGCGGTTCAGAACGCCTTTGGCGCCCAGCCCCATAACAAAGTCACGTTTGCTTTCGTCCGAGATCACGCCGATCGCGTTAGCTCCCGCCGTATTGATCAGCTGGATTGCGTAAGAGCCCAGACCGCCCGACGCACCCCAGACCAGAACATTCTGGCCAGGTTTCAGGTCATGCGGCTCGTGACCAAACAGCATCCGATAAGCCGTTGCCAGTGTAAGAGTGTAGCAGGCGCTTTCTTCCCAAGTCAGATGCTTGGGGCGCGGCATCAGCTGCTGTGCTTGTACATTTGTAAACTGCGCGAACGACCCATCTGGTGTCTCATATCCCCAAATGCGCTGGCTGTCCGAGTACATCGGATCGCCGCCGTTACAGTGCTCATCATCGCCATCATCCTGGTTGCAATGAATGACCACTTCGTCGCCGACCTTCCAGCGTGTGACTTTCTCACCCACGGCCCAGACGATGCCCGAAGCATCCGAGCCCGCAATATGGTAAGGGGCTTTGTGTCCGTCAAACGGGCTGATGGGTTTGCCAAGCGATGCCCAGACGCCGTTGTAGTTCACACCCGCCGCCATAACGAGAACCAGAACTTCGTGGCTGTCCAGCTTGGGGACATCAACCACCTCGAGCTGCATCGCCGTGTCTGGCTCGCCATGACGCTCTTTCCGGATGGCCCAAGCATACATTTGCTTGGGTACATATCCCATTGGAGGGATCTCACCCATTTCATAGAGGTCCTTTTCCGGTGCCTCATACGACGCGATACCGCTATCGACATCCAAAGCCATGTTGGCCTCCTTTGTTCTTATCTATTGCCGCGCCGCAGAATCGCGGCTTTCCTCAGATGGAATATTGATCCCTGAGTAATATTGCAACCGTTTTTGATGTATTTTTGTAATTTTATGACCCAGCAGTCGCAGAATTACTTTCTGCAACTGCATCATGCCCTGCGCGATCAACAGGTTCGGACGCAGCCGCATAATATGCAAGCAACTCGGTCCGCTCGCCTGAAGGGCGCAGCACTCCACTTTCTCGCCGCAATATCCGGCGCTCAACTAATTGGTTGATCGCATCATCAATTGCCTCACCTTCGCCGTTGGCGACGGCTTTACCACCCATTTCCAGCAATCGAGATTTCAGGTCCTCTTCTGACATCTGCCCTTCGTCCTGCAGCAGCCGACAAGCTGCGGGGACCGGCACAAAGGGTATCGCAGCGCCGATTCTACGCATGAGCTCGCGCGCCAAATCAGTCGTCAAATCCCGCTCATGCGAAGCGCGAAATTCCTTTAAGGATATCGGCGTTGCATATTGGACTGATGCAATCCCAAACTTTTTGTAACGCCCAACAAGACGCCGCCAGATTTGCTTTAGTGTCCAGCGCGTGATGACCCCAATACGTGCACGAAACCGGCGTTCACTGTCCTGCGCCGCAGCCGTCAGGACTGTATCTTCCAAAACGCGATCGTAATTCAGGGCGACAGGTACGAATACAACATCCCGCCCCTTCGGATCCACGCCATCGATGATGTATTTGAGCAAACCCAGCTTAGGGCGGCCCAGTTTACCTGTCAGGCTCAACCCGCCCTCTGGGAACATGGCCTGTGTAACACCCGCTTCGGTCGCGTGACGCACATAGTTTGCCAGCACTTGACGATACAAATCGCTGCCCGATTTACGTCGAATGAAGTAGGCCCCCATTGCACGTATCAAACGACTCAGCGGCCAAACACGGGCCCATTCGCCCACAGCGTAGGAAAGTGTCGAATGATCCGCCGCCAGATAGGTAACAAGCACATAGTCCATATTGCTGCGGTGGTTCATGACGTAAACGACCGTCGCTTCGGGATCGATATTGTCTAGGGCCGACTTGTCCTCATACCCCAACTGGACCTTGTAGAACGCGTTGCTGAGCATTCGCGCAAATCGAATGGCTATGCTGAAATACGCAACTGTTGAAAAAGACGGGGCGATCTCTCGTGCATAGCGTTGGGCCTGTTCCGAGGCGACGGCATCGGGCACACCCTCCTCTTTGGCATGCTTCTGTACGGCCTTGCTGACTTGAGGGTCATAGATAAGCCTCTGAATCATATCGTGGCGCCCGGCCAGTTTGAACGGCTGGATCGGACGCTGCAGGCGTTTGTTCAGCCGCGCAACAGCACGTTCAAGGCGGCGGCGGAAAAACCACCGCACTGAAGGAAATAAGAAATGCGAGGCAAAGGTGACCGTGGCAAACAGCACAATCAGTACAAACAACCAAATCGGTATTTCCACAGTCTGCATCATTTGGGCACAGTGCCATCAATCGCAAACACCCACAATCTGAAGAAACTCGCGATGCCGCAACGCAGCGAATTGACATATACTAAAAATTGCGATTTATGCCAATAGAACGTAATTTTGTTACCCACCGATCCGCGAGGCCCGACCCATGACGCAGTTGCAGAAAGACCGCCCCTGGCTAATCCGTACCTATGCCGGTCACTCGACGGCCAAAGCGTCAAACGCGCTTTATCGTGCAAACCTGGCTAAAGGCCAGACCGGACTATCTGTGGCTTTCGATCTGCCAACCCAAACCGGATATGACAGCGACCATACGTTGGCGCGTGGAGAGGTTGGTAAGGTCGGTGTGCCAATCTGCCATCTTGGGGATATGCGGAATCTGTTCGATCAAATCCCGCTGGAACAGATGAACACCTCGATGACGATCAATGCCACAGCCCCATGGCTTTTGGCGCTTTATATCGCGGTGGCCGAGGAACAGGGTGCTGATGTCTCTAAACTGCAGGGCACAGTCCAGAACGATCTGATCAAGGAATATTTGAGCCGCGGCACCTATGTATGCCCGCCCAAGCCATCCCTGAAGATGATCGCGGACGTGGCCGAGTATTGCTACGAAAACGTGCCCAAATGGAACCCGATGAACGTGTGCTCGTACCACCTGCAAGAGGCAGGCGCGACGCCCGAGCAAGAGCTGGCCTATGCGCTGGCCACCGCCATCGCGGTTCTGGACGAACTGCGCCCGCGCGTTCCAGCGGAAGACTTCCCCGCACTCTGCGGACGGATTTCGTTTTTTGTGAATGCGGGCATCCGGTTTGTCACCGAAATGTGCAAAATGCGCGCATTTGTGGATCTTTGGGATGAGATTCTGCAGCAACGCTATGGTGTCGAAGACCCCAAGTTCCGCCGCTTTCGCTACGGCGTTCAGGTGAACTCGCTGGGGTTGACTGAACAGCAGCCGGAAAACAACGTCTATCGCATTCTGATCGAAATGCTGGCGGTCACCCTGTCAAAACGCGCCCGCGCCCGTGCGGTTCAATTGCCCGCCTGGAATGAAGCGCTGGGTCTGCCGCGCCCTTGGGATCAGCAATGGTCGATGCGGATGCAACAGATTCTCGCCTATGAAACCGACCTGCTGGAATATGGCGATCTGTTCGACGGCAACCCGGTAGTCGATGCCAAAGTCGAAGAACTCAAGAATGGTGCGCGGGCCGAATTGGCCAACCTCGAGTCGATGGGGGGCGCTGTTGCGTCGATCGAATACATGAAATCCCGCCTGGTCGAATCCAACGCCGAACGCCTGAACCGGATTGAACGCAACGAGACCGTTGTTGTTGGGGTCAATAAATGGACCGAGGGTGAAGCCTCACCCCTGCAAACTGAAGATGGCGGCATCATGGTTGTCGACCCGGCGGTTGAACAGGAACAAATCGGGCGGCTCAATGACTGGCGTACAATGCGGGATAACGCTGCGGTTAGCGCCGCGCTGCAGGCCTTACGCGAAGCGGCGCAATCAGGTGCTAATGTGATGGAACCTTCAATCGCCGCGGCCAAGGCCGGGGTTACAACCGGTGAATGGGCCGAAGAGATGCGCAAAGCATACGGCACCTATCGTGGGCCGACAGGTGTTTCCGGTTCGGTTTCGAACAAAACCGAAGGGTTAGAGGATTTGCGAGCCGCTGTCGATGCAGTCAGCGACCGTCTAGGACGCCGCTTGAAGTTCCTTGTCGGCAAGCCCGGTTTGGACGGCCACTCAAACGGAGCCGAACAGATTGCTTTCCGCGCACGCGATTGTGGAATGGACATCAGTTATGAAGGTATTCGCCTTACGCCAGAGGAAATCGTGTCAGCGGTCCAAGAGACAAATGCACATGTTATTGGTCTGTCCATTCTTTCGGGCAGCCACCTGCCGCTGGTGAAGGATGTGATGACGCGTCTGATCGAAGCGGGTCTGAGCGACATACCTGTCATCGTAGGCGGCATTATTCCCGATGAAGATGCAGAGCAATTGCGTTCCATGGGCGTGGCCAAAATCTATACGCCAAAAAACTTCGAATTAAATTTGATCATGGGTGATATTGTGACCTTGGTTGACCCCAAGGAAATCGCGGCTGAGTAGAAATAAAAAATGAATTTCCAATTCTAATTCCCAATGGGATGGAATAGAGATATTCGGATGAATTGAATTCCCATTGCGTTCTGCAGCGGAATAACCGGATTGGAGAGATAAATGGCAATCGATCTAGAGAAAATGTCGCGAAAAGAATTGCTCAAACTGCGCGACCAGGTCGAAAAAGCACTTAAAAACGCTGAAACGCGTGAGCGAAAAGCAGCTTTGAAGGCGGCCCAAGAGGCTGCAGCCGAGTTTGGCTTCTCGCTGTCTGAATTGTCGGGCGATGGTTCAAAGCCGGCGAAAGGCTCTAAGGCCAAGCCAAAGTACCAAAACCCTAACGACCCAACACAAACCTGGACAGGGCGCGGTCGTAAACCGCAATGGGTTCACGACGCTTTGAATGCAGGCATCGATATTTCTGACCTCGAGATCTGAGTTGAGGTAATGCCAAAATGACAATTCATATTGGAGCCAAAATAGGGGATATCGCCGAAACTGTTCTTTTGCCCGGCGATCCCTATCGCGCGAAATGGGCGGCTGAGACATTTCTGGATGATGTTAAGCTGGTCAACGAAGTACGCGGCATGCTGGGATTTACCGGCACCTGGAAAGGAAACCGTGTTACGATTCAAGGCAGCGGCATGGGGATGCCTTCCCTGTCAATCTATGTGAACGAACTAATCCGCGACTATGGTGCAAAAACACTGATCCGGATTGGGTCTTGTGGAGGCATGCAGGACAGCGTGAATGTGCGTGATGTCATTCTGGCGATGACCTCGACCACGCTCAGCACACCGTCGCGCGGCATCATGAAAGAGATGAACTTCGCCCCTTGCGCCGATTGGGGATTGCTGCAGGCCGCGGCGCAAGCGGCGCAATCCAAAAGTACACCGACGCATGTGGGCGGTATTTATTCATCCGATGTCTTCTATGACGAGCGTCCAGATCTGAACGAACAAATGGTTCGCCACGGCATCTTGGGCGTCGAGATGGAAGCGGCCGAGCTCTATATACTCGCTGCACGTCACAAGTGCCGGGCATTGGCGGTACTCACCGTTTCAGACCACTTGCTGACCGGCGAAGCCCTGCCCTCGTCAGATCGGGAGAGCAGCTTTGGCGAGATGGTTGAGATTGCGCTTCAAGCAGCGTTTCCAGACAGTTGAACAATACCAGAGCTTAACGCCCATGCGTGCCATCATATCCGTTGCGCGCAGGGCTGCTCCATCCTTCCAGGGCACCCTCGGTCGGGGCGAATGTCTCCACCAACAAGGGATAACACGCCGCCGTATCCGATGAGTGCTCCGACGAGCAATCACCGCCGGGGCACGCGCTGAGATTTCCAAGCAAGTCGATCTCGGCAAAAAACTCAAGATAATCACCAGGTCGCACGGGTGACGCCTTCATGAAGTATTGACCCGTGTCCCGCGTGAACCCGGTGCACATGAACACATTCAATACATCATGCACGGCGGGCTCAGCTTCGGCCAACGAGATGCCTAAATGATCCGCCAACGCGCGTGTAAGGTTTGAATGACAACAGTGATGGTACTGCGTTCCGGATAGAAGATTCCCGGTGTAGGGGTCGCAACGCGTCCCGATCACATCATGGACCGATCCGCCAAATTCATCGATTCCATACCAGCACAGCGTATCGGCAATGATGGTTGCCATGGGCCGCATATGTGGAAAGCTCGACCACATTCGCTCACCCGTTGTGAGGTGCGTACCGTGCAGAGCGCGCGTCTTGCCAGAGTAAAACCGTTCCGACAAATCAGTGAGGCTCCACATGTTGAGATCACCAACCTGAGACCCCTCGACAGACGTGATCCGAAAGAAATGTCCGGCAGGCACCTCAAAGCATCGTGCGTCGCGCGGTGGAACCAAAACCTCACCTGTTTTCTGAGCACCTGCGCGGGCATTTTGATAAAGCTCAAGACTAGGTTGAGGCAGCCCTTCGTTCGGGTAGCAAATCACTGGTGCAATCGCGCGGCGGGCATCTGCATCAGCGGGAGGTCGGGGAGTGGTCTGGGATTCTGTCATGGGCCGAGACTGGCTCAGTTCATCCAGGCGGGAAACCCCAAACTTTTGTCATTGCCCTTTCTGGCATTGTTTCGGTTCGGCAACGGATTGCGAAACCGCGCCGCAAAAGGCACAACGCCATTTGCCCTCGCTTCGGTGCTGCCGCCATCTGCAGTCTCGCGACAGTGAAGACGTGCGGGACCGCCAAAGGAAATAGGCGAACACACCAGCGGCAAGCAGAAGCAGGAGAATAGGCATGTCTCTGCTTTGCCGATTGCACCAAAGTTTTCAAGCCCGTGTAAGACGGTCAGGCCGCGTTTGCGTACTCAAACAGTTCGGGAGTTTCGTTTTTGTTCGGAACGACCGGTTCGGGCGAATAATAGGCCCAAGCCTGCTCCAATAACCTGAGCGCTTCGGCTGCATCGAATTTTTAGGTTTGTTTGTTCATTGGAGTGACCTCTATTCGATTCATCACTCCTCCCTATACGAAACTTAAATCCGCTCAGCGGCAAACGCATCGCATAGTTTTGCAGAGGCGTCATGCACTTGCCGCAAACCGGCAAGTGCTTTGGTTTGGTGCGCGATCAGACCGCGCGATCCACCATCATCTTCTTGATTTCGGCAATCGCCTTGGCCGGATTCAGACCCTTGGGGCAGGTCTTGGCACAGTTCATGATGGTGTGGCAGCGATACAGCTTGAAGGGATCTTCCAATTCATCCAGACGCTCACCCGTTGCCTCATCCCGGCTGTCGATGATCCAGCGATAAGCGTGCAGCAACGCGGCGGGGCCGAGGTAACGATCACCGTTCCACCAATAGCTGGGGCAGGAGGTCGAGCAGCTGGCGCACATCACGCATTCATAGAGACCATCCAGCTTTTTACGGTCTTCGATGGACTGCTTCCACTCTTTCGCCGGACGGTTGGTCTTGGTTTCCAGCCACGGCATGATCGAGGCATGCTGGGCGTAGAAATGCGTGAGATCCGGGATCAGGTCCTTGACCACCGGCATATGCGGCAGTGGATAGATTTTCACGTCGCCCTTGATCTCATCCATGCCATAGATACAGGCCAGCGTGTTGATACCATCGATATTCATCGCGCAGGAGCCACAGATGCCCTCGCGGCAGGACCGGCGGAAAGTCAGGGTCGGGTCGATCTCGTTCTTGATCTTAATCAGCGCGTCCAGAATCATCGGGCCGCAAGTGTCCATGTCGACGAAATAGGTATCGACACGCGGGTTCTGGCCATCATCCGGGTTCCAGCGATAGATCTGAAACTTGCGCACATTGGTCGCGCCATCGGGCTTGGGCCATGTCTTGCCGGTGGTGATCCGGGAATTCTTGGGGAGGGTCAATTGTACCATGGGTTCCTCTCCTTAGAACGTCCGCGCTTTGGGCGCGATTTTCTTCAGGCTGATGCCGCCTTCGGCCTCGGTGCTCAGCGGGTCGACGATCACTGGGCGATAACTGAGATCGACCTGTGTTCCATCGACGCGAGACACCGTGTGAACGCGCCAGTTTTCATCGTCACGCTCTGAAAAGTCTTCGTGTGCGTGGGCTCCACGGCTTTCCTTGCGCGCCTCGGCCCCAACGATAGTGGCCAGAGCGTTGGGCATTAGGTTCGCCAGTTCCAGCGTTTCCATCAGGTCGCTGTTCCAAACCAGCGAACGGTCGGTGACTTGCAGATCATCCATCTTGGCAGCGATCGCCGTCATCTTTTCAACGCCTTCGGCCATCGTCTTCGCGGTGCGGAAAACAGCCGCGTCCGCCTGCATGGTTTTTTGCATCTCAAGCCGCAAATCAGCAGTTGGGATCGCACCGCTGGCGTTACGCGCCGCATCGAAGCGGTCAAACGCCTTGTCGACCGATGCTTGGTTCAGCACCGGGTTCGGAGCCTCGGCATCCACGACCTTACCCGCGCGGATAGCTGCCGCACGACCAAAGACAACGAGGTCGATCAGAGAGTTTGAGCCCAACCGGTTTGCTCCGTGCACCGAGGCACAACCGGCCTCACCCACAGCCATCAAACCCGTCACAACCGCGGTCGGATCATCGGCCGTTGGGTTCAGAACCTCACCCCAATAGTTCGTTGGGATACCGCCCATGTTGTAGTGGACGGTAGGCAGAACCGGGATCGGCTCTTTGGTGACGTCCACGCCTGCGAAAATCTTGGCCGATTCCGAAATGCCCGGCAGTCGTTCCGCCAGAGCTTCAGCAGGCAAGTGGCTCAGGTTCAGGTGGATGTGATCCCCTTCGCCACCAACGCCGCGCCCTTCGCGGATTTCCATGGTCATCGAACGGCTGACATAGTCGCGCGGCGCAAGGTCTTTGTACTGGGGCGCATAGCGCTCCATGAACCGCTCACCTTCCGAGTTGGTCAGATAGCCGCCCTCGCCGCGCGCACCTTCGGTGATCAGGCAACCCGAACCGTAGATACCGGTCGGGTGAAACTGCACAAACTCCATATCCTGAAGCGCCAGGCCGGCGCGGGCCACCATGCCCCCGCCGTCGCCAGTGCAGGTGTGTGCCGAAGTCGCACTGAAATATGCTCGACCATAACCACCGGTCGCCAGCACCACCATCTTGGCGTTGAAGACGTGCATGGTGCCATCGTCCAGCTTCCAGCAGACGACGCCCTGACATTGCCCGTCTTCGGACATTATCAAGTCGATTGCGAAATACTCGATGTAGAACTCGGCGTTGTTCTTCAGCGACTGACCATAAAGCGTATGCAGGATCGCATGGCCCGTCCGGTCGGCGGCGGCACAGGTCCGCTGCACGGCGGGGCCTTCGCCAAATTCGGTGGTGTGGCCACCAAATGGGCGCTGATAGATCTTGCCTTCTTCGGTCCGGCTGAATGGCACACCATAATGTTCCAGCTCATAGACCGCCTTTGGAGCCTCGCGCGCGAGATATTCCATCGCATCCGTATCGCCCAGCCAATCCGAGCCTTTGACGGTGTCATACATATGCCACTGCCAATGGTCTGGCCCCATATTCGACAAGGACGCCGCGATGCCGCCCTGCGCCGCCACGGTGTGTGAACGGGTCGGGAATACCTTGGTCACACAAGCGGTGCGCAGGCCCTGTTCTGCCATACCCAAAGTTGCACGCAAACCCGCGCCTCCGGCACCAACAACCACCACGTCATATTCGTGGGTTTCGTATTCATATGCTGCTGTCATTGTTCTTGTTCCTTACTGCGCATAACCGAGGGCAAGCCGTGCGAGAGCAAAAAGACCCGCAGCAATCAGTGTGTAGGCAAACGCCCGTGCGGCCATCAGCGCCAGCTTTTCTGCAACGCCGTGCACATAGTCCTCAATCGCCTCCTGCGCTTCGCGCAGCAGATGCGGGACGACAACAACCAATGTCAGACCCATGACAATCGCCGGGAATGGTCGGCTGTAATACGCCAGAGCTTCTTCGTAGTTGCCACCCAACGCGCGCCCGAAGGTGAATACAAACAGCGGAACAAGAATGACCAGCGCCGCTGAGCTGAGCATCATCTGCCAATGATGATGTGTACCTACGCGTCCGGCTCCCATGCCCTGTGCGCGTTTACGGTCTGTTAGAAACTGCATACCAACCTCCCTCTAAAGCGCCACGGCTGTGATCAAGGCAAGAACCGTCGCCAGAACAAACATGCCAATGCCCATCTTCTCGGACACTTCGACATTCACGCAATATCCGAGATCCCAGATGACGTGCCGCAAACGGCCCAGCATGTGATAGAAAATTGCCCACGCTGCGCCGAACATGACCAGATCACCCAGGAAACTGGTCATCAGACCATTGATCAGGTCATAGGCGCCTGCTGATGTGGCTGCCGCCAGCAACCACCAGACGACCAACAAAGCCAAACCAAAGGACGCTAGACCCGTGATGCGCACCATAATCGAAGAGATGGACGTCATCTGCGGACGATAGATCGTCAAATGCGGAGAGAGCGGGCGGTTGCCCCGATTTACATCGGCCATGTTGGCTCCTTTTCGGTTGGCTACCGAACGTTTTACTGTTTTTTACGACTCTGTCACGCGCTGCAGGTGCAAAATCCAGTAAATTTGACGCAAAATCGCCTATAAGCAGTATTTGTGATCACACAAAATAATCTCGTGATCACAAAATACATTCGATACCACCAATGTTAGCGTTTTCAACGGAAAAGCAATGTGATCACGAATCTATGGCTGAGTTTGAGACAGCCCTGCAGTCTGCTGCGTCACCTCGCGCAAAAGCTTTTTGCGAATACGCTCAGGGTAATCAGCAAAGCCCGCGGCAGAGACGACAAAGGCCCCCTCACCCACGATAACATTCTCGAAGAAATAGGCTGTCAGGTCCGGTTCGCTTTCTTCTATAGCAATCGCGTTCACTGTGATTCCACTCTCACGCAATTTGGCGTGGATCGTCGAAGGTTCGATACCTTCATTCGAAATTCCGTCACCTGAAAGATCAATCAGATGTCTTTTGCAATCGCGCACCTCGTCGAAGCTTGTCACGGTCATCTCAAGCGCTTCACCAATTGCTGTAGAGAAATTACGCCAGACACGCGGATCAGCAGCAACCTGTTCGGCAAAATCGTCCAAAGTGGCAAAGCTGTCGATCCGTGTCCATGGAAGCGTGATCCTCTGGCGCGAACTACCAGTCCATTGCACTAGCATCAGCCTGGCCTGCCCGCGCACCAACGCCTCGGATACGATGGGATCACGCAGCCCTGCGGCAAGACCGTCCATCTGGATGCGGTATTCCTCGGAATCCACCGAGCCTGACACATCGACGGCCAGAGCAAGAGCAAGATCACAGGCAAATGCTTGCGGTGCCAGAAACAAACTGACCATGAGTGCGCGTAACATCGTCATACGCCGAGCCTAGCACGGATTTCACCGACCGCGATCACTTCAATGTCAGCAAACGGGCAGCCCGATTTACATGGGCATCAAGGCCCAGTAATCCAGATCCAATAGCACGTTGGGCAGGTACTTCCCATCCTCATTGCGCAGCTCAAATGGCTCCCCACCCTTGGTCGCCACAAGCCGCAATCGTAGTGCACCGATTCCCGGTGTTCCGGTCTCGGCCTTGTCCAGAACCTCGGACCAGACCTTGATCGTGTCGCCCGCAAAACAGGGGTTGGCGTGGGCGCCGCCGTTCAGGCCGACGATCATCTGCGCATTCGCCAAACCGTTGAACGACAACGCGCGCGCCATCGAGATCACGTGGCCGCCATAGATAAGCCGACCGTCGGGGCGGAAGGTGAGATCGAAATGCACTTTGGCCGTGTTCTGCCACAAGCGCGTAGCCAGCATGTGCTCGGCCTCTTCGACGGTCACGCCATCGACATGATTTATCGTTTCTCCCGTGTTGTACGCATCCCAGCGGTGGTTTTCGCCGGATTGTACAAAATCGTATTTCGAGAAATCGAGGCCCTGCGGCACGACCAGATCGCCAACATCCAGCACCTTCTTCAGGTCGGGCACAACGGTCTCAGGCGCGGGCGCATCTAGGTTAGATTTGCGCACCATCACCCAGCGCACATATTCGATCACCACTTCGTCGCGCTGGTTCAAACCGAGCGTACGCACCCAAACCACTCCGGTTTTGCCGTTTGAGTTCTGCTTAAGGCCAATCACCTCAGATACAGCGCGCAGCGTATCGCCGGGATAGACCGGTCGCAGCCAGCGACCCTCGGCATAGCCCAGATTGGCCACGGCGTTCAGCGAGATATCGGGAACCGTTTTGCCGAACACCACATGAAACGCAGCCAGATCGTCAATCGGGCTTTGCGGCAGGCCGCAATTCCGGGCAAACTCATCCGAGGAATAAAGCGCATGGCGAGCTGGATAAAGCGCGTGATAGAGCGCCCGCTCGCCATCCGTCACGGTGCGGGGTACTGCGTGATGCAGGACCTGCCCAACGGAATAATCCTCGAAAAAGTTACCCGGATTGGTTTTTGCCATTATTGCTGTCCCAGTTTCATGTCCGCAGAATAGTCGGCCTCGACCTCTTTGGTGACAGCCTGCGCGCAGCGCATCATGTTGTTGACAGCGTCAAAGGCATAAGACGGGTCTCCATAAAGCTCCCAACCATTGGCCAGCGCGTCCGAGACTTTGTGGCAGAAGGCAGATGTGTCTTCCTCGGTCAACAAACGATAAAGTTTCGCCATTGATTTGGTCCTTTAGCCACCGAACGGAGATGGGCCAACCAGCCCGTGAATATAGCCCACGACACCCAACAGCACGATTGAGCCGACAAAGAACATCGCATCCTTGCCATAGGTGCCGGGTTCACCCGGGGTCCAGTCAGGCTCGGACTTGTTGATCACGATGACTTCGACGATCGCCCAGGCCAGCAGGCCACCAAACAGCACAATCGAGGCCAGATCGCCATTTACCAGCAAATGCGCAAAGGCCCAGAGTTTAAAGCCACCCAGCATCGGGTGGCGCACTCTATTCAGCAGACGGCCTTTCTGTCCTGCCGGGCTCATCAAGTAGAACGCAATCAACACCAGCAGGTTGTTAATGTGGATCAGGAAGGTCGGCGGTGCCCAGACATAGATGAAATCGGTGATGCGATAGCCGAAAATCATCAGAAGGATCGCACCCGCCAAAGCCAGCACCACGACGCCCTTGCCCGCATCGCCCATGGCGGCACGGCGTTCCGGCATCACGCGCTTGAAGAGATGTGCGGCCCACCACAACGCCACACCAAGAATCAGAAGAACAAAGCCCATGCTGGCTTACCCCGCTTGCAAAGCTAATATCGCCTCTGCTTTTGCCAGAGTTTCGCGGGCAGTTACAACGTGTAGGTTTTCGACAATCTTGCCATCGACAACGGCGACCCCCTGACCTTGTGCCTCGGTCTCTTCAAAGGCTGCGATCTGGCGGCGGGCCAATTCGATCTCGGTGTCCGAAGGCGCAAAGGCAGTATTTGCAATCTCGACCTGCGCGGGGTGGATCAGTGTCTTGCCGTCAAAGCCCATATCACGACCTTGCGTGCATTCGGTCCGCAGCCCGTCTTCGTCCTTGAATGCATTATAGACGCCATCCACGATGATCAGCCCTTCGGCCTTTGCGGCCAGCAAGCACAGGCCCAGCGAGGTCATCATCGGCAAACGGTCGGGGCGGTAGCGCGTCTGCAGCTCTTTCGCTAGATCGTTGGTCCCCATGACGAAGCCAGCCATCAGCGGATGTGCGGCGATTTCGGCCGCGTTCAACATGCCACGTGGGGTTTCCATCATGGCCCAGATCGGCAGATCACCGGTGATCGCCGCCAGCGCATCCACATCCGCGGCCGAGTTTACCTTGGGCAGAAGAACGGCGTCCGCATCCATCTCACGCACAGCTTCGGCATCGGCGCGACCCCATTCGGTATCCAAACTGTTAATCCGCACGATCTTGCCCCGCGCGCCGTACCCGCCGGCGGCCAACGCTTCCTTGAGCGTTTCGCGCGCGTTCTCTTTCTCATCAGCTGCAACCGCGTCTTCAAGATCAAAGATGATGGCATCCACCGGCAGCGTGCGCGCTTTATCCAGCGCCCGATCACGCGAGCCGGGGATATAGAGAACAGAACGATAAGGGCGTTGGCGCGGATCCACGGGACTCTCCCATTGAAATAATGTTGCGCGGAATGGGGCATTTTTTGACGGAAAGTTCAAGCACAAAATCGCCGCAACGCAGCATTCTGGCATCGTGACGCAACGCTCGTTGCCTTAACGCGATTTCTTTCAGCCTGCAGCACGCTGTTTTCAAGAAGGAATCGAAAGGGGTGACTGATGAAGACGATATTGCTGAATTTGACGATCGGGTTGGGCATCATGGTGTTGGCTGCGCAACAGGTCAGCGCTCAGAACTGCGCGCCGCGCGAGGATGTGATCAAGCGTTTGGCAAAGACCTATGGCGAAACCCGGCGCGGCATCGGGATTGCGCGTCAAGGGGCGGTGATGGAGGTTTTTGCCTCGGATCGAACCGGCAGTTGGACCATTGTTGTGACCTTGCCCGAGGGAGTGACCTGCCTGATCGCCTCGGGCCAATCCTTTGAGGTGCTAGCTGAGGCATTGCCGCCCAACGCTTAGACCAATGCGTCCCAGATCAATTTACTGCCAGTCAGTGTTAGCAGGACATAGGCGATGCCAAAGAACAGGCGTTCGGACAGCATGAAATGTGCCCGGACGCCGAGCCAGGCCCCGAGGATCGCAAACGGGGTTAGCAACAGATCGGCTAGTGCCGTGTGCCATGTGAATAGACCCAGATAGGCGAACGGTACGAATTTCACGGCATTGATCACCCAGAAGACCAGTACGGTTGAGGCCTGAAATTCGGTTTTCGTCAGGCGTTGGGACAGCAGATAGACGGCGGCGGGCGGACCGCCTGCATGGCTGACAAAGCTGGTGAACCCGGCAACCAGCCCGGCAAACAATCCTGCCGAAGGCGGCAGGCGGTTGGCAAAGCCGCGTACCCAGCCACTTGTCTGGGCAACATGCCAGATCACAAAGCCGACCGATATCCCACCAATCAGCAGGCGCAGCAGATCGTCATCGGTGACACGATAGAGCCACGCGCCCAACGCAATGCCGGGCACTGCACCCAGAATCAGCAGACGCGAATCCGGCCAGTTCCAGCGTTTCCAATAGGGCTTTAACGTGGCGACATCGATCACCATGAGGATCGGAAGCATCAACGCCAACGCCTGCCCAGGCGTCAGGATCAGCGCCAGAATCGACGACGACGCAAAGGCCACGCCCGAGCCGAACCCACCTTTCGAGATACCCGCGAAGATCACTGCTGGGATCGCCACGGCAAAAAACATCAGGTTCATCTCGAACATCTGGCGCCCCGGAAATATGCATGAGTCACAGGCGGTTTAGCGCAATCAGCACATGACATGCAAACGGTATGCGGTGGCATGCCGCGTCGCAGGAGGCTTGCGCGACGCCGCATTTACGACTAGCAAAACCGCGATTTCAAAACCCATCGGAGATATTCCAAATGGCCAGACCCAAGATCGCGCTGATCGGCGCAGGTCAGATCGGCGGCACGCTCGCCCACCTCGCTGCAATGAAAGAACTTGGTGACGTTGTCCTGTTCGACATCGCCGAAGGCACCCCGGAAGGCAAGGCGCTGGATATCGCCGAATCCGGCCCCTCGGAAGGCTTTGATGCCAAGCTGAAAGGCACCCAGTCCTATGAAGATATCGCAGGCGCAGACGTTTGCATCGTCACCGCTGGTGTGCCACGCAAACCGGGCATGAGCCGCGATGATCTGCTGGGCATCAACCTGAAAGTCATGAAATCGGTTGGCGAAGGCATCGCCGCCAATGCGCCTGACGCGTTCGTCATCTGCATCACCAACCCGCTGGACGCGATGGTCTGGGCCTTACGTGAATTCTCGGGCCTGCCGCATAACAAGGTTTGCGGCATGGCGGGCGTTCTGGATTCGGGCCGTTTTGCGCACTTCCTTTCGGAAGAGTTCAACGTCTCGATGCGCGACGTCACAGCGTTTGTTCTGGGTGGCCACGGCGACACCATGGTGCCGTCGGTTCGTTACTCGACCGTCGCCGGTATCCCGCTGCCTGATCTGGTTGAGATGGGCTGGACCACACAAGAGAAACTGGACGCCATCGTTCAGCGCACCCGTGACGGCGGTGCTGAAATCGTCGGCCTGTTGAAAACCGGTTCAGCCTTCTACGCGCCCGCCACTTCGGCGATTGAAATGGCCGAGGCCTATCTGAAAGACCAGAAACGTGTTCTGCCTTGCGCCGCTTATTGCGATGGCGAGCTTGGAGTCGAAGGCATGTATGTCGGCGTTCCTACCGTGATCGGTGCCGGCGGCGTCGAACGGGTCGTCAACATCAAGCTGAACGAAGAAGAGCAGGCAGGTTTCGACAACTCGGTGAATGCTGTGAAGGGTTTGATCGAAGCTTGCAAAGGCATCGATAACTCGCTGGCCTAATCGTCAGCAGTGAAGAATTTGAAACCGGCTCTTGGTGGGCCGGTTTTCTTTTATGCCATACATCATGAGTCAGAGATGTTGGCGCAATCGCCGAAAGTCACATGTATGAATGTGTTTTCTTCGCGCGAACCTGCATCATCGAATCAAGCTTACGCTTTGCTCAAACTTTGTGATCACACCCCAAAAACCTGTGATCACAAATCCTGAAAATCTTCGACAATTTCCCGTGACACGTCAAAAAACTCTTTAATTTTGGCGCTTAGACACGCCTATAACAGGGTAATCGTAGTCAGACGGGACAATTTCGATGAACATTCACGAATATCAGGCCAAAGCTCTTTTGCGCAGCTATGGCGCTCCGGTCTCCGACGGTCGCGCGGTTTTGCGCGCCGAGGAAGCCAAAACCGCAGCCGGTGAACTGGATGGCCCTTTGTGGGTTGTAAAAGCACAAATCCACGCAGGTGGGCGCGGTAAAGGCAGCTTCAAAGAAGCCGACGCCGGTGAAAAGGGCGGTGTCCGTCTGACCAAGTCGGTGGAAGAGGCCGCCGAAGAAGCCAAAAAGATGCTAGGCCGCACGCTGGTCACACATCAGACCGGCCCCGCGGGCAAACAGGTCAACCGCATCTATATCGAGGCCGGGTCCGGCATCGAACGCGAGCTGTATCTGGCCCTGCTGGTGGATCGCCAGACTAGCCGCATCTCGTTTGTCTGCTCGACCGAAGGCGGCATGGACATCGAAGAAGTGGCCGCCGCCACGCCCGAGAAAATCCTGTCCTTCTCGGTTGACCCTGCGACGGGCTATCAGCCTTACCATGGTCGCCGCATCGCCTTTTCGCTGGGTCTGCAAGGCGCGCAGGTCAAGCAATGCGTCAAGCTGATGAACCAGCTCTATAGCGCCTTCGTAGAGAAGGACATGGAGATGCTGGAGATCAACCCGCTGATCGTTTCCGACAGTGGCGACCTGAAAGTGCTGGACGCGAAAGTCGGCTTTGATGGCAACGCGGTCTACCGCCACCCGGATATCGCCGAACTGCGTGACACGACCGAGGAAGACCCCAAGGAACTGGAAGCGTCGAAATACGACCTGAACTACATCGCCCTGGATGGTGAGATCGGCTGCATGGTCAATGGCGCCGGTCTGGCGATGGCAACGATGGACATCATCAAGCTTTACGGTGCCGAGCCTGCCAACTTCCTCGACGTGGGCGGCGGCGCGACCAAAGAGAAAGTTACCGAGGCGTTCAAGATCATCACCTCGGACCCACAGGTCAAAGGCATTCTGGTCAACATCTTCGGCGGTATCATGCGCTGTGACGTCATCGCCGAGGGCGTTGTTGCTGCCGTCAAAGAGGTCGGCCTGCAGGTTCCGCTGGTCGTGCGTCTGGAAGGCACAAACGTTGAGAAAGGCAAAGAGATCATCAACACCTCTGGCCTGGACGTGATCGCGGCGGACAACCTGAAAGACGGTGCCGAGAAGATTGTGAAGGCCGTCAAAGGCTGAGTGTCATCCCGTAGGGTGGGCTGCAGCCCACCTTTCCCAAGATTTCGGCGGGCTGAAGCCCGCCCTACAAAGGAGAACGCCAGATGGCAGTCCTCATCGACGAAAATACCAAAGTGATCTGTCAGGGCTTTACCGGCTCGCAGGGCACATTCCACTCTGAACAGGCCATTGCTTATGGCACCAAGATGGTAGGCGGAGTGACGCCCGGCAAAGGCGGGATGACACATCTTGACCTGCCCGTGTTCAACTCGGTCCACGAGGCCAAGCATTTGACCGAAGCCAACGCCTCGGTGATCTATGTTCCGCCGCCGTTTGCGGCTGACTCGATCCTCGAGGCGATTGATGCCGAGATGGAGGTGATCGTCTGCATCACCGAAGGCATTCCGGTTCTGGACATGATGAAGGTGAAGCGTGCGCTGGAAGGCTCGAACTCGCGCTTGATCGGGCCGAACTGCCCCGGTGTCATCACGCCTGATGCCTGCAAGATCGGCATCATGCCCGGCCACATTCACAAGCGCGGTTCGGTCGGCGTTGTGTCCCGTTCGGGCACCCTGACCTATGAGGCCGTCAAGCAGACCACCGATGTGGGTCTAGGCCAGTCCACCTGCGTGGGCATCGGCGGCGACCCGATCAAGGGCACCGAGCATATCGACGTGCTGGAGTGGTTCCTGGCCGATGACGAAACCGAATCGATTATCATGATTGGTGAGATCGGTGGCTCAGCCGAGGAAGAGGCTGCGCAGTTCCTGGCGGACGAGGCCAAGAAGGGGCGCAAAAAGCCGACCGCTGGTTTCATAGCAGGTCGCACCGCCCCTCCGGGCCGCCGCATGGGTCACGCGGGCGCGATTGTCGCCGGCGGCAAAGGTGGCGCCGAAGACAAGATCGAAGCCATGCGCTCGGCCGGTATTGTCGTGGCCGAAAGCCCGGCGCAGCTGGGTGAGGCTGTGCTGGAAGCCATCGGTTAACCAGAATTTGACTGCTTTGAGAGGAGCGGTAAACATGACTTTCGGCGAAGCCATTAAAACCTGTTTCTCCAAGTTTTTCACCTTTTCGGGCCGTGCCTCGCGGCCCGAATACTGGTTTTTTTTCCTGTTCATCGTGATCTGGAGCATTATTGCCGGGATCATTGACTGGCAGTTCTTCACTCAGGTCGCAGTGACCGAAACGGAGACTACCAAATCCGTTACGGCCACCTCGACAGGCCCGGTGCAGAGCATCGTCAGCCTGATCGTCTTTTTCCCGCATCTGGCTGTCGCGTGGCGGCGGATGCATGATACTGGGCGGAGTGGGCTTTATGCGTTGTTGCCGATCTTGCTGATCCTCGGTGCGCTGGCCGTTCTGATCTTTGGCATCGGCCTCGCCAACCAGTTCCATGGCGGCACGTTGGATATCCTGTTCACCCGCGCAACACTTCTTATCGTCATTCCGACACTGTTGGTTCTCATCGTGTCGCCCCTCCTGGTTCTGTGGTGGCTTACCCGCCCCAGCGAACCAGGCACCAACCAATACGGTCCCAACCCATATGAGGTAGCCCAATGACCGAACACTCGCCCAACTCAGCCTTTCATGCCTCCAGCTTCATGCAGGGGCATAATGCCGAATATCTGGAGCAGCTTTATGCCCAGTACACCAAGAACCCCGGCGCGGTCGACGCAGCCTGGGTCGAGTTTTTCAAGGCCATGGGCGACGATGCGCCGGATGTGCAGCGCGAGGCCGAGGGGCCATCCTGGGCGCGCAGTGATTGGCCTCCGATGCCAGCGGATGATCTGACGGGTGCGTTGACTGGGGAATGGGCCGAGATCGATGCCAAGGCGGCGGGCAAGAAGATCAAGGACAAGGCCGCGACCAAGGGCGTTGAGGTCAGCGACGACCAGATCAAGCGCGCGGTGCTGGACAGTTTGCGGGCGCTGATGCTGATCCGGGCCTATCGCATCCGGGGACATCTGGCCGCTGATCTGGATCCGCTGGGGATGCGCGCCGCAAGCACGCATCCTGAACTGGATCCAAAGACCTACGGCTTTACCGATGCGGATATGGACCGCCCGATCTTTATCGACAATGTTCTGGGCCTGCAGATGGCCAGCATGCGCCAGATCGTCGAGATCGTGAAGCGGACTTACTGTGGCACCTTCGCGCTGCAATATATGCATATCTCGAACCCTGAAGAGGCCGCTTGGCTGAAGGAAAGGATCGAAGGGTACGGCAAGGAAATCGCCTTCACCAAAGAGGGCCGCAAGGCGATCCTGAATAAGATGGTCCAGGCCGAGGGCTTCGAGAAATTTCTGCATGTCAAGTACATGGGCACCAAGCGGTTCGGTTTAGACGGTGGTGAAAGCCTGATCCCTGCAATGGAACAGATCATCAAGCGCGGCGGTGCGCTGGGATTGCAGGACATCGTCATCGGGATGCCACACCGGGGGCGTCTGAACATTTTGGCCAATGTGATGGGCAAACCCTATCGCGCCATATTCAATGAATTCCAGGGCGGCAGCTTCAAGCCTGAGGATGTGGATGGATCGGGTGACGTAAAGTATCACCTCGGCGCCTCCAGTGACCGGGAGTTTGACGGCAACTCAGTGCACCTATCGCTGACCGCCAACCCCTCGCACCTTGAGGCAGTGAACCCGGTGGTTCTGGGCAAGGTCCGCGCCAAGCAGGATCAGCTGAACGACGAAGACCGCACCAAGGTGATGGGCATTCTGCTGCACGGCGATGCGGCCTTTGCCGGACAAGGTGTGGTGGCTGAAGGGTTCGGCCTGTCGGGTCTGAAAGGGCACAAGACCGGCGGCACCATGCATATTGTGGTGAACAACCAGATCGGCTTTACCACCGCACCGCATTTCTCGCGCTCCAGCCCTTATCCGACGGATATCGCGCTGATGGTTGAAGCGCCGATCTTCCATGTGAACGGTGACGACCCCGAGGCGGTGGTGCATGCCGCCAAGGTGGCGACCGAATTCCGTCAGAAGTTCCACAAGGACGTGGTGCTTGATATCTTCTGCTACCGCCGGTTTGGTCATAACGAGGGCGATGAGCCCATGTTCACCAACCCAATCATGTACAAGAAAATCAAGACGCATAAGACTACGCTGTCGCTGTACACGGAACGTCTGGTCAAAGACGGCCTGATCCCCGAAGGCGAGATCGAGGATATGAAGGCCGCCTTTCAGGCCCATCTGAACGAAGAGTTCGACGCCGGGAGAGACTATAAGCCCAACAAAGCCGATTGGCTGGATGGGCGCTGGTCGCATCTGGACAAGAACAAAGAAGAATACATGCGCGGCGAAACCGCGATCTCAGCGGATACGCTGGCCGAGATCGGGACCGCCCTGACCACAGCACCCGAAGGTTTTGCGATGCATAAAACCGTCGGACGATTGCTGGAACACAAGAAACAGATGTTCGAAAACGGGACCGGATTTGACTGGGCAACTGGCGAGGCTCTGGCGTTTGGCTCGCTGCTGACCGAGGGCTACCCAGTGCGTCTGGCCGGACAGGACGCGACGCGAGGTACATTCAGCCAACGCCATTCCGGATTTGTCCATCAGGAAACCGAAGAGCGCTACTACCCGCTGAACAACATCCGCAAGGGTCAATCTCATTATGACGTGATTGACTCGATGCTCAGCGAGTATGCGGTCTTGGGTTTCGAGTACGGATACTCTCTGGCCGAGCCAAACGCGCTGGTCCTTTGGGAAGCACAGTTTGGCGACTTCGCCAACGGGGCGCAGATCATGTTCGATCAGTTCATCAGCTCGGGTGAGAGCAAGTGGCTGCGGATGTCCGGTTTGGTCACGCTGCTGCCGCATGGTTTCGAGGGGCAGGGCCCGGAACACTCATCCGCGCGCCTGGAACGGTTCCTGCAGATGTGCGGTCAGGACAACTGGATCGTGGCGAACTGTACAACGCCCGCGAACTATTTCCACATCCTGCGCCGTCAGTTGCACCGGACTTTCCGCAAGCCTCTGATCCTGGTGACGCCAAAGTCGCTGCTGCGTCATAAACTGGCGGTCAGCACGGCGGATGACTTCACCACAGGCTCCAGCTTCCACCGGGTGCTGTGGGATGACGCGCAGAAGGGAAATTCAGACACCAAGCTGGTGGCGGATGACAAGATCAAGCGTGTGGTGATGTGTTCGGGCAAGGTTTACTTTGACTTGCTGGAAGAACGCGATGCGCGCGGCATCGATGACATCTACCTGATGCGAATCGAGCAATACTATCCCTTCCCTGCGCATTCGCTGATCAACGAACTTGAGCGTTTCAAAGGTGCCGAGATGGTCTGGTGTCAGGAAGAGCCCAAGAACCAGGGGGCCTGGACCTTTATCGAACCCAATATCGAATGGGTTCTGACCCGCATTGGCGCAAAACACACCCGTCCGGTCTATGCCGGTCGCGCAACCTCGGCCTCGCCTGCAACGGGTCTGGCCAGCCAACACAAAGCCCAACAAGAAGCGCTGGTGAACGAAGCGCTGAGCATTGAAGGAAAGTAAACGATGACGATTGAAGTTCGTGTTCCCACGCTGGGCGAGTCTGTCACCGAAGCCACCGTTGCGACATGGTTCAAGAAACCCGGCGACGCCGTTGCAGTTGATGAAATGCTGTGTGAGCTGGAAACTGACAAGGTGACGGTCGAAGTGCCCTCGCCTACCGCAGGTGTGATGGGCGAGATTGTCGCTACCGAAGGTGAGACGGTGGGTGTCGATGCATTGCTGGCCACCATCACCGCTGGCGAAGGGGCAGCGCCTGCTCCGGCAGCGGCGGCCCCGGCCCCAGCTGCAGCAGCGCCGGCTGCGGCAGGTGGCAGCGTGGACGTCATGGTGCCGACGCTGGGCGAATCCGTGACCGAGGCAACTGTTTCGACATGGTTCAAACAGGTTGGTGACAACGTCGCGCAGGACGAAATGCTGTGCGAGCTGGAAACCGACAAGGTCTCGGTCGAAGTTCCGGCCCCGGCGGCAGGCGTTCTGGCTGAGATCGTTGCGCCCGAAGGCAGCACGGTCGATGCGTCTGCCAAGCTGGCGGTGATCTCGGGCTCGACCGCAGGTGTGGCAAGCGCTCCGGTTGCGGCCGCTGCCGCTCCGACTGCAGCCAGCACAGGTAAAGACGTGGCCAACGCACCATCAGCTGAGAAAGCGATGGCCGAAGCCGGTCTGACCGCCGATCAGGTCACCGGCACCGGTCGCGATGGGCGTATCATGAAAGAAGACGTGGCAAAGGCAGTTGCTGCAGCAGCTACAGCCCCAGCGCCTACGGCGGCTGCGCCCGCCCCCGCTGCCCAAGCTCCACGCGCTCCTGTGGCTGCCGAGGATGCAAGCCGCGAAGAGCGCGTGCGCATGACCCGTCTGCGCCAGACCATCGCCAAGCGCCTGAAGGACGCGCAGAACACAGCGGCCATCCTGACCACCTATAACGAGGTGGACATGACCGAGGTGATGGCCCTGCGTAATCAATACAAAGACCAGTTCGAGAAAAAGCACGGCGTGCGTCTGGGCTTTATGTCCTTCTTCACCAAGGCCTGCTGTCATGCGCTGAAAGAAGTGCCCGAAGTGAATGCCGAGATCGACGGCAATGACATCGTCTACAAGAACTTTGTGCATATGGGCGTCGCCGCTGGTACGCCTCAGGGACTGGTGGTTCCGGTGATCCGCGACGCCGACAGCATGTCCTTCGCAGCGATCGAGAAAGCCATTGCTGAAAAGGGCAAGCGCGCCCGCGACGGCAAGCTTTCGATGGCTGAAATGCAGGGCGGTACGTTCACGATCTCGAACGGTGGCGTCTATGGCTCGTTGATGTCTTCACCGATCCTGAACCCGCCGCAATCAGGTATTCTGGGAATGCACAAGATTCAGGACCGCCCGATGGTCATCAATGGCGAGATCAAGATCCGCCCGATGATGTATCTGGCTCTGTCCTATGACCACCGTATTGTTGACGGCAAGGGTGCGGTGACCTTCCTGGTTCGCGTGAAAGAAGCGCTTGAAGACCCACGCCGCCTGTTGATGGATCTATAAGATGGCAACACATGTACTCTGGCAGGCCGATGTGGCCGATTTCGACGCCTGGCTAAAAGTGTTCCGCGAGGATATGCCGATGCGTAAGGCCGCGGGTATCCGCGACCTGCATGTCTGGCGTGATCCCGATCAGAAGGACCATGCGATTGCAATGTTCGAGGTCGTGAACCTAGACAAGGCCCGTGCCTTTTTCGGGTCCGAGGAACTGGCGATGCATCACGAGCGTGGTGGGATTGCGCATATCTCGATCAAGCTGCTGGAACCCGTTTGACAAAAGATATTTCTGACCCACGAAATCGGGTCGGGGAAGTACCGGGCGACCGGTCGATTTAGGAGAATGTAATGGCAAATTATGACGTCATCGTAATCGGCGCCGGGCCCGGCGGCTATGTCTGCGCAATTCGCTGCGCTCAACTGGGTCTAAAGACCGCTGTGGTCGAAGGGCGCGAGACGCTGGGCGGGACATGCCTTAACGTGGGCTGCATCCCCTCGAAAGCTTTGCTGCATGCCAGTCACCAGTTGCACGAAGCTGAACATAACTTTGCCAAGATGGGTCTGAAGGGGAAATCGCCTTCGGTCGATTGGAAGCAGATGCAGGCCTATAAGGATGAAGTCATCGATGGCAACACCAAGGGCATCGAGTTCTTGTTCAAGAAGAACAAGATCGATTGGCTGAAAGGTTGGGGCTCGATCCCCGCTGCGGGCAAGGTCAAGGTTGGCGATGAGGTGCATGAGGCCAAGAACATCATCATCGCGTCGGGCTCTGAGCCGTCGGCGCTGCCCGGCGTCGAGGTTGACGAAAAGGTCGTAGTGACTTCGACCGGAGCGCTGTCTCTGGGCAAAGTTCCCAAGAAAATGATTGTGATCGGTGCCGGTGTGATCGGGCTTGAGCTGGGTTCGGTCTACAGTCGTTTGGGCGCCGAGGTGACGGTAATCGAATTCCTCAAGGAAATCACGCCGGGCATGGACCCGGAGGTGCAGAAGACCTTCCAGCGCATCCTGAAGAAACAGGGCTTGAAATTCGTCATGGGCGCTGCCGTGCAAAAGACCGAGGCGACCAAGACCAAGGCCAAGGTGACCTACAAGCTGCTCAAAGACGACAGTGAGCATGTGATCGACGCCGATACCGTGCTGGTGGCAACCGGGCGCAAGCCGTACTCGGATGGTCTGGGGCTGGACGCTCTGGGCATCGAGATGACCCCGCGCGGCCAGATCAAGGTTGGGGCCGATTGGCAGACCAATGTGCCGGGTATCTACGCCATCGGCGACGTGACCGAAGGCCCAATGCTGGCGCACAAGGCTGAAGACGAGGGCATGGCCGCAGCTGAACAGGTCGCTGGCAAACACGGTCACGTAAACTATGGCGTCATTCCGGGGGTCATCTACACCTGGCCCGAGGTGGCCAATGTGGGTGAGACCGAAGCGACACTCAAGGAACAGGGCCGCGCCTACAAGGTCGGCAAGTTCATGTTCATGGGCAATGGCCGAGCCAAGGCAAATTTTGCGGCCGACGGATTCGTCAAGATTCTGGCAGACAAAGATACTGATCGCATTCTGGGCGCACATATCATCGGCCCTGCGGCCGGCGACCTGATCCACGAGGTCTGCGTGGCGATGGAGTTCGGCGCCTCGGCCGAAGATCTAGCCCTGACCTGCCATGCGCACCCGACCTATTCCGAAGCGGTGCGCGAGGCCGCTCTAGCCTGTGGTGACGGACCAATTCATAGCTGAATAAACGACCCCGGTGGTTATCTCGCCGGGGTCAACCACGCCTCAAGATAAACCTTAAGCCTTTCGCTGAAGCTTTTTGAGGCATGCAGCGCACAGAACTTTAGCGACATGGCCTGAATTGCAAATGCCTGCACTCCTTCGGCCAAAAGCTCCGAAGGAACGTCCTGGCGAACATTCGCATCTTCGAGCCACATCATCACGACACGGAAGTATCGTTCAAAGAAATATGCGATTGGACCAATCTCGGCTATTGCCGTTGCGCCGGAATACCTGATGAGCAGGTCGAATACATAGCGTTCAACCGTCATGAAGTTGTGCACGGGCTCTAGGGCCGCGATGATTTGTGGCACTGATTTTGGGGGCTTTCCGGCCTCTGCCTGATCAAGGCAGGCATTCAGTTTTTCCGCCAGCAGGATTTCCATTAGCGCGTCTTTGTCGCGAAAATGCGCAAAGAATGTCCCCTTGGCCACGCCTGCAGCCTGAACCACCTCTTCCACGCGCAGAGCTTCGTACCCGCCCTTCTGAATCACGTCCTCGGCGGCTGAGATCAGGCGTGCTCGGGTTTTAAGAGTTCGTTTTTGAATTGGTCTCTGCATAGTGCTTGTTTGCATATTTTTTGACCATGGTCAAATTTATTATTGACCGCGGTCATTTTCTGCGCTTACAAAGTGACCACGGTCAATTTTAGGAGATTCGCAATGCCAGCTAAGAAGATACTCGTCCTCAATGGGCACCCTGCCGAAAGCAGCCTGTCGCGCACCTTTGCACAAACCTATGCAGACGCAGCCATTGCCAAAGGTCACGAGGTTCGCATGGTGCATCTGAGTGATCTGCAGTTCGATCACGACTTTGGTCAGGGAAATTATGAAGATTTCAAACCGCTTGAGCCCGTGCTTGAACAGGTATTGCAGGACATCGAGTGGAGCGAGCACCTGGTCCTGACGACACCGATGTGGTGGGGCGGTCTGCCAGCCAAGCTGAAGGGCCTGATCGACCGGACATTCATCCCAGGACGGACGTTCGATACGCGGAACACAACAATGATCGGTTTGCCAGCACCGATGCTGAGCGGACGCACCGCAAGGGTGATCCTGACGTCAGATACGCCAGGCTGGTTCATGCGTATAATCTATCGGCAGGCGCTGCTGCGGCAGCTTCGCGATCAGGTTCTAGGCTTTGTTGGGTTCAAGCCTACCCGCTTTACCTATTTTGCCAGCGCAAGCTATCCGAAACCCGGAAGCGTTGAACGTTGGATCGGCAAAGTGGCCAGAATGGGAGCCGCCGCGCTTTGAAGTTACTATGCGGCAAAGCTGCTACCACATAGTCTTTGCGGCGCGGGCACCCCATTCCTGATCATATTGTGCGCCGCCCTCTTCACCCGATGTCATTTCAGACAGAATCTCGCCAACACTCGGAAGGCCATCGGTTTCATCGCGACCGCTCCAGGTTCCGGCTCGGATCAGGGCGCGGGCGCATTGGGTGTAGACCTCGGATAACTCAATCAAAATCACGGTCGCAGGGCGCTTTCCGTTTTTCTCGAAACGGGCGCGCAGGTCGTCGTCATCGGTCAACTGAGCATTCCCATTTACCCGAACCACGTTGTTCGAGCCGGGCACCAAAAACATCAGCGACACTCGGGGGTCCTGAACGATGTTTCGCAGTGAATCCAGACGGTTGTTTCCTCGCCAATCCGGCAGGGCCAAAGTGCCCGGATTCAGTTCCAATACGACTGATCCGTCGTCTCCGCGCGGGCTGCCATCGACACCTTCGGGGCCGACGGTGCTAAGAATGCACAGGCGCGAGGCCATGATCCACTTGCGATAGAGCGGAGTAATTTGCCGCGCCACCTTGCGTATAGATGGCGCACCGGGCGTCCCGTAGAGCGCCTCGAGCGTAGCGATGTCCTTAATGAACTCCATCCGGATCAAATCCCACTTCCTGCATCAATTCGTTCGACCGAGTCTCGATCACGTTTTCCAGCCGCTCAAGAAAGTCATTTCGTGCGACGCCGGGCTCGATTGGATTAAGGAAATCGACAATCGCGTTACCCGGCTTGCGCATGACACCGGTTCTGGGCCAGAAGACGCCCGCATTGGTGGCAACGGGCACGCACGGGAACCCGAGGCCTTCATACAGAACCGCCGTTCCGACCTTGTAGGGCTTGTGCACACCCGGCGCGACGCGCGTTCCCTGCGGGTAGATCACCAACTGTCCGGGTTCGCTGAACTCGCGCGCAACATCTTTGACCATCTTAGCCACCGCCGCCCCTCGTTTGCCGCGATTGACCGGGATACAGCCCAGACGGCGCGCATACATGCCAATGACCGGCGTCCACAAAAGCTCGCGCTTCATGATGAATTTGCCGTGCGGGATGGCGTCGAAGATTATGATGATGTCCAGAAACGACTGGTGCTTGGCGCCGATCACAACCTCACCATAAGGCACCTCTCCGCGCACTTCACAACGAATGCCAACCATCCAGCGGGCCAACCATTTGGTCGTCCGCGCATAGGTCTTACAGGCGCGCAAAGCGCCACTTTTGGCAAACAGCGCATAGGGGGCAAAGATGATCCCGAGGACCAGCATCCAGGCGTAGATAGTGATCATGAAGATCAGCGACCGGACCCATTGAATGGCCATGAACATCACGAAAGCTCCTTTAACTTGCGCTGTGCTGCCGACCATGTGGCCAGAAATGCAACGGCGGCCCCCAACACTGGTATCAGCACCGGCAGTAGCCATCCAATCCCTTGAAACCCAAGCCCTGTAAGAAATCCACCAGTATCCGAGGCCTCGGGTAGCAGTAAAACACCAGACATACCTAACAGGGTTCCAACCGCCGCCCCGAAAAGCGCGCGGAAGGTAAAGCGCCGCACAAAAGCTCTGGCGATGAACCGATCCCGCGCGCCGACCTGACGCAGTACCTCGATAATCTGCGCGTTGGCGGCAAGTGAGGCGTTGGCGGCAAGGGTGATCATGGCGGCGGTCGCGCCACCGATCAGCAGGATCGAAATCCAGCCCAGACGCCGCAGTGAATTGGCCGCATCAACCAATGGCTCGCGCCAGCGGGTGTGATCATCCAGCACCGCGCCCGGCACTTCTGCCCCCAATCTCAGGCGCAGACCAGCCGCATCCAGGCCGGGTTCACCTTCGATGATCTCGATCAGTTGCGGAATTGGCAATGTGTCCAGAGGCAAGTCCGGTCCGAACCAGGGCGACAGCAGTGTGGCCTGTTCTTCGCCTGTCAACGCCCGAGCCGAAGCGACCCCTGGCGTTTGCTGGAGAACGTTCAAAGCTGCCTTGGTCTGTGCCGCGCGTTGATCTGCAGGGGCATTGATCCGCAAGGTCGCAGCCCCGGCCAGTTCCGAGGCCCAGCGATCTGCCACCCGGCCCGAGGCCAGCGACAGGGCCAGTGCAAATACTGCGAGAAATGCCATCGCGCCCGAGACAAACAGGGTCAGCTGAGCAGTGAAACCAGTGGGCGGCACAACGCGATCAGAACGGGTGTCACGGCGCAGCAGATTGCGGATCGTGCCCTTGCTCATAGATCCGCCCCCGCAAGCTGCACCCGACGCTGCGCGATGCGCAGTACACGCGCCTGCACCTGGCTTTTGGCGGCCCGGATCAGGCTTAGGTCATGGGTGGCGATCAGCACGGTTTTACCCATCCGGTTCAGTTCGATCAGCAGGCGCAGCAGACGTTGAGACATCTCCCAATCCACGTTGCCGGTAGGCTCATCCGCAAGCACCACGTCAGGCGACAAAATGACCGCGCGGGCCAAGGCGGCACGCTGGCGTTCCCCACCCGACAATTCGGGCGGGTGTGCTTCGAGTCTGCTTCCAAGTCCGACCCAGCTCAGCAGCTCGGTCAGGTCGTCTTGCTGTCCATTTTCTGAGCGCCCCGAGACCATAAGCGGCAGCGCGACATTTTCGGCCAGCGTCATGTGATCCAGAAAGCGGCAATCCTGATGCACCACGCCGATCCGACGGCGCAGCAGCGCCATCTGGTCACGGTCCATGCTGGCGATATCTTCGCCAAAGGCCGTCAACTTGCCCGAGGTTGGCAGCAACGCGCCATAGCAGAGTTTCAGCAATGTGGTTTTGCCTGCACCAGATGGGCCGGTCAGAAAGTGGAACGAACCCGGCTGCAACTGCAGCGAAACATCGCTCAGCAATTCGCCGCCGCCGTAGGTATAGCTGATATTGTCCAGCTCGATCACGCCTGCCCCCATTGTTCTGCTCACCTCTTGCCCGAGCGCAGCGCTGGATTCAATGCCTCGGGCGGGGCCAATTGGCGACACTTGGCCCGCGAAACCGAAAACACGCTTTGCTGTTGGGTCTTAACGGAATATCATCCCTGAAAAAACTATTATCAGGCCAGCCTTGAAGGCCAGGAGGCAGAATGCGTTTAACGTGTCCGAATTGCAGCGCCCAGTACGAAGTCCCGGACGAGGTGATCCCAGAAGACGGGCGCGAAGTGCAATGCTCCAATTGCGAAAAGACCTGGTTTCAGGAAAAACACCCTGCCACCGTCGAAACAGAGGCCGAGGCAACGCAGGAATTAGACTCGCCAGATCCTGAAGAGGTCAAAACAGCGGCTGAAGCGTCTCATGATGAGAGCGCCAGCAACATAGATCCCGCGGTTTCTAACATCCTAAAGGAAGAAGCCGCGCGCGAGGCTGATCTGCGAGAGCGTGAAGGCAGTAGTCTAGAAAGCCAGCCTGATCTGGCCCTTGACCCACCCGAAGAGCCAAAGGTCAAACCCAATCGACCTTCCGCCACTGAATCAGCAGCCGATGCAGGTCAGCGCGATGAGCTACCTGATGTTGAGGCAATCAATTCCGGCCTGCGCAGCGATCTCGGCTCGGACGAGGCTGAAACAGATGCACCGACTCGCAAATCCGGTGGATTTTTACGTGGCTTCGCGCTGATACTGATCATCGGCGTTATTCTGTTTCTGATCTATGGCAATGCTAGCCAGATCAGCGAAGCGGTACCGCAAGCTGATCCGGTGCTGAAATCTTATGTATCAATGGTCGATCAGGCGCGTTTGTGGTTAGAATCACAGACAGGTGGCGCAGGACAGAACTAAAACCTTTCGAGCAAGCGCTTGAGGTACTCCAGCTCAATCTGAGGCCGATCCTGTTCGCCAGTGCGGCGACGGATTTCATCCAGCAGCTCGCGCGCTCGGCGATAGACGTCTTCGCCCTGCAACAGGTTATCATCGGTCGAGATCGACCCTGCCGATCCCGGCGCGCGGCCCAACGGGTCGCGGTTGTTGGCTTGCATATCACCCGCTTCCGTACCCTGCCCCGGCTGGTTTTGCTGGTTCTGCGCCATGGCCTCACCCAGTGATCGCATCCCCTCGCGCAGCGCTTCCATCGCTTCGGACTGCCGGTCGATCGCCTCGGCCAGATCATCGCTGCGCAAGGCGTCTTCGGCCTCGTCCATCGCTCGCCCTGCACGGCCCAGCGCCTCACGTGCGGCATCACCTTCAGGCGTGCCGCCACCCGGCAGGCTTTGTTCCTGCCGTCCCAGTTCATCTCGCAGCGCTTGTTGCCGATCCGCCAGAGATCCCTGACCTTGCTGCCCCTCACCTGCCTGATCCTGACCCTGGCCGCCCTGACCTTCGTGGCTTTGTCCACGCCCGAGCCCGCCGCTGCTGCCTTCATTGCCCTGACTTTCGCCGGATTGGGCTCCTGGATTGAACTGTTCCTGTAGATCTCTGAAGGCCTGATCGCTCAACCCTTGCTGTTCCCGCAGAGTTTCCGCCAGCCCCTCCATGGCCTGCTGACCTTCGGATTGGCCACCCTGGCCTTGCCCTTGTGTGACGCGCATGTTTTCCATCATCTGTTGGAACTCTTCCAGCGCCTGCTGCGCTTCGGCCATGCGGCCCTGTTCCATCAGCTCCTGAATGCGATCCATCATCCGCTGCAGGTCATCTTGCGTCATCTGCAGCGTTTCGCCGTTCTGGCCTTGTTGGTTCTGACCATCTTCGCCGTTTTCTTGGGCGAGGCGCTGAAGCTGTCGCATATAATCCTGCGTTGCTTCGCGCAGCTCTTGCATCAACTCAGCGATTTCCTCATCGCTGGCACCGTTCTGCATTGCTTCGGTCAAACGCTCTTGCGCGCGGCGCATCCGCTCCAAAGCGTCAGCCAGTGTTCCGTCCTCGATCAGAACAGCGAGATCCCATAGCGCCTGCGCGATCTCTTCCTGCTGTTTGAGGTTTAGCGCACCGTGCCGATCAAAGGTTTCCAACCGACGCAAGATCACCCTCAGGCGCAAGTAGGCGGTGTCCGAGCGGAACAAATCTTCGGGCAGATGCGAGACGGCACGCAACAATTGTGCAACGCGCAGTGAATTGTCGCGCGACCAGAGTAAATCGCGCCGTTGTTCAGCGACCGCAGCAGCCAATGGATCAAAGAAACGCCGGGCAGGCAGATCGGCAAAATAAGGTTCGGCCACCGATTCCTGATCTGCCGCATCAACGGCCAAGAGGGTAATTTTCACCGGCAAATGCGCCCAGGGGTGCTGCGAGAAATCTTCGATCAGGTCTTCGGTAAAATCCGTCCTGTCGCCGGTGATCGGCATCGGAAGCTCAACCGTGATGATTTCGCGCGGCTCCGGTTCAGTTGCCAGGCCAAATTCGCGATTCACAGCAGGCAGATTCAACTCGATCCGAGCCGTGCCTGAAATGATGCCATAGTCGTCGGACGCCGCGAACGGTAGTTTCATCTGTCCGCCAGCTTCGGCCTCAGCAGCGCCCGCCACCTCGATCTGTGGTTTTGTGTCCGCGAGTATGTCCAGCGCCCAATCGCGCCCAGCCGGACCTTCGATCCGCAACTGGCCCGAGCGATCGGCGACAAAGTCCTGCTCCGGCTCGGTTGCGGCCTCGGTTCCAGGCGGCGTCGTCGTCTCGGTCAGGCTGTGTGCACCAATCTCCCCGTAGAACCGCAGCGTGATGCGGCTGCCTTTGGGCACCGTAAGTATTGGATCAGTTTGATCAGCAAGGTAAAGTGTCGGCAAGCCCGTATAACGTGGCGGTTCAACCCAGCCTTCCCAGGTCGGGCCCTGCCCCGCCTGAGCGGTCCCCGGCGTCATGTCCGCCACCGAGCCAATCCGCCAGAACGAACCAAACAGAGCTGCAACGACGAGCGCCAACAATGCAGCATAGCGAAGCGCATAGGGATCGCGAGAGGCCAGCCGCAAATCGGGTTTCACCGGATCGGCATTTGAAGCACGGTCTGCCATGCGCGCCTGGTGTGCTTGCCACAGTGCCACCGATTCCGCATCCATCGCACCGATTGCCTGATCATCCATCAATGCCTGAATCGGGCGACCGGGCAGGGTCTCATCCAGCCGAACCAACGCCTCAGACCGGGTTGGCAGGTGAAACCGCCTGATCCCCAAGATCGCGGTCGCAATCAACGCAACCAATCCGGCAGCCGCAGAAATCCAAACGGTTTCGATGGGCACAAGATCGTGCAGCCCCAGCATCAGGGCCGCCAGCAGCGCCATGAGAATAGAAAATAGCGGCCAGAAGGCGCGCATCACCTGCTCGGCCAGCATGCCCCCATGCGTCAGCCACAGGGACAGTCTTGGAATCGGCAGGGTCTGGTTCTCGCGCAAGGCGGGCCTCCTGATCCGGCCCGCGCGCCTATCGCGTCAGAGCCACTCTGGTATGGTATCGCGGTTTATGATTTCGTCAAAGCTTGGGCGTTCACGAATTACGGCAAATTGATCCCCGTTCACCAGAACTTCAGGGATCAGGGGGCGCGTATTGTACTCGCTGGACATGACCGCGCCATAGGCCCCCGCGCTGCGGAAAGCGATCAGATCACCTGATTTCAGCGGCGGCATGTTGCGCTGCTTGGCAAATGTATCGCCGGATTCGCAAACAGGACCGACAATGTCATAGGGCCTTTGTTCGACCCCTGCAGCAGGTTCGTCGACGGCGACTATATCATGATGCGCTTCATACATAGCGGGGCGGATCAGGTCGTTCATCGCCCCGTCAAGGATCAGGAAATCGCGGTCTTCACCGGATTTGACGTAGATGACCTTGGACACCATCAGACCCGCATTACCCGCAATCAGTCGGCCGGGCTCGATCTCGATCTCACAGCCCAGATGGCCCAGCGTTTTCTTGATCATCGCGCCATGTTCAACTGGCAAAGGCGGCGCGTCATTGGAACGCGTATAGGGAATGCCCAATCCACCCCCAAGATCAAGGCGCCGAATATTGTGCCCTTCGAAGCGCAAGCGCTCAGTGAGTTCCGCGACCTTGTTGTATGCCAACTCGAACGGCTCCAATTCGGTCAGTTGCGAGCCGATATGGACGTCGATCCCGATCACTTCGAGGCCCGGCAGGCTTGCAGCCAACGCATAAACCTCGGAGGCGCGCGAGATCGGGATGCCAAACTTATTCTCGGACTTTCCAGTAGCAATCTTGGCATGGGTCTTGGCATCGACATCCGGGTTCACCCGAACGGTGATCGGCGCATTCACGCCCAATTCTAGCGCGACCGCATTGATCACCTGCATTTCAGGCTCGGATTCGACGTTGAATTGCCGAATTCCGCCAGTCAATGCCGTGCGAATCTCATCTGCAGTTTTGCCAACGCCCGAGAATACAATCTTGTCGCCGGGCACGCCTGCAGCCTTGGCACGCCGGTATTCTCCGCCAGAAACCACATCCATCCCCGCACCTGCCTGAGCCAGCGTCTTCAGGATTGCCTGATTGCTGGCCGCTTTCATCGCGTAGCAGACAAGGTGGTCGGTGCCCTCAAGCGCGTCATCGAACAGCTTGAAATGCCGCAGCAAAGTAGCCGTCGAATAAACATAAAACGGGGTTCCGACCGCGGCTGCGATTTCGGAGATTGGCACATCCTCGGCGAAAAGCGCGCCGTCGCGGTAGAGAAAATGATCCATACCGCGCGCTTAGACCAAAAGAGGCATGTGGATCAAATGATTCCAGCCATCTGCAGAAATCCCATCGCTATCTAGAAGGTCTTCGATGCACCGATCCGCGCATATCCAGATACCGAAATTCCTGTCGAGCGGGCTTCGGACTCAGGTTTGGGTTGTGGTTTGTATGCCGGGTCGCAAGCTGCAAGAACGACAAGTGCCAAGATCAGGCCAAAGAATTTCATGTTGCCACCTTACGTCCAGAGGAGCAGCGTGCAGCCGGTTGTTCTGCTCACATGGGAATGACAAATACGAATGGCAATGCCTCAGAGCCCCAGAAATACGCCCAGACCACCGCGACGCACACCAACCCCGACACCGCCATAAGTGCCGCTGCTGCCAACGCCAACACTTGCGCTCATGGTGGGTTGGATGGGTTCGCCATCAGCGCCGCAGCCAGCCAGAGCCGCTGCAACCGCAATCAACAGCACCACGCGTCGTATATGCATTACACCAACGCCTTCCATCGCTTGATCTGGGCTCGCACCTGATCCGGTGCGGTGCCTCCATAGGACTGGCGCGAGTTTACCGAATTTTCGACCGTAAGAACAGAATAGACATCATCAGTGATGTCAGCATGAACCGACTGCATGTCCTCAAGCGTCAAGTCAGGCAGGTCGCAGCCTTTGCTTTCGGCCATGGCAACCAGCGAACCGGTTACATGGTGCGCATCGCGGAACGGCAGGCCTAGCACACGGACAAGCCAGTCGGCCAGATCGGTTGCAGTTGAGAAACCGGACCCTGCAGCAGCTGCAAGGCTGTCGCGGTTGGCGGTCATGTCCTTGACCATCCCTTCCATTGCGGCAAGCGCCAGCATCCAGTTGTCGGCGGCATCAAAGACCTGTTCCTTGTCTTCCTGCATGTCCTTGGAATAGGCCAGCGGCAAGCCCTTCATCACCATCATCAACGCTGTATTGGCGCCGTAAATGCGACCCACTTTGGCGCGGATCAATTCCGCGGCATCGGGGTTCTTTTTCTGCGGCATGATTGACGAGCCGGTCGAGAACCGGTCGGATAAAGTGACAAAACGGAATTGGGCCGAAGACCAGATCACCAGTTCCTCGGCGAAACGCGACAGGTGGACCGCACAGATCGAAGCTGTCGACAGGAACTCCAGCGCGAAATCGCGGTCGCTGACAGCATCAAGCGAGTTGGCTGCGGGGCGATCAAAGCCCAGCGCTTCGGCCGTCATGTGCCGGTCGATCAGGAACGACGTCCCGGCCAGCGCAGCAGCGCCCAAGGGGGACTCGTTCATCCGCGCACGCGCATCGCGGACGCGGGATAGGTCGCGGCCAAACATCTCGACATAGGCCATCATATGGTGGCCCCAGGTCACTGGCTGCGCGGTTTGAAGATGGGTAAAGCCCGGCATGACCCAATCGGCACCAGCTTCGGCCTGCGCCAAAAGCGCGCGGATCAGGGCCAGCAGGCCAGTTTCCGCTGCGTCCAGTTGGTCACGGACCCACAGTTTGAAATCGGTCGCGACCTGATCATTCCGGCTACGTCCCGTGTGTAAACGACCTGCTGGCTCTCCGATCACCTCTTTCAACCGCGCCTCGACATTCATATGAATGTCTTCCAGCGCGGTCGAAAACTGAAACGTACCGTTCTGGATTTCTGACAAAACGGTGAGCAGCCCTTCCCGAATTGCCTGCGCATCACTATCAGTAATAACGCCTGTGGCAGCCAGCATGGCGGCATGGGCGCGCGAGCCTGCGATGTCCTGGGCTGCCATCCGCTGATCGAACCCGATCGAGGCATTGATTGCCTCCATGATCGCGTCTGGACCGGCGGCAAAGCGGCCGCCCCACATCTGGTTCGAGGATTGATCGGTCATGTAAGAAAACCCGGAGTTGATATGCGCCTATTTCGTCTGATCCCCCTTTATATGGCCCTTTCGCTGGGTGCAAACACCGCTTTGGCAACGGATGCCGAGACTCTGGGCGTGCTGCGCGATGGCACGTTGAAACGGCTGATCCTGCATAAGGAACCAAAACCCGCCAAGACCATCGAGTTTCAGTTGGAAGACGATGGCGGTGTCGGCACGCTGGAAGACTATGCTGGCAAATACGTGTTGGTGAACTTCTGGGCCACATGGTGCGCCCCCTGCCGCAAGGAAATGCCGCAGATTGCCGAGCTTCAGGAAGAATTTGGCGGCGACAAGTTCCAGGTGCTGACCTTGGCCACTGGCCGTAACACGCCTGCCGGGATCAAGAAGTTCTTTGACGAGAACGGCATCGACAACCTGCCACGCCATCAGGACCCCAACTCTGCCGCCGCACGCGAATTCGGTGTCATCGCTCTGCCGATTACCGTCATTCTGAACCCCGAAGGGCAGGAAATTGCGCGCCTGATCGGCGATGCGGAATGGAACTCGGAAAGCGCGAAGTCAATCATATCGACTCTGGTTGAGGCCAATAGCTAAAGCTGCCCGCTTCATTTTGTGTTAGACTGAAACCGGCCCCGTTGGGCCGGTTTTCGTTTGTGATCAGCGAAATGGAGGCCATATGAAGCCAGTAGTATTACTGATCGGCCGTTTGCCGAATGTAATCGGTGACGTTGCGCGGCAGTTGGATCATTTGCCTATCCAATGGCTGGGCGCACATGATCAGAATGAGGTCCGGCGACAACTGGACACCGAACCCCGCATCGCCTGCGCCATCATGGGTGCCGGTCTGGACGACAACATACGCGGTGAAATGGTCGGCATAATTGCCGCGCGCCGCCCCGATATCTGCATCCATCTAAAAGATCGCACATCGGGCCCCGAGGGTTTGGTGCCCTTTGTCGAACGGGTGGTGCAACACGAAGTTCTGGACGGCCTAGAGCACGGCTGACGCCACGCCACCTTTGACAGGCAATTCGACCTCTTGCAGTTTGTCAGCAGGAGGATCGAATGCCGCTGGAAATTCTGTTGGGACTTGTCGTCGGCGGCATTGCCGGGATCGCGCTATTGTTGCATCTGACGGGTAGATCTCGTTTACGCCTACTGACGCCTGAAACCGCACAAATCCAATGGCTTCGACACTTCCCTGATGACACAGTCATTGATGTCACGGTCGCCCATGACGGTCATGCCGCCCTTGTACGAACCGAGACAGGCGCCGGGTTGCTGTGGTCCTTCGGGGCTGACACGGTAGCCCGGCATCTGCTGGACTTCGACAGGATCGACCATCCCGATGGGTTTGAAGTTCAATTTCACGATTTCAGCACTCCGCGCGTACTCATCCATCTCGACGAAACCGAGTGCCGCCACTGGCGACATCTGATGGAACCCGCATGACTGATCACGTAAGCTTTCCCGACGCGGTGCAATGGGCCGTACCGTTTTTCATCGCCGCCATTCTGGCGGAATTTCTATGGATCGCCGTCAAAGGTCAGGGCGGTCGGTATGAGACGCGCGATGCCGTGACTTCGTTGATCATGGGGGCGGGCAACATTGCCTCAGGCTTTTTGCTGGGCTTCATCGCGTATGCGTTTTTCATGTGGCTGTGGCAAATCACGCCGCTGAACCTGGGCACTTCGATCCCGGTCATCATCCTCTGCTTTGTGCTGGATGATCTGCGCTATTATTGGGTGCACCGGTTCGGGCACCGCATCCGCTGGGTCTGGGCCAGCCACGTGAACCACCACAGCTCGCAGCACTATAATTTGACCACTGCGCTGCGTCAGACCTGGACCTATACGTTTACCTTCATGATGGTGGTGCGTGCGCCGCTGATCCTGCTGGGCTTTCATCCCGCAATGGTGCTGTTTGTCGGCGGCCTGAACCTCATCTATCAGTTCTGGATTCACACCGAAGCCATTGGCAAAATGCCCCGCTGGTTCGAGGCCGTGATGAACACCCCCAGCCACCACCGCGCCCATCACGGACGCAATGCACGCTATCTGGATTGCAATTATGCCGGTGTGTTCATCATCTGGGATAGGCTGTTCGGCACGTTCGTTCCCGAGCAAGAGGATGACAAGGTCGACTATGGCCTCGTACACAATATCGGCACTTTCAATCCACTGCGCGTGGCGTTTCATGAATGGGTCGGAATTTGGAAGGATGCCACCCAGCCTGGGCTGACATTGCGCCAACGATTAGCTTATTGTTTTGCGCCTCCGGGCTACAGCCATGATAGTAGCCGAGACAATTCCGAGCAGATCAAGGCCAAACATCTTGTCCGCCATCCGGAAGATTGCGGAACACCTGGGTTTGAGCAATTCGACCCGCAGGCGTCCGCCACCGCGCCAAAGCGGGCCTAAGTCTCAAAAAGACCTTTTCTCTGCTTGATTTTTGGCACAGGTGCTCCATATCCGAGAGGTGATTTAAGTAAGCATTCTCCGGAGATCCACATGTCAAAATTGCTGAGAATTTCTACCGCTACTGGATTGCTGGGTTTTGTCGTCACCATGGCCGCCGCGCTCAACGGAGCTGTCCCGACTATTTTGGGTCTCGGTTTTGTTATGGCTGCGCTTGGACTGTTCGGAGCACTGGTTGGCGCGGCGGCTTCGCTGCGGCATGCCCGGCAGTCCACACACTGATCACCGGCCCAACACCTGCAGATAAATACACGCTCGTTAACTCCGGTTTTACCTGTCTTCCCTGAAACTGCTGTCCGGACCGTAATCGTCGGGATCAGAGGAATGGTAGAACATGGGAAACAGGAAGCGCGCGGACCTACCTGAAGGGTCAGACAACCCGTTGAGCGCCGCCGTCACCTTTCGGGACCAAACCGTTCTTCAGATGGCCACCGAAGCGGTAAAGCACAAGCAATGCAGGCTGGCGTTTCAACCCGTTATTCAGGCTCACCCCCCGCAAGGGATCGCCTTTTACGAAGGGTTCATCCGCGTATTGGATGAAACCGGTCGCGTCATACCCGCGCGCGAGTTCATGCCACAGGTTGAAAACACGCCCATCGGTCGGGATCTGGATTGCATAGCGCTCGAGATGGGATTGCGAACTCTGATCCGAAATCCCGGCATTCGCTTGTCCATCAACATGTCCGCCCGATCCATCGGTTATTCCAACTGGTCGCGTGTACTGGATAGGTTCCTGAAAAAAGACGCAAGCCTGGGCGAGAGGTTGATTCTGGAAATCTCTGAAGTGTCAGCCATGCAGGTGCCCGAGCTGGTAGTTGACTTCATGGATCAGCAACAAGCCCGCGGGATCGCCTTCGCGCTGGATGACTTCGGAGCCAGCAACTTCAGCTTTCGCCATTTTCGCGAGTTTCTGTTCGACGCCGCCAAGATCGACGGGCAGTTCATACGTGGCGTCAGTAACAACTCTGACAATCAGGCGCTGGTGCGCGCGCTGATCGCCGTAGCACGTGAATTTGAAATTCTCGTCATCGCCGAATCGGTCGAGATCGCTGAAGATGCTGCTTTTCTGATCGAAAATGGGGTCGATTGCCTGCAGGGCTTCTTGTACGGCGCACCTTCGGTCTCCCCACCTTGGGTCAAAGAAAAATCCTCAAAAACAGGTAGTTGATAGAAAGAAGCCGCGCAAAGATACACCGCAGTCAACTCTGAGACAAGCTGCCCGTTGCTGCAGATGCAGCATTGCGGTATTGCAGAAGATGCTGGAGCGGGGAACCCGAGGCGCTCTTGTATCCGGAGAAAGCCTCTCCACGACCTGCGCCGTCAGATTTCCCACAAGACCATGACGGTAAAGGATTGACTGTATGACCAACGTAGTAATCGCATCCGCCGCACGTACGGGCGTCGGTAGCTTTAGCGGTTCGTTTGCGAACACCCCCGCACATGATTTGGGCGCTGCCGTCCTGGAGGCCGTTGTCGAGCGCGCCGGGGTCGACAAGGGTGAGGTAAGCGAAACCATCATGGGTCAGGTCCTGACCGCCGCACAAGGGCAGAACCCCGCCCGTCAGGCGCATATCAATGCAGGTCTGCCGCAGGAAAGCGCGGCATGGGGCATCAATCAGGTTTGCGGTTCGGGTCTGCGCGCTGTCGCTCTGGGCGCTCAGCACATCCAGTTGGGCGACGCCGAGATCGTGGCTGCAGGTGGACAAGAAAACATGACCCTATCACCCCACGCCGCCGCTCTACGCGCCGGTCACAAGATGGGTGACATGAAATACATCGACACTATGATCCGCGATGGTCTGTGGGATGCCTTCAACGGCTATCACATGGGTCAGACCGCCGAAAACGTGGCCGAGAAATGGCAGATCAGCCGCGACATGCAGGACGAATTCGCTGTTGCTTCGCAGAACAAGGCCGAAGCAGCCCAAAACGCTGGAAAATTCGCCGACGAGATCGTGCCCTTCACCATCAAGACCCGCAAAGGCGACATCGTGATGGATAAGGACGAATACATCCGCCATGGCGCGACCATGGAGGCGATGGCCAAACTGCGCCCGGCTTTCACCAAGGATGGCTCGGTCACGGCGGCAAATGCTTCGGGCCTGAACGATGGTGCCGCAGCCACCCTGCTGATGTCGGCCGAGAATGCCGAAAAGCGCGGAATTGAGCCTCTGGCCCGTATCACCTCATACGCGACCGCCGGCCTGGACCCGTCAATCATGGGTGTCGGCCCGATCTACGCTTCGCGCAAAGCGCTGGAAAAAGCGGGCTGGTCGGTTGACGATCTGGATCTGGTCGAGGCCAACGAAGCATTTGCTGCACAGGCCTGCGCCGTGAACAAAGACATGGGCTGGGATCCGTCGATTGTGAACGTCAACGGCGGTGCAATTGCTATCGGTCACCCGATTGGTGCATCCGGCTGTCGGGTTCTGAACACCCTGCTGTTCGAAATGAAACGCCGCGACGCGAAGAAGGGTCTTGCGACCCTTTGCATTGGTGGTGGCATGGGTGTCGCATTGTGCGTGGAGCGCGACTAATTGCGCTGAAAACTAATTACAAAAGGGCGTCCACAGGGCGCCCTTTTTTGTTACAATCGGATCATATCCCTTAGATGCGACAATATCGTCGGACAGAAAGATTAATTCGATCACGAAACGATATTGCGCACCCTCAACTCTCAGAGTAACAGAATTACCAAGACGACTAAATTTGGAGGAGTCCTAAATGGCACGTACAGCACTCGTAACCGGCGGTTCCCGCGGCATCGGCGCAGCAATTTCCAAGGCGTTGAAGGCCGAAGGATATAATGTTGCCGCCACTTATGCAGGCAATGACGAAGCCGCCGCAAAGTTCACCGAAGAAACCGGTATCAACACCTATAAATGGAATGTTGCGGATTACGACGAATCCAAAGCGGGCATCGAAAAAGTCGAGGCCGAGGTCGGCCCGATCGACATTGTGGTCGCCAACGCAGGTATCACCCGCGATGCGCCGTTCCACAAGATGACGCCTGAGCAATGGCATCAGGTGATCGACACGAACCTGACGGGTGTCTTCAACACCGTTCACCCGGTATGGCCGGGCATGCGCGAGCGTAAGTTCGGCCGGATCATCGTGATCAGCTCAATCAACGGCCAGAAAGGTCAGTTCGCCCAGGTGAATTATGCCGCAACAAAAGCAGGCGATCTGGGTATTGTAAAATCGCTGGCACAGGAAGGCGCGCGGGCCGGTATTACCGCCAATGCAATCTGCCCCGGCTATATCGCGACCGAAATGGTCATGGCAGTGCCGGAAAAAGTGCGCGAATCGATCATTGGCCAGATCCCCGCAGGTCGCCTGGGTGAGCCGGAAGAGATTGCGCGTTGCGTCGCCTTTCTTGCCTCGGACGATTCGCAGTTCATCAACGGCTCGACCATTTCGGCCAACGGTGCACAGTTCTTCGTCTGAACCAACGGCATTGGAACGAAAACGGGCCGGTCCATCAAGGACCGGCCCTTCTTTTATCCCGTAAGTCCGCGCGCGCTGCGGTCAGCGGGAACCAAAAATCATTCGCCAGATGCTCCTGACCGCTTTGCCGCGCTCGCAATGCGCCTTTTGAAAGGCACGCTGAACCGAAGGATGGGTTGTCATCTCAATCATGTTTGCCTCTTTCTCAGATCAGTTTCATTTGACTTGCTCCGATGATGAGGCATATTTATCTGGCCTACAAACGAGCTTTTTCGTATAGTCAGTTAAGGATATTTTAACTGGATGAGCGACCGCCTGCCACCATTGACCGCATTGCGTGCCTTTGATGCCGCCGCGCGGCACATGTCTTTTGCCAAGGCCGCGGAAGAGCTACACGTCACCCCCGCTGCTCTGTCCTTTCAGATCAAATCGCTTGAGGAGCACCTCGGGCAACCGCTGTTTCGCCGCCTGAACCGCGCCGTTGAACTAACCGAGGCCGGTCGCACATTAGCACCCGGCGCAGCAGAGGGATTTACGACTCTACAGACAGCATGGGCTGCAACACGAAGGTTGCAAAGCAGCGGGACGCTGACTCTCACTGCCGGACCAGCCTTGACCGCAAAGTGGTTGGCCCCCCGCTTGTTCGAGTTTGCGCGATTACATCCGGACATCGAACTGCGGCTATCCGCATCACTAAAGGTTGTCGATTTGCGGCGGGATGATGTGGATGCGGCGATCCGATTTGGAATATCTGACGACGCAGACCTGTCTTCCTACGCCGCAAGACCAGATTGGGTGACGCCTATTATGACACCTGAATTGCGTGAGAGGTTCCAAACACCCGAATCGCTGCGTGACGCTCCGCTGATATTTGATGATTCCCTCTTCAAGGTCGCCCCTGGTTGCGATTGGCCGTCTTGGTTCCGCGCCGTTGGTATGTCGTATTCACCTGCAACGGGCACCCATTTTTCTCAACCTGATCACGCGATTGATGCAGCCTGCGCCGGGTTGGGGGTTGCACTGGGGCGGCGGCCTTTAATCATCAAGGATGTGAGCGAAGGCCGACTTGTCGCCCCGTTCAAAGTGGCGGTGCAGACCGAAGCGCGGTTCCGATTCATTTGCCTGCCCGAAGCCAAAGACCGTCCACAAATCGCTGCTTTCCGAGAATGGTTCTTTGCAGAGATCGAAAAAACCGCGCATATGTGGGACGACTTTGAGATCATCCCAGAAAAGGAACTTGGACGCCCATGACTCGTTCCCGTGCGACCGCAATCGGCTTTGTCGCCGTCTTGCTGTGGTCCCTGCTGGCCTTTTTTACCGTGGGCTCAGCCCCCACACCACCTCTGTTGCTGAACGCAATTTGTTTTACGATCGGTGGAACTTTGGGCTTGATCTGGACTATAGCAAATGGCGGTCTGAAGCAGTTGGGCCAGATCGCATGGACCACGTATCTGTTCGGTGCAATTGGGCTTTTCGGATATCACGCTCTGTATTTCTCAGCCCTGCGTATGGCACCCGCCGCTGAGGCGGGGCTGATTGCTTATCTCTGGCCTTTGCTCATTGTTTTGCTGTCCGGCTTGCTCCCCGGCGAACACCTGAAACCTGGCCACCTGATCGGCGCTAGCCTTGGCTTTGCCGGGGCTGCAGTGATCATTACAGGTGGCAGCAGTGCAGGGTTTCAGGCGCAACATCTGCCCGGTTATGGGCTGGCCCTTTTGTGTGCGCTGACTTGGTCAGGCTATTCGGTACTGTCGCGAAGGATGGGCGATGTACCGACAAGTTCGGTTGCGGTGTTCTGCATCATCACTGCAATAGCCTCTTGGGCGCTGCATTTTGCAATTGAAGAAACAGTCTGGCCGAAGGGCGCAATAGGCTGGGCCTCAACCCTCGCCTTGGGTTTGGGCCCGGTCGGGCTGGCGTTCTATGTTTGGGATATCGGAGTTAAACGCGGGGATATTCAAATCCTCGGCACCGCTTCATACGCGGCACCTTTGCTATCGACGCTTGTATTGGTTCTGGCCGGGATCGCCGCCCCGTCGTGGGGATTGGCGATCGCGGCCTTGCTTGTCACCGGTGGCGCTGCAATCGCTGCCCGCGCCAGCCTGAAGGCTTAGGCCGACAGGCGCTCGATCTCTTCTTTCAGCTTCAGTTTCTGCTTCTTGAGCTGTGCAATATGGAGATCGTCAATACCAGGTGAGCGTTGAGCTTCTTCTACTTCAAGACCGAGAATTTCGTGTTTTTTCTTCAACTCCGTCAGATGCGCGCTCACGCTCATGGCGGTCCTCCTTCTCTGGTTTGGTAAGTATGACGTAAGAAGTTGATCACATCATTTCCAGGCTGTCACGCTGCAGACGCACAGAATCTGTAATAAATCCGACAAATTCGGCTGGTCATTGCCGATCTGAAGCGAATCCGGCCAATGCGGCGCCATCGCGCAGCACCGCCGAAACCTCGGGAGTATAGCTTTCACCATCTTTAAGGTGCCGATCCCCCTGATGCATTATCAGCGGAGATTGTAACCGAAAGCTGGCACGACCTCCCTTACGAGCTCGTAGAATCACCAACTCGGCCGGGCGGCCCAAGCGTGCAGAAAGCGGCAACACTTCGGCCGACCCCAAGCGGCCACTGCAGGCAGCCAGTATGTCTGGCAAGCGATCCGCTTTCTGGATCATGTGCAAGTATCCTCGTGGTGCTAACCGCCGGGCCGCGACATCTATCCACTCCGTTAGTGGGGTGTTTTCACCTAAAGCAATCTGCCGTCCCGGATCGGTCGATGGGCTATGTGCACCCGGCCTGTAATAAGGCGGATTAGCGATGACGTGATCAAACTGTGCTTGTTTCAGGTCTCTGGGTAGCGCGCTCAGATCAGCCTCGACCACCGACAGGTCCATAGCGTTCTGAGTGGCATTTCGACGCACCAGTTCCGCATAAGCGGGTTGCAGTTCGACCCCTGTCGCCTGCAATTGCGGAACACGTGCCAACAAACACAAAATAGCGGCTCCCGCGCCACATCCGAGCTCTAACACCGACTGACCCTTGAGGGCAGGAACCGAAGCGGCCAGCAAGACAGGATCAACGCCAGCGCGATACCCTGTCTTTGGTTGCCATAATCGCACACGACCACCCAGAAAATCATTCAGCGTCAGCTCATTGTCGAAAAACAAGCTCATCGCCCCAGCGGTATCTCGTTATCACGCATAACGCGCTCGGCGCGGGTCAGGTCATCGGCGCGCACCATCAAGCGACGAGGGAAAATTCCTATGCCCCCTTCGAGGATGCTCATATTTACGTCCATCTGAAAGCAGTCTATATCCTCGCCCTCAAGGAGAGCCGTTGCAAAAGCCAGGATTGTCGGATCGGTGCTGCGCAATAGTTCTTTCATGGGGATGGATGTAAGGGCAAGGTGACTGGGATGTCGAGCCTTGTATCAGGAGTGTGATGAGCGTCAGCACGATCTCGAAACCGCATGAGCGTCTGGCTGAGATGTTGGCGGGTGAAATGGCAGCGGTGAATACGCTGATTCGGACCCGAATGGCGTCGGAACATGCCCCACGCATCCCCGAAGTGACTGCACATCTGGTTGAGGCAGGTGGCAAACGCCTGCGCCCAATGCTGACATTGGCTGCTGCACAGTTATTTGGCTATTCCGGCGACCATCACGTTAAGCTGGCCGCGACTGTCGAATTCATCCACACCGCGACCCTTTTGCATGACGACGTCGTGGACGAAAGCGGGCAGCGGCGTGGGCGGCCCACCGCAAACTTGCTATGGGACAACAAATCCAGCGTTCTGGTTGGCGACTATCTGTTTTCCCGCAGTTTCCAGCTGATGGTTGAAACGGGCTCGCTACGGGTTCTGGATATTCTGGCTAACGCGTCGGCCACGATCGCGGAAGGTGAAGTGCTGCAGATGACAGCAGCCACCGATCTGGGCACGGATGAGGGTGTCTATCTGCAAGTCGTGCGCGGGAAGACTGCCGCGCTTTTCTCGGCTGCAACCGAGGTTGGTGGTGTCATTGCCGGCGCAAACGATGCTCAAGTCAAAGCGCTTTACGATTATGGTGATGCGCTTGGGGTTGCCTTCCAGATCGCTGATGATCTTTTGGATTATCAAGGTGATAGCGCGGTCACCGGCAAGAATGTCGGTGATGACTTCCGCGAGCGAAAGCTAACACTGCCCGTCATTAAAGCTGTGGCGCAAGCCACCGCTGATGAACATGCTTTCTGGGTACGCACGATAGGGCGCGGACGTCAGGAAGAAGGCGATCTGGACTACGCCCTATCGCTGATGGCCAAATACCGCACGCTGGAAGCTACCCGCGCAGATGCGTTCGGCTGGGCAGCCAAGGCGAAGGCGTCATTGGAAGCCGTTCCTGACCACGAAATCCGCACATTGCTAGGCGATCTGGCGGACTATGTTGTTTCGCGCCTCAACTAAGCATTGTCGCGCGGCACCACCAGTTGGGTTGCGCGGCTCCGATCTCGTAGGCGGCGAAATGGGCCGCTTTCAGGGTTGGATAAAGCGCCATACAGGTAGAGCCTGAACCTGACATGCGGGTCAGTAACACGTCGCGTGTATCCCTCAGTGCATCAAGGACAGCTGCAATTCCCGGGGCTACCGTCATCGCTGGTGCTTCAAGGTCATTGCGCTGATTCCGTAGCCACGCCGCACAATCTACTGGCGTTTTGAACGTAGGAATTCTCGCTGGCATCGGCGCGTTCTCTCGACTTTGAAGCGCAGAAAACACGGGCCCGGTTGGAACTGCGATCCCCGGATTAACAAGAAGAACTGGCAATGGCGGCAAATTAATCGGTTCGATCTGCTCACCTATACCTCGCATTCGCGCCGCAGCAGCGTATAGGCATGCCGGGACATCTGCCCCCAGCGACAAGGCAATATCATTGGCGTTTATGGACCCCTGAGTCGTCGCCGTGCGCAGGACCGCGGCTGCGTCCGAAGACCCGCCTCCGATACCGCCGCCATGGGGCAGTTGCTTGTCTAGAAGAATGCTGCCGGTCCAGCCAGCCGCCTCGGCAGCCTGCCAGACCAGATTGCTATGGTCGATTGGCACACCGCTCGAGAACTCACCCGCTACCGACAATGCCAGGTTGGGTCCCGAAGAAAAGGTAAGTCGATCCCCGACATCTGCGAAGGCAACCAATGAATCCAGCATATGATAGCCATCGTCTCGCTGGCCGGTTACATGTAGGGTCAGGTTGATTTTGGCGGGGGCGAATGCCTCAGCCTTCATTGGCGACTTTCAATGGCTCAGCGCCCTCTTCGTGCAAGACAGTATCCAGCCCTACCTCAATCTTACGACGAATACGCTCAGGATCGGCCTCTCCATCGGGGTCTTCGGGGTCGATGAAGGACAGGGCACGTTTCCACTGAAACTCCGCCTCGCGAGCACGACCTACAGCCCAATAAACATCGCCCAGATGATCATTCACCACCGGATCGACAGGCATCAGCTCAACGGCTCGCTCCATGTGATCAACCGCCTCGTCATACCGGCCCAGGCGGAACAACACCCACCCTAAACTGTCGACAATATAGCCGCTGTCCGGCCGCGCAGAGACCGCGCGTTCTATCATCTCAAGCGCTTCATCCAGCTTCTCTTTTCGTTCAACCAACGAATACCCCAAGTAATTCAGCACCTGCGGTTGATCCGGATTTAACTCAAGCGCGCGCCGGAAATCGGCCTCGGCCATCTCCCAGTTCTTGAGACGTTCATGGGATATCCCGCGTGCATAGTGCAGGAACCAGTTGCTGCCCGCGCCTTCTTCGGTCAGAGCAATGGCCTTGTCATATGACGTAACTGCCGCCGTATAATTTTCCTGCTGACGCCGAAGATCTGCCAAAGCCACATGTACACCCGGCAAATCGGGGCTCTGCGCTGCAAGGTTTTGCAACACTTCGGCGGCCGCATCTTTGCGATCGGAACGGCTGAGCACTTCGGCGCGTCCCAACTCGGCAGCGTGATAGTCGCTGCTTGTCGGTGGCACCTGCCGATAGACATCAACGGCGAGATCATATTGCTCCAGCCCGTCCAGCAGCTCTGCGCTCAACAGGATGGCGTCGATGTGGTCTGAGCGCAGGAACGTCGCGGCCCTAATATAGAGGAGTACATAGTCGGGCGCGGCCTCGGCGCTCAGTGCCGCACCCACTGAATAGAACACTTCGGCCATGCCGCCCTGTGCAGATTGCACATGTGTAAACGGCAACGTTTCGCCATTAGTCAGGCGACTTACATACCCTTCAATGGTCGGGTCACTTCCTGCAGCGAACACATCTTCAAGGAATTGAAGCGCGTCTTCGTTGCGGTCGAGTTGCGACAAAACTTCGGTTCGCGACAACGCCGCGCGGCGCGAGAAACGGGCAACAGCACCGTTATCGGCCTCAAAAATCGCTTCGGACCCTTCGAAATCCCCGACCGATGCCAAGGCCATAGCCTTATGGTAGAGCGCAAATTCTTTAAGCCCTTCCTGCGTGGAAACCGCATCAAATTCTTCCATCGCCTTGGACATGGCACCCTGCGCCATGTGTGTCCATGCGATCAACAGACCATCGACCAAAGGACCAACCCCCTGTGTCTCAGGGTCACGGGCCAGAAATTCATCCAGCTCTCCGCTTGCAAGCAAATTCGCCGCGATCACCATCCGGGCAGCCTGACTGGGTAAATCCTGTTCTTCGATGGCATTCGCAACCGGCAAGGCACGCTCGATTTCACCCAGAGCCAACCGCGCTACAACAACGTTTTCTAACAGTTTTGCGTTTTTAGGATCTGCTTGAAGCGCCTGCGAATAATACCGCTCGGCGGCTGGATAGTCGCTTTGATAAATCGCCTGCCGCCCCGCCAGATACGACCCCGACCCGGTATCGGCTACCGCCGGGAGCGTTATTGCTGAGCTGAGAATAACGGCCAGTGCCGTACGTCTTACCAGGGAAACCACCGATTGCCTGCCTTACTGTCGTTGCCTGAAGGATAAGCTAGGGCTTTGGTGGGCGAAGGGCAATGGCAGAGCCTTCACGACCCTGCCAACGCCCATGTTCTTGCCTACATATTGGGGTAGTTCGGTCCGTCGCCGCCTTGCGGCGTTGTCCAAGTGATGTTCTGGCTGGGATCCTTGATGTCGCAGGTCTTACAGTGAACACAGTTCTGGAAATTGATGACGAATCGCGGACCGTTTTCATCCTCGACCATTTCATAGACGCCTGCTGGGCAATAACGCTGCGCCGGTTCATCGAATTTAGGCAGGTTGACGTTCACCGGTATTTCCGGGTCGGCCAGTTTCAGATGGCAAGGCTGGCTTTCCTCGTGATTGGTGGCCGCAAACGATACATTTGTCAGGCGATCAAAGGACAGAGTGCCGTCGGGTTTCGGATAATCGATCGGTTGATGCTTGCTGGCATCTTCCGTCGATTCCGCGTCGTTCTTACCGTGGCCCAGCGTGCCCAGCAGCGAAAAGCCCAGCGTGTTGGTCCACATGTCCATGCCACCCAGCACCAGGCTGGCGGTTAGGCCGTATTTCGACCACAACGGCTTGACGTTCCGCACCTTCTTCAGGTCGGCGCCAATTGCGCCTTCACGAACGTCAGCCTCATAGGCGGTCAGATCATCGCCCGAACGCTCGGCCTTGATGGCGTTAAAAGCGGCTTCAGCCGCTGCTTTACCCGACAGCATGGCGTTGTGGTTGCCCTTGATGCGAGGCACGTTGACCATGCCCGCCGAACAGCCCAGCAGCGCCACACCCGGAGCCACCAGTTTCGGCATCGACTGATAGCCGCCTTCGGTGATCGCGCGCGCGCCGTAAGCAACGCGCTTGCCGCCTTTCAGCAGCTCGGCCACCATCGGGTGATGCTTGAAGCGCTGGAATTCCATGTAGGGGTACAGGTGTGGGTTCTTGTAGTTCAGGTGAACCACAAAACCGACATAGACCTGATTGTTTTCAAGGTGATAGATGAACGACCCGCCACCCGCGTTGCTGCCCAGTGGCCAGCCCATGGTGTGCGTGACGCTGCCTTCTTTGTGCTTGGCCGGGTCGATCTCCCAGATCTCTTTCATGCCGACGCCGTATTTCTGCGGCTCTTTACCGGCAGACAGGTCGTATTTGGCGATGACTTCCTTGGACAGTGAACCGCGCACGCCTTCCGACAGGAAGACGTATTTACCGTGCAGCTCCATACCCGGCTCAGTGTTAGGACCGTAAGAACCGTCGGCCTCTAGACCAAAAACACCGGCCACGACGCCTTTGACTTCACCGTTTTCACCGTAGACCAGCTCGGAACAGGCCATGCCGGGGAATATTTCGACGCCCAGTTCCTCGGCCTGTTCGGCCATCCAGCGGCAGACATTGCCCATCGAGACGATGTAGTTGCCGTGGTTGTTCATCAGCGGCGGCATCGGGAAGTTGGGGATACGGATCTGACCCGCCTCACCCAGCATGTAGAAGTTGTCTTCATGCACAGGCACGTTCAACGGCGCGCCTTTTTCTTTCCAGTCTGGGATCAGCGCATCCAGACCACAAGGGTCCAGCACAGCACCCGAAAGGATATGTGCACCCACTTCCGAGCCCTTCTCCAGAACCACGACATTCAGGTCGGCATCCAGCTGTTTCAGACGGATGGCCGCTGACAGGCCCGCGGGGCCTGCACCCACGATCACCACGTCGTATTCCATCGCTTCGCGTTCAATCTCGGCCATCGCGGGCTCCTTAGCTAACTTTCCGAATTGGCGCTTTCACCGCTTGGTCGGCGCAATATTGTTTCACGGCTGATTACATGGTCGGAAAGACTTTGGTCAATCGAAACACGGCGTAACAATGACGCTATTCGACACATCAAGTCTCTGGCGCATCGCCCATCAGGTATCTGGGACCGCTACCATGGGATTTTGCCCTGTCATCGGGGTTGTAAAGCTTACATTTAGGCAAGCTGAGGCAGCCGCAGCCGATACAGCCGTCCAGATTGTCGCGCAACCGCATCAGCGTATCGATTCGCTGATCCAGCCGGGTGCGCAGCCCTTCGCTGATGTTTTTCCAGTCCTGCGGCGTCGGTGTTCGATTACCGGGCAGTTCCAAAAGCACTTCTCGTATTTCTGGCAGGGTCAAGCCGAACTGCTGTGCGATCATCACAAAACTTAGCCGTCGAATATCGGCACGCTGATACCGTCGCTGACCACCCGCGTTTCGCCACGGAGATATCAAACCCTGCGCCTCATAGTACCGGATCGCCGACACAGCTAACCCCGTCCGTCGAGCCAAAGCACCAATCGCCAATCCTTCGGAAACAGCCATAACATTCTCCAAAAAAAATCCCTTGACCTAAAGTTAGGTTTAGAAATTACGGTGAGTCGGGACAAGCCTTAAATCAGGAAGGAGATCCTATGATGGCGACTCTGGAACATACCAACTTCACGGTCCGCGACCCAAAGGCATCTGCGGCGTGGATGCAGAAAGTCTTTGACTGGAAAACACGCTGGGAAGGCCCGGCCATTGCCGGTGGCTACACAGTGCATGTGGGCAGCGCTCACACCTATCTGGCGCTCTACGCCCCCGATGATCCTAAGCCATTAAGTGAAAGCAGCTATGATATCGTGGGTGGATTGAACCATGTGGGCGTGCTGGTCGAAGATATCGAAGCCACCGAAGAAAAGGTTCGCAAAGCAGGGTTCAAACCTCACAACCACGCTGATTATGAGCCCGGGCGGCGCTTCTATTTCCGCGACGACAACGGCATCGAATTCGAGGTGGTTCAGTATGATTGAGATGTTGTGGCTTGGGCACGATGCCAGCCGTTGGCGACGCGGGGAGCTGTTGGGGCAGCGCCACCGGCGCAATCAACCTCCTAAACGGCGGCGCTAAGTTGCGAGTTTACTGACAACCCGCGCCTCCCCTCTTGCAATTCACGCTCCATTTGGGTCAGGTAATTGCCAACCCATCCTTCGCCCCGACGCTTTTGTGCGGCGGGGCGTAACATTTATGCGTGGACGACAAGACTATGGAAAAGATCCCCATGACGCCTTCGGGCAATGCCGCGCTCGAGGCAGAGCTGAAAAACCTGAAATCCGTCGAGCGCCCGGCGATCATCGAGGCGATTGCCTCAGCCCGCGAACTCGGTGACCTGAAAGAGAACGCGGAATACCATTCCGCTCGTGAAAAGCAGGGCTTTATCGAGGGCCGCATCAAAGAGCTTGAGGGCATCCTGTCGCTTGCCGACGTCATCGATCCCGCCAAGCTGTCGGGTGCGATCAAGTTTGGCGCCAAGGTGACATTGGTTGATGAAGATACCGACGAAGAAAAGACCTGGCAGATCGTCGGTGAGTATGAAGCCAATATTGAAAATGGCCTCCTGAATATCAAATCCCCGATCGCCCGCGCCCTGATCGGCAAAGAAGAAGGCGACAGTGTCGAGGTTCGCACCCCCGGCGGTGTACGCTCTTACGAAGTTCTGAGTATCGAATACGCCTGACCGGAGCATTTATCATGTCAGGGTCTGAGCCCGAGCAAGAACCCGAGAAACCGACCTCGCTGGGAATCTACGATCGGCCCGCGCATCCCTCGATTACCGAGATCGAGATCGCGGCTGTTGTGCTCAGCCTGATCTGGCTGGTGGTGTCAGTAGTATTTCTGGTGCTCCCCGGGGCACAGGAAGGCGGATTTATCGTCACATTTCTGGCGGTGTTTATGCCAGTGGCGATGATCTGGGTTGCAGCGTTGGCGATGCGCGCCAGTCGCGTTATGCGCGAAGAAAGCGCGCGTCTGCAAACCGCTATCGACGCAATCCGCAACAGCTATGTGGTGCAACAACAGCGCGCGACCAGCACCTATGAACCGACGGTCGGCAAGAAACTGGATGAAATCGCCGAAAGTGCCAAAAAGACCGAGAGCGCATTAGCCACATTCTCAACCAATCGCAGCGAACCTGCACGCGCCAGCAAGCCCGCATCCGAACCTGCAAATCAAACCACCTTGGAACTTGGCACGCCTGCGGAAGAGATTGCGGCCCCGTTGCCAACCAACATCTTCATCCGCGCCCTGAACTTCCCCGAAACGCAGAGCGACGAGGCGGGTTTCGACGCGCTGCGTCTTGCGTTGAAGGATCGCAAGGCATCGCAACTTGTTCAGGCCTCACAGGATGTTCTGACCCTGCTTAGTCAGGAAGGCATCTATATGGATGACCTGCGCCCCGATATGGCCCGGCCCGAGATCTGGCGGCAGTTTGCGCAAGGCGCCCGCGGGCGTTCGGTGGCTGCGTTGGGCGGTATCCGGGACCGGTCTTCGCTGGCGCTGACGGCGGCGCGGATGAAACAGGATCCGATCTTTCGCGATGCGGCACACCATTTCCTGCGGCGCTTCGATCACATGATCGTTGAGTTCGAACCCGACGCCAGCGACGCCGAACTGAACGCATTGGGTGAGACGCGTACCGCGCGCGCTTTTATGCTGCTGGGACGGGTTGCAGGGACGTTTGACTGATTAGAGCCCAAAGCTTCCGTATGGGATAAATCGTACTGGATCACCCGGCTGAATATCACGCGCACCGTCCTCGATTTCAACCAGCCCTTCGGCCCAGCTCAGCCCGCTTATCCGGCCGGACCCTTCTGAATGAAACACCTCGGCCCGTCCTTCACGGATGCGGGCGCGCAGATATTCGCGGCGACCCGGTTTCTTGCGCTTTTCAAATGCGGCAGGCACGTCGAACCCTTGCGGTTCCTGCCAACCTGCTCCGGCCATCAAGCTCAGCGCGGGGCGGGCGAATACCAACGTGCAGACCATTGCGGCCACCGGATTGCCGGGCAGGCCGAACACCGGCGTTTGATCCCACATGCCCAACGCCAAAGGCCGTCCGGGTTTCAGCGCGATGCGCCATTCCTGCATCGCCCCGGCCTCTTGCAACAGGGCTGAGACGTGATCTTCATCCCCGGCAGAGGCCCCACCGCTGGTCAGGATCACATCCACCCGCCGAGCGGCTTGATCCAGATGATCCTCCAACGCCTCCCGGCTGTCCTCGGCGCTGTCAAGATCAACCGGTTCAAACCCCATTCGTTCGACCAGCGATAACAGCATCGGACGGTTGGCGTCGTAGATTTGCCCTGGTGCGGCAATGTCACCGGGCTCGACCAATTCGTCCCCGGTCGACAGCACCCCGACGCGCAGCACTTTGTACACCGACACTTCGGCCAACCCAATTGCCGACAAAAGTGCCAAATCAGCGGGTGTCAGCCGTCGCCCTGCAGGCAAGGCCAGCGCACCTTCGACCACGTCTTCGCCAGCCTTTCGTGCGTTTGCACCTTTTTTCAATGGACCTCGGAACGCAATGTGACCCTGATCGAGGGTCACATCCTCTTCCAGAATAACCGTATCAACACCCTCCGGAAGCGCAGCCCCGGTCAACACGCGTACGGCATGGCCCGAGGGAACCTTACCGCCAAACGGAACACCGGCCGCTGCGCGACCTTCAACCAAGGGCAAGACACAAGGGCCACCCGCCACTGGTCCGGCAAATCCGTACCCATCAACAGCGGTGTTGGGCTGTGGTGGGTTTGACCGTTTGGCCTGCACATCTTCTGCCAGAATGCGACCGGCGGCCTGCATCAGCGGCGCGCTTTCGACCCCTGTTACCACGGTCAATCTGTCCCGGAGCAATGCCAGTGCGTCGTCGACCGGCGTCCAGTTCACCCCGGCGGGCAAGGCAAAGCAATCATTGCGCAGGGGTGGAGGCGATATGTCCGGCTTGCTCATAGTCCGACCTCCCCAAGAATGAAATCAGCAATTGCCGCCGTATCGTTCAAATCAAAAACAGGGCGATCCAGCTTCAATGGCGTATCACTGGCAACCGCACGGATCGAGTCATCTTCCGTCGAGATCAGCGGGTTTCTAGGCGCTGTACGAAATGCCTCCACTTTGGGGTGGTGTTCACGCTTGAACCCTTCAATCAGCACCAGATCAACCGGAGACAAGCGTGCCAACAAGATATCCAGTTTTGGCTCTGGTGCTCCGCGCAATTCCTGCATCAGAGCAACACGCTGACCCGATGCCAAAAGCACTTCGGACGCCCCAGCCACGCGATGCCGGTAACTGTCTGTTCCCGGCTGGTCGACATCGACACTGTGGTGGGCATGTTTAATGGTAGAGACGGTAAACCCACGTCCAGTGATTTCGGCCACCAGTCGCTCCACAAGCCCGGTTTTGCCCGCGTTTTTCCAACCGATGACGCCGTAGAGTCTCATGCCAGCTCCAACAGGGTTTCAGCGCGTACCAGATCATCGGGTGTGTTGACGTTGAAGAAGGGATCAAACGGCTGGGCCGAAAACAGCGCTTCTCGCCCGTCATGCTTGTCAGTCCAAAGGACAACCTTGCGCAAACCACCCTCAAGTGCCGCCCGCAGATCATCGCGCAACGCAACAGGCCAGAGACCAAATGTCGGGTGCCTGTTCACCCGCCTGGACCCCCCCGATTTCAAGGCCTCTTCGCCAGTTCGCGGAGTGGTTGCCAGAACAAGAGGGTGCTTTTGCCCTTCGGAAGCCCGCACCAGTTGCGCCACCAGATCTCGCGGAAAGAACGGTGTATCAGCGGCGACTGTCACAATGGACTGGGCACCCTGTTCTGCAGCCCAATCAAGTCCAGCGAGAACGCCGGCAAGTGGTCCCGCAAAGCCATCGATCGAATCCGCAATCACAGGCAATCCCAGTTCATTGAATCGCAATGCATCCCCGTTGGCATTCAGAGCCAGAGCCTCGACCTGAGGCGAGAACCTATTGATCACACGATCCAGCAGGCTAACCCCGCCGATCTGCAACAACCCCTTGTCGCCTCCCCCCATGCGAGTCGCCAGGCCACCTGCCAAAATAACGCCCAACAGTTTTGGTGTCCGTTCAGCCATTGGCACTTTTCCTACGATGTTTCTTGTCCTCGACAGCCACGGATGTCGGATCAACGTCACGTACCAAACGGTCTTCGCCAGACAAACATACAAACCGCTGCCCGCGCATGCGACCGATCAGCGTCAGGCCGACCTCTCGCGCGATTTCAACGCCCCAGGCGGTGAAGCCCGACCGCGATGCCAGAACCGGGATCCCCATCATTGCCGTTTTGATCACCATCTCCGAGGTCAGGCGACCGGTTGTGTAGAGGATCTTGTCTGCGGCGCCCTCTCCCTCGGACAACATCCAACCCGCGATCTTGTCGACGGCGTTGTGGCGGCCCACATCCTCCATATAGACCAGCGGGCGGCTCTCACAGCACAGCACGGTGCCATGGATCGCCCCGGCCTCAAGATACAGCGACGGCGTGCGATTGATCTTGGCTGCCAGATCATAGAGCCACGAGGTGCGCACCGAGACCTGCGGCAAAAGCACGTCCTCCAACCCCTCCATCATGTCGCCAAAAACGGTACCCACTGCGCAGCCACTTGTCCGCGTCTTCTTCTTCAGCTTGTCCTCATACGAAGTCTCACGCGCGGTGCGCACGACAACGGTTTCCAGATCATCGTCGTAATCGACCCGCGTGATCTGATCATCGGCCAGCAGCATGCCCTGATTACGCAGAAACCCCAGTGCGAGATATTCGGGGTAGTCACCAATGGTCATCGCGGTCACGATTTCCTGCGAATTTAGAAAGATCGTCAACGGGCGCTCCTCGACTACCGAGATCTGGCTGACCTCTCCATTCTGATCTACGCCTTCAACCGCGCGGGTCAGTCGCGCCGCGCCCGGATCAGGGGCAATTAGGTAGTCTGACAGGTCGAATTCCTTGGCCAATTGCAACCCCTTCCCAAGACGGCTACTGCTGCTCGCAACACCATAGGATTTAGCCATGGCCTCTGCCACACCCAAGTCATACTTCTGGAAAGGTTTTCGCGACGGGGCACCATTCGTCTTCGTTGCCATGCCGTTCGGCCTGCTGTTCGGAGTCTTTGCAACCGAGGCGGGGTTGAACATCATTCAGACCATGGCCTTTTCCGCCACCGTATTTGCGGGTGCTGCGCAATTCACCGCGTTGCAATTGCTGCAGGACAATACGCCCACCGTGATCGTCTTGATTTCTGCACTGGCGGTGAATTTGAGGGTTGCAATGTATTCGGCCTCGCTAACGCCCTATCTGGGCGCAGCGCCACTGTGGCAGCGCGCCTGCGCGGCCTATCTGATCGTCGATCAATCCTATGCCTGCTCGATGATCCGGTTTGAAAAAGAACCCGATATGACCGTGCCACAGCGCATGATCTATTTCTTTGGCTCGGTCACACCGATTACGCCGCTTTGGGTCTTGGGCACGTATCTGGGCGCGGTTCTGGGAACGCAGATACCAGAAAGTTGGGCCTTGGATTTCGCATTGCCAATCACCTTTCTAGCCATGATCGGGCCAATGATGCGCACGTTGGCCCATGTGGTGGCGGCATTGGTTGCGATCGTGGTGGCCTTGCTGACGGTTGCTGTGCCCTTCAATCTAGGCCTTCTAATCGCAGGTGCCGCAGGAATGGCCGCCGGTGCACAGGTCGAACTGATGCTGGAACGGAATAAGTCATGACGCAGATCGATAGCACCACCATCTGGATCATAATCATCGGCCTTGCGATTGGCAGCTACCTTCTAAGATTCACATTTATCGGTCTGGTTGGGGATCGCCCGATGCCGCCCTGGCTGCTGCGCCACCTGCGCTATACGGCAGTCGCGATTATTCCTGCCCTGATCGCGCCACTTGTGGTCTGGCCATCCGCCACCGACGGCCAGCCTGATTTGCCGCGCATGTCTGCTGCTGCTGTTGCGTTAACAGTCGGGTACGTCACAAAGAACGTTCTGGCGGCGATTTTTACGGGCGCCGCCACGCTTTATGGTTTGCTCTACCTAGTTGGTTGAGGCTGCTTCAATCTGGTTCAGGCGCGCGTTGTTTTCGGCCAGACCCTGCTGCAGATCGGCCGAGTCACTTTCGCGATACTCCGTCGTGACAACACCCGGTATCTGACCAAACTGGTCAGACAGTTTCACCGGATAGAATGTGGTTCTGATTTGCTCGAACCCTGGAACCTGCTGCAAAAGCTGTGCCGTTGAATTCGCGCAGAATGCCCCGGCAACTGGACCCATCTGTTTGGCCAGTTGAAGCGCGATTTCCGCCTGTTGCGGCGTCACTTGGATAGTTTGGATACGGGCATAATGCGTCTCGCGCGCGTGACTGCTGCGATAGGCACGCTCGACATTTGGCGTAATGCCATAAAGCACATCGTTCTTTATCGGTACTACGTCGGCACGAAAGGATCCCGCAGGATCAAAAATCACCCTCTCGCTACCACTGATCATCAGCGACGTATGCGCCCCCGACCCGGTGCGCGTGCTGATCATTGTATAAAGCGTCAGTGTCGACGGCCCCGGATCACGATAGGACCGGGATGCGATTTCAGAGGACTCAGCCTGCGGGCGCTGTGAACCAGCGCACCCAGCAACTGTCGCCGCCAGCAGACAGGCTATTAAAATCCTGAACATGGGTGGTACGCCGCAGAAAATGATCAGGCAGCAAATACCGCCAGGAAAATGCAAAGGAAGATACTTGCCACCACAAACCAGGTGGTGAATTTGATGAACCCGTCGAAGGTTTTGGTTTGAACGGTGATGTCCATCTCGCCGTGCTTATGTTCAGCCATGTTTCAAAGAATCCCAATTCGCGTGTTTGGAATGCTGAATAATGTAAAAATCAGGGCCTGTCACGACGTCATTCGCGCGCAGTTGGACCAAAGATCGTGCAGCCGAGATAACCAAACCCCCAGCGCCAGGGCAGACCGCTGCACGGACCACCACCAAAGCGTACCGCAAGGAACATTGCCTCGGATGTAATCGAATGGACCGAGCGAATCTGATCCGGCGTCATATCATAGCGCGCAGCATAGTCCTCGGCATGGGTATCACCGTGGGCTTCGACGCAAAGGCGCAGTCCTTCGTCAGCAGCAAGACGCGCATCAAAACTGGCTTCGGCCTGTGACGCACCACCCGCGTTATGATAGGCGCGATCATGTGTGACGCAGCAATACTCCCACGGGGGATGCTCTTCGTACAGCAAGCTGAACTTGGGGAAGGTCTCAGCGACTAGTCGCCAACTTGACGATAATCCACCCGAGCAGCCATCGGTTTCAAACGGGGTCAACTCAGCGCCTTCCATCGACTCGACTAACGCCCTGTGCGCGGGCATTTCAACGCTGCGCATCAAGTCCTGCGCATTGGCGGGAAGCACGCAGCAGGCCAAAAGGGCGGCGAGTCTATGGGTTTGCATCGCGCATCTCGGAGGTTTCGATCGACAGGCCAAAGGTCGTTGCCAGCCACAACATCAACCGCTCCCCCGGCCCCATTTCAGCGCGGACGCGCAACACTTCGCGGGCCATCGCGGGACGGTCGGTAATCAGCCCGTCGACCCCCATCGAGGCCATGGCCGACATTTGCAATGGGTCGTTCACCGTCCAGACATAGATATCCTTGCCCGCATCGTGGACCGATCGGATCAGACCCGGCGAAACCGTTGCTGCGTTCACAGCTACAAAATCGCCCTCAAGCCCCGACAAATTGCCAATCGCGGTGGCGGCCAATACTCCTGCGCGCCAATCCGGGCGCAGCGCTTTCATTTTCTGCACCGCAGGATACTTCAGGGACATGGTGGCGATATCGTCCTGCATCTCAAGTTCTTCGACAATCGCAGCGACGCGGTTTTCCAGATCGACGTCATGGCCGTAGTATTTCAGCTCGATAATGACTTTGGACTTACCTTTGGCAGCCTCAAGCACATCATACAGCGTCGGCGTCCGTTCCGAGGCGTATTCCGGGCCGAACCAACTGCCGACATCGATCTCGGCCACATCCTCCATCGTCGCATCCCAGACCTTGAGCGGCACACCGGCCAATTTCATGAAATCACTGTCATGCGTGATGATAACCACACCGTCTGCTGTTTCCTGAACATCGATCTCGACCCAGTCGGCGCCATCTTCGATCGCCTTCAACACCGCAGCCATGGTGTTTTCCGGCCGTATCGCCGCCGCGCCCCGATGCCCGATGACATCGGCATGGTCGGGCGCTTGAATTCGCTCGAGCAATTCCTGCCCGGACCATAGGCCGATCAGCAAAGCAATAGTTGCGCCACCCACAACCGCATAGAGCGGCGCGCGTAGGTTGCCCGGCTCCGGGTGGGGAACCTCGTTGGCTTGCGTTTCGAAGAACCCATCCAACAATACCGCCAGTGCACCCAGTGCTATTGCAGCGAGCACAAGCCCTGCCAATGACCATAAGCCCGCGACAATAAAACTGAAAATCAGCGCAAAACGCAGGTTCGCGCTTTCTTGCAACGGCACCAGATCAAACAGCACACCGGCGGCACCCGCGATGAGCGCCGCAATGAACAGACGAATCGCAAGCCACAGGGCCAGTTCAATCTTAAGGCGGCCGCGTTTACCCTCCATCCGATCAGTACTAACTGAGAAAGCCTCGGCAGGTTCGCAATCTTCAAACAACACAAGATGCAGAGCCAGCGCCCAGGCCGAAAGCCTGCGGATCAGAACCCAGGCCAGGCAGAGCACCACAAAGCCGATCAGAACCACCGCCACCCAGAACGAAGGCGGATGGAAGGTGAGGTAATAATTGATGTCGTATTCCGTCAGCGTCCACCACGCGATCACACCGGCCACAACTACAAACGGCAAAGCCAATAAGAGCACCCTCAGAATAAACCGCGCAGCAAATCCGAAAAGCGCAGGTACGCGCGTCAAGATCAGGCGGATCGAAGCGCTGCCCGCGCGCCACGAGTCGTTCTCACCCATTCGCAGCGATCCTGCCATGACAGAGAAAACAAAGACTTCAGCAAGCAGGAACAGGCTGAGCACCGCAACCGCCGCGATGAACCCTGCAGGCGACAGCAAGAACATAGCAATGTCCTGATCTGTCAATGCGGATTGATCCGACAGTGAAACGGCCAGATTGACGGCAATGGCAACGCCGGGGGCGATCAATGCAACCAGCAACAACCGCACAGCAACATAGACAGGCACAAAAACACGCCGCTGGGCCCAAGCGCCGCGATAGGCGGTTGTTACGGCTGAGAAATTGGTCACGCGGCGCCCTCCTGAATGGTGAACTCATTCAAGGCTGCGAAAGCGTGAATTGCAAGGGTGCGCGTTAGCTGTCTTCCAGATCAGCCGCCAGCCGGAATCCGATGCGATTGGCCGGTTTGTCTTCGACCGTCTTGGGCAATGCGCGCAGCATCACATTCAACTGGCTGACATGCTGAACCAGCTGGGTTTTGGCCCCGCCGCCGTCCGAGCCATAAAAGGTGATGATATCGGGATCAAAGTAGCCCATGCCCTCGATCCGCATGACACCCGCGTCACCCCCGGTAAAGCCCATGGCAACCTCGTGATCGCCATCCAACGTCTTTTCGAAATTCTGGATATACATGATCAGCCGCTCATAGGCCCATTGAGCAGGGCTCTTGGTTTCGACCGGCTTTTGCAACGGCTTAGGCAAATCTTTGTTACCCGATGCGGCATCGGGGTTGGCATGTACCTCATAGCAACGGGGTAATGCTGCGGATTCGGCGGCTTCCGCCGATGTTTCGATCTTGTCCATTGCTTTACCCTTTGCGCTGATATTCCCACGCCCCGTCCGCGCGGCGCGTCCGGGTGACCGCTCCAATGTGGTAGAGATGGTTCATATGTGCAACCGCCTCGACCAGCGCGAGGCCGTATTCGCCGCCTTTGATCTGACGTTTGAACAGCGGGGCAAAGCACTCGGCTGCGGTCTTGGGCTGATCTAGATCGCTTAGCAAACGTTCGAGCGCGCCATGGTGATTATCGATTAGTTGACGCATCCGAATAGGCAGTCCAGTGAAGGGCAGCTTGTGCCCGCCCAGAACCAGATGATCGGGTCGGGCCAGAGGCTGCAGGCGTTCGCAGGCTTCCAGCCAATCAGCAACCGGATCTGCCATCGGCTCAGTCGCATAGACACCCAGATTCGAGCTAATCGAGCTGAGAATCTGATCTCCGGTCAACACCAGATTGTCGTCGCGGCTCCAAAAGGTACAGTGTTCAGGTGCGTGGCCGTTGCCCATGTGGACGTCCCAGTCGCGCCCGCCCATGCGGATCACGTCGCCTTGTTTGACACGGGTAAAGCCCAGCGGCATGGGGTAGACGGTGTCGGCAAAGTTGAAGGGACGTTCAGCCATCCGGCCCGCCAGCACATCCGCATCCATCCCGGCGCTGCGGTAGTAATCGAGCGTTTCCTTCGGCCAGTTCTCCTGGACGTCCAGCGTCAGCATTCGGGCGAACAACCAAGCGGTGCGGCTGGTCACAAGCTCGGCCCCGTGTTCGGTCTGGAACCAGCCTGCATTGCCGACGTGGTCGGGGTGATGATGGGTGACCACAACCCGGTGTACTGGCTTTCCGGCCAGAGGCCCTTCCATCAGGGTCTGCCAGATGGCACGTGTTTTCTTCGACGAAAGCCCGGTGTCGACTATCGTCCAGCCATCGCCATCATCCAGCGCATATACATTCACATGATCCAGCGCCATGGGCAAAGGCAGCCTGATCCACAGAACACCTTCTGCAACCTCGACCCATTCGCCGGGTGCAGGCGGTTCAACCCACGGATAACGCATCACCTGAGGCCCCTCGCCATCCATCAAACCGCCAACTCCTCAGCGCTGAGCGCATAAAGGTCATCAGCCCCGTTCTGCGCCTGTGCCAGCAAGCCTGTATGCTCGGGCAGCAGCGCGTTGATGTAGTAGCGCGCCAGTTTTGCGCGCGGTCCATCGGGATCGGCCAGAGCCGCCGACAGGTGGTAATGCCCGCCCAGCACCCGCGCAAAGGCCTTGAGAAAGGCTGACGCCCCGGCAAAGCGGTTATTCATGTCTGATTGCGCAACGATCCACTCTGTGGCTTCACGCAGTGTCTCAGATGCCTCCCACACTGGGCCGGCAAGCTCGGGCATAGTGGCGCGGGCTTTTTCGGCCTGATCCTCGATCTCATCCAGCAGGTTCGAAGCCGCCTCACCCCCATCCATCATCTTGCGCGCCACAAGATCCATGGCTTGAATGCCATTGGTGCCCTCATAGATCGCGGTTACGCGGACATCGCGGTAGTATTGCGCAGCGCCGGTTTCTTCGATGAAGCCCATGCCACCATGCACCTGCACCCCGGTCTCAGACACACGCATCCCGGTTTCCGTCCCGAAGGCCTTGCAGATTGGCGTCAGCAAAGCGGCCCGTGCAGCCCAATCGGCCTCACGCGTGGCCTGCGCCATGTCGATCGCAGCTGCATTGGCCAGCATGATTGCTCGCGCGGCAAATACATCCGCACGCATCGAAATCAGCATCCGCCGTACATCCGCGTGGTCGATGATCGTGCCCGAGGGCGTCCTGCCTTGCTTGCGTTCCAACGCATAGGCAAGCGCGTGCTGATAGGCTCCTTCGGCCGCACCGACGCCCTCACCACCAACGCCCAGACGTGCGTTGTTCATCATGGTGAACATCGCGGCCATCCCGCCATTTTCTTTGCCGACCAACCAGCCTCTGGCACCGTCATACTGCATCACGCAGGTTGGGGACCCGTGCAGGCCCATCTTGTGTTCCAGCGAGACGACTTTCAAATCGTTGGCAACGCCAGGATTGCCATTTTCATCGGGGATGTATTTCGGCACCAGAAACAGCGAAATCCCCTTGGTCCCCGGCACACCATCGGGCAGACGCGCCAGTACCAGATGGCAGACATTCTCGGCAAAGTCGTTATCGCCCCATGAGATATAGATCTTCTGGCCCGTCACCGAATATGTGCCATCGCCATTATCTTCGGCCTTCGAAGTCAGCGCTCCGACATCCGAGCCAGCCTGTGGCTCGGTCAGGTTCATGGTGCCCGACCATTCACCCGCCATCATCTTCGGCAGATAGAGCGCCTTCAACGCATCGCTTGCGTGATGCTCCAGCGCCTCGATCTGGCCTTGGGTCATCAGCGGGGCCAGTTGCAGCGACAGGCAGGCGGCGCTCATCATCTCATTCACGGCGGTGGTCATGGTCATGGGCAGGCCCATGCCACCATATTCGGGATCGCCGCTCATCCCGATCCATCCGCCTTCGGCAATCGCTTTCCACCCTTCTGCGTAACCCGGAGGCGTACGCAAAACGCCGTTCTCCAACCGCGCGGGTTCCAGATCGCCCGGACGTTGAAGCGGGGCCATGATCTCTTCGCACATTCTCCCGGCCTCGGTCAGAATGGCGCTGACAACGTCATCGCTGGCCTCCGAGAATTTCTCGGTCGCGGCGATCTGGTCAAAACCGATCACGTTGCGAAACAGGAATTCATAGTCTGAGATCGGGGCACGATAGGGCATGGTTTCCCTCTGAGTCTGGCAGTTTGTCAGCGTGGGGTTGGAATCCCGGCCCCACGCCGGTATTCATCTGGGCTGGCACGATTACCTACCGTGACCTGAACTGCAAGCAACCAAAACGCGGCGTCACGACCTATGACCATTCTCGGCACTCAAGACTTATCAGCAGATGCCGACGGCATCGCTAAGGCCGCCGACCTGTTGCGGCAAGGACTGCTGGTCGCCTTCCCGACCGAGACTGTCTATGGTCTGGGCGGCGATGCGCGGAATGGCGAGGCTGTGGCTGCGATCTATGAGGCCAAGGGGCGGCCCAGCTTCAACCCGCTGATCGCCCATGTAGCCTCAACCGAAACAGCAAAAAGGTTTGTTGAATGGACCGATCAGGCCGAGCAATTGGCACAAGCCTTCTGGCCCGGTCCACTTACAATGGTTCTCCCCTTGCAGGATGATCACGGGATTTCATCACTCGTCACGGCGGGGCTGGATACTTTGGCTGTTCGGGTGCCCGCCCATCCCACCGCACGCGCCTTGTTGGCCTCATTTGATGGCCCAGTGGCGGCCCCCTCGGCTAACCCGTCTGGGCAGATCAGCCCAACCACAGCGGCCCATGTCCGAACCGGGCTCGAGGGGCGGATCGCTGCCATTCTGGATGATGGTCCCTGCGGTGTTGGGCTTGAATCCACCATTGTCGGTCTGGCCGGAGCCCCTGCTCTGCTGCGGCCAGGTGGTGTGGCGCTGGAACGAATCGAAGAAGTTTTGCAAACGGAATTGCATCATCACCAGCCGGGTGATCTGCTGACTGCGCCGGGGCAATTGCAATCCCACTACGCGCCGGATGCGCCCGTTCGCCTGAACGCACAAGCCACACAAGGCGCCGAAGTTTTGCTGGGATTCGGAGATGTCACCTGTGATCTGAACCTTTCAGATAGCAGCGATCTTGCCGAAGCCGCCGCCAACCTGTTCGCGGCGCTACACAAGCTGAATGAAACAGGCCGACCGATTGCTGTTTCACCGATCCCAGATCATGGGTTGGGTACAGCCATCAACGACCGCCTTCGCCGCGCGGCGGCCCCCCGCGATTAGGCGCGGCCTGCGCTGGCAGAGAGTGTCAGTGGATCAACCCCCAGCGTGGCCAAAGCGGCCTCCCATTTCTCGTCATCCGGAACATCGAAAACAAGTTTCGAGGACGCTTCGGTCGTCAACCAGCCATTCATGGCGATCTCATCCTCAAGCTGATCCGGCCCCCAACCAGAATAGCCCAGAGTCAGCATCGAATTCAGCGGCCCCTTGCCTGATGCCAGATCTTCAAGCACATCGAGCGTTGCGGTCATGCTGAAATCTTCCGCAATTTGCATCGAATGCAGATTCGCATCGTAGTCCGCGCTGTGCAGCACAAAGCCACGCGACATCTCGACCGGGCCGCCGAATTGAACCAGACGCTCCCCAATAACCGGAATGCGGCACGGGATGTTGAGCTGTTCCAGCAAGGTCTTGATCCGCAAATCTGAAGGCTTGTTGACAATCAAACCCATCGCGCCATCTTCGCCATGGCTGCAGATATAGACGACCGAATGTTCGAATCGTGAGTCGCCCATGCCGGGCATAGCAATCAGCAGTTTTCCCGTAAGGTCCATCAGCAAACTTCTCTTGCGCCATAGGATGACACCAGAATGAACCCGCATGCCGGGGAATGGCAAGGGACCAGCTGGGATTTCTGGGCATTTCACCTAAGTGACCGGAACGTGACTTGGCATTTACGCTCAGAATGCGCATGTTCTGCCAATGAAACTGTTTTCGAAATCCGCCGCAGCCGGTCTGACGGCCACTCTTTGCTTTGGCTTGCCTGCGATTGCTCAAGGGGTTGGTAACCTGGTGCAGCTTGAGGTTCTGGACGGTGGCCGGACCGCCAAGGGCACCTATCAAGGCGCTTTGCATCTGACGCTGAAGGAAGGCTGGAAAACCTATTGGCGTGCGCCGGGTGATGCGGGCATTCCGCCGCAGTTCAATTGGACAGGCTCTGGCAACATAGCGGATATCGCTATCACGTGGCCCGCACCGCATGTGTTCGATCAAAATGGGCTGCGCTCGGTCGGGTATGAGGATCAACTGGTACTTCCCGTTGAGATCACACCTAAGAACCCTGCAAAACCCGTTCGTTTGCGCGGTGAGATGGATTTGGGTGTCTGCAAAGATGTCTGTGTACCGGGTAAGCTGGATTTTGACCACACTCTGGATGCAAAAGCCGGTCGCCATCCGGCTATAGCAGCTGCCCTTGCCCAGCGCCCGTTTTCCGAGCGTGAGGCTGGCGTGGTGAACGCAACCTGCCACCTGACGCCCACTTCGGACGGGATGCGGATCGAGGCGCATATCACCATGCCCTCTGCAGGCGGGTCCGAATTCGCCATAATCGAACCGGGAAACCCGATGCTCTGGGCTTCGCAACCCGAAACACATCGCCAGGGCAAAACCTTAATCACCAGTTCTGAGGTCATCAGCGCCTCGGGTGGTCCGTTTGCGCTGGATCGGTCTGAAGTGCGAATCACTGTGCTCGGGGCGAACCACGCTGTAGACATACAGGGATGCAGCGCAGGCTGATCGGATGAGTCAAACTCCTAAGATTGGCGCGTTGGCCGTAGTTGTTCATGAAAATCAGGTGCTGTTGGTTCAGCGCAACAAGCAACCCGACGCAGGGTTGTGGGGTTTTCCCGGTGGCCATGTGGAATGGGGTGAAACCGTTTTGGCCGCCGCTGCCCGTGAGCTGCGGGAAGAGACGAGCGTGATTGCCGAACCGATGGAGTATCTCGATAATCTGGATTTGCTTCTGCGCGACGGCGAAGGGCTGATCCGGGCGCATTATCTGTTGGTTGGTGTCGCGTGTCGCTACACTTCGGGTACGCCGGTTGCTGCAGATGACGCGCGGGACGCGCAGTGGTTCCCCGTCGATCAGATCAAAGCCCGTGACCTTCCCATGAGTAGCCGCGTACCCGATCTTCTGCAGCTTGCGATCTTGCGATCAAGCCTCGGCGCGACCTGACAATCGTGCGTATAGCAAGCTCGACAGCAGCACTCCCAACAACAGGATCACCGTCGCTCCGGCGGCAAAGACGCCAAAGCCCAATTGCAACACAATTGGCCCATCCGGGGCTGGGTAGAAGTCTGAAAGCAGCACCATCGGTTCACCCGTAACGGCGGGCCAGATCATTGATACCCCTAACCAAACCGCCAGCGCTGCGCCTGTTGCGCGAACGGCTATGCGCACCACTCTATCCGGCGCTCGTAAGGCACGCCGCATTGCAGTCATCGGACGCGAGACATCGTTCAGGATCGCCAGCAGCGCGGGAACAAGCAACAGGATCAGCACCATCCCGAAGCCCAGCCCGTAGACCAGCGTGATCACGGTTGGCTTCAAGAACTGTGCCTGTTGTGAGCTTTCGTACATCAAAGGCGTCAGGCCCAGCACAGTGGTCAAAGTGGTCAGCATCACCGGTCGCAGCCGGTCTGCGGTGCCTTCAACAATCGACGGTACCAGCCCTCGTTCCTGTTGATACCCATCGATTGTAGTCACCAACACGATCGAGTCGTTGATGATGATCCCGGTCATGCCCAACAAGCCAACAACGGTGAACATGCTCAGCGGCACATCCCAAAGGTAATGCCCCCAAATCGCGCCCACGAGGCCAAAGGGTATGATCGCCATGACCACCAAGGGCCGCGTCCAGCTGGCAAAGACCCATGCCAGAACCAGATAAATCCCGGTCAGACACAGGATCAGCCCGGTGCGCGCCTCTGAGAGGAACTCGTCCTCCTGTTCGCTCAGACCTGCCATGCGCCATTCAACCTGACGTTCGGAGGCAATGTTGGGCAGAATTTCCTCCTGCATCGCCCGAGCAATCTCGGCGGCTTGCGCCGGATCATCCTCGGAAATGTCGCCGTTCACCGAGATCACGCGCAGGCCATTTTCGCGCCTGACAGTCGAGAACCCTGACTTTCGCTCGACCGAGACAATATCGGCCAGCGGAACGTAAACACCATCGGGCGTCCGCATCAGCGTGCGTTCCAGAAAATCAGCTGTCAGTTCGCCCTCGGGCAGTTCGATCCGAATCTCGGTGCTGCGCGGTCCGTCCGGGAAAGTGGCGGCCTCGATCCCGTTCAGTCGGTTTCGCAATACGCGGCCAAGTGTTTCGATGCGGAAGCCCAGCGCCTGGCCCTGTGCCGTCAGATCCAGAATGAACTCTTCCTTGTCATAGGCCAGATTATCCTCAAGCGCCGAAACTTCTGTGTATTTCGACAGCGCCGCCTGCAAATCTTCGGACGCGGATTTCAACGTGTTCACATCGGCGCCGTAGAATTGCACGTCAATTGCATCGCCACCGGGGCCCGAGCGCCAGCCGCGGAAACTGAGCAATTCGACCTTCGGATGGCGGGGGACAAAGTCCTGAAGCTCACCCACAAACTCAAAACTGGAATAGGGACGCAGGTCGGCATCAATCAACTCGATCGAGACACCGCCCAGCAGATCGCTGTCCTTCCCATCCGCCGCACGCAGCCCCCATCCGGCCGATCCGCCTACTTCTGACAGAACATAATCGATGGGATTGCGGCCATGACGCTCTTCGTAGATCTGGCCCAGTTCTTCGGTGGCCCGCTGGACCATGTGCATCATTTCAAGCGTCTCCGCACGTGTGGCACCTTCAACCATGATGAAATTGCCGGTGACCGAGCCGCGTTCCGGCGCATTGAAGAAACGCCAGTTCACATCCCCCCGTATGAACAGAGCGATCTGGCTGGCCAGAACGACAACCATCAACGCAACCACAACGTAGCGCGCCCAGATCACCCACGCGACCAGCGGGCGGAACAGATGATCGCGCACCCAGCGGAAACCTCTATTTACGACCCGGTTTGGCCAGTCATACCAATGTTCCTTTGCCGAATGTGCGATGGCATGCGCCATGTGGTTCGGCAGGATCAAAAAACACTCGATCAATGAGGCAATCAGGACCGCAATAACGGTGAACGGAATGTCGCGGATCAACTCTCCGAACCGGCCACCGATCGCGGTTAGTCCAAAGAATGCGATGACGGTTGTGACGGTTGCGGCAAACACCGGCATCGCCATGCGCCGGGCTGCGCGTTCGGCAGCGACCATCGGCGCTTCGCCCAGCCGGCGAGCACGAAAATCGGCATGTTCGCCCACCACAATGGCGTCATCGACCACAATGCCCAGCGTGATGATGAGACCAAACAGAGACACCATGTTCAGTGAAAGCCCGCCCAGATACATCAGAGCAATAGCCGCTGACATCGCAACCGGAATGCCGGCGGCCACCCAAAAAGCGATCCTCGCGTTGAGGAACAGGAAGAGCAGGCACACCACCAGTCCCAGGCCCAACAGACCGTTGTCCACCAGAATATCCAGACGGTCGGTGATGGCTTGCGCCCGTGTGCGGATCAGCTCAATCGTGATGCCTTCGGGCAGGCTCGCCTGCATCTGGGCCACTACATCCTCAACATCGCGCTGGATGCCAATGGCGTCGCCAAGATTGGAACGATCTACGCGGATCGACATTGCAGGATTTTCACCTACAAAATAGCTGCGATTGCGCGTAACGCCCTCGACCCTGATTTCAGCCACATCCCCTACAACAAGCTTTGAGCCGTCTGCAAAATTGCGCAGGGCGATGCCCTCAATTTCTTCCGGGGTGCGTTTTTCCACCCCCGTCCGGATGCGCGCATTGGCTCCCGAGACATCGCCTGCAGGGTTAGCCGTGACTTCGGCAGCGATGGCCGCCGCGATATCCGAGAGTGAAATGTCATTGGCGATCAGCTGCACTGTGGGCACCTCGACCACCACGCGCGGTGCGGCCAAACCGCGGATCGTAGTGCGCGTGACCCCGGCGGCAAAGAGGCGGCTGATCAGTTCATCGGTGAACTTAGCCAATTGCTCGGCCTCGATGGGGCCAGTGATGACCACATCTGTGACACGATCACGCCAGGCCCCGCGCCGAATTGTCGGCTCCTCGGCGTCTTCGGGCAGGTTGGTGACACTGTCGACTGCCGTCCTAACCTCTTCGACTGCGCGGGACATATCCCAGTTTGGTTCAAATTCCAGCCGGACCTGTGCCGATCCTTCGCGCGAGGTTGATTCGGTACTGGCCACACCCTCGACAGCCAATAGCGCAGGTTCGAGCAGTTGGATTATGCCATTGTCGACATCCTCGGGGCCGGCGCCCTCCCATTCGACATTCACATCGACGCGTTCAAGGATCACATCAGGAAAGAACTGCGCCCGCATGTTGGGGATCGCCGCGATGCCCAACACCAACATGACCAGCAGCAACAGATTGGCCGCTGTCCGATGCCTGGTAAAATAACTCAGGATACCGCCTGCCGCGCTGGGAATTTCGCGCATCATGGCGCCTAACCCCCGGCCCGATTGTCATCAAGACGGCGTACAAGAGCGGCAGGTACCTTTGCCTCGCTCAGTTGACCCAATACCTGGGCCTTATCCGCCTGTGACATCCCATCGCTGGCCTCGACCTGTGCGACAAGTTGAGCCCGCTTTTCGTCGGAGAGTTCGACCATGCCGGGATCAACTTCGGTGCTGGCTTCAACCCGCAGAGGCCGGACACGAACGCCCGAACCCAACAGAGGCGTCCGTCCGATCACTACTTCTCGACCCTCCAGACCTTCACCGCGCAGCAATACTTCATCTCCTTGACGACGGATCAGTTGTACTGCCAAAGGCTCCAACCGATCGTCCGGACCAAGCACCAGCACGTTGCCCGCTGCATCCAGAACAGAGGACGGCAGACGCACAACATTCTCCAGCGGTTGTTCCTCAACCGAAACGGTGACGAAATCCCCTGGTTTGAAACCTGGCGCATCATCGAGGCGGGCATAGATCAGACGCCCGGTCTGCCCTTCACCCGCAGCACCGCTGTCGCGCCTGATTTGGCCCTTGGCGATCAGATCGGTCCCAGTGACCTCTAGCGACACGGTAACTGGTGCGGAAATCAAGCCGCCTTGCGCGTCCAACAATCGCACATATTGCGCGGTCGAGACCCGGAACGCGACCTCAAGCGCGTTGGGGTCCACAAGTTCAGCCAGCTTTTCATTGGCCGCGACCAACCGGCCTTCAACCAAAGTGACCTCAGTCAACGTCCCGTCAAAGCCGGCGTGGATCGTCATGTCTTCCAAATCACGCTCGGCCCCTTCCAGCGCGATGCGGGCGCGGGCAAACAGTGTGGTGGCCTGATCAACCCGAGACTCAGCCTGCGCCAACGCAATCCTGCGCGCCAGAACTGCCTGATGAGCAGATGTTGCAGCCAGTTCCGCCTCTTCAACACTGGCAGCCGCGCCAACGCCTCGTGTCTGTAGGTCTTGTTGACGCTGAAGAGCCCGGTCGCGTAGCTCGGCCTGCGCTTCGGCTGATTTCAATTCATCCTGCGCCAGCAGCAGCGAGCGTTCTGCGTCTCGTTCTTCAAATTGGGCATCCAGAAGATCGGATTTGGCGCGGTCCAAGGCTGACTGCATATCAGCTGGATCCAACTCAACCAGCAACTCACCAGCCGTCACGGTGCCACCGTCTTCAAAGTCATCCGCCAGCGACACAACGCGCCCGCCCAAGGCTGCGCGCAGCTCCAGCCGACGGCGACTTTGGATCTGACCAAATGCCTCCAGATAGGGCGTAACGGTTTCTGGTTCGGCGGCGCGGACACTGACGGCGAAAATGCGTTCCCGCGCCTCGGGGGTCTGATTGTCCCGCGTCAGCACATCCTGCACCGCACCCGAGATCATCTGTACAGCCACGATCAACAGGCCCAGCGTCAGAAACGCCAGGAACACACCTACAAGGCTTTGCCGCAGAAATCGCATCGGTCACTCACCTTTGGTCGCACATGCTGTCTTCCGCAAAGGTAGCCGGGTCGCAAAAAATGCCAAGCCACAAAGCGGTTATGATGCGTTAAACGCAGGACCAGTCTACTTCCGTCGCAGATGTTCGTCCAATCTGGGCATTATTTCCACGAAATTGCAGGGGCGGTGGCGATAATCGAACTGTTTCTCCAAAATCGCATCCCACGCGTCTTTACACGCGCCCGGGCTGCCCGGCAGCGCAAACAGATAGGTTCCGCCCGCCACACCGCCTGTGGCGCGGGACTGCACGGCAGAAGTACCTATCTTTTCCATAGACACTATGGTGAACACGGTGCCAAACGCCTCGATCTCTTTTTCATAAACATCCCGATGTGCCTCGACTGTAACATCGCGACCCGTCAGACCTGTGCCGCCGGTCGAGATCACAACGTCGATCTCAGGATCAGCGATCCAAGCACGCAATTGTTTTGCTATCTCAGCGCGCTCATCTTGTATAATCCTGCGATCCGCCACTGAGTGGCCCGCTTTTTCGATCCGATCCACCAACGTCTGGCCCGAGCGATCCTCGTCCAGAGACCGCGTGTCAGAAACAGTCAGGACAGCGATCCGGACGGGAATGAACTTCTTGCTTTCGTCAATGCGTGACATGCGGTGTCAGGCCCTTTCCATAATAGCAAGCCGGAGGGCCAAAGCGGTGAAGATCCCCCCTGACACCCAACCTAGAATACGCGAGGCACGCGGGTTGCCGATTAGCATCCGACCTGCGCCGCCAGCGAAAATGCCGACCAGCCCATTCACAACAAACCCGCCGACACCAAGAATTGCGCCATAGATCAGGAACTGCGCCAATACCGAACCCTTCCCTGGATCGATAAATTGCGGGATGAAAGCGAGCACGAACAGAATGACTTTGGGATTGGTCAGGTTGACTAGCATCCCGTCCCGAAAAGCGTAACGGGTGGGTCTGTTCGGTGCGTCGGCGGCGACTGCACCATTCCTGATCGCACCCCATGCGAGATAAAGCAGATAACCCACCCCGACCCAGCGGATCACATCGAACAGCCACGGCAGGGTAGCGACCGCCGCGCCAAGGCCGAGACCGGCAATCAGAACGTGCACCATACCGCCTGCAGAGACCCCGGCACTTGCGGCAATCGCAGGGCGCGGACCTGCGCGCAAGCCTTGACCAAAACAGAACATCATATCCGCGCCGGGTGTGAAATTCAGCGCCAGCGCTGCCGGGATAAAAGCCAGCAGCGTTACCGTGTCGATCATAAACTCACCTCGAACCAATGCACTTTGGGCCCCAGATTGGCTATCTGTGTACGGCCGATGGTGCCTCGGTAACCCCAGCTGTCATGGATATGCCCGCAAAAGACGAATTTGGGCTGAAGCCGTTCGACTGCGTCTCGAACGGCGACTGAGCCAACCGATTGGCCTTGCGAGGTAGTATCGCCATGCCCTTTGGGTGGAGAATGCACGATCAGGATATCTGTGGCCTCGCACCGATCCAGCAGTTCTGCGGCCTCAGGCTCGGTCAGGTCGCAGGACCAATCGCCAAAAGGCGTGACTGGCACGCCATAGCCCAGCCCAAACAGGCGCAGACCATCCAGTGTCATGCCTGTCCCGTGCAGAACATGCGCACCTTCAGGCGCGGCTTCTGTCAGTTCCTCGGCGCTTTCCGCATTGCCCGGCACCAGAACCAGCGGAGCCGCAATGCCCGAAAGCATCTGCATCGCTTCATCTAATCCCCGCCGCGCGTTGCAAAAGTCGCCGGCCCCAATGACCAGATCAGCCTCAGCACTGGCGGCCACCAAGTCGGAAGCGCGGTTGCGCGCCATGTGCAGGTCAGAGAACGCCAGCACCCTCATGCCCCGCCCCTCAGCCGCGCTTGCAGGTCCAGCAGATCGGCCCAGGCCTGTCGCTTCATCTGCGGTTGACGCAGCAGGTAGGCCGGGTGGAACATCGGGATGACCGGCAGGTTCAGCGCCTGATCCCATTTCCCGCGCAGCCGTGTGATACCGCGTTTGCCCAGCACGGCCTGACAGCTGATATTGCCCATCACCACCAGCACCTCGGGTTTGGCCAATGCCACATGCTGTTCCAGAAACGGCTTCATCATGCCGATCTCTTCTGGCTTGGGATCGCGGTTTTGCGGAGGGCGCCACGGCAGCACGTTGGTAATGTAGACATTCTCGCGCCGATCCAGATCAATCGCGGCCAGCATCCGGTCCAGCAATTGCCCGGCGCGCCCGACAAAGGGCTTACCTTCGCGATCCTCATCACGACCGGGCGCTTCGCCGATGATCATTACCCTTGCGCCCGGTGTGCCGTCGGCAAACACCAACTGCCGCGCGCCGCGTTTGAGGTCGCAAAGATCAAACGTCTCCATCGCCGCACGCAAATCGACGAGCGATCCGGCGGTCTTTGCCGCCTGTTTTGCAACTGCTACGGCATCGACGGGTTCAGGCTTTTTTGCAGGTTCAATCGCAGCGGGTTTCTTCGCCTTGGACGCTTTGTCCGGCAACGCATAGCGATCCACCGGCGCGTCGCCGATCGCCTCGGTGGCGCCCAGCTCGATCTGCCATTCCAGCAGCGCCCTCGCGGTATGATGGTCCAAACCCGATTCCATAACCCTCAATCTAACCAGCTTTTGACCGAGGGAAAGCGAATAGACCTTGCCATGGCACAGGGTCGCACCGACCATGGCGGGGTCATGCTGTCATTTCTGCGATTCCTTCTGATTGCTCTATTGCTAGCAACCTCTGGCGGTTCGGCGAGCGCGCAGCTGTTTGACCGGAATACTCAATGCCGCCCCGGACAGTTGCAATGCGGGCGCGGTTGCTGCCCCGCAGGCCAGCGCTGCAGCTTTGATGGCCGCTGTATCCCACCCGGGCACACCTATTGTGGAGGCGGACGCACCTGCGGCCCGTTCGAGCGCTGCGTGGCAGGAGGAACCCGTTGCGCCCCGGCGGGGGCGAACAAGTGCACCTCGCGTCTGGATTGCCCAGGTGGCAGCTTCTGCAACGGGCGCGGGGAATGCGAGCGCAGCAGACCGGATTTGGTCCCAGCTCCATCCCCAACCTGCGCGGATGGCCGGACCTGCGGAGCCGGTTCATCCTGCTTGCCGGGCGGCGGATGCTCACGCCCCGGCTGGTTTCTGTGTGATGAAACCGGTTCGCAATGCCGGCCCGGCTTTAAATGCTCGGCTCATCAGGGCTGTGTTCCGATCAAGGCTATCGATTGCGGCTATGGCAAGTGGTGCAAACCCGGCGAACAATGCCTGCCCGAAGGCGGATGCGAGAAACTGCCAGAAGGGTCGGAACCTTAGGTTGCCTTGGCTTGCATGGCTTCCTATAAGCGGTCCGATTGTCAGACAGGAGCCCGCCCATGCGTTTCGCCCATCGTCACCTTCTTGGCATCGAGCATCTGTCGCAATCCGATATCACCGCTATCCTTGATCTGGCCGAAACCTATGTCGATCTGAACCGGCAATCGACTAAGCATTCGGACGTGCTGTCGGGTCTGACCCAGATCAACATGTTCTTTGAAAACTCGACCCGCACGCAGGCCAGTTTCGAACTGGCGGGCAAGCGGTTGGGGGCCGATGTGATGAACATGGCGATGCAGGCCAGTTCGATCAAAAAGGGCGAGACACTGATCGATACGGCGATGACGTTGAATGCGATGCATCCCGATCTGCTTGTAGTACGGCATCCTCATTCCGGCGCGGTGGACCTGCTGGCGCAGAAGGTAAACTGCGCCGTGCTGAACGCGGGCGACGGGCGGCATGAGCACCCGACACAAGCCCTTCTGGACGCGCTGACCATCCGCCGGGCCAAGGGCCGGCTGCACCGGCTGAACATCGCGATCTGCGGAGATGTGGCGCATTCGCGCGTCGCGCGCTCGAACCTGATCCTGCTGGGCAAGATGGAAAACCGTATCCGCCTGATCGGCCCGCCGACGCTGGTACCGTCTCAGTTCGCCGAATTCGGGGCCGAAATCTATGACGACATGAACGAAGGCCTGAAAGACGTCGACGTAGTCATGATGCTGCGCCTTCAGAAAGAACGCATGGACGGCGGTTTCATCCCCTCAGAGCGCGAATACTACCACCGCTATGGGCTGGATGCCGCGAAACTCGCGCTGGCAAAGTCCGACGCCATCGTCATGCACCCCGGCCCCATGAACCGAGGGGTCGAGATCGACGGCACTCTGGCCGATGACATCAACCGGTCCGTCATTCAGGAACAGGTCGAGATGGGCGTTGCTGTCCGCATGGCCGCCATGGACCTGCTGGCGCGCAACGTGCGAGAAGCCGCATGAACGATCTGATCATCGCCCCCCATGAGCGCGGCGTGATCCGCCTGTTCTCGCTGGATATGCACCCGGAAGAGGCGAAATTCCTGCACGAACCGGGGGCTGTTGATCAGGTACTTGGAGTCGAAGGGCTGGACCCCGAACAGATCGACATTTTTCCAGTATCCGACCTCGAAGACCTTGGGCTTTATGGCTATCTCAGCGAAGGCTGCGGTGTCTCGATAGACCAGTTAGACCGCACGAAATTGGAGGCCATCGAAGGCTGGGTGATGGTCCTGCGCAGCGCGGCTTTCGGCGATCGATCAGTAACCCTTTCACCCGATCCACGCCTGCATCTGATTGGCCTGTTCACGGAAGAGGCCACGAACTGGACCGGCGACGTGATCGAGACGGAAAGCGCAAAGCCATACTCGGCCCCGCAAAGCCCGCCAGCGGATACCAAACCAAACCGCATCGGATCAGCGGTCATTGCCTTGCTGATTCTGATCGCCATCGGAGGTGCCTTGTGGCTGATCCTGTGACATTCTCCTCGGACAAAAGCGCTTTTGTCCGCACCAATGCATGGCTCGCCGCCTTTGCAATGGCGGCCGCGATGGTCGTGCTATGGTTGATCGGCAATCCCTACGTCTGGACCGGCGCGCCTGCCGGGTTGGCTGCCATCGGGATCCGCGCGTGGTATTTGGCCTCGGAAGAACTGGTCGCCACGTGGGAAATGACAGACACCACCCTCACCGGTCCCGGTTCGCGCAAGGTGGCGCTGAACCAGATTCAGGCGGTCAACACGATTGGCAGCTTTGTCCAGATCGTCACCAAAGGCGGCGACAAACACCTTATCAAATACCAGGCGGACCCCGCCGCCACCAAAGCCGCAATCGAAAGGGCCATGGCATGAGCAATCTGATTTTCACCAATGCCCGCCTGATCAACCCCGAAGCGGACACAGATAGCATCGGCTGGCTGAAGGTTGCCGACGGTAGGATCGCGGCGCTTGGTGAAGGCGCGGCCCCAGACGCTGACGCGCAGGTGGTCGATTGCGGTGGGCAATGCCTTGCCCCCGGCATTGTCGACATTGGCGTCAAGGTGTGCGAACCCGGTGAACGGCACAAGGAAAGCTATAAATCTGCAGGTCTTGCAGCAGCCGCGGGGGGTGTGACAACCATCGTCACGCGCCCTGATACCCTACCTGCCGTCGACACACCCGAGACGCTGGAGTTTGCCACCCGCCGCGCGCAAGCGGACGCTCCGGTCAACGTCCTGCCGATGGCCGCCCTGACCAAAGGACGCGAAGGGCGTGAGATGACCGAGATCGGGTTCCTGCAGGACGCAGGCGCCGTGGCGTTTACCGATTGCGATCATGTCGTGACCAACACCAAGGTGTTTTCTCGTGCTCTGACTTACACTAAATCCTGCGGCGCACTGGTCATTGCGCATCCGCAGGAGCCGGGGCTCAGCGCTGGAGCTGCAGCCACCAGCGGCAAGTTCGCCGCTCTGCGAGGCTTGCCCACCGTAGCGCCTATTGCTGAGCGGATGGGACTGGATCGTGACATCGCCTTGCTTGAAATGACCGGAGCCGCCTATCACGCCGATCAGATCACAACGACCCGCGCCCTGCCCGCACTGGAACGCGCCAAGCGCAACGGGCTGGACATCACGGCAGGCACGTCGATCCACCATTTGACACTGAACGAATTGGACGTGTCCGATTATCGCACCTTCTTCAAAATCAAGCCCCCACTGCGATCCGAAGATGACCGGCTAGCCGTGATCGAAGCAGTGCGAACCGGTCTGATAGACACGATCAGCTCCATGCACACCCCGCAGGATGAGGAAAGCAAGCGCCTGCCGTTTGAAGAGGCGGCCTCGGGCGCGGTGGCGCTGGAAACGCTGCTGCCTGCGGCGCTGCGCCTATACCATTCCGAACAGCTGGACTTGCCGACCCTGTTCCGCGCCATGGCCCTGAACCCGGCCAAACGGCTGAGCTTGGAGAGTGGTCGCCTGTCCCAAGGCGCGCCCGCTGATCTGGTCCTGTTCGACCCGGATGTTCCCTTTGTTCTGGACCGCTTTACGCTGAAATCGAAATCGCAGAACACACCGTTTGACGGCCAGCGGATGCAGGGTAAGGTCACCGCAACCTATGTCGCTGGACAAGAAGTGTACCGGAGAGCCTGATGCCCTTGATCGACAGCACAATGACTCAGCTCATCCTGTGGGCCGCGTTGGGATACCTGCTTGGGTCAATCCCGTTTGGCATGATCGTCGCGCGCGTGATGGGTCTGGGAAACCTGCGGCAAATCGGGTCGGGTAATATCGGGGCAACCAACGTTCTGCGCACCGGCAACAAGGGAGCGGCGGCGCTGACATTGTTGTTTGATGCGGCCAAAGGCGCCGCTGCCGTTTTGCTGGCGCGCGTATTGGCCGGTGAAGACGCTGCGCAAATCGCAGCGCTTGCCGCATTTCTTGGTCATTGCTTCCCGGTCTGGCTGGGCTTCAAAGGCGGCAAAGGCGTAGCAACCTTTCTGGGCCTTTGGCTCGCGCTTGACTGGCGCGTGGGTGTCGCCTGTTGTTTGACATGGCTGGTTGCAGTGCTGATCTGGCGTATTTCATCTGTTGGGGCGCTGGCCGCCGCCGCTCTGTCCACAACTTGGATTATGGTTTTGACAGATGGCAGTACGTTTTTCCTCGGGATTGCTTTGACCTTACTGGTCTACTGGCGGCACAGCGCCAACCTCGCGCGTATCAAGGCAGGCACCGAGCCAAAAATCGGAAAATCGTGACGGCGTCCAGCGCTTTCCTGAAGGCGATCGATGATCTGCCCATCGGCACATTCACGGGGGCCGCTGGCCCGCGCAGATATTTGGTTTCGCATCAGATCATGGCAGGTGGGAAATCACACAAGCTCGTGGCCTATCAACTGGGCGGACCGGACTATATCAGCTTAAACCTTTATCTCACCCGCAAGAGCGGTGCGCTGCTGCGCCCCTGTGAGATGCCCGCTGAGAAAGTGGTTGCCTTTGTTCTGGCGCTCGTGCCTGACGTGCAGGAATGAACAACAGGTCTTTGTGACCGCACAATCACAATTGATTGCTTTGAACGTGAACAGGCCATTCCCCAACTGGGATTTTGTGACGACCAATTACCGGCGTCGCGACAATCAAATCCGGATCGCCCGGGCAAAATTACCGTGCTCTTAAGCGAGCCTATTCACGAAAGGTGAAGTCATGAACAAGTTCAAATCCATAATCAGCGGAGTCGCGCTGTCTGTTGCCATTGCAAGCTCGGCCATGGCCGCAGGTGTTGAAATCAATGCAAGCTCAACCGGCTTGGCAATGCAGGGCTATGACCCAGTTGCCTATTTCACCGTTGGTGAAGCCACCAAGGGCGACTACCGCATTTCCACCCTGCACAACGACGCGCTGTACCGTTTCGCATCGGAAGAGAACAAAGCCGCCTTTGAAGCCAACCCTGAGGCATACCTGCCCGCTTACGGTGGCTACTGCGCATTTGGCACCGCAATGGGCTTCAAGTTTGACGGTGACCCGAATTACTGGAAAATCGTCGACAACAAGCTGTACCTGAACCTGTCGCAGGACATTCAGGAGCGTTGGGAAGGCGACATTCCGGGCTTTGTTGAGCAGGCTAGCGCAAACTGGGAAGACATCGCCGACAAAGACCCGGCTGAACTGCAGCAATAATTCGCTGACAAGACCTTTGTATATCGGCGGCAGATCGTATCTGCCGCCGATCTTCGTTTGAAGGCGCCGTGCCGCGGCCTATTTAGAATCAAAGACAAGCGCCCAGATCAAATGGGCCCGCGCCGGGGACACCGGCTAGCCATCAGGATGGTTCGGAATAGACAAAGCATCACTGATCCGGCTTTTGGGCTGGTTCGTAGTGCTGGGCATAAGGCTGCCAGCCGATTACCGGTCAGCAGATTTCGAGCGAAAGGAAACAGAAGATGACGGGTAAACTTGCACTGTTCACCTCTATCGTGACGCTAGCGGCGGGTTCAGCGATGGCTCAATCCTCGGGCAGTTGGACTGGCTTCTATGGCGGCGCGCAGATCGGCTATGCGGATATCGACACCAACATCTCAGGCGTTGATGGCGATGGTGCCATTGGTGGTATCATCCTTGGATATGACTATGATCTGGGCGACTGGGTAGTTGGCGGTGGCTTTGACTATGACTGGAGCGACATCGACCTGGGCAGCGCTACCACGGTCGAGAAAGTCTGGCGCATCAAAGCGCGCGCTGGCTACAAGGTGAACCCACAGGGTCTGCTATACGGAACCGCTGGTTATGCCGACGCGGACACAAATAATCTGGGCAGCGACAATGGCTGGTTTATTGGTGCTGGCTATGAACAGATCGTCGCCCCCAACATCAGCGTAGGCGGCGAACTTTTGTATCATGAGTTTGATGATTTCAATTCATCGGGCGTCGATGTTGATGCCACGACGCTCCAGTTGCGTGTCGCGTACCGGTTCTAAACAAATGTACGGGTCCGGCGGTCATTGCCGGGCCTCTCCTGTTAGGGCACCAGGATTGTACTGCCGGTGGTCTGACGCGCTTCCAATACGCGATGTGCATCAGCAACCTGATCCAGCGGAAACTCCTGATCGACGTGGATCTTAACCTCGCGCCCATCCACTTTGCCAAACAGACGCCGCGCCATTGCCTGACAAGTAGCGTGATCCGAGATATGGGTGAACAGGGTTGGGCGGGTGATCTTCAAGGATCCTCGTTGCGCAAGCATGCCTAAGTCAACCGGTGGTACTGGTCCCGATGCATTGCCAAATGAAATCATCATACCCAAGGGTTTCAGGCAATCCAGCGACCCTTCGAACGTGTCTGCGCCAATGGAATCCATCACCACATCTACACCTTTGCCGCCGGTGATCTCGGCGACACGTTCGACAAAGTTCTCGGTTCGGTAGTTGATGCAATGCGACGCGCCGTTGAACTGCGCCAGGCTGCATTTTTCATCCGTTCCCGCGGTGCCAATCAGCTTGATGCCTTCGGATTTCGCCCATTGGCAGGCAATCAGGCCGACGCCTCCAGCGGCGGCGTGAAACAAAACGGTGTCCCCCCGACGCAAAGGCGTTGTGCGGTGAAACAGGTACTCGACCGTCATGCCTTTCAGCATCATGGCCGCAGCGGTACGGAACGAGATACTTTCGGGCAGCGGACATACCTGTGCGGCAGGCATCACACGCGCTTCGGAATAGGCCCCGGACGGGCCTGCAGCGTAGGCCGCGCGTTGGCCAGTGGAAAGGTGCGTGACACCTTCGCCCACAGCCTCAATCACGCCGGCTGCCTCCATCCCCAATGCGTGAGGCAATTCAAGCGGATAGAGACCGGTGCGCTGATACACATCAATGAAATTCAATCCGCAGGCATGGTGGCGAATGCGTACTTCTCCCGGCCCCGGATCCCCAAGCGGACGATCCTCAATCCGCAGGGCCTCTGGCCCGCCGTGTTCGTGAATGACGACAGTGCGCGCTGTTTGCTGCATGATACCCTCCGTTGCCTGTTGAAACAAAGCTAACATGCCTGTTCGACAGGGCAATCGTTGTTATCCCTCAAGCATGTTCGGGCAAGATTTTGCAATATGTGCTATAATGCGGGTGGACGTTGTAAATGGGCAGACGTTGCCGGCTGATCCGGTCACACGAATTTGCCGTACCGGATGCATCCCGCGGCGCACCCACGCCAGAGAAGGGGATGAACATGGACAAGACAATCGGTAACCCAATTACCTGGGTCGCCCGTAATCTGCGGGCGACCAGCGATCATGTGTCGGAATCAGTATCCGAAATCGGCAGCGCGGATGTCCGCACCCTGCCAACAGTGCACACGCTGACCCTGCAGGATCTGCGCGAATGCCTGAAAGCCGGATATAACGATTTTCTCGAAACTCGAGCCGATGCGATCTTTATCGTTCTGATCTATCCGATCGCAGGCCTGCTGATGTTCGGTATTGGGCTCAACAAAGACATGGTGCCTTTGCTGGCCCCGCTGGTCATGGGCTTTGCCCTGATCGGACCTGTCGCCGCGGTTGGGCTTTATGAGATCAGTCGCAAGCGGGAACAGGGCGGAGACGTCCATTGGCTGGATGCGTTTGGCGTGTTCCGCTCGCCTTCCTTCGGCGCGATATTGGCACTGGGCTTTTATCTGGTCATGCTGTTGTTGATCTGGCTGATGGTAGCGCAAGGAATCTACGCGCAGACACTTGGGCCAGAGCCCCCAGCCTCGGCAACAGCCTTTATCACCGAGGTATTTACCACCGGAGCTGGCTGGAGCATGATCATCATCGGCACCGCCATCGGCTTCCTGTTCGCACTGGTCGCGTTGGCGCTGAGCGTGGTCAGCTTTCCATTATTGCTTGATCGCAAAGTGGGCGTTCCAGTGGCCGTGGTGACCTCGGTTCGGGTCTTGCGTCAAAACCCGGGCGTGATCCTGACTTGGGGTGCGATCGTGGCGACGCTTCTGATATTGGGCGCCATACCGATTCTGCTGGGCTTGATCGTAGTGATGCCCATTCTGGGTCACGCCACTTGGCATCTGTATCGCCGGGCGGTCGCCTGACCGCGCGGCGTCAGCTTAGCCGGAGACTTTAAGAACGATCTTGCCGATATGGCCCGATCCTTCCATCCGCGCGTGCGCAGCGGCGGCTTCAGCCAAATCGAATTCGGAATCCATCACAGGCGCAACCTTCCCGGCCTCAAGCAAGGGCCAGACGGCTTCACGCAAGTCTTGCGCAATGCGTGCCTTCGCCAGATCGCTTTGCGGACGCAGAGTACTGCCGGTCAGGGTTAGACGCTTGACCATCATCAGCGCAAAGTTCAGTTCGACCACCGGACCTTGCAGGAATGCGATTTGAACCAAACGACCATCTTCGGCCAGCGCTTTGACGTTGCGCGGGATGTAATCGCCGCCCACCATATCGAGGATTAGGTTTGCGCCACCCTCCGCACGCATCGCAGCCACGAAGTCTTCATCGCGATAATTGATCGCCTTCTCAGCCCCCAATTCGACACAAGCCGCACATTTCTCAGCCGATCCGGCCGTGGCAAAAACCCGAGCGCCAAATGCATTGGCCAACTGGATCGCGGTCGTGCCAATCCCGCTTGAACCACCATGGACCAGAAAACGTTCCCCCGCTTTCAGGCCACCCCGCGTAAATACATTGGACCAGACGGTAAAGAAGGTCTCTGGCAAGCAGGCAGCTTCTTTCAAACCCATGCCCGTAGGAACAGGCAAGCAATGCGCGGCAGGAGCGGCTACATATTCGGCATAACCGCCACCTGGCAGCAGGGCGCAGACCTGATCGCCAGTCGCCAGCCCCTCAACACCCGTGCCAATCGCGACAACCTCTCCTGAGGCTTCCAAACCCGGCAGATCGCTCGCACCCGGAGGCGGATCATACGCCCCCGCCCGTTGCAGCGCATCAGGACGGTTCACCCCGGCATAGGCTACTTTCAGAACCACCTGACCCTCCGCCGGTTCCGGCATCGGGCGTTCGGTCAATTGCAGAACGTCCGGGCCACCCGCTTCGGTAATCTCAACAGCGCGCATCGTCTGGGTCATGGGCATATCTCCTTTGCCTCTTGCCTAGCAGTCAGTAGCGCAGAGGCCCAGCAACAAGTGGAAACGTTGCGACTATTTCCCCGATGACAGCGAACCGGGCAAGTTGTCTGGCATCTTCACCGGAGCCTTCACCTGACCCGCAAGCCAGTTGGGCACAGCCAGAAACGGCTTCAGCAGCGGATTGTCATTCACCTGCGCCTTGAGCTTTTCGAACTGCATCACGCCCTCGATCCGGCGATCGAGGAATTCCCATGTCGCCTGATAATCCGGACTGTCATCGCCCAGCCAATACAATAGTGTTGAAGAATAGACGCCCGACAGAGTGGCACGTTTGGTGTACCAGTTCACGTCATCCGAAGTATCGCCAAGCGCTGTCCAGATCTGGTCACAGGTGCCCCAGACCGCCTTGGCCCCATCTGCGGCATAGATTGGCAACGCGAACAGAGTCACACCCCGGCGCACGGCCTCTTTGTCTTCGACTGCCTGTAAACGAAAGCGGACAGCGGCGGCGATCTTGTCACGAAACTTCAGCCCACTTAGATCCTCAGTATTGATACGATCCAGCATTGCCGCATCACCGCGCGCATGGAAGGCCAGTGCCAGATCGACAGCACCGCGCGGGCAGATGGCACGGGCCAGTCCAGCACCCAGACCGCAATCGGAAATCGCTGCACGAAAACTTGTTTCCGACCAACCGTCAAAGGGCACATGGTCGAGAATCGCGTTCAGAAGTTGTTCTTTGGTATCTTCATAGGTAGCGGTCATTTCGGCTCTCCGAGGCTGCGGGTCCAGTACTAGACAAGTTAGGCGCGCTTTGCTATACGGCCACCTCCTGCAATTTCCTTGCAACTCTATCTAGAAAGGTGGTGACAACCACATGCAGGTTAGTGTTCGCGACAATAACGTCGATCAGGCGCTTCGTGCCCTGAAGAAAAAGCTGCAGCGCGAAGGCGTGTTCCGTGAAATGAAGCTGAAGCAACATTTCGAGAAACCGTCCGAGAAAAAAGCGCGCGAGAAAGCTGAAGCGATCCGCCGTGCCCGTAAACTGGCACGTAAGAAAGCACAGCGCGAAGGTTTGCTCTAAGAGCCTACCGCGACTCGTCCAGCTTTGGATGACACTATTTGACAACCCCCGAGGCCCCGCCCGGGGGTTTGTCGTTTTTTAGGGCGGATATTCTCGCCCATTCCCGGCTTTACCCTCGCGGCAACCTGCCGATTTTGATGCAATCGCCTATGTCGGCATTTTACAGCGCAGCGAATCGCCGCTCGGTTGCATTCTGCCGCCGAAAATCGCCCAACGCCGTACCTACCCTGTTCAGCGTTCTTTGATCGTCTGTAAGTGAGGCCGTCCACTCAGACATAACCAAAAACGGAGGCACTGATGTCGACAGCAAGTACGGTTGAGCGCGAAATGCTCGCGCTGATCAACCAAGAGCGCATATCCCGCGGTCTTGATCCCCTGGAACTTGAACGCAACCTGAATGAATCATCCGAGGACCACAGCAGCTGGATGCTGGACACCGACCGGTTCAGCCACACCGGTCAGGGTGGTTCATCCGCGACCCAACGGATGCAAGCCGCAGGGTTCGACCTGTCCGGGAGCTGGCGCACCGGAGAAAACATCGCCTGGCAATCCGAGCGCGGCGCACCAGGCATCAGCGATGATGTCGCGCAATTGCACCAGAACCTGATGAACAGTCCCGGCCACCGAGCCAACATTCTGAACCCCGATTTTAAGTATATCGGCATCGGGATCGAAGAAGGCGACATGCAGGGGTTCGATGCAGTCATGGTGACGCAGAACTTTGCCGCGACACAAGGCGAGGTCGATCTTGATAACGGCGGCACCACCCCGCCAGTGGCCCCACCGGCCGAAGAGGTTGTTGAGCCGGAGGAAGAAGAGGTTACCACTCCTACCGAACCTGAAGTGCCGGATTCCGACGTCACCGAGACTGAGGAACCGGGTGACGAAACACCGGTGGCGGAAGTTCCTGAAACCGAAGAACCGGCTGAAGAGACCCCGGACGAGGACGTTACTGAAACCGAAGAACCAACGGACGAAACTCCGGACACCGATGTGACAGAGACCGAGGGACCTGCGGACGAAACGCCGGACACTGACGTCACTGAGACCGACGACCCAGTCGAGGAGACACCGGAAACTGATGTCACCGAAACTGAAGAGCCGGAAACGCCTGATACCGACGTGACTGAAGTTGAAGACCCGGAACCTGAAGTGCCGGATACCGACGTCACCGAGGTCGAAGAGCCAGAATTACCTGAGGTTGTCGTTGACAATGGTGCACCGGGCGCGGACTGCTTTGACGTTCAGGCCTTCCTTGCCGGGATCGAAGCGTTTGTTAACGCACTGCAGGCCCATTTTGACCAGTTCGATTGGTCTCCGGTGCAGCAGGCCGATACGACCCCGGAAATGGATGATTTCGATCTTGTGTTCGACACCGACGTCGCTGACGACATGATTGAAACCGTTGAAACCACAGTCGAAGACACGAATGACGATATGTGCGGCATGTTTGTATTTGAAATGAACTGCGGATTTGATTGGGGCTAATCAAACCGTTCAGGTGCGGGGGATCACTCTCCCGCACCACATGCCAGCCAAATCAGTAGATTTTTGGCACGTGTAGCTCATCCGGCAGAATACGCCGTTCGTATTCGGGATTATAGCGCCGATCCGGCAAGTTGACCTTTTCTTGCGGCACATCCTCATAGGGGATCTTGGTCAACAGGTGCTCGATACAATTAAGCCGTTCGCGCTTTTTGTCATTGCCTTCAACGATATACCATGGCGCCTCGGATATGTTGGTGCGAAAGAACATATCCTCTTTGGCCTTGGTGTATGCCTCCCACCGGATGCGGGATTCCAGATCCATGGGCGACAGCTTCCACTGCTTCATTGGGTCGTGAATGCGCATCAGGAATCGCAGTTGCTGTTCTTCGTCTGTAATCGAGAACCAGTACTTAAGCAGAATAATCCCCGACCGCACCAGCATCCGCTCGAATTCGGGAACGTCCTGAAAAAACTGTTCAACCTGATCTTCGTCGGCAAACCCCATCACGCGTTCCACACCCGCTCGGTTGTACCAGGACCGATCGAAGAACACGATCTCACCCGCCGCAGGCAAATGGGGCACATAGCGCTGAAAATACCACTGGCTTTGTTCCCGTCTGCTAGGCGCAGGCAAGGCGACCACGCGCGCGACCCGCGGGTTCAAGCGCTGTGTTATGCGTTTGATCACCCCACCCTTGCCAGCACTGTCGCGGCCTTCGAACAGGATGCAAACCTTGGCCCCGGTGTGAACCACCCAATCCTGTACCCTGATAAGTTCGGCCTGCAGACGCAAAAGGTTACGAAAATAGACCTTGCGATCCAGCATATCAGGATGCTGATCCTTGTAGATCTTACGCACCTCGACCGAAAGCATTGGTTCGCTGAATTCGATCTCGAAATCTTCATCCAGCGAATCTTCCAGTTCGGCTTCCAGCCAATCTTTAGGGGTGCTGTCATGTTCGTAAACCAAGGTCTGCTCCTTATCGTCTTCGGGTTCGGACCATACAGGGCCAGTGTAACCATCGGATGTCAGCGCGAATTGCCAATGTTTCACTTATGGTCAGAGCTATAGATTTTGAACCGGTCTGAAGGCAGATACAAGCGGTCAGGATGAAACGCGGCCACCGGGTGCGGAAGAGTTCAAACTGGCAGGGCCGTCGTTTTGAAAACCGTGCGCAAAGCAAAAGAGCTTTGCATCTGCGCCACGCCGGGCAAGCGAGACAGGTACTGCCGATGTATGCGCGCGAAATCTTCGGTATTTTCAGCAACCACCTTCAGAATATAATCCGCTGTTCCGGCCATCAGATGACATTCTAGTACATCGGGAATTCGGGCTACTGCCTTTTCGAAGGATTCAAGCACCTCTTCCGCTTGTCCCTGCAAAGTAATCTCGACAAACACAGTTGTTGGCACATTCATTTTACGTGCATCCAGCAATGCGACGTAATCTTTGATATAACCTTCTGCCTCAAGCCGTTGAACACGGCGGTGGCACGCCGATGGTGACAGGTTGGCCTGTTCGGATAGCTCTGAATTAGACATCCGACCTTTGCGCTGAAGGGCTGCCAGAATCTTTCGATCGGTCGCATCTATCATCATCGGCGCACATCCATTGCGTAGTATTTAACTATCTTCGGATAATTTCCTACAATTCCACCATTTGGCAAGCAGGGTTTCACAAAAATTGCACAGCATAATGCCCATAATTTAGGCAGTTTATGAATGGAGTCTCACATGAAAATCGGCTGCCCCAAGGAAATCAAACCCCAGGAATTCCGCGTCGGGATGACCCCGAACGCGGCTGGCGAGGCTGTGGCCCGTGGTCACGAAGTCATCATCGAAACCGGTGCCGGGATGGGCTCGGGCTTTGACAATGATGCCTACGTCGCGGCAGGAGCTCGCATCGTCGACACTGCAGAAGAGGTGTTCGCCACCGCCGACATGATCGTCAAGGTCAAGGAACCTCAGGCGGTCGAGCGTAAAATGCTGCGCGAAGGTCAGTTGCTGTTCACCTATCTGCACCTGGCACCCGACCCAGACCAGACCCACGACCTGCTGGAATCCGGCTGTACTGCGATCGCCTATGAGACTGTCACCGACGCGAACGGCGGCCTGCCTCTGCTGGCGCCGATGTCGGAAGTTGCTGGTCGCTTGGCACCTCAGGTTGGTTCTTGGACCTTGCAGAAAGCCAATGGCGGCCGTGGCGTTCTGATGGGCGGAGTCCCAGGTGTTGGTCCTGCCAAGGTGATCGTCATTGGTGGCGGTGTTGTCGGCACTCATGCCGCGAAGATCGCAGCGGGTATGGGCGCAGATGTCACCGTGCTGGACCGCTCGTTGCCGCGTCTTCGGTATCTGGACGATGTGTTCGGCGGAACGTTCAAGAACCAGTATTCAACTGCTGGTGCGACAGCCGAGCTGATTCAGGATGCCGACCTTGTCATCGGTGCGGTTCTGATCCCGGGTGCAGCAGCTCCGAAGCTGATCTCGCGCGAACAGCTGTCGACCATGAAGCCCGGCGCGGCTCTGGTAGACGTTGCGATTGACCAGGGCGGCTGCTTCGAAACCTCGAAAGCCACCACCCACGCAGATCCGGTTTACGAAGTTGACGGCATCATGCACTACTGCGTCGCCAACATGCCCGGCGCGGTTGCCCGAACCTCAACTATCGCACTCGGCAACGCAACCATGCCGTTCATGCTGTCGCTGGCAAGCAAGGGCTGGAAGCAGGCCTGCAAGGACGACGCACACCTGCTGGCAGGTCTGAACGTCCACGCCGGCAAGCTGACTTACGAAGCGGTAGGTACCGCCCTCAACATCGACTCTGTCGATCCGACAACTCTGCTGAACTAAGAGCACTTCCACCTCTGAAAGCGTCCTTTTCCAAAGGACGCTTTACAGACTTGGGCCTGGCGCCGCGCCAAAGGCGCGGCGCTGTTGTTTTCTGGCCCAACGGTCGCGCAAAAAAAGGCACCGCGCTTTGGCGCGGTGCCTGGCCCAACCGGAGGAGGGCAATTCAATGCCCGAGCGACGGGCGGGAGGCTTACGCCTCTTTGTGAATCTCCACTGAATGCGGATACGGGATGGATACGCCCTTGGCGTCAAACGCTTCCTTGATAGTTTTGGTAAGTTCGAACTTCACATCCCAATAGTCAGCCGCTGCACACCACAGGCGCGCTGTCAGATCAACCGAGCTGTCTCCAAGGTTTGTCACCCGCACCCAAGGCTCAGGATCAGCCATGACACGACTGTCGGCCTTGGCCACATCCAGAATGATGTTCATCGCCTCATCCGCGCTGTCGCCATAGTCGATGCCGAACACCAGATCGACCCGGCGCGTGTCATGGGCGGAGTAGTTTGTGATCACCGAACCCCAAGCCTGACCGTTTGGCACGATGATCTGTACGTTATCCGGCGTCACCAGCTCAGTCGTGAACAGATTCAAGTCTTTCACGGTACCTGCTGTGCCACCAATATCGACATATTGGCCCAACTTATAAGGCCGGAACACGACCAGCATCACGCCTGCGGCTAAATCACTGAGTGTTCCCTGCAGCGCCAAACCGATGGCCAAGGATGCGGCACCCAGAATGGCCACGATGCTGGTCGCCTCGATACCGAAGATGCCCAGCACGGCGACAAAGACTATCGCCAGCAGCACCCATTTCACCAGGCTCGCAACAAAATTCCCCAAAGTCGGGTCGATATGCGGTGTCGCGTTGATCCGCCGCCGCACCAGACCACTTATGGCTCCGGCGACGATCCAACCCAATACCAGAACGATCAGCGCTTTGATCGCGCTCATGATCAGCGGACCAAATGCGCCCACCTGTGTTACGACGTCTTCCACGTACTTCTCCTTTGCACCAACAGCAAACCCGCGCTGTTGGCGCGGGATCACTGAAAGTCTGGGCTAATTTTGCGCTCAGGTCTAGGTGCGGGATTTCCGAGTTTTCCCCCTGCTGTTCCCCAGCAAACAGTCACTGTCCGGTCCTGCACACTCAAACACCTGACAATCTGCGCTCATGCCACCACATTGAGACCTATAACCCTGTTGCAGGAGCATATCATGCTGGACACCACCTCATTCCCGATCATGGCCAAATGGCCGCCGCAATTTCCTGATCGCATCCAACTTTATTCCTATGCAACGCCCAACGGGGTCAAAGCGTCGATCATGCTGGAGGAAACCGGACTGCCCTACGAGGCACATCTAGTTACGCTGGCAGATGCGGATGTCAAAAGTCCCGAATTTCTGTCGCTAAATCCCAATAACAAGATCCCGGCTCTCATTGATCCGAACGGGCCCGATGGGGTCCCGATGGGGCTTTTCGAAAGCGGAGCGATCCTGCTGTATCTGGCCGAGAAAAGCGGCATGCTGCTGGGGCAGAGCAAGGCGGACAAACATTTAGTCACCCAATGGCTGATGTTCCAGATGGGCGGCGTTGGGCCGATGTTCGGTCAGCTGGGGTATTTCCACAAATTCGCTGGCAGCGAGATCGAAGACCCCCGCCCCCGCGAACGCTATGTGACCGAGGGCAAACGCTTGTTGAACGTCCTGGAAACACAGCTGAACGGCCAGGATTGGATCGCCGGAGACTATTCGATCGCGGACATAGCCATCGCACCCTGGCTACGTGGTCTCGACTATTATGGCGTCAAAGAAGTTCTCGGTTGGGACACCTACAGCAATGTAGCGGCCTATCTCGACCGTTTTCTGGAAAGGCCTGCAGTTCAAAAGGGCCTGACCATCCCGCCTCGGGATTAACTTGAACCACAGGGCGGCGGCGCCAAAGTGCCGCACGCCCTTGGGCCATTCAGCCTGGCAATCGGCCTGTCTCGACGTAACGCAGAATCTCGACAACCTGCGCGGGCTCTTCCGCCACCGCAAGCGCGGCCGCGTCCACCTCTTTCAAAGCGTGTTGATGATCGGGTCCATGTAACACGATGATCGATTTGCCCAAGGCCGCCGCGTAGCCGGCATCAAAGGCTGCATTCCACTGCTTGTATTTGTCCCCGAAGCGTACAACGACCACATCAGCGTCTGAAATCCCCTTTCGGGTTCGGATCGCGTTCACCATCGCACCCTTGTGGTCATGCCAATACTTATTTGGCTCTGCCCCCAAAATCGCGACGCCACAATCATCCGACGCATCATGATCTGTCACTGGGCTACTAAACTCTATGTCCAGCCCTTCGGCACCTGCGGTAATCTGTTCCCGCCAATCCGTGTGAATCTCACCCGAAAGATAAACTTTTAACATGACCTATTCCTCCCGCAAAAAAGGGGCGCGCCCGCCCCTTCGTGATATCATATATGTCCCACCCTGGGTGGAAACATCCTCAGCCGCGCAGCACGCCACCAGTCGCTTTCGCCACTTTCTCGACGATCTTTGCACTGACCTCTTCGATGTCCTTTTCCTTGAGGGTCGAGTCAGATGGCTGCAGCCGAACGGTAATGGCCAGGGATTTCTTTCCTTCACCAAGGCTACCCCCGATGAACTCGTCAAACACCCGAACGTCTTCAATCAGTGCCTTGTCGGCCCCTGCAGCTGCATTCACCAGCGTTAACGCCTCGATATTGGCATCAACGACAAACGCAAAGTCACGCTCAACCGCCTGCAGGTCACGCAGTTCCAAGGCGGAACGGGTTGCTCCGGATTTACGCGGCATCGGAACCTGATCCGGCCAAATGGTGAACGCCATTGCCGGGCCCTTGATGTCCATGGCCTGCAAGACGCGAGGGTGCAACTCACCAAAGACACCCAGAACCTTTTTCGGGCCAAGGCAAATCTTGCCGTGACGACCCGGGTGCCACCAGGCATCGCCACCACGCAGAATTTGTACCTTAGCTGGCGCGCCAATTGCGGCCAGCACCGCCTCGGCGTCAGCCTTCGCATCAAACAGGTCAACCGGGCGGGACGCACCGTGCACATCCTTGGGGCCGCTGCGCCCAACCAACAGGCCGGTGATTTGCGTCTGCTGATCCCCCGGCTCGCCATCGTGGAACACCGGACCGACCTCGAACAGAGCCAGATCTGCGTAACCCCGCGCCTGATTACGCGCCGCCGCCTGCAGCAGACCAGGCAGCAGATCAGGGCGCATATGGCTCATCTCGGACGAGATTGGGTTTTCCAGCATGGTTGCCGCGTCGCCACCGCCAAACAGCGCAGCCGAGGCCTGATCTATGAAGGTGTAGGATACACATTCATTATACCCCAGTGCGGCACAGGTCCGTCGCGCCATCGACTGGCGGCGCTGCGTCGGCGTCATGACCGGTTTGGGGATACCCGCCGTGGTGCGTGGCAGAGGAATACCCTGCAGCTTGGTCAGTGAAGCAATCCGCGCAACCTCTTCCACAAGATCAGCTTCCCCCATGATGTCTGGTCGCCAGCTGGGCACGTGCGCCATCTCTCCATCCAGACGGAAGCCCAAACGGGTCAGGGTTTGCCGCTGCTCGCTTTCCGGGATTTCCATCCCGACCAGAGACCGCACTCGCGCCGCATCCAGCTTGTAGGCCCGCGCGTGGTTCGGCGCATTGCCCGCCTCAACCACGTTCGAGGCTTCACCGCCGCAGATATCCAGGATCATCTGCGTCGCGTGCTCCAACCCTTCGCGGGTGTATTCCGGGTCGACCCCACGTTCGAAGCGATAGCGCGCATCCGAATTGATTTTCAGCGCACGGCCCGTCAGGGCGATCTGCACATGATCCCAGAACGCGCTTTCAAGGAAGACGTTCACCGTTTCTTCGGTGCAACCGGTTTCCTCACCGCCCATGATACCGGCGATTGATTCCGGGCCTTTGTCGTCCGAAATCACCATCATGCCGGCCTGTAGTGTGTATTCCTTCTCATCCAGAGCAACCAACTTCTCGCCACCGTTTGCACGGTGAACGCGTAGGTTACCCTGCACCTTGTCGGCATCGAATACGTGCAGCGGGCGGTTGTGATCGAAGGTCATATAGTTGGTGATATCCACCAGAGCCGAGATCGGACGCAGGCCGATTGCCTTCAGCTGATCCTGCAGCCATTGCGGGCTGGGGCCGTTCTTGACGCCCTTGATCAGACGTCCGGTGAAATGCGGCGCGCCGTCCAGTGTATCTTCGTCGATCGTCACCTTGATCGGGCTTTCGAAATCCCCCGGCACCGGCACATAGTCACGCTGTTTCAACGTGCCCACACCTCGTGCAGCCAGATCACGCGCAATCCCCTCGACACCCAAAGCATCAGGGCGGTTCGGCGTGATCGCGATCTCGATCATCGGGTCCACCTTCGATGGGTCATTTTCGGCCAGCCAGTCGATGAACTTGTCACCGACCTCGCCCGAGGGCAGCTCAATGATGCCGTCATGCTCATCCGACAGCTCCAATTCGCGTTCGGACGCCATCATGCCAAAGCTTTCGACACCTCGAATCTTGCCAACGCTGATGGTGATATCCAGACCAGGGATATACATGCCCGGCTTACACACGACGACGGTGATGCCTTCGCGCGCGTTGGGTGCGCCACAGATGATCTGCAGGTCGCCCTCGTCGGTCTCAACCGTACAAACTCGAAGCTTGTCGGCGTCGGGGTGTTTCTCGGCATGTTTCACATGGCCCAGCGTAAAGCCAGCCAGCCGGTCCGCCGGATTGACGATCTCTTCGACCTCAAGTCCGAGGTCGGTCAGCGCCTCGGCAATCTCGTCCACCGAAGCGTCAGTTTCGAGGTGGTCTTTCAGCCAGGAAAGAGTGAATTTCATCGGTCGTCATCCGCCAGTAAATCTCGGGTCAGACCGCATGTAGCGGATATTGTACACAGGGGAAAGAGGCCGTTGGCCTAGTCTTCGGCAACCGTGTTCGAAACAGCGTCCGACCCCGCAAATACAGCCAGAATACGCGCGATCCCGCTACCCGTATTCACCCCGGTATGGGTCGAGCGGAAGGCTTCGACAAAGGCATCCCCGGTTCTGTAGACACGCGTACCGTCATCGCCATAGTCAACGGTGATCTCGCCCTCAAGGACATAGGCCGCCAACGGCGCATCATGTCGATGGTCGCCTGTCTGCTGTCCCGGTCGCATGGTGACGATCGCCATAGTGATTTCAGCCTGCCCTGTCGGATATTCCAGTGGCTCGCCGATGATCGAGGTATCGGTCTGCAACAGCAATTCAACCGGCGGGTATGTGTCCTTTGCCTGAACGAAAGTGGCGGCAAGGATCATTGCGCCCAGCAGAAGCGGTTTCACGGGTCGTCTCCTATGATTGTGCTCTGGCAAGTGATCGCGCCGCCGTTGCAATGTCAACGATTACGGATAGGTTGGCTTTCGGCCCAAAAGCTCATCCAGCTGCCAACCGATCCAGCCATGGGGGATAAAATGCCCACCGGGATGGGTGTCCAACGTGACCTGCCCCTGCGCGCAATCGGTCCATTCCATACGGCTGAGCGTCAGAAACGGCTTTACGCTCCAATCCCCGCGCGGAGTCGCGCCGTTACAGTCGAACTTGGCCTTCCACAGCGCCACCGGATAAGTCGTGTCCCCGTCCGGCCCGAAAGGGAAATCCATCACCGTATCGTCCAGCCCATGCACGTGGCGCACCTCACGCGGAGCCTCAGGGCAGTCCTCGGTCTGGCGGATCGAGCCCGCAACAGCCAGCAGGGCGGCGATATCATTGCCCGACTGGCACACATAACGCCACGCCATCGCGCCGCCAAAGGAATAGCCCGAGACATATATGTGCGCGGGATCAATGGGATAGCGTTTGGCCACATCCTCAAGCACCTGATCGGCGAATGACACATCCTGGGTGTCGGAGGTCCAAAAGTTCCAGCTTTTGCCCAGCCCGTTCGGGGCCACGAGCAACACATTCCGTAGCTTCGTCGCGCCGGCGATGCGTTCATGGTTCACCACCACATCGCCCTGCCGCGCCCAGCCATGGAAATGCATCAGCACCGGCAAAGGCGCTTCGCCATCCCAGTCTTCAGGTTCCAGCACATGGTACGAACGGTCGCCGACCTCACAAGCGGTATCGCCATGGCAGTCAGATTTCCATGGCCCCATCGCAAAGGCCGGAGTCGCGGTCAGCAGAAGAAAAAGCAGTCGATAGATCATAAGCCGGAGCCTAGCGACGTCTGCCGCACTGTCACATAACATATTGGTGTAGGGTGGGGTTTCACCCCACCAACCGCCCCACGGTGGGGTAAAACCCCACCCTACAACGAATCAAGACCCAAAGCCGCGCGATCGCCAGACCGCGGGGTGGCGATCAGAGGTTCGTGGTGGGCATTTTATGCCAGCCAAATCCGCAAAACGTTCAAACGGAGCGCTAACGGAGACAAATCGCCAGCCCGTGCGGGCGGTCTGGCGATCGCGCGGCGGCCTATCGGCCTTTGCTCCGCGCATAATTCGAAACAACGGCGGTGCTATTTCTCATCGTCAGCGTTGTCTGCTGTAAATTTGAACGGTAGCTTTTCAATTACATCTGCAATGTCATTCTGACTAATTCCAGTATAGGGAAATCCATCTCTCCTCATATTCAGAACTAGCTTGGCAACAGCTTCTGAAAAATTCTGCGCGGTTTGCGCGGACAGGTTCTCCCGAGCTTCCCCTACCTCTTTCAATGCAACTACGACCTCATCGGAGGCGATGCACATCATCTCCATTCTAAGTCGAACAATTTCAAAGCGCGTTTCAGTTTTTTTGCTATCACTACTATTCAAGTGACCGATATTATCGGCGAGCCATCGCAAGTATTCACGGTAGACTTCTTGTTTCAAACGTCTTTCATTCGTTCTTTGATCAGTACGCCGCTGCAAAAAGAATAAGAGGATCGCCCCGGCAAGAGCGATCATCGGTGCCAAATCACTTATCAGCCCCGGTGCCCAAGAAAAATCACGGCACACGTTCTCGCACACCGTGATCACTTCGACTTCACTCACCGAGACAAACCACCATGGAGATTCGGCATATCCAGCGCAGCAAACCCGTAATGCCGCAACCAGCGCAGGTCTGAATCAAAGAACGCCCGCAAATCCGGAATGCCATACTTCAGCATCGCCAGACGGTCGATCCCGATACCAAAGGCAAAGCCCTGATAAACCTCGGGGTCGATGCCACCGGCGGCGATCACCTTGGGGTGGACCATGCCGGAGCCCAGAATCTCCATCCAGTCGTCGCCCTCACCGATCTTCAACTGGCCGTTATCCCAGGAACAGCGGATATCGACCTCGGCCGATGGCTCGGTGAATGGGAAATGCGAGGCGCGGAAGCGCAGCTCGACATCGTCGACCTCAAAGAACGCTTTAACGAACTCTTCCAGAACCCATTTCAGGTTCGCCATCGAGATGTCCTTGTCGATGGCAAGCCCTTCGACCTGATGGAACATCGGCGTATGGGTCTGGTCATAATCAGCGCGGTAGACGCCGCCCGGACAGATCACGCGGATCGGCGCGCCCTGCAGTTCCATCGAGCGGATCTGAACGGGCGAAGTATGGGTGCGCAGCACATGCGGCGGGCGATTGTCGCCCTCGGCGCGGTGCATGTAGAACGTGTCCATCTCGGCGCGCGCGGGGTGGTGGCCGGGGATGTTCAGAGCGTCAAAGTTGTGCCAGTCGGTTTCGATCCGCGGCCCTTCGGCCACCGAGAAACCCAGTTCGGCAAAGATCGCGGTCAGTTCCTCGGTCGCCTGGCTGACCGGGTGGATCGAGCCCTGACGACGTGCCCGGGTCGGTAGCGTAACGTCGAGCCACTCGGTGCGCAGACGCTCATCCAGCGCGGCGTCGGCAAGCGCGGCCTTTTTGGCAGAAAGCGCCGAGTTGATCTCATCCTTCAGGGCGTTCAGCGCGGGGCCTGCGACCTGACGTTCCTCGGGGGTCATCTTGCCCAGCTCGCGCATCTTCAGCGCGACCTCGCCTTTTTTGCCGACGGCGGCGACGCGGATCGCCTCAAGCGCGTTTTCATCGCCAGCTTCGGCGATTTGGCCCAGATATTTTGCCTTAAGATCGTCCATGACGCCCTCTGAATTTGGTCGCCAACCTGCTATCGGCCCCGTCCCACGAATGCAAGCGGGACGGAGGGGATCAATAGCTGTATTCGGGATAAATCCGGGTCAGATCGCCATTCCAGTCGCCATTGTAGTGATCCAGCAACTCATCTGCGGGCACCTTGCCCGTATCGATGCTGTCCTTGAGCGCGTTCAAGAAATGCGTCTCGTCCTGCACCAGACCACCCGCACCGGGGCGCGCGCGGGATGCAAGTCCGGCCTCTGCGATCGAGACCACTTCGCGCGCCAAATCATGCATATTGATGTTGCCAACCTGCGCTTGCAGACCATCCTTGGCAGCCTCGACCCGCAGCGCTTCGCGCGTCTCGGCATCCCAGCCTTTGACCAGATCCCAAGCGGAATCCAGCGCGGTTTGGTCATAGGTCAGACCAACCCAGAATGCAGGCAGCGCACAGAGCCTGCGCCATGGGCCACCATCGGCGCCGCGCATCTCCATGAATTTCTTGATCCGCGCTTCGGGAAATGCCGTGGTCAGGTGATCGGCCCAATCGGACAGAGTCGGCGTCTCACCGGGCAGTGCAGGCAGTTTGCCCTGCAGGAAGTCGCGGAACGACATGCCCAGCGCGTTGATATACTGGCCGTCGCGATAGACGAAATACATCGGTACATCGAGCGCATATTGTACATAGCGTTCGAACCCGAAGCCTTCTTCGAACACAAAGGGCAGCATGCCCGTCCGTGCATCGTCCAGATGCCGCCAGATATAACTGCGCCAGCTTTTCTGGCCGTTCACCTTGCCCTCGAAAAACGGAGAGTTCGCAAACAGCGCCGTCGCGACCGGCTGAAGGGCCAGCGCGACGCGCAGCTTCTGCACCATGTCGGCCTCGGACCCGAAGTCGATATTGACCTGAACCGTGCAGGTGCGCCGCATCATGGCACGGCCCATGGTGCCGACTTTCTCCATATAATCGTTCATCAGCCGGTAACGGCCTTTGGGCATCAACGGCATCTCTTCATGGGTCCAGACCGGGGCTGCGCCCAGACCAATAAAGCCTACACCGATCTCATCGGCGATATCTTTCACTTCACGCAGGTGAGTGTTCACCTCATCACACGTTTCATGAATTGTCTCGAGCGGAGCGCCGGACAGTTCCAACGCACCGCCTGGTTCCAGGCTGACGTTCGCGCCGTCCTTCTCAAGCCCGATTAAATGTCCAGCTTCACGCACTTCAGCCCAGCCATGGCGGTCTCGCAGACCTTCCAGCACGGCCACAATCGACCGTTTGCCTTCAAACGGCAGAGGTTTCAGAGTGTCTTTGCAATAGCCGAACTTCTCATGCTCGGTGCCAATGCGCCAATCATCCTTGGGCTTGCAGCCCGATTCCAGATATTCGGCCAGTTGCTCATGGCGTTCGATCGGTCCGCCGCCGGACTGGGGGATGGACATGATACCCGTGCTCCGATCCTGATATGTCTGTCTTGAAGGTCAGTCCTGAGCGCAAACCGCGCCAGTGTCAATGCAGCCTGAGATGAGCCGGGCGCGAGGGCGTCCGTTCCCAAATCACGACGGGATGCGCAGATCCACCGTTGAGTTCCGACAGCATTTGTTCAGTTTTCAACCCTGGCAGGTTCGAAAATACATCAAACAGTGCCTCAGCCCCTTCGGCGTTCACCGGAATGTGAAGAGTCGGTTGCCCCGGCTGATCCAGAACCCAAAGAGCTGGGCGCGCCGTTGGATCCAGCGCAAGTCGTTCGATTTCGCGCGCAGCAACGATCCCGCCATCTAAAGGGCCAAGATAAGTGATCTGACCTTCATCGATGGTCACAACGCCCGGACCACCTGCACCGGTGCGAAAGCGCGCGCGCTGTAATCCGATTACGGCCAGAGCAATCGAAACGACCACCAGAATCCAACCTAACCAGCCCAGCAATCCACCGGGTCCGTTGATCCAGCTCAGGCCCAACAGAAGGACAAATCCAGCAACCAGCACTTCGCGCCAGCGCCACATGGCCAGTTTGGCTTCTGGTCGGATGAAACTCATGCTGCGTCCTCCGGGTTTGTGAACAAGATCAGCGAGAAATAGCCCGCTGGTTGGAACCCAATAGCCATATAAGCACGCGCGGCGGAATCGGAAGCGGCAAACAGAACTGAACGGGAAACCCCTGCGCTCCGTGCCTCGGTCAGATGCAAGGCAACTGCGAGACGCGCATAACCTCGGCCACGCAAATCAGGGGGTGTGTAGACCCCTCCGATCTGTACGATCTCGGGCAGGCGCGCATTGAAGCCTGTCATGGCGACGGGCCGATCGTTGATCAGAAGAACCCGGTGGGAATCGCGCGTGCAGTAGGCTTCGAAATCTTCGCCTGCCTGTGTTTTCGCCCTGTCAGGAGCAAAATCCATAGCCTCGATCAGATAGTCGCGCCGCCAATTCTCGGTGATTGCCCTGTCGACTTCACCCAGAGGAACCAGACGAGCGCCCGAAACGTCTGGCATGCGAAGCTGATCCAGCTCCAGCGAAAACCCCGGCTCATCACTGTTAAGCGTCGCGGGTCGGTCTTCCCAGCCACCAAGCTGCATGAGCCGCCGCGCCTGCGTGGCTTCTGAGGCAATGCCAAACAGAGCGTGCCCTCGGATCAGGCTTATGGCCTCAGCAAGCTCATCATCCGAACAGTTCGGACACTGTGACAGGATCATACCTTCGTTTGTGATGGCAAAGACAGCGCGAAACGGATCGCCAAGCACCCAGGCTTTCAAAGACCGGGGATGCGCTTTAAGCAGACCGAAATCTCGCAGATTAGCCAAGGGAAACATGGATGTCTGGATGTGCTGGGATAAAAATGCGTCAATATCCGGCAGGTCCGTTTCCTGTGCCGGCCGCCACATCAAGACCAATCCCCCAGTGCCTGCTGCCACATGGTCATCGCAGCAACAGCGGCCGTATCGGCACGCAGGATACGGGGGCCGAGACTGACCACATGAGCATAGGGCAACGCCTTCAGTCGCTTGCGTTCTTGGTCGGAAAAACCACCCTCTGGGCCAATGAGGATGGCCCATGGCTGACCTGGTTCGTTTTCGGCCAATCGCAGGGCCGAGCCAACCTCGGCCTCGTCACAGAACATCAACTGACGATCTTCAGGCCATGTATCAAGCACGCGATCCAGTCGCTGCAATTCAGTGACCTCTGGCACGAAGGTCCCGCCACATTGTTCCGCTGCTTCCACCGCATGCGCTTGCAGCCGATCCTGCCGAATACGCTCGGAATTGGTGAACCCTGTCTGTACCGGTATGATCCGCGCAGCGCCCATTTCAGCTGCTTTTTCAACGATGAAATCGGTCCGCGCCTTTTTAATCGGCGCAAAAAGTAGCCACAGATCGGGCGGCAGTTGCAGCGGCTTCGTTTGCTCTGCACAGGACAGTAGGCCACCACGTTTGCTCGCCTCGGCGACATCGGCCAGCCACTCTCCATCCTGCCCGTTGAACAGGGCAACCTGCCCGCCAACCGACAAGCGCATGACACCGAACAGGTAATGTGCCTGTTCACGCGTCAAAGGAACCGATTGCCCCGGACCTAAAGGGTGCTCTACATACAGTCTGATCTTCGCAGTCATGAGACCCTACATATGCAAGGCAATGCCCCAACACCAGACGGTCAGGTCGCTGATGCCGCGACCGGCAACTGGGTCGACACGTACGCACCCACCTTTGCGCGCCCTTACCTGCGGCTCAGCCGGGCGGATCGGCCTATTGGCACATGGTTGTTGCTGATTCCCTGCTGGTGGGGTCTGGCACTGGCCATCCTCAGCGACGGGCAACCACGATGGGAGGATCTTTGGATCGCCATCGGTTGCGCCATCGGAGCTTTCCTGATGCGCGGCGCGGGCTGTACGTGGAATGACATCACCGATCGGGAGTTCGACGGGAAGGTCGAGCGCACCCGCTCGCGCCCAATACCATCGGGTCAGGTCAGTGTGCGTCAGGCGGTGTTCTGGATGGTGTTGCAATGCTTGTTGGCACTGGCGATTCTTCTGACTTTCAACCAGGCCGCCATAGCAATGGGTGTTTTATCGTTGCTTCCCGTCACGATCTATCCATTTGCGAAACGGTTTACTTGGTGGCCACAGATTTTTCTGGGGCTGGCCTTTAACTGGGGCACATTGCTGGCATGGGCAGCGCATACTGGCACCGTGGGCTGGCCCGCCATCATGCTCTATCTGTCAGGCATTGCCTGGACCCTGTTTTATGACACGATCTATGCCCATCAGGATGCCGAGGACGACGAACTGATCGGAATCAAATCCACTGCGCGGCTGTTCGGAACCGATACCGCGCGTTGGCTCAAATATTTTCTGATAGGAACGGTCAGTCTGATGGGACTTGCGATTATCGATGCGGCATTGCCGGTGGCGTCGGTCCTTGCATTGGTCGTTGCGCTTGGCGGGCCTTGGGCGATGGGATGGCACCTTGCCTGGCAATTGAGGGGGTTGGACACGGAAGACAACGCCAAATTGCTGCAACTGTTTCGGGCCAATCGCGACACCGGCTTGATTCCGCTGATCTTCCTCTGCGTCGCCCTTTTGCTCTGATTGCACCTCCGTGATGGGCTCTGTATGAGTCCGGAACCAACCGCCCGAGGAGTTTCGATCCCACCTATGCGCATGCCTTACGCTCTTGCCGTTGCGTTGATCTTTGCGGTGACCGCCGTGCTGTCTCTGGTGGCGGCGAGCTATGCAGTGACAAAGATAGAAGATGCATCGGAGTTTGCAGTACGTCGGGCTTTGAATCTCAAGGGCCATGACTGGGCCGAGGTCCAATCCGATGGGTTGCGTGTTGTATTGACTGGTACTGCCCCGGATGAAGCTACCCGGTTCAACGCACTGACAGCCGCAGGAACCGAAGTTGATACCTCGCGTGTAATCGATGAGATGGAGGTCGCGCCCACCGCCGACCTGACCCCGCCCCGTTTTTCGGCCGAGATTTTGCGCAATGACAGCGGCATAACAATCATCGGCCTCGTGCCTGCGAGCTTGGATCGCGACGACCTGATCGACAGGTTGCAGCGACTTGATCAGAACTCATCCGTTTCTGATCTGATGGAAAGCGCGGACTACGCCGAACCCAAGGGATGGGATCAAGCCATAGATTATGCGATCGAGGCACTTTCTGGCCTGCCCCGTGCCAAGATTTCCGCCAGCCCTGGATTGGTACGTATCACCGCCATCGCCGATAGCCAGCAGGAGAAAGACAGGCTGGAACAAGACCTGAGCCGTGCCGCACCGCCCGGACTGCGAATCGGCCTTTCCATCTCGGCGCCCCGCCCCGTTATAACGCCCTTTACGCTACGCTATCTGATTGATGAAAACGGCGGACAGTTTGATGCCTGCTCTGCTCAGAGTGAAGACGCGCGGGAGCTGATCGTCGCCACCGCGCGCGAGGCTGGTTTGACCGGGCCATATTCCTGTACAATCGGGCTGGGGGTTCCTTCGCCTCGCTGGTCTAATGCTGCACAGCTAAGCATCTTGGCACTGGCCGAGATTGGACAGGGGTCGGTCACCATGTCGGATGCCGACATCACGTTGGTAGCGGCCCAAGATACCAGCCCCATCTTGTTTGATCGTGTTGTGGGGGAATTGGAAAACGCGCTTCCCGACGTATTCGCCCTTCATGCAGTACTGCCCGAACCCGAGCCCGACGATCCCGCTGGACCGATTGAATTCAACGCCACCCTCAGCCCGGAAGGTCTGGTGCAGTTGCGTGGCCGTGTCAGTGACGAGACCTTACGCGACATGACCGACAGTTTCGCCCGCGCCGCCTTTGGATCAACGCAGGTTTACACCGCCACCCGTGTGGTTCAGGACCTGCCAACCGATTGGCCCGTTCGGGTTCTGGCCGGGCTCGATGCCTTGTCGCATCTACACAACGGAGCATTGACTGTAACGCCAGACGAAGTTTCGCTGACAGGGGTCAGCCACGATCCCGATGCAAAGGCGCGGATCGCTGGATTGCTATCGGACAAGCTGGGCGATGCTCAGGATTTCAACCTGTCGATCACCTATGTTGAACCGCCGGCGCCTCAAGATGCGCTGCCAGATCCGGAGGTTTGCGAAGAACAGATCGCCGAAGTTCAAAGCAATAGTAAAATCGCCTTCGAACCAGGGTCGGCCACAGTCGCCTCCGACTCGCGCGATGCGTTGAATCAGATCGCGGACATCCTGCGCGAATGTGGCCCGATACGATTGGAAATACAGGGCCATACTGACAGTCAGGGTCGCGAGGAAATGAACCAGCAACTCAGCCAGGCGCGTGCGCAATCTATCCTGAACGAACTACGTGGTCGGCGTGTCCCGACCTCAAGCTTTTCAGCGGTCGGATATGGCGAGACGCAGCCAATTGCAGACAATGATACCGAAGAAGGCCGTGAAATAAACCGCCGCATCAAGTTTCATCTGATCCGGCCTGAACCTGTGCCAGATACCGAGACCGGGCTTGAAGCCGTAGAAGCAGAAACACCGGACGCCGAAGCCCAGAATGCAGGCTCAGAGGACCAATAAAGTGAACAGAATCGAATTCGTTATCGCCACCGCTGTCATCCTGTTTGCTGCCTTTTGCATGGGCTGGTTTGCGAACTGGCTAGCACATCGACTGTCGCGCGTCCGTCAAAGCGACGTGGCTGATCTGGATCGCATGAGCCAGGAGTTACACGAGGCCGAGGAAACGCGCGATCAGGCGATCACTTACCTGCAACAGCGCGAGGCCGAATTGACCAACCAACTGACCCAGGCCGAGGCCGAACTGGCCGCCGCCATGGACGGATTGCGCGCCGCAAGGCAAGAGGCTGAAGAGCTGCGTGGTAGGATCAACAACGCAGACTGATCTTGGCAACCTAGAAAGCTAATCCTGTTTCTACGCTTAGATCGGCGTATTTTGGCCGATAGGCGAGCACTGTCTTCATCTCCACAACTTATTCAATAATATGAATTGGTGTGTTTTTGCCTGCGCACTGAACTGTTCACGATCCAAGAAACTGGAGTGTACTATGTTTTTCAAACCAACTTTTAAGACCGCCGCAATCCTTGGGATGTTTGTGACGACCGCTGCAGTCGCTTCAAGCGATGTGATCCCGTCAGAGAATGACACCTTTACAAAATGGGGCGAAGAGTCCGGTTGGACCATCTATGTGGATGAAACCCGTGGGTCCTGCCTGATCGAGCGTGTCGACGGTAACAGCAACGTCGTTCAGATGGGACTGACAAAAGATCAGGAGATGGGTTATCTCGGCGTCTTCACACAAAACGACATCGGCTTGAAAGGCAAAAAGGAGGAAATCATCCTATCGCTGGACGGCAACGTTTACTCGGCCGAAGCGCGCAAGAAGACAAAGCACCTCGCTGAAGGATACACAGGGGGCTACATTCTGGCCAACAATCCGCAATTTGTCGAAGACGTCATGAAGAAATATGAGATGACGGTTTTCCCGGAAAAAGAAACCGGATTCACCGTAAGCCTTGATGGCACTCTGAAAGCGATCGAAGCTGCTCGGACCTGCAACACGGAACAAAGCAGTTAAGTCGATCAACCCAATCTCGGCATCCGGCAACGGGTGCTGGACCCAGTCTTTACCACCGAGTCAGCGCGTCCTCGTCCTCATCCTTGGCCGCGACCCATTCGGCCCCGTCCGAGGTGATTTCCTTTTTCCAGAATGGAGCGCGGGATTTCAGGTAGTCCATCAGGTATTCCGCCGCCTCGAACGCATCCTTGCGGTGCCGTGCAGCGGTGGCCACCATCATGATCCGGTCGCCCGGCGCAAGCCGCCCATGGCGGTGGATCACCAGCACATCCCCCAAAGACCAGCGTTTCTGCGCCTCTTCGGCGATCTTGGTCAAGGCGCGCTCGGTCATTCCGGGGTAGTGCTCGATCTCCATCACGTCCAGATCGCCCGAAGCAAGATCACGGACGACGCCTGTGAAGGTCACGATGGCCCCATTGGCGTCATCTCCGGCGGCAAAAGCACTGGCCTCGGCACCCAGATCGAACTCTTCTTCCTGAACCGAGATGCGCAATTTAACCACCGGTCATGGGTGGGAAAAACGCGACCTCGCGCACTCCCGCCAGTGACGCGTCAAAATCTGACAATTCCTGATCCAGAGCCACCCGCAGCGCAGACAGATCGGCAAAGGCCGCCGCATAGCGGTCCTCTCGCGCGCTAAGCTCGGCGACCAGATCAGACACCGTTGCGGCCTGCGTCTCAACCTTTTCTTTCGGCAGACCGATGCGTTCACGCACCCAGGCGAAATACAGCACGTCCATTGCTTAGCTCTCCTTCAGGTGGGGCATGGCTTTACGTAGGTAGTCATAGCCGGTGATCAATGTCAGCGTCGCAGCGATCCACAGCAGCCACAGACCAATACGGCCAGACCAGAACATGCCTTCAAGATGCCAGCGCATGTGGCCCAGATCCTCTACCTGACCGGTCAGTACTTGATCTATGGTCGTGGCGTCCATGCCGAACGTGGCCATCACGAAGTGGTGTTCGAATATGCCCTGCGAAAACAGGATCGCGATTGCCACCATCTGCGCCGTCGTTTTCCACTTGGCCAGTTTCGTGACCTTCAACGTCCCAGCCACATCACCCAGATATTCCCGCAGACCTGAAACAAAGACTTCGCGAAAGAGGATCACCGTTGCGGGCAGCACCAACCATGGCGTCCAGTGCTCGGTCGAGTAGCCCACCAGGATCATCAACGCGATCACAACCATCGCCTTATCAGCGATTGGATCCAGCATGGCCCCGATTTTGGTTTCCTGTTTCCATGCCCGCGCAAGATAGCCGTCGAACCAATCAGTGATGGCCGCAGTCAGGAACAGGATCAGCGCAAACCAATCCGCATAGGGGCGCGTGAAATACAGAAACATCACGGCAAGACCCGGCGCAGCCACGAGGCGCAGGACGGTCAGAATATTCGGCAGGTTCCATTTCATGGCTTGGACCCTACATCGCCGACCCGGGACATAAAAGATGAGGTCGCGAAAAATTCACAGTACACAAGCGTTTGGCACGTGGCACGTCACAGAGTCGCAACAGTAGAGAAGTCTTCAGATTCATCTTGGCATCGCAAGACATTGAAGTCAGATTGGCGGATGGTCCGACCTGAAAGTACCTGAACCCCACATGACACCGCATATCCAAACCGACCCCCGGTCGAACCTAGTCGGTAGCGCCTGGATGATCGCCGCCATGGCTTTGTTCGCGATCGAAGACGCGCTGCTAAAAGGCGCATCGGCTGATTTGCCGATCTGGCAGGTTTTGCTTCTGTTTGGCACGGGCGGATCAATGATTTTTGCATGCGTCACAACCGTACGGGGCGGGCGGTTATTCCATCCCGATGTCTTGTCTCGGCCCATGAGAATTCGCGTCTTTTTCGAGATCCTAGGACGGATGTTCTATTTGCTGGCGATCGCTCTGACGCCACTCTCATCCGCGACAGTGATTTTGCAGGCCACACCGCTGGTCGTGGTTGCTGGTGCGGCGCTGTTCTTTGGGGAAACCGTCGGCTGGCGACGCTGGAGCGCGATTGCAATTGGTCTGGTCGGTGTCGTCATCATCATCCGACCAACAGGCGATAGTTTTACGATGCTGTCACTTCTGGCGGTGTTCGGGATGTTGGGATTTGCGGGTCGCGATCTGGCGAGCCGCGCCGCGCCCGCGACACTGGGGGCAGACGTGCTGGGGTTCTACGGGTTCCTCTCTGTCGTGGTTGCTGGGATCACCTATCGATTCTACGAGGGCGCGCCGATGGTAGCCTTGACGGGCAACACTGGTGCCTACATTGCGACCGCAGTAGTGATCGGGACGATGGCCTATGCGTCACTCATGAAAGCGATGCGGACGGGCGAAGTTTCGGCTGTAACGCCTTTTCGGTACTCCCGACTACTGTTCGGGATTGGGCTGGGTGTATTCTTGTTCAAGGAGCAATTGGATCAAACAATGTGGATTGGCAGCGCCCTGATCGTGGCCTCCGGTCTTTATATTCTCTGGCGCGGGCGAAAAGCCTAACCCTTGTCGTGGAAGAAATCATAGACTTTCTGCGCCAGCCCGGCTGAGATACCTTCGACAGCTTTTAGGTCTGCCAAATTGGCTCGGCTTACAGCTTTGGCGCTGCCAAAATGAGCCAACAGAGCACGTTTGCGTGCGGCTCCGACGCCGGGAATTTCATCCAAGGGCGTAGCACCAACCGCTTTGGCCCGTTTCGCACGGTGCGTCCCGATGGCGAAGCGGTGGGCCTCGTCCCTTAGGCGCTGGATGAAGTACAATACGGGGTCATTGCGTTTCAAGGCAAAGGGGCGTTGGCCGATGCGATGAAACTCTTCTTTGCCATGGTCGCGATCCACGCCTTTGGCGACACCGATCATTGGAATATCTTCGACCCCATGCGCCTGCATGATCTCGTGCACAGCACTCACCTGTCCGGCTCCGCCATCTATCAACAGCAGGTCAGGCCATATCTCCTTTTCGCGATCCGGGTCTTCTTTTTGCAGGCGAGTGAAACGGCGGGTCAGGACCTCTTTCATCATGCCGAAATCATCACCCGGGGTCAGATCTTCGCCACGAATGTTGAACTTGCGATAAGCGTTCTTGATGAACCCTTCAGGACCTGCGACGATCATGCCCCCTACTGCGTTAGTTCCTTGTATGTGAGAGTTATCGTAAACCTCGATCCGGTTCGGCGGTGCGTCCAGATCAAATGCCTCGGCCACACCCCGCAGCAATTTGGCCTGCGTGGCACTTTCTGACATCCGTCGGGCCAGTGATTCACGCGCATTGCGTAAGGCACCAGCCACCAATTCCTGTTTCTCACCACGCTGGGGCACATTGATTTCAACCTTACGGCCGGCTTTTTCGGATAGCGCCTGTTGCATCAGATCGGCGTTTTCGATTGCATCAGACAGGATCAACTGACGCGGCGGTTCCTTATTGTCGTAGAATTGCCCCAGGAACGCCTCCATCACCTCTGCCGGAGACACGTCCGCACCAACGCGCGGATAGAAGTCCTTATTCCCCCAGTTTTGATTGGCGCGGATAAAGAACACCTGTACGCAGGCCTGCCCGCCGTCCATATACAGGCCGATCACATCCGCCTCAGCCACACCGCGCGGGTTGATGCCCTGGCTGGTCTGCACCTGCGTCAGCGCCCGGATTCGGTCGCGCAGGCCGGCGGCGCGCTCGAATTCCATCGCTTCGGACGCGGCCATCATCTGATCGGCCAAATCTTCCTGCACCTTGGTCGATCTGCCAGATAGAAACCGTTCGGCGTCCTTTACGCTTTCACGATAGTCCGCATCGGAAATCAGCCCAACACATGGCCCAGAACAGCGCTTGATCTGATAGAGCAAGCAAGGCCGCGTACGGCTATCAAACATTGAGTCAGAGCAATTCCGCAGCAGGAATGCTTTCTGCAACTGGTTCAGCGTCCGGTTTACGGCTCCAGCACTGGCGAATGGTCCGAAATAGGCGCCTTTTTCCTTCTTGGCCCCGCGATGCTTCTTGATCTGCGGAAATGCGTGATCCTTGGCGACCAAAATATTCGGAAAGCTTTTGTCGTCCCGCAGCAGCACATTGTATTTTGGCTTGAGCTGCTTGATCAGGTTTTGTTCCAGCAGCAGTGCCTCGGTCTCTGTCCGCGTGGTCAGGAACATCATCGAGGCAGTCGCTGCAATCATCTTCTCGATCCGGCCCGAATGCCCCGGGCGCGTATAGTTCGACACCCGCGCCTTCAGATTCCGCGCTTTGCCGACATACAGGACACGACTGTCCGCATCCAGCATCCGGTAAACACCCGGCGAGCTGTCCAGCGTTTTCACATAGCGCTGAATGCAGGCATAGCCGGTGGCTTGTGTTGATGAATCGGGGTCGGTGCTGGCTGTCATGGCTCTGAGATATGATTCTCTGACCATGGCTGCAATCTTGAGCCCCTTAGATCAAGAGAAAACAAATCCACGACTTCTGTGGATAAGTATGCAGATAACTTTTGGGGCATCGTGATTTTCCCTTGAATCATTGCCTATTCGTTAATCTGCACAAAAAATAGGCAGTATTTTAACTATTTGTTTTCAAACGATACTTTTTCTGATGTGAGACAAGTGTATGAAAATTAAGACATTTTTGTAACGTGCATGTAACGTAAATGAGAGCGGTGCAAAACTTACCGCAGTTTTACCTATTCTACGCCCAGTACATCCGGCGTCTGCCAGCCCAGATGCTGCCCGCCATCCACGCACAAAAGCTGACCGGTGACCGAATGCGCATCCAGAAAATAGCCAAGCGCGGCAGTGATATCTGAAGGATTCGCGCCGCGTTTAAGAATCGTGTTCCGGCGTTGAGCGTTAAAGTGCTTTTCGCTTTGTCGATGACCCTGCATCGTCGGTCCCGGGCCGATTGCGTTTACGCGGATCGCAGGTGTCAATGCCTGAGCTGCGGTTTGGGTTAGGGTCCATAGACCCATCTTGGCGATCGTATACGACATGAACTCGGGCGTCAGTTTACGAACGCGCATGTCCACCATGTTCACAATCAGACCCACTGCCTGGGGCTCACCCTGTTCATCCAATGTCGGCTGCAATCCCTGTGCGGCCATGGCCTGCGTCAGAACAAATGGCGCGCGCAGGTTGCTGTCGAGGTGGCGATCCCAGCTGCTGCGCGTAGCGGTATGAATATTGTCATATTCAAAGATCGAGGCATTGTTGACGAGGCAAGTTATCGGCCTGCCAAGCGCCTCGACCGAGCGGGGCAGCAACGAGCTGACCTGAGCTTCGTCAAGCAGATCTGCCTGCAGAGCCACTGACTTTCGCCCCAGCGCTTGCACTTCATTCACTGTTTCAAGCGCTTCCCGTTCCGAGCTGGCGTAATGCACAGCCACATCCATCCCGCGCCGCGCCAGGTATAGCGCCATCGAGCGGCCAAGACGTTTTCCCGCTCCGGTCACCAGTGCTTGGGTCATGGGCTCTCTCCCCAGGTCTGATCAGGCCAGAAGGCTAACCACATAGATCACATAAAGTAGCGTCAGGGCCAAACCCCAGACCCGCGTGATATCCTTTTTGAAGAAAACAAACGGGACCAGCAAAAGCGATGCACCCAGCATCACCCAGAGATCAAAACGTAGAAACTCAGGATCAACCGGGATACGCCCAAACAGAGTTGCGATACCGACAATGGCCAGCAGATTGAACATGTTCGATCCGATGACATTGCCCAATGCAACATCTGCCTGCCGACGCAATGCCGCCATGACCGTAGTCGCCAGCTCCGGCAAGGATGTGCCAACCGCGATCAAGGTCAGGCCGATCACAGTTTCGCTCACGCCATAGCTCTGGGCGATGATGGTTGCATTGTCGACCAGCAAATGGGCACCCATTGGCAGACCGATCAGGCCCAGGATCAAATAAACTGCTACCTTCCAATAAGGCATGTCGGGGTCTGCTTCCTCCAGACCGTCCAGTTCGTCGTCATCAGCACAGGCTTCACCACAGGCTTTGCGGTGGGCATGCGCCTCGCGAAAGGCATTGGCGAGAACCAGAGCCAAAGCTGCCAGCAAGATCGCCCCACTGAGCAGATTAAAGACCCCGCAAAATGCCAACCCGATAAACAGAACCGAAGCGAGCAGCATGAAGATATAGTTTTTTCTGCTGTCACATTCGCTTGTGTGCAACGTCGCCAAAAGCGCCGGAAGCCCTAGCACCAACAGAATATTCGCCGTGTTCGACCCCACCACATTGCCCAGCGCTATCCCCGGAGCATTTTCTTTGATCGCACTGATCGCGATCAACAATTCAGGTGCCGAGGTGCCAAAGGCAACAATCGTAAGGCTGACTATCAGCGCAGGCACACCCAATCGCAGGCTGAGGTTCACGGCCCCGCGGACCAGCGCATCACCTGCCAACAGCAGGATTAGCAATCCAAGGCCAGAGAACAGCCACGCGCTCATCCACGGCCTCCTGTTTCGCAAGGACAGGGGCCTTTACCGATCCGAAACCGCCCACAACGTGGACATTTTGCAGAACTCAACCGTTTCTGACCCGGAAAGCGGAGCTTTCCGAACATCGCCAGAACACCCATGGCAACCAGAAACAGTGTGACTATTTTGATGATCACGTCACAACCCGAAACGCGCGTATGCAGCACGCTCCTCAAGCCCGGCAAAGGCATCCTGCGCAATCGTCGCCCCAAAACGGGACCAGATCGGTTTGCGCAGGCCGTAACGGCGGAATTTGACCTTTTCGCCAAACTTCTCCTGCATTTTGGGCTTCAGATGTGCAATCCCGTCGATCAATCCCAACTCTTGCGCACGCCGCGCTAGCCAAACCTCGCCATTGAACAGATCAGCACTGGTATCCAGCTTGCCGTCTCGGCGAGACTTTACGTGATCAATGAAATTCTCGTGGATATCGCCCAGCAGCACTTTGAGCCGTGCAACGTCGTCTTTCTTTTCGGGGGCAAACGGATCGAGCATCGATTTCGACTGACCCGCTGTGTGCACACGTCTTTCAAAGCCCTGGCGTGCCAGAAAAACATGCGCGCCGAAGCCAGAAGAGATCACGCCTATTGATCCCAGAACCGAACTGTCATCGGCCCAAATCTCATCTGCCGACGCCGCCAACCAGTATCCGCCTGAGGCGGCCACATCTTCGACGAAGGCATAGACCGGAATATCAAGCTCTTCCGCCAGCCGCCGGATACGCGCACCAATCAATGAGCTTTGAACAGGCGATCCACCCGGAGAATTGACCTCAAGCGCCACGGCGGCAGGCTTGCCTTTGCGAAAAGCTTTTTCCAGCACCGGCGCTAGGGAGGTGGCATTCATCGACCCGCGCCCAGCCATTCCGATGGCACCGGACAGACGAACAACGGCCACCATGGGCTGCTTTTTCAGGAAGGGCAGGCTGAGTTTCATGGAAGCCGATGTAGAGGGCGCCGAGGCTGTAAACAAGAGACCCGAAGCGCCATAAACGCGACGTGAACCAATTTCACACACCTGATGGGCAAAAATGCAACGCCCTAGCTACGGATGCGCCAGCCGGTTTTGAAGATCCAGCCGATGATTGCAAGGCAGATTCCGGTAAAGGCAAGTATGGCCAGAAGGCTCCAGAAAATGGGTACATCGGCGATTCCGTAGAATGACCAGCGAAAACCTGAAATCAGATAGACCACGGGGTTGAACAGCGTGATCGTTTGCCAGAGGGGCGGCAGCATTGAGATCGAGTAGAACGTGCCGCCCAGAAAGATCAGGGGCGTCACGACAAGTTGAGGGACCAACGACATCTGCTCAAAATTCCCGGCCCAGATACCCACGATAAAGCCCAGCAACGAAAAGCTGAGACAGGACAGGATCAGGAAAGCCGCCATGGCAAAGGGGTGTTCTATGCGTATATCGACGAAGAACGTCGCAGTGGCCAGAATGACAAGGCCGACGAAAAGCGCCTTTGTTGCCGCGGCACCCACATATCCGATCACAATCTCAATGAAATTGATCGGCGCCGACAACAGCTCATAAATCGTGCCCAGAAACTTCGGAAAATATATGCCGAAAGATGCGTTCGAGATCGACAGCATCACCACAGATAGCATGATGAGGCCCGGTACGATAAACGCGCCATAGGACACGCCCTCAATCTCTTGAATACGACTGCCGATCGCGGTGCCAAACACCACGAAGTAAAGCGAGGTCGACAGCACTGGCGACAAAAAGCTCTGTGCGAGCGTACGGAAGAACCGGGCCATTTCGAACCGGTAGATTGCGGCAATTGCGGACCAGTTCATGCGGGCTCTCCGGATACGAGGTTTACGAATATCTCTTCAAGGCTCGACTGACGGGTCTGAACGTCGCGCAATACCAGACCAGCCTGCGCCACATCATTGAGAAGAGTGGTGATCCCGGTACGATCGGCATGGGTGTCGTAGGTATAGATCAGCGAGTCTCCGGCCCCATTCAAAGTCAGGTTATGCTCGGACAAGCTTTCGGGAATGGTCGATACAGGCTCGGTCAGCATGACCTCGATCTGTTTTTTACCCATCTGCGCCATCAATGTGTCCTTATCCTGGACCAGCAAAAGCTCACCCTTATCGATGACGCCGACACGGTCGGCGATTGCCTCGGCTTCTTCGATATAGTGGGTGGTCAGGATGATGGTGACACCGGCCAGTTTCAACTCGGCCACGATCTCCCACATGTCCTTACGCAGTTCGACATCGACGCCAGCGGTGGGTTCATCCAGAAACAGCACCCGTGGCTCATGCGCCAGAGCCTTGGCAATCAATACGCGGCGCTTCATGCCGCCAGATAACTCCTTGATTGAATTGCGGCGCTTGTCCCAAAGGGACAGCTTGCGCAAAATCTCTTCGATCCGGGCATTGTCAGACCCGTGGCCGAACAGCCCTCGTGAGAAGCGAACAGTATTCCAAACCTTCTCGAACGGCTCCAGCGCGATCTCCTGCGGCACCAGTCCTATCATCTTTCGCGCCGCGCGAAACTCGGTCTGGATGTCATGCCCCCCCACGGTAACCGATCCTGATGTCGGAGTAGTAATGCCGCAAACGGTGGAAATCAGCGTTGTTTTACCAGCACCATTCGGACCCAACAGCGCAAGAATCTCACCTTCTTCAATGTCCAGAGACACGCCTTTCAGCGCCTCAAAACCATCGGCATAGGATTTCCGCAAATCGCGGATGGACAAAATGGTGGTCATGCGTTCCCTCGTTCTGGCCCTGCAACCTATCGCGGAGGACCATCATGGAACAGTCCAATTTCGCACAGGCTCATGCGCATGTATGCAGGGGGCTTAATCTCGCCCTGTCAAACGGCCTAGCCAACCCTTTTTGTTTTCTTCCTCGGCGTCATCGTCTTCCGTCGGTGGCCCTTCAAAGTGCTCTTGCAGATTGGCAAAAAACTGATCCGCCATCTTCTTGGCAAATCCATCAATCAGGCGGCTTCCCAACTGCGCTAGCTTGCCCCCCACTTTGGCCTCGACTTCGTAGGTCAAAAGGGTGCCACCAGACTCACTTGGCTCGAAACTTACATTCGCACTGCCCTTAGCAAAGCCTGCGGCCCCACCCTTGCCCTCACCCGCGATGGTCAGACGTTCCGGTTCAACCATGTCAGACATGGTAACGGTCCCTTTGAAGGTCGCTTTCACGGGACCGACCTTTTGCACCACGGTCGCATGGTATCCTTCAGTCGGATCGCCCGTGATCTCTTGTGCACCGCTGATGCAAGCTTTCAGCACTTCAGGATCCAGCAGGGCAGAATAAACTTCGGCGGGTGACGCCTGAATTTCGCGCGTATCGCTTAGCTGCATCTGAGAACCTCTTTCATACCTACGGCAGACCGACATAGACCTAGCCCTGAATTGTCGATGCAAGCAACCCAATTGCAGGGGCAAAACAAACTCTTCGCTTGCATTCGCTGCGCCACGCAGAAACCCTGCGTCGCAGGAGGGACCATGCTGAACGGAATTCGTATCATCGAAGTCGAAGGGCTTGGCCCGGGCCCTTTCGCTGCCATGCTGCTGGCGGATATGGGTGCGGACGTCATCACTATTCACCGCAAAGGATCTGCGATCACACCGGGAATGCCTGAGCGTTCCCTTCTGGACCGAGGCAAGCGATCCATTGCGCTGGATCTCAAGGACCCACAGGAATTAGAGATAGCTAAACGTCTGATCGCAACCGCTGATGCGCTGATCGAAGGCTTTCGCCCTGGCGTGATGGAAAAACTTGGGCTGGGCCCTGAGGATTGTCATCAGATCAACCCGAAACTGGTCTATGGCCGAATGACTGGTTGGGGCCAGCAAAGCCCTTTGTCCAACACTGCAGGCCATGATCTTAATTATATCGCGCTTTCGGGGGCGTTGTCTTACGCGTCCCCACCTGGCCAACTACCTTTAACACCTGCAACGCTCGTCGGAGATATCGGCGGTGGCGCACTGTATCTGGTCGCAGGTCTGCTAGCCGGGCTTCTGAATGCCCAAAGCACAGGAAAAGGCACGGTGGTGGACGCCGCCATCTACGATGGTTCAGCCCATATGATGAATCTGCTGATGAGCCTGCGCCAGACTGGCAACCTGTCCGACACTCGGGGTGAAAGCCTGCTGGACGGCCCGCATTGGAGCCGCACTTACACGTGCGCAGACGGTGGCTTCATCTCAGTTCAATGTCTGGAGCCAAAGTTTTACGGCTGCTTTCTGGATATCCTCGGGCTTGGCGATGATGCTGAATTCGCTCGGCAATATGACCAAGCTGCGTGGCCGGGCCTGACGGTACGCCTGAGCAAAATATTTGCCGAGAAACCTCGCGATGAATGGGCGGCGCTGTTCCAAGATACAGACGCCTGCGTTGCCCCGGTCCTAAGCCCGCAAGAAGCGCTAGATCACCGAATGAACACGGCTCGCCAAACATGGATCGACCACGAAGAAACACGTCAAGCCGCAGCCGCACCAAGATTCTCAACCTACGATTGGCACCCTCGATCCAGCCCAAAACGCGGAGAGCACACAGATGAAATTCTGAACGATCTCCCGCCCGCTTCATCTGGCTGAAAATATCTCGGGGGTGAATTGGCCGAAGGCCAAGAGGGGACTGGCCCCTTAGCCCGGCTTACCGCCCGCGCACCGTATCGATCATCAGTTGAACATTCTCCGGGTCCGCATCCGGTGTGATCCCATGTCCCAGATTAAAAATATGCGGCCCCTTCGAGAAGGCCTTAACAATTCGACGTGTCTCATCAACCAGCGCCTGACCACCCGTGACCATATGCAATGAGGCCAGATTGCCCTGTACACACCCATCGACTTGTACATTCGCAGCAGCCCATTCGGGCGACACAGAATTGTCCAGTGCGACGCAATCCACTCCGGTGGCTTTGGCGAACCCGATGTAGCCCTGATCCGCTTCGCGAGGAAATCCGATGACGGGAATGCCCGGATGCCGGGCCTTTATGGCAGCGGTAATCAAGCGGCAGGGTTCAACAGCGTATTTCTGAAACGCTTCGCCCTTCAATGATCCTGCCCAGCTATCAAAGATTTTGACAACCTCGGCCCCGGCCTCGATCTGAGCTGACAGGTATTCAATTGTCGCTGCAGTGATCCGATCCAGTAGCGCCTCGAACAGCGCAGTATTTTCTTCGCGCAGCGCATGGGCTGGCCCCTGATCCGGGGTGCCCCGTCCGGCGATCATATAGGTCGCCACTGTCCAGGGCGCGCCTGCAAATCCGATCAATGTAGTTTCAGAAGGAAGCTCACGCGAAAGAATACGCACGGTCTCATAAACCGGAGACAGAGTTTCATGGATCGCATCAATCGGCTTCAGCGCATCGAATTCCGATTGCTGCGTGATCGTGGACAGACGCGGCCCCTCACCAGTGACAAACCATAAATCCGCGCCCAACGCCTGTGGCACCAGCAAGATATCGGCAAACAGGATCGCAGCATCAAATCCGTAACGGCGGATGGGTTGAAGGGTAACCTCAGCGGCCAGCTCGGGGTTATAGCACAAGGACAGGAAATCCCCCGCCTGCGCCCGTGTGGCGCGATATTCGGGCAGATACCGCCCTGCCTGCCGCATCATCCAGATCGGTGGAACGTCCTGAACTTCACCCGCCAGCGCCCGCAGTATTTTCTTTGTCTCGGCCATTCGTGCCCCCAGTATTCCGGTTTGGTGCAACGGGTCGGCCCTCAGTGGCAATTTGTCAAGCTCTGCCCCCATTGTCAGGGCAATGTGACGCGACTAAAGCTGTGCACATGAGTCTGATATTGCCTACCCCCGCATCGCCTCTGAAAATCGGTACCCGTGGATCCCCGCTGGCGCTGGCGCAGGCCTATGAAACCCGTCAGAGGCTTGGTGCCGCTTTCGACCTGCCTGAGGACGCGTTCGAGATCGTGGTGATCAAGACGACCGGTGACAACCGTGCCATGATCGACGCAGACCGACCGCTGAAAGAGATTGGCAACAAGGGTCTGTTCACCAAGGAAATCGAAGAGGCGATGCTGAAAGGCGAGATCGACATCGCTGTGCATTCGACCAAGGACATGCCGGTGGAACAGCCTGACGGGCTGGTGCTGGATACATTCCTGCCACGCGAGGATGTGCGCGATGCCTTTATCTCGCCGTCATTGAGCTCGATTCACGATCTGCCCGAAGGCGCTGTTGTCGGGACGTCTTCGCTGCGTCGCCGTGCACAATTGCTGAACCGTCGGCCCGATCTGAACGTGGTTGAGTTTCGCGGCAATGTTCAAACCCGGTTGAAGAAACTGGCCGATGGCGTGGCCGATTGTACGTTTCTGGCCATGGCCGGTTTGCGCCGGTTGGATATGAAAGACGTCCCAGCGACCGCCATTTCCACGGTCGACATGCTACCCGCTATTGCTCAGGGCACGATCGGCATTGAAAGACGCAGCGATGACACGCGCGCTGCAGAAATGCTGGCCGCAATTCATCACGTTGAAACCAGCCAGCGGCTCGCCGCCGAGCGCAGCTTGCTGGCCGGGCTGGACGGTTCATGTGAAACTCCGATTGCTGGATTGGCTGAAATCCGAGATGGCCAGTTACATCTGCGCGGCGAAGTTCTGCGCCCGGACGGGTCCGAGGCCATCAACGATGAGGTAACCGCATCGGTCGATGACGGGATCGAACTGGGCCAGTCCATGGCGACATCTCTTCTGAAACAAGCTGGTCCAGGTTTCTTCGATTGGCGATAAGAAAAAAATTTATACAACTTCAAGGTAATGTGAACTTCTTCACTGTATCTTCTGTTGGATTGTCTAAATATGAGTTTATTCCAATGAGGATGGAAGGTCGGTCTCGAATATATCGAAAGTTTTAGCCCGTTTTTGTTTTAGATAGTATTCGAGGGGGCGAGATTGATCTTTCTGGCGGGGCGCAGTTGAAAATCAGCTGCGCCTCGTTCTTTCTCCAAAGTAATCGGGTGATGATACTATGTCGCGTTTTCGCGCAGGCCATTATGATGACTGAATACCGGTTGGGCATGCACCATCTCTGACCGAAAATCCGCAGCACGGCCGGGTAATGTGCCATAGAATGATGCCAGACCCGGCTCGACTGTCGCAGCGAGCGCTGCGCATTCTTTGCTTAGGTTCGCAACGTCAAACTGTGACGCCCGCGATCGAACGGCTTCCAATAGCCTAAAATGCGCAGCCTCCAACGCTTTAAACTCAGCGCTGCCCGCTAGATCCCTGTCACCGACAAGAAGGTAAACTGGTTCTGGTTCACTCTTGCCCTTCAGATCAACAAATCCCGCCTCGAGCAGTGCCAGATCAGATTTTGTGGCCTGCTGTATCGAGTGTGAGACAAGTATGTCGTAATCCACATGTCGGCAATTCTGCTCGATCCGCGCCGCCACATTCACCACATCCCCGATAACCGTATAGTTGAAACGACGCCGCGAACCGATATTGCCGACACAGGCGGCTCCCGTCGCGCACCCGGTGGCGAGGGCAATCGGAGGACGATCGCGCATAATGGAGGAAGAGTTAAAATTCTCTAACGCCACCCGCATTTTCAATGCGGCCAATGCAGCGCGACACGGATGATCATCGACCGGCAGTGGCGCATTCCAGAAGGCCATGACCGCATCGCCGATAAACTTATCGATGGTTCCGCGTTCGACAAGAATCTGGTCCCCGATTTCAGAAAAAAGCGCGTTTAGCAAAGCCACCAAATCTGTGGCGGATACCGACTCGGACAAGGGGGTAAATCCTCGAATATCCGAGAACATCACTGTGATCTCCTGAGATTCTCCACCCAATTGCAGTTGATGCCCATTGGCCTCCATCTCATCGAGGATCTCGGGCGCTACGTAATGCGAAAAGGTTTGACGGATCACTCGCTTTTCCCGTTCGGTTGAGATAAACAGGTAGCCTGCCAACAACCCGAAATTTGCCATTCCTCCGGCCAAAGGGAAGGTCGCATCAAACAAAATCGATTGATTCTGAAATGAAAGCCAGCTGATAAGGATCACCACCATTGCCGCTACGCCGCCTGTGACAAATGATGCAACCGCTCCAAAGTTGGACATCACCACGGTGACAACAATGCCAAGAATCACAAATGCCACCAGTTCCAGCGCGGCGGTCACATCAGATCTGCTCAGCAAATCACCAACTAAAATCTGTTCGATAAGCTGCGCGTGAATCGAAACACCTGGTACGGACTCACCCAACGCTGTCTGGTGCATATCGAACAAACCGGCCGCAGACGTGCCCACCAGTATGATATGGCCCTCGATTTCTGATCGAAGCGCCGGATCATCAGGGTTTTGCATGATTGCATCTGCCGACAGATATAAATCTGGCTGATCTTTTCGATACCTGACCCAAACCTCGCCATCTTCAGTTGTTGGCAGTCGAAAATCCCCGATTTCGACCGCAAGTACGATCCCTTCTTCCTCAGAAGAGCCCTCGACCAGAATGTAAGGGGCATCCAAAGCAACTCTCAAAGCTTCGATGCCCAACCCCGGCAGCGCGCCGTCTGGTCCACCCCACAAGGCTGGAACACGTCGTACGACGCCCATCCCCCCAATCGGTGAGACATTAACGCCGCCAATTCCCGCGGCGCTGCGGTCAAGAGGTGGAGCAATTGGCGTCCAGTAAGGCACCGAGACCAACCCCGCGGTCGGGTTTTCTCCGATCTCGACGATGCCGGCCTTGGAGCTGATCTGACTTCCTTCCTGGGATGTTCGGGCGGCGGTGCCTAGTACGACTGGCCAATGAGCAACCTCTAGCCCAAACACGACATCGTAGTCGGCTTTTTGCGCATGACGCTCAACGGTCAGAACCCCTGCAAGCGCCGGGTCATTGAGCAATCGCGTGGGGGAATATCTGTCAGGCTCGGCAAACAGCATATCAAATGCTATGGCCGCCGCGCCGTTTTTACCTAGATTTTGAACCATCTGCGCCAATAGTGTGCGCGGCCAGGGCCATTGACCCCAGTTAGCCAATGACTGCTCGTCTATATCCAGAACCTTAACCGGTAATTCGGGGTTGTATTCCCTTGGCGAGATGCGCTGAAGCACGTCGAAGTAGATCAGGCGAGACATACGTACGGGGTAGGGGTCTAGAATTCTTATGAAGCAACCCAACAAGATCAGCGCCAAACCAGCCAGGCGAAAACCCAGTCGTCGACCAATTCTGGCTTTGATCTTACCCGCCACATTCGCCTCCTTGGCGCTGGGGGAAAAATAGGCTTGCGATGTCTTCACCTACCTGTTTGCGGCTGCGGACGCGTTGCCTCGATCACCCGGGCTACCACTATTCCCCTTGCCATGCCCGGGACCTTTGCCTTTGCCAGGGTTCCCTGTTCCGCCTGAAGGTCCGGTTCGACCAGCAGGATTTGAACCGTCCCCTTGGCCAGAACGATTTGAGTTGACGTCTGGTTCAGGCTCTGGCGCTGGGGGTTCCGGTGTCGGAGGTTCAGGTTCAGGTTCCGGTTCAGAAGGTTCAGTTCTGGACACCCTCACAACTTGGGTCTGAATGACCCTTTGAGGCGCCGCGCTTCGTTGAACCGGAATGTCTGATTGCCGAACCGCAAGAGGAACAGATTCCCTAGCGCATCCGCCAAAATCGACCTGAAGCGGACTCAGCAGATCCCTTTGAGACTGAACGAATGGAAAGCCATTCTTAAGGGCCAACTCATATTGTTCCTGGTCGACGGGGCGACCAACATTCCCACCCAGTGAAGTCGCGAACAGGCTGCACTGGCGCCCGGTCGAGCGGCACCTACCCGATCGACTGCACATGCGGACCTTACCTTCCAATACCAGCATGGCACTTTGCTTACCCGGTACAACCCACATGTCGAAGGTTGTGCCACGTACAGCCATGGTCGCTGTGGGGGTTTGTATGGAATAGGCTCTTTTCTTACTTTTACCCGAAATGAATCGAAAACTGCCACCCAAGGCCTGAACCGCGAAAGATTTTGCTTTCTTTTTTCCGCGCAACATTGAGACATCCAGCACCATTTGTGCATTCGGGCCGATTGCGATCTTGGTATCATCTACGAACAACAACTGTACGACGCCGGATCGGTCGGTAGAAATGGTATCTCCGGAAACAACTTCCATCCCTTCACGCAGACGTATCTTTTTGCCAGCGCGAACTACATCGGCGCCCTGCTTGGCACTCAATACCTTTCCGATAGAGGCCGTGACCGATGCCGGTAATGCAGCCAGAACCATGAAAACAAAAAACAATCTTAACCAGGCCAAACCCAAGTCCCCTTCCCCCAAAAGGTACCCACTGGGATGTTAAATCACCCCTCGCCCGATATCTGTCGCCTCAGAGAGCTAAATCTGATTAGTTATTCAACCCATTAAATCTAGACAAATATGCGCTCAAACCGGTGCATTTGGCAAGCATCGGGGTATTTGCCTGCGTTTCCCGCGTTTTGAAATCTCTTATCCAAGGCTCGGTACAGCCACATCATTGGATTTGATCAACAGTTCTCAGAACAACTTTTCAGGCGCAAATTGTACGGGGTCACGTCTGCGCAGCGGCAAGACATCCCCAAATCGCACAATGCTTGGACCAGACATCCTCGCCCTCGTCATAGAACCGCTGGGCGCGCTTGTTTACGACGATGAAAATCGGCACGCAGTCCAGGCGGTGACGATGCCTCCGGCGAACTTTGGCGCGCGCCAGTCGATGGCAAAGGCGTGTCATTGGGCCGGATCTCCTACACTTTCCACGCCTTGACCCAGAAGGTCGGCAATACCACGCCGCAGTTATAAGGCGTTCCCTTGATCAGTAAGCTCTTTGCAGGCTCACCCCATACGCGGATCAACCAGTAGGTATACGCCTGAAAACCGCCCAAAACAGCGATCACTGCTTTTGGCGAAATCCGGCAGGATTCACCTACTTAGGTGTAATCCACCCATTGGACTTTATCGTCAGTCAGCTCCAAATGCGTGACAGCGGCTTTACACAGAATATCTACCGCCAGACCAACCGCGGTCCGGTAATCTGCATTCTCCAGAGACTTTCCGCCCCCCATGAAGAGCGTGTTGCTCCGGGACAATGATAGGGCTCCAGAAAGCGAAGGTAGGAACCGGACAACCCGCTCCTCGACCCACGACAGGCATTCCTCGGACGCGCGGATCGCCGGGCGGGCCAGATGCTCGTTATTTTTCCCGTCAGCGAACTTCAACAGATCAAACAGAAATTCGTGCTGTTGTATCCCTCGGTCAGAGGCCTCAGCGGTCCGGAGTGCATGCCGAGAAATTAGAATGTGTAGCGCGTATTGCCACCACGATAGCGTTTCGCTGCTGTCTCGAGGATCAAATTCCCGCCCTTGCCTCGGCGACAGTCATCGCATCGCAGAGAGCTACGTTCCCGCTCTCGACCAAAGCGAAACCGCAAGCTTCGTTTTGAGCGGCCATATCGAGATTACCTACTGGGTTTCGTCTCTCCTGCGGTCGCGTTCCTGCAATGCACGGATGCGCATCCGTTGTGCGGCCTGAATATGCGCACGCATCTCCGTCTCAGCAGCTGCACCGTCGCGAGCATTCAAAGCCACCATAATGCGCCGATGCTCGGCCACCGCAGCCTCGGCCCTGTCACCCTCCAACAGTTGAGATGGCCCAAGGACCAGCAGAGCCTTTTGCAAGGATAACATCGACTTTGCCAGAAACCGGTTCTTGGCTGCATCCAGCAGTGTCGCATGAAAAATCCAGTTGATCCGCACAGCGTCCGGGCCCGTGCCTGCCTCCGCCAGTCGATCATTCAGAACCTCAAGCTCATCCAGTTCGACACCTGACGCAGCGCGGGCGGCCAAACGGGCAGCTGTCCCCTCAAGCACCGCGCGCATTTCATAGAGCTCCATCACCTCTGCATAATCCAGACTGCGCACGGTTGCGCCCTGCCGTGGAACATGGGTCACCAATCCATCAGCCTCCAATTGACGGATCGCCTCGCGCACCGGGGTGCGGCTAACTCCCAATCGTTCAGACAACTCTATTTCTCGCAGGCGTTCACCGGGCAGAAGATTGCCTTCGCGAATATCGTCCAAAAGACGTTGGTACGCGGAATAGCCTTGCGGGCCGGGCTGTAAGGGGTCGTCCTGTATGGTCACATTAGGCTCACTTGTCTTATTGCATCCTATTGTATACAGTTGAATACACAACGAGTCAATGACGCTGGAAAACGTTCCTTGCCCACGCTGATCAACACAATGCCTCTTCTGACAAAGCGGGCCGTAACACTCGGCCTTGCACTTCTTGGCACCGGAGTTTTCTGGACGTTGAATCTGCCGCTGCCCTTTCTGTTTGGTCCGATGAGCGCCTGTCTGATTGCGGCCCTCGCGCATGCGCCGATGGAAGGGTTCGGGCAGGTGTCAGTGGCAGCGCGCACCATTCTGGGTGTGGCGGTGGGCGCATCAATTACACCTGCTCTATTTGCGGAATTGCCTAAAATGGCCGCGTCGATTGCACTGGTCCCATTTTTCATCCTGTTGATCGCACTGATCGGCGTACCATTCTTCCGCCGGGTCTGGGGTTTCGATACGACAACCGCATTCTATGCCGCCATGCCCGGCGGCTTGCAGGACATGATCATTTTTGGGACCGAAGCTGGAGCCAACCCGCGCACTTTGTCGCTGATCCATGGCACGCGCGTGCTGATCATCGTGACGCTGGCCCCGCTGTTTCTGACCATGATTTACGGCGCCGAGCTGACAAACCCGATCGGAGAACCCGCACGCGACCTGCCGCTGCACGAGCTGGCCCTGATGGTGCTTGCTGCCTTTATCGGCTGGAAGGGTGGCGAGCGTATTGGCCTATTCGGCGCATCGATCCTGGGGCCGATGATCCTGACGGCTGCTTTGTCTCTCGGGGACTTCATCCATACACGACCACCGCGCGAGGCCATCCTGGCTGCACAATTCTTCATTGGGTGCGGAATTGGCGTGAAGTTTGTCGGTGTTACCTGGGTGGAGTTGCGCAAGGTCGTGGCCGCGGGCTGCGCTTACGTGGTTGTGCTGGCCGTGCTGGCAGCGGCCTTCACAGCTGTTGTAACCACGTTGGGGTTTGGCAAACCGGTCGAAGCGTTTCTGGCCTTCGCACCCGGCGGGCAGGCCGAAATGACGGTTCTGGCCATCGTCTCAGGCGCGGATCTGGGCTTTGTGATCACTCACCATCTGACAAGGATCGTGTTGGTGATCATCGGTGCGCCCATCGCCGCAAATCTCATTCTGCGCTGGTCCAAACCTCGGGGTTGATCATGTGGATCGGAGCACCTTCGGCAAAAGCGTTTACCTGATCGAAGATGTCGACAAATTGCAGGTCGAACTCGTCATCGGTCACAAAACCGATATCTTTAGCTAAGCGACCGAAGGTCCTTGATTGCCAGAAGTGGTGTAAGAAGGACTGTACGACCTTTTCTTCCACCAATCACCCATATCAGGATGGGATCGTCGACTTCTTCAAGCCGTGGTAAATTGAGCAGGTTTAAGCAGGGGCACTCACCCGGAAAAGAAACCGGCGTCAGGCGATGAAGTTTTCGAATCCGTACAACCGACGATCGGCTGCAACGCCGGCGCTTAGCTAGGTAGCGAATGGTCAAGAACGGGGTAAGTTTCTGCTAAATGACGATCGCAAAATTGTGCGCATCAATTTCAACTGTCGTATCTGCACACTTCTAACATTTTTCCGTTTGTTTTGACATGCGCAACCTCCACTTCCTGGAGGAGATGGGTTCGAATTGAAACCGGAGAAATTCTTCGTTGGCAGATAATGATCTTTCAGTCGGCCCGGCGATACTGAACGGGGATTCGATGAGTTGTGGTGTTTCGAACCTGGTGGTTGGGTGGTGTGTCGCTGGGAATTGCTTCAGAAAATAAATCCAATTCTTGCCCATAATCCACGTAAATCGGAGTGTTTTACCGTGATTTCAAAGAGTTCACCAATTTTGTCGGAGTGAGGCACAACTGGAAATTTCGCCTTGTATTCCCGCCGCTTGCAAGGATATACCCGTCGGCGGAGACGTGGCCGAGTGGTCGAAGGCGCTCCCCTGCTAAGGGAGTAGGCGGGAAACCGTCTCGAGGGTTCGAATCCCTTCGTCTCCGCCACTTTTCTCATTAAAACAATGGGTTAGTGGGCCCCGATACTCTAAGCCCCCTTATCTGCCCCCTTATGTGATTTCGCATTGCTCGGCATCAGCAGAATGGCGCCGTGAAGCATCTGCCGAGTCGGAGTGTCGCACCCCACCCACCGGCCTCACCCGCCGTTCGAGGTTGGAGTGTTTGTCGCATGCATGGGGCGAGAGGTGGGCATGCTGCTGGGCCAAGCCATCCGTCTTGGATGCATGGGGAACGGTCGAGAGAAACCGAGGAAAAGCGCAAGACGATCAATGAACTTATCCGCGCTGACAGGGAACTGCAGAAATTGATCGACTGACCAGGCACTGCCTCGCAAGCAAGGCAAAGAAGTCGTTCGAGCGAAGTGCTTGGATGGCTGCTCCGAGCCCAAAGCTGATACATCCCAAAAGGTCTTAGTGACGAAAGCAGACGACGGAATTCTTTTTTGCTATGGGTGTTGCCGCACCACAGATGGAACATCCGTGGTGCGCTTCCATGGTCAGGCGAACGATACGCCGTTGTCCCTCATCGGCAGTTCTGCAATACGCACGTCAAGCTGTGCAATGGCATTGGCTAGGGCAGGCGCTGCCGGAGGCGTCCCAGGCTCCCCAATCCCCGTTGGCGCCTCGGCCGAAGGCACAATGTGCGTCACTATGCTCTTGATGTCGGAGATCCGCAGCGGTTCGTAGTCGGGGAAATTGAACTGTTCCACCGTTCCACCATCAAGTGTAATCTGCTCGCGCATTGCGTGGCCAATTCCGTAACCGATCGCCCCTTCCGTTTGGGCGCGAACAATGTCCGGGTTGACAGCGATGCCGCAATCCACAGCTGCGGTGACCTTTTCGATCTGAATACCGTCATCGAGGCTGCCGGAAATCTCTACTATCTCTGCCACGTAAGAGCCAAAGGATTTGTGAACGGCGATCCCTTGGACATTACCGGCGGCTGGCTGGCCCCAATTGCCTTTCTCAGCAACCAGTTTCAGTACGCCTGCCTTACGTACAGCGTCGTCGCCTCCGCCCTCAAGATACGCCAGGCGGAATTCGACCGGGTCGCGGCCCACAGCCTTGGCGGCCATGTCCATCATCACTTCCATCACATAGGCTGTGTGCGTGTGACCCACAGAGCGCCACCACAGAACCGTCGTGGCCTTTCTAACATCCGTCAGGCCCACCGATATGTTCGGAATGGTGTAAGGATTGTCTGCAAGGCCTTCGACCGAAGAGTGGTCAATGCCGTCCTGAACAGTGAACGACTCGAAGGGAGTGCCTTTCATAATCGACTGACCGGCGACCTGATGCTCCCACGCTGCGATATTGCCCTCGGCGTCCAGACCGACTCGCACCTTGTGACCCGTTGCAGGTCGGTAGTATCCGCCGCGGATGTCATCCTCTCGATCCCAGACCAGTTTCACAGGCCGCGAGCGATCTGTCATCACAAAGGCCAATGCGGCTTCGACCTGATAGTCGGCGTCAGGGGTTGCACGGCGCCCGAAGGAGCCTCCGGTCAGCATGGTATTGATGTGGATCTTTTCCGGCGGCAATTGGAATATCTGCTGATAAGCTATATGAGGACCCGTCGGCATTTGCGCCCCATCATGCAGGACGATGTCGCCTTCGGCCGTCTGCTCAATGGTACAGTTCAGCGGCTCCATCGGCGCATGGGCCAGTAGCGGGAAGTAAAACGTCTTTTCGACAATGGTCGCCGCGTTATCAACCGAAGCGCTGACCGCGCCCCTATCTACTTTATTGACGTTGTAGACGGGCGCGGCATCAAGTGCGGCCATCACCTCGTCCCGGATCTCAGCCGAAGAGCGTGTCTCTGCCCCAGACATGTCCCAGTCCACTTCAACCGCGCTCCGCGCCTGAATGGCGGCCCAGGTGTTCTCTGCATAGACAGCGACTCCGTGGTTAGTGGGCAAGGGCATCGCCATGATGAAGCCCGTAACATCTTTCGCAGCGCTGTCGTCGAAGCCCGCGACCAGGCCACCACGCTGAGGCGTGCGCTTGATCATGACAACCATCTGGTTGGGCAAGTGCACGTCCATTCCGAATTTGGCTTGGCCGTTCACTTTGATGGGGCTGTCAACGCGGCGTGTGGCGTCGCTTCCAATGATCTTCCATTCGGAGGGATCGCGCAGGCGCGGGCTTTCTGACGGGGGAACGTCCGCCGCCACGGCAACGAAGTCGCCCAGTGGCGCGGATTTTCCGCCGCCAGTGACTAGGCCTGCCTGAATGTCCAACGTCGCGGCGTCTACTCCCCACACCTCAGCGGCCGCTTTGATCAACATCTCGCGCGCATTGGCGCCTGCCGTGCGGTACTGCATCCAGGAATTGGCCATAGCCGTTGAGCCGCCCGTGCCTTGGAACGGGCCAAACAACAGGTTGTTGTAGACTTCGGGGTTCGAGGGTGCGAATTCGAACCCGATCTGGTCCATAGTCACGCCCAGTTCCTCGGCAATCAAGGTCGACAAACCGGTGGCTGGCCCTTGCCCCTTTTCGAAGTGTTTGATGATGGCGACGACGTTGCCGTCGCTGTCGATCTTAACAAACGGATTCAAAATCGCATCGGCGCGTCCTGATGCGGCTGCAGCACCATCTGCTGTTGCTCCGACATAGAGGACAGTTGTGGCTGCAGCGGCGGTTTGGAGGAATCCCCGGCGGGAAATATTTGCAGTCATGTCTTTCAAGCCTCCAAAATCTCAGCCGCGCGCAGAACACCTGCACGGATGCGTTGGTAGGTCGCGCAGCGGCACGTGTTGCCATACATGTAATCGTCGACTTCTTCAGGGGTCGGATTGGCGTTCTCGCGCAAAAGACCAACGGCGTTCATGATCTGACCGGACTGGCAGTAGCCACACTGCACAACATCTAGTTCGAGCCAGGCTTGTTGCACGGCTGATCCAACCTTGTCATTTTCCATATCCTCGATTGTGGTGATCTCGGCGTCCTCAACATCCTCAATAAATGTCTGGCAGGAGCGCACTGGCTGACCGTCCATATGCACGGTACATGCTCCACAAGAGGCAACGCCACATCCGAATTTGGTTCCAGTCAGCTTGAGTTCGTCCCGGATCACCCAAAGCAGCGGCGTTCCGGGTTCGGCCTCGACCGTGCGCGTCTGGCCATTCAGTTTTAGTGACATTGCCATGGCTATCTATCTTCCTTTTCGTCGGTGGACTGTTCGCGTTTGAAAACTTCACTGTCTCTCAGTTAATCCGTTCTTGTAGTCACCGGGTCCTGGGCTCTTATTGCAAGTCATTTAGAGCCCTAGTCGGTGTGGTCATCCTTCTTTATGTAGACTGGACTAGTCGTCGCGAGACCGGTGCCCTCAACTGGATTGCAAACCTAGTTGTGTCTTCATCCCACCGATGAAGGCCTCGTCATCCAAGGCTTTTCGGTTGTTCAGAAGCTCAACCGCATCCGCACCGGCGCGGTAGCGCAGTGTGTTTGTACCATCGGTCACTGAGGCCCAGATGACGTCAGCCACAACACTTGGTGGAGAGGCTCGTGACCTCATTTCCTCGCTACCCCAAACGCCAAACAAGGCTTGGACAATTGGCTGGTACTCGGTCATTTCTACATCGTTGACGAAGTCAAATGAGCGTCCGCCAAATTCGGTTGCGATCATTCCAGGTTCAATGAGCTTCACTTTGACGCCCGCAGCCTCAAGCTCGTAGTGCAGGGCTTCGGAAATGCCTTCCACGGCAAACTTCGTACCGTGATACAACGCCCCAAGCGGAAAAGTCATCTGGCCACCAATCGAAGAGATATTGACGATCGTACCTGACCGATTGGCACGCATGTGCGGCAGAAGGGCCTTTGTCGTTTCCAGCAGCCCGATTACATTGGTGTCGAACTGTCGGCGGACGCGGTCCATTGGAAACGCCTCAAGCGGACCATATGCGCCGTATCCTGCGTTGTTCATCAACACGTCGATCTTGTTGAATTTATCCACCCCGGCCACCACAGCTGTTTCGATTGACGCAGCATCCGTCACATCGAGGCGCGTGACGAGAATGTTGTCTTTTCCCGTCAGATCCTCCTCCTTTTCCGGTGCACGCATTGTCGCAATTACGTTCCATCCGCGGTCGGCGAACAACTTTGCGGTTTCCTTGCCTATGCCGGACGAAGCACCGGTAATCAAAATGGTCTGGGTCATGCGAGAGGATTCCTCATCTTGTTTTCCTCCCAGATAGCATCGTAGCCAATGAGCGCCGTGCCCGATCGTCCAATTGATCTGCCTATTTCTCCGGTCGCATAGCCTTTTGTGTTCCACACAGTTCCTAGGAGCCTATAATTCTTGAGCAAAGGAGATGCCCTAATGGTGCCAGAAACTCTGATCAACGAGGTTTTCAGTCATGTTGAAAATGCTGGGAGCCTTGGCACGGGATGTGAAACCGGCGTTGATGGACTTTATGCAATCGCGAACGTCGAAACCACAGAATGCGCGGCATCGTTTTATGAACCGATCTTGTGCCTGGTACTTCAAGGGGCCAAGGAAGCTTACATGCGCGACCGCGTGGTTCGCTACGGAGCCGGCGACGCCTTGATCGTTAGCCACGCAGTTCCAGTGGAAGCGGCTGTGATCAAGGCAAGCCCTGACGCCCCCTATGCGGCGCTTGCGTTGCGGCTCGACCTTGCGCTCGCTCGTAGCCTCTATGATGAAATCGGCGGCGTTGATGAAGCGGACCACGACATACGCTCTTTGAATGTAGCGGCATCCGATACTGCACTAATAGACGCAATGGACCGTTTATTCCGACTATCCAAAGACCCGGTGGAAGCACGTGCACTCGCTCCTCTGGCGTTAAAAGAGATCCATTTCAGACTTTTACGCGCTGAGCACGGTGGCACGTTGCGGCAATTATTGCTCCACGGCAGCCCGGCCACCCGAATCTCGAAAACGATTGCCACCATTCGCAACAACTTCAAAACAAACATCGCGGTTCCCGAGTTGGCATCGGAGTGCGGAATGAGTCTTTCTGCGTTCCATGAGCATTTCAAAACCGTGACCGCTACCACACCGTTGCAGTACCAAAAGGATCTTCGCCTTCTGGAAGCGAGGAGGTTGTTGTCGTCTAACGGCCTTTCCGTCGCAGCCGCTGCATACGAGGTAGGCTACGAAAGCCCGACGCAATTTAGCCGAGAGTTTTCAAGAAAATTCGGTTTGTCTCCAATCGCTCAAAAGCTCGAAGGGAGAGTTCTGGCGGAATAGCTATAGCTTGTGTCGAAGCACTGGCTGATCACGCATTCGATGGCTGCTTCGTCCCGCACTACGGTCATTCAGACGGAACGCACCGAACGGCCGCTCTGAGCCCAAAGTGGTCATAGCTATTTCGTTACAAACACCTATTGCGCAACTTCGGCATCAGGTTCCAATGGTTTTAAGGACTATTCAAAAAAATGGAAATTTGGGCGGTGGGAATCGCTGAGAACTCTGCCCTCAATCTTATGGCCAACACATGCTCGCGTCTCGCTCAAATACGATATTCTCGACTGGAACCGTCTGATCTGCAATGATGCTCGTACTGCTTATGTTTTGCAGAGGGGGGAAATATGTTTGATTTTTCGTTGAAATTCGCCGCCCTGACAGCAAGCAACACTGCGCTTATTGTTGGTGTGTTGACGGCGAGTTCTCAGGCTCAGGTCCGTGAAGAAAGTCGCGCAATGGTGTTGTTGCGCTCACTACCGACGCTCAGCGCAAGCCACAGCGTAGCGATAGTCGAGTTGGATCCAGAGTCCGAAGATTTTGGCAAAATTATCAGTGAAGTAGAGCAGCCGGAACTCGAGCATCCGCTTCACCATCTTTACTACAGCCCGAACGGACGGCTTTATTCCACTGGTCTAGATCCCAAATGTAGTCTTGCAGAGATCGGATTGGCGCGTGACTCAACCGGCGCGCCCGAAGTGACCGGCATTCAGTGCCTCGACACTGCCGGCCAGATGGTGGGCGAAGACATCATGTGGACCCGGTCAAACGGAACTGAGTACATGTTTGTCACTTTCATGGGCGGCCTTGGCCAAGCCGATGGCGGTACGGTTGGCGTGTTCGACGCGCAGACCAATGAGGTCATCAAGGTGATAGAGGCGCGGAAAAGTGAAGTTGGGGAAAACGCGCCTTACATCCTGTATCCACATGGCATCTCGGCCTTTGACGACAGGATGGTTGTAACTTCCACTGTTCACCCAGATCTCGCCACCGGTGTTGGCAATACGGTAACGATCATCGACCTCAACGCGCTCGAACCGGTCCAGACGATTGAGGTGCAAGGCGAGATGCCAGTCGGTTTCCCGTCTTCGCCCGTCGAAGTGTTGTTTGCCCGACCGTCGATCCACGAAGACATCGAACCGGCAGTGCTGGTAAATACCATGTTCGGCTTTGAAACATGGTCAATTCCGTATGACGCCGAAGCTAAAACTTTCGGGCCAGCTGAAGTGGTCTACAGCGGTGTCCAAAACGGAACTGCGGTGCCACTCGAATTCTACGGCAACGACACTGAGTTGTTTATCAGTCACGCGCTTCCGGGCGTGGTGAAACGATATGATCTTTCAAAGCTGCCCAAGCTGGTTTCGTCAGGACCAGACATCGTCGCCGATGCAGGTGCGCACCACATGATCTTTTTCACCACGAAGTCAGGACGTGAGGTGATCGCCATCCAGAACAATCTTCTCAATCTTGGCGACGCGAAAGCAAACGACCCGACAGATGTGGACTTTATCGCCGGCCTCAACGCACACACGATAACCGTCCACGACCTTGCCACCGGCGAACGGCTAGCCACGGTGAATTTCCGTGAGCGCTACAAAAAAGGTGTCGACAATGTCGAAGGGCTTTTTGGCGCAGGGTTCGTTCACCACCACTGAAAAGCGCCGAAACATCAAAATGAAACTCGGGATCGCCGGGCTTTGCCTGGCGATCTTTATTGCATTACTGTCTGCGTTTTGGATCTCACGATCTCCTCCTGTGCCGACAGCCATCGCAGATTTCAAAGCACCATTTGTGTTTGGCCGTTTTTCGATCCCGGAAGATAACCCTCTGACAGAAGAAGCTTTTCAGCTTGGCAGGCGGTTGTTTTATGATCCCATGTTATCCGGCGACAACAGCATGTCTTGTGCAACATGCCATCAACAGGAGCGCGCCTTTACGGATGGCCAACCAGTCGCCTTGGGGCATGGCGGAAAGGAGCTTGCCTTCAACAGCATGAGCCTTGCCAATCTTCTTTGGGGACCGCGCCGGTTTTTCTGGGACGGTCGAAGTCCGACGCTTGAACACCAGGCACTGCAGCCATTGATAAATCCGGATGAAATGCAGCAACCGCTGGACGAACTTGTTCGCGAGCTAAAAAGCGCGCCTGAATATCCCGAGATGTTCTGGAAAGCCTACGGCGAGGTGTCAGAAGAGAACGTCGCCCGCGCGCTGGCAACCTTTATGCGAATGTTGATTTCCGCGAATTCCAAATACGATCGATATTTGCGTGGCGAACTGCGTCTTTCGCCGCAAGAAGAGCACGGGCGCAAACTGTTCATGGCGCATCCAGACGTTAAGGTCTCCTTGCGTGGCGGAAACTGCATCGACTGTCACAGTCAGTTCGTGACAGCTGGATTTTCGGATGGCTTGGATGGCTTTATCAACAACGGCCTTGATGCCGAACAGAACCTGGGCCGCGGACTTGAGGCGGTGACCGGTGACATCTTGGACCGGGGAAAGTTCAAGACGCCGACACTTCGAAACATAGCGGTTACAGGGCCTTACATGCACGATGGCCGGTTCGCGACCCTTAGCGAAGTGCTCACGCATTACAATTCCGGCATTCGGTTTAGCGATACACTTAGCCCTTTGATCCTTGAAGCGGATAATACTGTCGTAGATCCCATTGCTGCACACGGCCTCGGCCTCGCGCCCAAAGAAGTCGATGCAATTATCGCGTTTCTCCACACTTTGACGGATGAGGCATTTCTGACGGAGCCAAAGTTTTCAAGCCCATTTGAGGAAGAGACACAATGAAACGCCTAAACAGACTCAGCGTCGTCGCCGTTTCCACTTTGGTTCTAGCAGCCATAATAGTTTTTGCCTTTGATTTTCGAACGAAACCCAGGCCGCTGAAACTGATTTTTGTAGCCGAAGCAAATGGCGAGCCGATTGAATTCGACACCTTCGCTTACACCAATCCCGGCGGAACAGAGATGTTCCGCCTTCGTGATTTCCGTGTCTACATCTCCAACATCAAACTGGCTGACGGTGACAAGGTACATGTCGTAGAAAACAGCTACCATTTGTTGAGGTTTGACCGCAGCACGCCGCAATTCAATGTGGTTCTACCGAAAGTGCCTTTGCGACAGATATCAAGAATTTCGATGTCCATTGGGATTGATGAAGCCGCAAACGGGTCTATCGAGGTACGAGGCGACCTTGATCCCAATAACCGCATGGCTTGGAACTGGAACATCGGCTACAAATTTGTTCTAGTCGAGGGGGCTATCCAAATGGACGGGGCTGTAATGCCATTGGTCTACCATGTCGGCTTTAACGAAAATCGCCGGGATCTCGACTTTGTGGCGCCAACTTCCGTTGAACGGGATGAAAACAGACCGCTGACATTTTCCGTGGACGTCATGAAACTCTTTTCTGGAGAGGAGGACATCAACATGACCGAACTACAGACCGTGAAGATGGACAGGTCCGACGCGGCACTCTTGGCAACGAATTACGCCCAGATGATTAATCCCATCTGGGGTGATTAATGGTGAACTTTGAGGAAAACTCACCAACAGGCGTCCGTCGAGTGGCTAGGTGACTCATTTATTCAGAAGTAGCGGGTCCATCCTGTAAAACGACATGCCCTATGATGATTGCGTGTTGGGATGTATGAAATCGGCCCAAAGCGGCCCTTGAATCGATAGCGGCGATGCTGCGTCCGTAACCCGTATTGCTGACATTCGCTGCAACTGCATTTTTCGTAATTGTGCACGTTCACGCACCACAAACAATGCAGCCAGCGCTTGATCAGCAAAAAGTGTGGCCAAGGTGTAAATTCTCATCACGGCCATGGTTTGGCGCCCGCTGCCTCCCTCTTGGGAAATTGCTACCGTAACCCCCTGCCGGGCAGTGGATGATGGGCGCGGCTCACGGTGCTGTCGATCAAATGCAGGTTGTGAGGATCGGCCTCGCTTTGGTTCAAAGTATCCATGTTCGCCTCCCATAGCAGGGCTGACAAGTACAGACCTGACAACACCGCTTCGGCGGATCAATAATTTTGCGCAAAACCGCTTGATTGGGAAGGCCCGTTACCGAAGTCCAAACCCTAGCCGACGTGTTGCTCGGCGACGATTTCCCCAAACTTGTCGAAAAACTTCGCTGAAAGTTTTTTTGCAGTCCCAGCAATCAACCGGCTGCCCAATTGCGCTATTTTTCCGCCGATTGTGACCTTGGCAGTATAGGATAAAACTGTTTCCTCACCCTCCGTGCTAAGATTGACATCCGCACCCCCTTTGGCAAAGCCCGCAGCGCCACCTTTTCCTTCACCGGTCAGGGAAAACTCATCCGGAGCTTTGGAGTTGTCCAACGTCACTTCGCCGCTGAACCGAGCTTTGACGGGGCCGATTTTGAGCACGACTTTGGCCTCCAAGTGCTCGGGAGAATGTTGGATCAGTTCCTCACACCCAGGAATGCACTCTCTCAACACATCCGGATCATTCAGCGCTCGGTACACGACGTCACGCGGAGCAGAGATACGGATTTCGTCATTTAGTTCCATTTGAGAGTCCTTTACTCAACAGCATCTTGGGAAAACGCGAAGTGCGGTCTCGGTCGCCTCTTCCGGGGTCTGTTCCGGCTTCACAGTCCGAAGGGATTGCAACCATCTACGCCATTTTTTCATCATGCGACGTCTCCTCGGAATTGTCTGAATTCCGCCAGAGGATGATCTCGGCGAGGATCGACAGGGCGATTTCGTGCGGGTCGATTCCATGGATATCCAGACCGGCCGGTGACTTGAGCCGACTGGTTTGCTCAGCGGTCAATCCCTGCGCTTCCAACCTCTCGCATAACACCTTGGCCTTGCGGTGGCTCGCGACCATCGAAACGCGTCGTGCTGGTGATTCAAGCGCAGATTTCAGCGCTGCGCCATCGCCCTTCCCTTGTGAGGCGACCACCGCGAAATCGCGTGGTTCAACCCCCAATGCGTTTAGGTCATTTGGATCAAAACCGATGAATTCCACCGAGCTTTCGGAACCTTCAGGCAAACAAACACGCAACCCGATCAGCGCCGCGTGCGTGGCAAGCGCGTGTGCAATCGGAGACTCTCCGAAAATGATCAAGCGCGGGGCGTGCTGATAGGGTTCGATCAGCAAATCGACCGTTCCGCCCGAAGGACAACCGCTTTTGAAGGTCTCAACACCATCCGGGTCTGTCAGCGCCACTACCTTGTCTGAAGGTTTCACGCGGATCATTTTCGGAGTTCCACCCGCAAGTGCCTCCTGCGCCGATGCGCGTACAACGCGCTGCACGCACGCTCCGCCCAGATGCCCCAAAATACAGCCGTCCCGCATGATCACGGCCTTGCCACCTGCCTTGGCCGAAGTTGCGTCGGCAGTGCGAAGGACCGTTGCCACGCAAAAGGCATCGCCCTTTTTGCGCAACTCCTCAATCTTGTCGAAAATGTCGAAACCTGCCATCGACGTGTCCTTTCACAGTTTTCGGAATTTGGGTTCCAACGCCGCCAGCGCGTCGAGCGTGTTGGCCGGTAGGTGCGCATCCAGATAAGGTTCTGCTGCCTGCATAGCGGCGGCAATGGGCTGATAGTTTTTCCATCCTTTAAGAGGATTCAGCCAAACAATCCGCCGCGCCTTGCGCCGAATCCGAGCCAGAGCATCTGCCAGGGCCTCAGGCGACTCGCTGCAATAACCGTCTGAGAGGATCAATACGATCGTCCGCCCGTTCAATGCACGGGCACCGTATCCGTTCAGAAACCTCTCAAGGCTTCCCGAGATGTCTGTCCCACCGCCGAACCCTTCGGCCATGAGTGATAACCGACCGGCTGCGCGCAGCGTGTCATGATCGCGCAGCGCATCAGTCACCCGCATCAAACGGGTGTGAAAGAGATAGGCGTCCGCCTCTGTTCCACTGCCGATCAGACCTTTGAGGAAGGCCAGAAAAACCCGCGAATAGACCGTCATCGATCCACTAACATCGCACAACGCCACAATCCGCAATGGGCGCGGCGGACGGGCGCGACGGTACAGGTCCATTGGTTCTCCGCCCCGCGCAAGGCTGGCCCGCTGTATGCGACGCATGTCCAAAGCAGGTCCTCGCAGCGCCTGTTTGCGCCGACGCGAGCGCCGGTCGCGGATAGCGCGCGCGATGGCCGTTGCGGCTTGTTCGGCCTGCCGCAGCGCATCTTCATCCATCAACTCGCGCAAATCCCGGCGCGACAGGTTGGCCGTACGGGTCGCAATCAGCTTCCCGTCTCTCCCCAAAGCCTCCCCATCGCCGGTATCAGGTGCGGCGGCCTGATCCGTGCCGGTCTCGGTTTTCTGAGCATCCTGGCTCTCTTGCTGCCAGATCATCGGCTTGGCGGATTGAACCCGCACATGCGCGGTTTGGGCGGTTCCCGTGCGTTGCTTGCCGGTGTTGAACCAATAGGCTTCGAACAGGTCATCGAACCGCCGCCAATCGTCGGCGTCGCCGGCCAGCAACACGCAAAGTGCCTGCTGGGCCTGTCTGACATCCGTCGCCTCAACCGCTGCCAGCGCGGCCAATGCATCCCCCGTTTCAGCCGGCCCGACGCGCAGTCCGTTCATACGCAAATGCGCGATGAAAGCGGACATTCTTTCCGACAAACCAGATGCGCGTGCGGGGAACCGGGTGACCTGCATCACGCCACCTTTCCGATCAGGCGATCCGTCACCTCGGGCGGAGCAGCGTCGTAGTCGGCGGCGGTTTTCAGAAGGCAAACAAGGGTCGCCTGAACCTCTTCGCGGGACTGCGCCATGTCGTTTACACCCAGCCCCGAAAGGGCCGCCGCCCAGTCCAACATTTCGGCAATTCCAGGGGTCTTCTCCAAGTCTTCTTTGCGCAGCGCCTGCACAACGCCAACAATCTGGCGCGCCAACAGCCCTTCAACTTCAGGCATGCGGGCTTTCAGGATCGCCATTTCCGTTTCACGCGATGGGTAATCAAGGAAACTATACAGGCAACGACGCCGCAGCGCGTCCGAAAGGTCCCGCGTCCCATTCGCCGTCAGGATCACGATGGGCCGCGAACGCGCCTTGATGGTGCCAAGCTCGGGGATGGTGATCTGAAAGTCCGACAAAATCTCAAGCAGATAGGCCTCAAACTCCTCATCCGCGCGGTCGATTTCATCGATCAGAAGAACAGGTGGTTCTTCTTCGCTGATCGCTTCTAGTAAAGGTCGCTTCAGCAAATAGTCATCAGTGAATAGCTGGGCCTCGCTGGTGCCACCCTGTGCCTCGCTTGCACGAATAGCCAGCAACTGGCGTTGGTAATTCCATTCATATATCGCGTGGCTGGCATCCAGCCCTTCGTAGCATTGCAACCGGATCAACCGCACCGCGCGCTGTGCCGCCAACGCCTTTGCGACCTCTGTTTTTCCGACCCCTGCTGGCCCTTCCAACAGCAGCGGACGCCCAAGCAACTGCGCCAGATGAAGTGCCATCGCCAATCGGTCATCGGCAACATAGCCCACCTCGGCCAAGCCTTGCTGAATGTGCTGCAAGCTCATGCAATTCTCCCGGATTGCCGCCGCGCCGTATTTCAGCGCGGCAGCTTTTCATGTTAGCCGTGCATTCCCAGACCGTTGGCGATCTTCCAGATACGCCAGTGGTCATGTGGCATGTGGCTCTGAACAAGGCCAAACGGACGGAAGGCATCATGCACCGCGTTCGAGAACGCAGGAACGCCACCGACATTCGGGCTTTCGCCAACGCCTTTTGCACCGATCGGGTGGTGCGGAGACGGCGTCACCGTGTGATCGGTGGTGTAGTTGGGCGTCTCCCACGCGGTGGGCAAGAAGAAGTCCATCAACGTACCGGTCTTGACGTTACCCATCTCATCATACGCGATTTCCTGACCCATAGCGATTGCCAGAGCCTCGGTCACGCCGCCATGGACCTGACCTTCGATGATCATGGGGTTGATCCGGGTCCCGCAATCGTCCAGCGCATAGAACTGCCGGACCTCCCATTCTCCGGTATCAACGTCGATCTCCATGACGCAGATATAGGCCCCGAACGGGTAGGTCATGTTCGGCGGGTCATAGTAGCTTACGGCCTCCAGACCGGGTTCCAGCCCCGGAATCGCCTGATTATATGCGGCAAAGGCGATTTCTTTCATCGTCTTGAACCGCTCAGGCGCACCTTTGACCGAGAACCGATCCACGTCCCATTCGACATCGTCGTCGTGGACCTCAAGCAAGTAAGCCGCGATCATCTGTGCCTTGGCGCGGATTTTGCGGGCAGCCATCGCCGTTGCCGCACCGGCCACAGGTGTCGACCGAGACCCATAGGTGCCAAGCCCATAGGGCGCGGTATCAGTGTCGCCTTCTTCCAGCGTGATGTCATCGGCAGGCAGGCCGATCTCGCTGGCGATAATCTGGGCGAAGGTCGTTGCATGACCCTGACCCTGACTGATCGTCCCCAGCCGTGCGATGGCGGAACCGGTTGGGTGAATCCGGATTTCGCATGAGTCGAACATTCCCAACCCAAGGATATCGCAGTTCTTGACCGGTCCAGCCCCGACAATTTCGGTGAAATGGGTCAGGCCGATGCCCAGCAGCTTGCGGGTCTTTCCGGCTTTGAAGTCCTCGATCCGTTGCGCCTGTTCCGCCCGCAGACCTTCATAGTCGACAGCTTTCAGCGCCTTGTCCCAAGCGGTGTGATAATCGCCCGAGTCATACTCCCAGCCCAGCGCGGACTGATAGGGGAACTGATCGGCCTTGATGAAGTTGATCCGGCGTAGCTCGGCCGCGTCCATGTTCAGCTTGATGGCCAGAACCTCGATCATCCGCTCGATGAAATAGGCGGCCTCGGTCACCCGGAACGAGCAACGATAGGCGACACCGCCCGGTGCCTTGTTGGTGTAAACCCCATCCACAGCCAGATATGCCGTAGGAATGTCGTAGGACCCGGTGCAGATGTTCATGAAACCGGCCGGGAATTTGGTCGGGTCGGCACAAGCGTCAAATCCACCATGATCCGCTGTGGTGTGGCACCAGAGACCGGTGATCTTGCCATCCTTGGTCGCGGCGATCTTGCCCTGCATCCAGTAATCGCGGGCAAAGGCGGTGGACATAAGGTTTTCCATCCGATTCTCGACCCATTTCACCGGCTGGCCGGTGACTATCGAGGCGACAACCGAGCAGACATAGCCCGCATAGGCACCAACTTTGTTACCAAAGCCGCCACCGATATCAGGGCTGATCACCCGGATATTGTGCTCGGCCAGACCCGAGATTAGCGACACAACAGTCCGGATCGCGTGGGGGGCCTGGAAGGTGCCATACAGCGTCAACTTGCCGGTCACCTTATCCATCGAGGCAACACAGCCGCAGGTCTCCAGCGGGCAGGGATGGGTCCGATGGTAATAAACCATCTCTTCGGCCACAACATCGGCCTCGCCCAGAACGGCTTCGGTCGCGTCTTTGTCGCCCTGTTCCCAGGTGAAGATGTGGTTGTGATGCTTACGCGGCCCATGGGCGCCTTCAGTCTGACCTGCGAGATCTTCACGCAGGACAACGTCTGATTTCAGCGCCTCGAACGGGTCGGTCAGGACGGGAAGTTCTTCGTAGTCAACCTCAACCAGCTCTGCCGCATCGGCGGCGATGTACCGATTTTCGGCAACGACATAGGCAACTTCCTGACCTTGGAACAGAACCTTGCCATCGGCCAGAACCATTTGCTTATCACCGGCCAGCGTCGGCATCCAATGCAGACCCAGTGGAGCCAGATCCTCGGCTGTCAAAACGGCAACAACACCGGGCACAGCCAACGCGGCCTCTTTGTTCACACTGACAACGCGAGCGTGGGCATAAGGCGACCGGACAAATGCGCCGAACAGCATCCCGTCCAGCTTGATGTCATCGACATAGTTCCCCTTGCCCTGGGTAAAGCGCACATCCTCGACACGTTTGCGCGAGCTTCCCATCCCTTTGAGGTTGGCGGCGCGCTCTTCGGGGGTCATAGTTTGATCGTTCATTCCGCGGCCTCCTTCTGAGCATTGAGCATGTCAGCCGAGGCTGAGATCGCCTTGACGATGTTCTGATACCCGGTACAGCGGCAGAGGTTCCCCGCCATGCCAAAGCGGATTTCTTCCTCAGTCGGATTCGGGTTTTCCTGTAGCAGGCGATGCGCGCGGGTGATCATGCCCGGCGTGCAGAAGCCGCACTGTAGCCCGTGATGTTCGCGGAACATTTCCTGCAGAACACCCAGGCTGCCATCGTCATTGGTCAGGCCTTCGACAGTGGTAATATCAGCACCGTTTACTTGCGCGACAAAGGTCGTGCAGGATTTGACGGATTTACCGTCGATATCCACGGTGCAGGCGCCGCAATGGCTGGTCTCGCACCCAATATGAGGACCGGTGATTTTCAGATCTTCCCGCAGGAAGTGGATCAACAGCGTGCGCGGCTCAGCCAGACCTTCGACCTGCTTGCCGTTCACGGTGAGTTTGACGTGCATTTTCGACATGAGTGTTTCTCCCCTCAGACCGCACGGCTTTGAGCACGGTCGATGGCGCGGCACAGCATCACAGCAGCCACGTGTTTCTTGAATTCGACGGGGCCGCGGTTGTCAGCGACCGGGTCGATCGCGTCGAGCATCGCGGCGACACAGCCGCTGACGTCTCCGTCGGCCAGCGCATTGCTTGCGCTCTCGGACCAGATGGGGGTGTCTGCCAGATTGGTCATCGCAACCGAGGCCTGACCGTTGCCAACCATCACAGCAGCCGCAGCGGTCGCATAGTCGCCGATCTTGCGTTTCTGTTTTTCATAGGCCTGACCAACGCCCGTGCCCGGCACGGGGATTGAAATCCGGGTGAGGATTTCCTCATCCTCACGAGCGGTAAAGTACGCCGCCTCGTAGAACTCTCGTGCCGCCACGCGGCGGGTGCCGTCAGGGCCGGAAAGCTCGAATGTCGCGTTCATGCATTGCATCAGCCCGGGCATGTCGTTGCCGGGATCGCCATTGGCGACATTGCCGCCGACAGTCCCCATGTAACGCACCTGAGGGTCCGCAATCTGCAGAGCAGCCTCGCGGATCAGCGGAATGGCGGTAGCCAGACCATCATGGGTGATCAATTCATGCTGCGTAACCATCGCGCCAAGCGAGACGGTTTCCGACCCAATCTGGATGCCTTTCAATTCCTCAATGGCCTGCAGATCAACCAGATGGCCCATCTCGGCCATGCGTAGCTTCATCATGGGGATCAGGCTGTGCCCGCCCGCGATCACGCGCGCTTCATCTCCGTGTTCCTGTAGAATGCCAATGGCCGAGGCGATATCGCCTGGCCGGTGATACTCAAAACCGGCTGGTATCATATTTTTCCTCCCTGGGTCCAAGCGGTGTGCCTTGGGGATCCTGCGAGGTAGGAAAGAACGTGTGACTTAAGGCTTCCAGCGATCGGGAACAGGTCGCGCTGCTTGTTTCACGAAATGCGAATAGGTTGCACGAACTGCGGTCAGAGGCCGAGAGCCTCGCGAATGTCCGTCAGGCGGGACCGGCTGACCGGCACTTTGGTCAACGCGTCGACACCGTCAAAATAACAGGTGCCGTTGTCTTTGTGACGTTCAAAGCTAGAGACGTGTTTGGGGTTCACCAGATAGCTGCGATGGGCACGCAAAAACCCGTCTGGTTTCAGGCGGTTCTCGGCCTCGGTGATCGACCAAGGGCAGAACAGTTTTTCTGCACCCATATAGAGAACGGTATAATGCCCCTCGGCCCGAATGGCGGCGATGCGGTTGGGTTCGGCGAAAAAAGTCTGACCCTCGCGCTCGAACGGAACACCGGCACGCAGGGCTGCGGGTTCTGCAGGACGTTCGGGTGCAGGCGCCTCCTTAGGCTCGATGAACGAGATACCCGTCAGTAGGAACGCTCCGCAAATCAGAAACACCGAAACTGTGACACCCATCGCCAGAACCTGATTGTCGAGCGCAGGTCCCGCGCCACCGGTGCTGTCGCTGGCCACGAAATCAGTCAGGCTGGTAGCCACAAAATGCATAGTGAACACGGCCAGCCCAAAGCAGACCGTACCCAAGAGAATATTGCGCTGCGTGCGATTACCATAGGCGACCCAGATGGCCGCAACCGACAGTATCACCGAAGCCAACGTCGCCAAAACCACATCCAATGCACTATAGACGGGACGGCACAGCTGCATTCCGGCCATTCCGATATAGTGCATCACCACGATCCCCAGGCCCACGATCACCCCGGACCCGATCATGATCTGGGGCGTGCGCGGGCGAAAATGCAGCAGCAAAAGCGCCAGTCCAACCATCAGGATCGCGACCAGAGCAGAAATCAGTGTGATCAGAGCGTCATAGTAAAACAGGATCGGCAGTTGCAGACCCAGCATGGCGACAAAATGCATCGACCAGATGCCGCCACCCAGAATGACTGCCGCCAGAGCAACCACAAGCTTACGCCGCTGACTGTCAAGCTGGGATGCACCATGGGTCAGATACAGCCCGGTAAATCCCGCCATCAGCGACACGGCCAAAGAGGCCGCCACAAGCCAGGCGTTGTGCGAATAGTCCAGCATATAGGTGTACCCGCCCTCCCCAGCGCGTGTCTGACGTTAGCAAACTGAAATTCCCGGCACAATCTACTCTGACCGGACTGCAGCAGCACGCGAAGAGGAATTCGAACCGGTCTCAATGAAGCTTGCAAAGCTGTCTTGTGTCCGGCACGGAGTTCGCGCCATTCGGCAGCAGCGCCGGAACGTGTCTGCACGAAAATGTCCTGGCTAAAGAAGGATCGCTCTTAGTTAAAGCGATTGCGGATCTAGGCAAGAAAGGTGGCGATTAATGGACATTCAATTCAAGTTGCGTCCAAGCAAGCTTCACCGCTAGAGACATTTTGCCTGCCTCCTGCGGCTGCCGACCTATCCAGACGATCACGATGTAGAGTACGGGCCAGACCGGAGCAAAGATCCAATAGGCCCGAAGGCTACGTGGCCAAATAGGCACTAACGCGTTTGAACACTTCGCGAATACACTGTCCATCTTCGGATCACTATATCGCCTGGCGACCGGCCACGTGCCTTTTTGTACAGATCTTAGGCCGTGCCTCAGCCTGACATCAGATAGGGGATTTTCATTGTTGAGGCAAAGTGCTGACAAATCGGCTGCGCGTCGGCTTCCAATTTTCCTTTTCAAGCAGAAGATAGTTCGCGAAGTCTGCTTCGGGCTGGAAGAGGCAGCTCGCGGACCAATCCGGACCTTCGCTGAATATTCAAGTTGCCGCGGTCGCAGCCCGTCAAAGCTGATGGGATGGATGGCTCCTGCTCCAACCGGCGTTGCAATGCGCAATAGTGCAGGTTCGAAATCTGCTCATGAGAGGAGCCACCCCATGCAATTTACCACGATCGGCTTGGATCTGGCGAAGAACGTGTTTCAGGTCCGCGGAATTGCTGAAGATGACAGTGTCGTCTTCAACAAACCGCTGTGACGCGTACAAGTTTTGCCATTCTTTGCGAAGTTGGAACCCTGCCTGATTGGCATGGCATCCTGCAGCACGGCTCACCATTGGGCTCGTGAGTTACGGGCGTTGGGCCACGAAGTACGTCTGATCCCGCCCATGTACGTGAAGCCATACGTCAAACGTGGGAAATCAGATGCCATTGATGCACAGGCAATCTGCAAAGCGGTGACCCGGCTCACCATGCGCTTCGTGGCGATCAAGACTGTGGAACAACAATCTCTTCTGTCGTTGCATCGGGCGCGTGACTTACTGGTCCGGCAAAGGACGCAACTGAACAACGGCTTGCGCGGATTGGTCGCCGAGTTTGGCGTTTACATTTCAAGAGCCTAGCCCGCGTGATCAGCTTTGGCGAAGACATCATGCTTGGTGAAGTTATCGACCTGCCCGACGTTGCCAACGAGGTGATACTCAACCTGTCCGAGCAACTCATGGCGCTGCACAAGCGTATCCGCTGGTATGAAGAGCGTCTGAAACAAGTAGCCAAAGAAGATGAGCGGGTGCGTCTGCTGCGCACGATCCCCGGTGTCGGCGCTGTGGCGGCCTCCGCGATCATCGCCAGCATCGGAGACGGCCACCAATTCAGGAATGGTCGGGAGTTTGCTGCCTGGCTGGGCCTGACACCCGCGAACAAATCCAGCGGCGGGAAAGAAAAACTGGGGCGGATCACGAAGATGGGTGATCAGTATCTCAGGCAACTTCTCGTTGTCGGCATGACATCACTCGTCCGACAAACCCGGTCGCACCCTGAGCGTGCCAACAAATGGCTGACAGTGTTGCTCGAACGCAAACCCGCCCGCTTAGCCACGGTCGCAATGGCCAACAAGACAGCCCGGATCGTATGGGCCGTCCTCACGCGCGATGAACCCTACAGCCCACGTCCAGCTACTTGAGAGGCTGAGAGGAAAGGAACAATAATAAGTTAGCAAGACCCGCGAGATGATGGTGCATAAGTTAGCCGCTAAAACTAGGACATTCCGCCGAATGGCTCGGGCATTGCGGCCCGCAAAGCTGATAGGAACTTGGTTTACGGAACCCATCAGAGCCAGCGGTCAACACCGCGCAAACAGGCCGGACACATAACTGCTTCTGACGAATGCACAAATCGGATCAAAAATGTCTTGCCAAGCAGGAGCCATCCACACACGCCATTCGCTGCTTGCGCATGATCGAGTCGCTGTCGAAGGTCTAGATCGCGGGACAAAACGGACCTATGCAGCGCGCGAGCCAATGTCCGCTTTCCTCGGGCTTCGATTGGAACCCAGAGCTAAAGTGACATGAGCCATTTCTTGAAAACTCTCAATGTGACTCGCTCCTGATCGCCCGAGCGGCAGACAAAGTAGAGCCCTCGCTCCAATGGAACACAGCTTGCATCCAGACGTATCAAGCGCCCAAGTTCCAGGTCATTTGCCGCCAATAAATGTCTTGCCAATGTAACACCTTGCCCGTCAATTGCCGCCTCCAGCAAAACAGCGCTGTCCACGTACTTGATACCCTGCGCGTTGATCCGATCAGCGCTCAAACCAACCTGCGCAGCCCAGTTTTCCCACCCGACGTTGAACGCGTCCTGCAGGAGTGGGAGGGCAACCACATCTTCGGCACGCATCGGTAGCTGTATTTTCCCGACAAGGGAGGGCGCGGCCACGACAACCAATTCCTCGTGTCTGATCTGTTCATAAAACAGCCTATCCCAACCGGGTTTCCCGAAGCGCAGGGCGACATCGACCTCGGAGGTATCGAAATCGGCAAAGGCATCGTTTGTGTCTAGCAACAACGCGATACCAGGATGCTCTCGCTGAAACGAACTGAGCTGTGGCACAAGCCATTTGAGCGCTAGCGAAGTGGAAAGAGACACTGTAATCGACTGTCGGTGATGCAATCGCTTCACCTCCGATACGCCCAACTGCAGTGCCGAAAATGCCCCTCGTGTAGATTGATACAGGCGTACACCGGCTTGCGTCAGTTCAACGCCATTGGGGCGGCGATGAAAGAGCGTCATGCCAAGATGCTGTTCCAACAACTTAATCTGCCTACTGATCGCGCCGTGTGTAACGTTCAGAGCATCCGCTGCCTTAGATAAGCTGGAGTGGGTTGCGGTTTCATCAAAGGCCTGAAGGGCACGAAGGTGTCTAAGGTTTTCCGGCATGTGAGAAAACCTAACAGCAATATTCTGAAAACTCGATAGGTTCGCCGAGTTCTAAGGAGGTACACTGACTTCAACGCAATAAATCTCACATATGATGCGCCTAAAGAAAGGGGATACGATGCCCGAAGTCAAAGTCGCGCTGATGACAGGTACCGGACAAGGCATTGGCCGAGGCTGCGCCATTGAAATGGCTAAGGCTGGCTACAAGGTTTCGCTAATGTCGCCGTCCAATCGCTCGGTTGAGCTGGCGGAGGAGCTTGGGGGCATTGGCCGTCGTGGCTCTGTCTTAGATGTCGACGATTTGCAAGCGATGATCGACGACACCATGAGCAGGTATGGTAGAATTGATGCCATCGTCAGCAACATGGGTCACGGTGGCACGGTGCCAGAGTCCATCAAAACTGTAGGTTTCGATCCGGACTTTGCCGGGCCGCTTTTGGAGCTCAGCGATGAGTTGTGGCACGAAAGTCTGGACATGTACGTCCTGAACGTCGTCAATATTGCCCGTATCGTTACGCCCATCCTGATTGAACAAGGCGGCGGCGCTTTCGTAAACATCTCGTCCATGAACACGATTGAGCCTCGTGCACCGTATCCCATGAGCATGTTGCGCGGCGCGCTGCACAGTTTCTCAAAGCTGTATGGGGATCGTTATGCACGGCACAATATTCGCATGAACAACCTGCTCCCTGGGTTCTGCGAGAATGTGAAACTCTCCACACGGGCCCGCCAGGAGATCCCCGCTCAGCGACCGGCAACATTCGAAGAAATTGGGCAGGCTTGTGTGTTTCTCGCCAGCGAGGGTGCCCGATACATAAATGGTCAGAGTATACTGTCTGATGGCGGGATGAACCGCGCGGTCCGATAGCAAAGAGGCGGTGAAGTATGATTGTTAAAGCTCTCAAAGATATCCTTGATACAGATCGGGACGTTTCCGGTCCGGGTTGGAACAGCAGAAGGTTGCTGCTCGCCTCTGATGGAATGGGGTTTTCGCTGACAGATACGATAATTAAAGAAGGCACAGTGCTTGAGCTGGAATACACCCATCATCTAGAGGCGTGTTACTGTATCGAGGGCAAGGGGCAGATCCGAGCGTCTGAAAATGAAACCTGGCATTCCCTTGAGCCATTTACCCTCTACGCTTTGGATCAACACGACCGACATTTGGTGCGTGCGACAGAGGTTGATCTGCGACTGGTCTGCGTATTCAATCCGCCGCTCAGCGGGCGCGAAGTACATCGCAAAGACGGAAGCTATGCCCCAAAAACATCCTGATGAACATGTGACGTATACAGGGAACCGGTCGTACACGCACCACGCAGCAACTGTCGAGAAGGGCTCAGGGCAGCCGTTCGCTGCAATCTGTTTGAGTGTCTGCTAAATTGTTTTACCAACATTCTATCATATGACACCTTGCGCTGTGCCTCGCTTGAAATCGATCGTTGTGTGGTATCTATTGTTGTATATATTCAATATAGCTCAATTTATTATATATTTAACATAGACCTGCAGGATTAGTTATACTGACTTCGTCTCCGCCATAATCTACACGACAATCAAGACCCTTTAGGTTTCCGAGCAGTCGTGTGAAATCAGCCGCAAATACGCTCAAAGCACTTCGCCAGATAGATGTACGCCAACCAGCGTTCGTATCTCGTCAAACGGCGACCGAGGCCTGCAGCAATTCTTGCGAGTACGGGTGTTCAGGTGTGCCTACACGCAGCGTTTCAGAGGACATGACCTCAACGATCTCACCATTTCGCATAACTGCCAGTTGATCGCACATATGCGCGATAACTGGAAGATCATGGGATACCATCAAATATGTCAGCCCGCGTTGTCTTCGCAAATCCGTCAACAAGTTCAATACTTCTGCCTGAACGCTGACATCCAAAGCTGATGTGGGTTCATCCAGCAGCAGGATGTCCGGCTCGCCTGCCAACGCTCTGGCGATAGCGACCCTCTGACGCTGCCCTCCGGATAACTGATGTGGATACCGAAACCGGAAGCGCTGCCCGAGCCCAACATCGTTCAGCAGACCTTTGACCCTTTGATCGATATTATCTAGTCCGTGCAGATGCAGAGTTTCACTGAGCACCTGATCGACGGTGTGCCGCGGGTGAAGCGAGGCGTATGGATCCTGAAAAACCATCTGCACGGCTCTAAAGAACCTGCGATCTCGCTTGGCCCCGGACAACGCTTCACCTTCGACTCGGATAGTACCAGACCATTGAGGTGCCAGACCGGTTATCGCGCGGAGGATGGTAGATTTACCCGAGCCGCTTTCACCCACAAGACCAAAGCTCTCACCCTGGTTAACACTAAGACAAGCACCCTTAACCGCATCTACGCGGTCATGCGCGTGACCAAACCAGACGTTCAGATCGTTGATTTCCAATGCGGTCATTTCAGCCCCTCACGCTGGGCGCGTCTGACCAGGCGGGATCGCGGGTCAGAACACTCAGATGCGTACATTTCTCATCAAGACGCGGGAGCGAATTCAGCAGCCCCTGAGTGTATGGGTGTTGCGCCTGGTGCAGCTTATCTGCTTCGCAGACTTCGACAATCCGTCCCGCGTACATGATGAGGACACGGTCGCAAAACTCGGACACCAGGTTGAGATCATGACTGATGAAGATCAGGCCCATGCCCCGTTCTTTGACCAATCCGTCCATGATGTTTAGCACCTGCCGCTGAACACTGACATCCAACGCCGAGGTCGGCTCATCCGCAATCAGGATCTTAGGGTTCGGAATCAGCATCATCGCAATCATGATGCGCTGCCCCATACCTCCTGACACTTCATGCGGGTATGCCCGCATTACCCGTTCGGGATTACGGATCGAAACATTCTCCAACATTTCGATCGCCATTTTTTTGGCGCGCGATTTAGAGCCGGAATTGTGCTGAAGATACGCCTCCATCAACTGTTCGCCTACCGTGACCACCGGGTTTAGAGAGAACTTGGGGTCCTGCATCACCATGGAAATCTGCTTGCCGCGCACGCTGCGCATCTCGCGCTCGGTGAGCTGCAACAGGTCACGTCCCTCAAGACTGATGTGGTTGGCTTCGACGATACCGGGCTTTCGGATCAGGCGCAGGATGGCCCTCCCTGTCATCGACTTACCGGACCCGCTTTCGCCAACGATCCCCAGCCGTTCACGCCCCAACGAGAATGACACTCCGCGGACCGCATCAAACACGCCCTGACGGGTAGGGAAGCGAACCCACAGGTCTTCGATGTCGAGTAAGTTCATTGCCCACCGTCCTTTGGATCAAGCGCGTCCCTTAGCCCGTCCCCCAACAGGTTAAAGGCCAGCGAAACTGTGAAGATTGCAAGCCCTGGCACCGTGGCAACCCACCAGTGATCAAGGATGAACCTACGCCCTTCGGAAATCATGGCGCCCCATTCCGGGCTTGGAGGTTGCGCCCCTAGTCCCAGAAACCCAAGGCCGGCTGCGGCCAGAATGATCCCGGCCATGTCGAGTGTGACCCTTACGATCAACGATGAAATGCAAAGTGGCCAGATGTGCCGGGTGATGATCCGCAGTGGCCCAGCCCCTTGAAGCCGGATCGCATTGATATAGTCGGTCGACCGGATCGTAAGCGTTTCTGCCCGCGCCATGCGCGCGTATGGTGGCCATGCAGTCAGCGAGATCGCCAAAACCGCGTTCTCAATCCCTGCCCCAAGCGCTGCTACAAAAGCCAACGCCAGAACAAGCCGCGGAAAGGCGAGGAAGATATCGGTGATGCGCATGAGGATCACATCTGCCCATCCGCCAGCATATCCCGCGACGGTTCCGACCAAAAGGCCCGCGACCGGAGCGATAAGCGCCACCAACGCCACAATGTACAGCGTTATCCGCGCGCCATAGATCAAGCGTGAAAGAATATCTCGCCCTAGGCTGTCGGTCCCCAGCAAATGTCCTTCGGCGCCGATAGGGAGCAGTCGGCTGGACAAATCCTGAACAAAAGGATCTTGCGGTGCGATGATAGGAGCAAAAACCGCAGTCAGCACGAGGATAACTAGGATCGCCAACCCAACCATTGCCATCGAGTTTGATCGCAGTGTCAGCCAGCCTTTGTACAGGCTGGCCAGTCTGGCGTGGCGTCGAGATGTGGGTTCGTCGGTCAGCAGCCACTGACGCAAAGTCATGTCGCTCATTTCGACCTCGGATCAAAGAAACGGTAGAGAAGGTCGGAGAATATGTTCAGGCAGATAAAGATCAGCCCGACCACAACGGTTCCACCGAGAACTGCATTCATATCGGCACTCAGCAAAGCGGTCGTGATGTAGCTGCCGATCCCCGGCCAGCTAAAGATGATCTCGGTCAGAACCGAGCCTTCCAACAGATTGGCGTAGCTCAGTGCGATGACTGTAATGAGTTGTACGCGAATATTCTTGAAGGCGTGACGCCAGATCACCTGCCGTTCTGACAGGCCTTTGACGCGGGCGGTAATGACATATTCCGCCGACAACTGTTCCAGCATAAAGGATCGTGTCATCCGGCTGATGTAAGCCAGCGAGTAGTACCCCAGCAAGGCAGCGGGCAGGACGATGTGAGACAACGCATTGCGGAAGACATCCCAATCCTGGGCGATAGCGCTGTCCAGCAATATGAGCCCCGTTCGCGTCGGAACCAGGTCCTCATAGAAGATGTCCAGGCGACCCGGTCCACCGACCCAACCTAGTATTCCGTAGAAGACCAGCAGCCCCATGAGCCCCAGCCAGAAGATTGGCATTGAGTAGCCAACAAGTGCGACCACACGGGCGATCTGATCGATCCAGGACCCCCGTTTCACGGCGGCAATCACACCCAGCGGAACACCTAGAAAGATGCCAATCATCACACCAAGAGTCGCCAATTCCAGTGTGGCGGGGAAGACGCGTGCGATGTCTTCGGATACAGGGCGCGCATTTAGTAACGAGTTGCCAAAGTCTCCGTGCAGGACATCCCAAAGATAGTAACCGAACTGCACCAGCAGCGGCTTATCGAGGCCAAGCTGTTGATAAACTGCATCATAAGTCGATTGCGAGGCGCGCTCACCGACGATCGCCAGCACCGGATCGATCGGCATGACGCGACCAATGATGAAGGTCACGAACAGCAGACCCAACATCGTGATTGCAATGGTACCAAGAGTTTTCAGGATACTCTTGATCCAATGGATAAGAGGCGCCGAGCGGCGCCCCTCAGATGGTCTTTCGGCCAGAGCCATTTACTTGGTCACCTGCCAATACGACGCCGATGTGATCGCCTGACCGGTCGAGAAATCCGTTACGTTTTCACGCAATGCCGATTGCTCAATTTGCTGGAACATCACGACAAATGGTGATGTCTCACGGAATTCAGCCTGGATTTCCTTGTACATACCGGCACGTTTCACGGTGTCATTCTCAACCACAGCCGCATCTGTTTTCTCTGTCAGCCCGCCGGTATCCCACGAATTCCGCCACGCCAACAGACCAGTTGCATTGGCCGCATCCGAGTTGTCAGGATTATAGGCAAACGTCCCCGCGTTGGTTTGCGGATCAGGATAGTCCGGACCCCATGCGCCAAGATAGACGTCCAGTTCCCGTGCGCGATACCGCGCCAGAATTTGTTTGGCAGTACCGACAGTAATATTCATCGTGATACCAACCTGACCCAGCGCATTTTGCAGCGACTGAGCGATCTCAATCCGCTCTTGTGCTTCGCGCACGCCAACTTCGATCTCAAGCCCACTTACACCAGCTTCATCCAGCAACGCTTTGGCTTTTTCGACGTTGAAGCTGAAGGGATTCTCATCGGAGGCACCAAGATAGGTTTGCGGCAGGAAATTCTGATGGATTGTGTACTGACCCTTCAGGAAACTGTCGCGCATCCCTTCATAGTCGATCAGGTATTTGAAGGCCTGACGGACCTGAGGTTTGCTGAGCTCTGGGTGCTTCTGGTTTAGTGAGACATACATCAGACGGCCCTTCAACTCGTCTGAAATCTTGACGCCAGCAACTGATGATACTCCTGCAACGTCTTCGGGGTTCAGGTTGCGGGCAACGTCGATATCACCACGCTCGAGCAGTAGGCGCTGGCTGGCGCTTTCCTGAACGTGACGGACAACGACGCGCTCCATCGCCGGGGCACCCAGATAGAAATCAGGGTTGGACTGTAGGGTCACGCTTTCATTGGGCTTCCAGCTCACCAAGCTGTAGGCACCGGAGCCCGCCGTGTTGGTCTTGAGCCACTCGTTGCCCAGATCACCATCTTTGTCGTGTTCCATCACCGTCTTCTTGTCGACGATACCGCCGATCGTGGCCGTCAGGCAGTTCAGAACGAAGGATGTCGCGTAGGGTTTGTCTGTCGTGATCGTCAGAGTGTTGCCATCGGCGACAATCGTTTGCTCGACGTTTTCCGGCGTAAAGCCAAACTGGGTCAGGATAAATGCCGGAGTTTTGTTCAAAATGATCGCGCGGCGCAGCGAAAACTGAACATCCTCAGCAGTCACGGGGTTACCGGAATGAAAAGTCAGCCCTTCTCTGATTTTGAAGGTTATCGATTTACCGTCATCCGATACATCCCAGCTTTCCGCAACGTCCGGCTGATACCCCGCATCCAGTTCCAGCGGATCAAAATTAACGAGCTTTTGGTACACATTCCGGCTGACATCCGACCCGGCAAATTCAAAACTTTCGGCGGGATCCAGTGTTGTAATGTCGTCAATACGGTTCGCGATCACCAACATGTTTGGCGGCGTTTCCGCGATTGCCGAAGTCGAGGTCACAGCCAGCGCCAATCCCAGCGCCGCACCGGTAAGCAATCTATTAAATACGTTCATTTTGTCCTCTCTGTCATCAAGTTATTCACTAACGGTTACGATCCCCAAGTCTTCTCAAGTACACGCAACCAGTTTTCATGGCAGAGCTTCTTAATGAGCTCTTCGCCGTATCCATGGGTTTCCATGGCATCTCTCAATCGGGGCAGCATCGATACGTCGGTCACATCGTCTGGAACCACGGCCCCGTCATAGTCCGACCCAAGCCCGACCCGGTCCTCACCCAAGATCCCGATCAGGTGATCTAGGTGCTTCAGAACCTGTGTCAGCGGCACGTCAGAAAGCATTCGCCCATCCTCGCGCAGAAACGCGGCGGCAAAATTCAGTCCGACCATCCCGTCGCTTTCTGCGATTGTGCGAAGCTGATCGTCGGTCAGATTCCGAGCGTGTGGGCAAATGGCGTGCGCATTCGAATGCGTCGCAACCAAAGGCGCATCTGAATATCGCGCAACGTCCCAAAAACCTTTCTCATTGAGATGAGACAAGTCCAGCATGATACCAAGCGCGTTGCAGCGTCGGACAAGTCGCAGACCATAATCGGTTAATCCTGGGCCGGTGTCTGGTCCTGATGGATATTTGAACGGCACACCGTGCCCGAAAATGTTTGGCCTGCTCCAGACCGGACCAAGCGAGCGCAGCCCCGCAGCATGAAAAACGTCGAGCGAATGCAGATCGGCATCAATCGCTTCGGCACCTTCGATATGAAATATCGCTGCCATCCGACACTGCGCCAGACAATCCCGGATATCTGTGACTGAGCGTGCAACACTCAACGCGCCCAGCCTTTCCAGTTCCAACAATATGGCAATCTGGCTCAATGCTGCCGGGAAGGCGTCTTCAGCATCTATCTGATCGGGAAGCGGCAGGTCATATCTGGGCTGGACCATCTCTTCCATCTTGGCGTCGACATCCATTGGCGACGGCACCCACACGGCAAAGAACCCGCCGCCAAACCCACCCTCTTTGGATTTGCCCAGATCGATTGCGCCTTCCAGGCCGCTCAGAAATTGGCCCGCTTCTGAAACACGACCGGTCGAAGCCAACTTGGACAACACATCATTGTGCCCATCGAAAATGAGGGGGAAGGTGTTCAAAGCCGTATCACCCGAATTAAGTATCAATCCGATACACGCTAACAGACGTTATCGTCATGATTGTAAAAAAATTCAATGAGTTTTACTCATAGAGCTAGTCGGATTCATGAGGGTGCAAGTCGATGAAGAAAACACGCAACTGGCACTCACTACCGGAGTATCAAGCCTTGCGGGCCCTCATGCAGGCAGGAACCACTGCCGCCGCTGCACGACAACTGGGCCTGTCTCAATCAGCCGTCAGCCGATCTGTTGGCAGTCTTGAATCCCGACTTGGGAAAATTCTGTTTGAAAGGGACGCGGGCAGACTACGCCCGACGCAAGAGGCCGTGCGATTGAACATGCGTCTCGACCCCTTGTTCGAGGCTCTCGACCGGATCGATGGACCGGGTGAAACCGTCCAGGAAACGTTACGCCTTGTCGCTCCTCCAAGTTATGCTCACCGCTATATCGTCACGCTCATCGCCAGTTTCATACGTGGAAATCCGGGTTTTTTTGTGAACCTGGAGGTGACGACCTCAGACATGGTGACATTGGGCGTATTGGAAAACCGCTTCGACTTGGCGGTAACCGGGATTGAGCAAAGCCGCGCGGGGATCAAACTGATACCGTTCAGGGAATCGCCAGCAGTTTGCGTAATGCGACCCGAACATCCACTTGCCCAACGCAGTGCGCTCACCCCCGCAGATCTGCATGAACAAGATCTGATTGCATTGACATATCGCCACGGCAGACGCGGGCAGCTTGATCGATTACTGCATCAGGTACGAGCGGAACCCAGAATTGTCGCCGAGGTTTCGACCTCGTTCGCAGCAGCCGATATGGCTCAGGAGGGCCTTGGGTTGGCTGTGATCAATCCCTTTCCGGTGTACATGTATCGATCACCGGACCTGACTTTTGTCCCGTTTGAAGCGCCCATGCGATATCGTGGCCACTTCGTCATTTCGGATCAAAGGCCGGTTCCTAGAATCGCCCGCGCATTCATGCGACATCTTCGGCTAAACACGCCATCGGACCCATTCTCCGATAAAAATTTGTGAGGCGGTTGGGCTTACGACCCGGTTTGTTAAAACAAAAAAGCCGCTCCCTGTAGGAGCGGCTTTGATTTCACTGTCTCTGAGACGAGGATCAGGCGGCCAGGGCTGCCTGAGCTTTGGCGACGATCGCGCCGAACGCTTCCGGTTCGTGCACGGCCAGGTCAGCCAGAACTTTGCGGTCCACTTCGATACCGGCCAGGTTCAGGCCATTGATGAAGCGGGAATATGTCAGTGCTTCGTCATGCGAACGCACAGCAGCATTGATACGCTGGATCCACAGCGCGCGGAAGTTGCGCTTGCGATTCTTGCGGTCGCGGGTTGCATACTGGTTGGCCTTGTCAACGGCCTGAGACGCAACTTTGAATGTGCTCTTGCGACGACCATAATAGCCTTTTGCGGCTTTGATGATCTTCTTGTGACGGGCGTGGGTTACGGTTCCACCTTTAACGCGGGACATCTCTCAAATCTCCTCTTAGCGGTCGTAGGGCATGTAGCCCTTGACGATCTTGGCGTCGGGGGCGGACAGGGTGGTGTTGCCACGGGCATCGCGGATGAATTTCTTGGTCCGCTTGATCATGCCGTGACGTTTGCCGGCCTGGCCAGCAAGGACCTTACCGGTCGCAGTCACCTTAAAGCGCTTCTTGGCGCTCGACTTGGTCTTCATCTTAGGCATTTCCGTCTCCTTTTCCGGGTTCGGTTTCAGACGCGACTCGGCATGCCATCTCGGCCGGTCACGCGATCAGAAGCGCCGTTTACGCAAGTTCGGTCATACTGGCAAGGGGGTTTGGGTCAGAATCTGCGATTTTCACGGGCAGACTGAGTACCGGGGCGACACGCGCCGCCCCGGTGGTATGGTTTAATGTTCGAATTTGCGGATTTCGCCGCTCTTCAACCGTTCTGCGTAGGACGCCAGCTCCTGACGCACCACTTTCATCAGGAAGTAGAGCGCGAAGACGTTCACAACAGCCATCGCAAAGATCGCCGCATCTGAGAAGTCGATGACCGGACCAAGGTTGGCCGCAGCGCCAATGACAACGAAGATGCAGAAGATGACCTTGAACACCAGTTCCTTCGTGTGGCCCTCACCGAACAGGTAAGTCCAGGCCTTGAGGCCATAGTAGGACCAGCTGATCATGGTGGAGAAAGCAAACAGCACCACGGCAATAGCCAGAATGAACGGGAACCAGCTGAACGCGCTGCCGAAGGCTGCCGAGGTCAGGCTGACACCGGTGTTACCATCAACAGTTGCAATCGCGTTACCCGCTTCGTTCAGCATGTAATTGCCGGTTTCCGGATCAACGATCAATTGCTGGGTGATGATGATCACCAGCGCGGTCATGGTACAGATCACGACCGTATCGATGAACGGCTCAAGCAGAGATACAAAGCCCTCGGTAATCGGCTCTTTGGTCCGAACAGCAGAGTGTGCAATCGCTGCAGACCCGACGCCTGCCTCGTTCGAAAACGCCGCACGACGGAAGCCCTGGATCAGCGCACCGACCATACCGCCTGCCACGCCGAGACCAGTGAAGGCACCCGCGAAGATCTGGCCAAAGGCCCAACCGATCTGATCCGCGTTCATCAGGATGATTACTAGCGCAGCAGCCACATACATCACGCCCATAAAGGGCACGACTTTCTCGGTCACGCGTGCGATAGATTTCAGGCCACCCACGATCACTGCAAACACGATGCCCGCGAACACCAGACCGGTGATCCAACCGGGATAGTCTCCAACGATGCCTGCGATCTGCTGGTGCGCCTGGTTGGCCTGGAACATGTTGCCCCCGCCCAAGGCACCGAGGATACAGAAGATCGAGAAAAGAACCGCAAGGATCTTACCACCCGGCAGGCCCAGTTCGTTGAACCCTTTGGACATGTAATACATCGGACCACCGGAAACGGTGCCATCCTCGTATTCGTTGCGATACTTCACGCCCAGCGTACATTCGGTGAATTTCGACGCCATACCCAACAGACCCGCGACGATCATCCAGAAAGTCGCACCCGGCCCGCCGATGCCAACGGCAACCGCAACACCGGCGATGTTGCCAAGCCCAACCGTACCGGACAAGGCTGTAGCGAGCGCTTGAAAATGGCTGACCTCACCCGCATCGTTCGGGTCAGAGTAGTCGCCTTTCACCAGGCTGATCGCATGGCTGAAAAAGCGCAACTGCACGAAGGCAAAATACAGCGTAAACACAGTCGCAGCTACAACCAGCCATCCCACGATCCAGGGGAAACCTGTCCCGGGGAAAGGTGCAAAAATAAAACTTACAAATGGCCCGGTGAAGTCTGCAAATGCCTGATTGATCTTGTCGTCCAGCCCAACCGCTTCCTGAGCGGCGGCAGGACTCGCAGCCAGAGCGGTAAGCGCAGCCAAACCAAGTTTGTTTTGAATACTCATCATCTACTCTCCCCTCAATTCACGACCGTGACGGGAACGTCGGCATGCATGACAAGGTTCTGCGTGGAGCTGCCAAACAGGCGCTTCTTGAACCCGTCAGCCGAAGCCCGACCAACAACGATCTGTGATCCACCGTTTTCGACCGTGATCGTGTTCAGTGTTTCGGCGACATCTCCGTGACGCACGATACCTTGGGCTTCGAATCCTGCTGCCTTTAGCGCTTCGACCGCTGGCGCGATGATCCGCGATGTAGCCAGCTCTACCTCTTCCTCGCGCCTCTTGTGGCGCATAGCATTTTCTTCCGGTGTCTGGAATGTGAAAGGCGACCATTCGATGACATAAACAACCAGCAGCTCGCATTCTCCGATACGTCCGGCCAAGTCTTTGGCGAAGGCGATCGCGCGTTCTCCGGTTTCTGTCCCGTCCAGTCCAATGACAATTTTCGTTGTCATGTCGTTCCTCCGTTGTGGTTTGTTTGACCGGGGCCCGTGCCCCCGGCAGAGCAGCCGGAACCTGGAACTTGTTTGAGTAGACTGCCCTAGAGGCAAGTATCCCCAAAAACACGGAAAAACAGAGAAGTAATTTTGAAATGCAACCAACAATCGATCATCTACTTGAAATTGCTAATTTATTTCCGCCTAAATTTTAGGCAGATTGTAAGGTATCAAAATAAATTGTTGATATTGGGTCGCAACTTAACCCGGATCGGTGTTGTAAATCAGCCGTTCATCACACGGAGCGATACGCAAGATGTTGGTCGTTCCAGGGACATTAAACGGCACGCCAGCGGTGACCACGATCTGATCAGTCTCGGCCGCAAAGCCGCCCGAGCGAGCCGCGCGAGCCGCACTGACCACCGCGCCCTTGAACCGTTCCTGCTCGGGGGTCAGAACACAATGGCAGCCCCAGCTCAAGCAAAGCCTGCGTGCGGTGCCAGTGGCCGGAGTCATCGCAATTATCGGCACACCGGGACGCTCGCGTGCAGTGAGCAACGCGGTTGTACCACTTTGAGTGAAACAGCAGATGGCCTTGATGTCCGTCTTTTCCGCAATTTCGCGCGCGGCTGCCACGATTCCGTCCGCGATGGTCGTGCCCTTGGCAGTTCGTGAGGCCGCAATGATCTGGTGGTAGGTCGGGTCCGCTTCAACCTCGATGGCGACCTTATTCATGGTCTGGACCGCTTCGATCGGATAGGATCCAGCCGCGGATTCAGCGCTAAGCATGATTGCATCGGTGCCTTCATAGATGGCGGTTGCCACGTCCGAAACCTCGGCCCGCGTTGGCATCGGGCTTTCGATCATGCTTTCCAACATCTGTGTTGCAACAATCACGGGCTTCGCTGCAGTACGACACTTGCGCACCAGACGCTTCTGAATCGGCGGTACAGCTGAAACGGGCAATTCAACACCGAGATCGCCACGTGCAACCATGATCCCGTCCGAGGCATCAAGGATGTCATCAAAAGCTTCCACTGCGGCAGGCTTTTCGATCTTGGACAGGATCGATGCGCGACCATCTGCCAGCGCACGTGCTTCGAAAACGTCCTTGGCGCGCTGCACAAAACTCAGCGCTAACCAGTCCACGCCCAACTGGCAGACAAATTCCAGATCGTCGCGATCCTTGTCAGACAGCGCCGCCAGCGGCAGAACCACGTCCGGAACATTCACACCTTTTCGGTTTGAGATCGTGCCACCTACTTCAACTGTGCAGTGGGCAAAATCCTGACCGCAATCCTGCACGATCAGACGAATCTTGCCATCATTGACCAGCAGGCGCGCACCCGGCTCCAAAGCAGCAAAAATCTCGGGGTGCGGTAGACAGACCCGGTTGATATCCCCCGCTGCCGGATCAAGGTCCAGACGAAACGCTGCGCCCTCTTCCAGCTCTTCTGCGTCATTGGCAAACACACCAACGCGCAGCTTCGGTCCTTGAAGATCGGCCAAAATTGCAATCGGGCTGTCCAGATCCTTTTCGATCTGCCGGATGATCCGATGCCGTTCGCGGATTTCATCATGACTGCCATGGCTCATGTTCAGGCGAAACACATCGGCCCCTGCCTCGTGCAGAGCGCGGATGGTGTCATAGTCGTTAGACGCCGGTCCCAGCGTCGCCACGATTTTCACATTTCTCAGGCGTCGCATTGATCAGGCTCTCCTTAAACGCACGAATGTTACCGCAAACATTGCTTGGGCCGCTTATTGCGCAATTCCCTTTCCAACGCAACTGTCCTACACCTGCGACAAACAAGATGACAGGCTCATGACTTATTCTCCGTTTTTTGTTCACGGCGCGGATCGGCCGTCGCGTTGGCTAATAACTTGCGACCATGCAACCAACATGGTCCCACCCGATATCAATGACGGGGACCTGGGACTGCCGCGCGAAGACATGGAACGGCACATCGCTTACGATGTGGGCGCCTACGAGGTGTCGAAGCATCTGGGCGAGATTCTGAACGCCCCGGTTATCGCGGCCAATTTTTCGCGCTTGGTGATCGACCCCAATCGCGGTGAGGATGATCCGACGCTTCTGATGAAGCTCTATGATGGTTCGATCATCCCCGGCAATCGCCACGCCGATCCAGTTGAGAAGGAGCGGCGCCTGAATATGTGCTATCGTCCTTATCACGATGCGCTGGCACAGCTTGCAGGCCTGCCTCATGCGGTTATCGTCTCAATGCACTCCTTTACGCGCCAGCTACGCGGTCGCGATCCCCGACCCTGGCATATCGGCGTCCTGCACACTCCGGATGAGCGGTTCTCACGCCCGTTAATCAACCGACTGAATGCCGAGAGTGATCTGTGCGTCGGTGTAAATGAACCCTATACCGGCGTTCTACCCGGTGATGCGATCGACAAACATTGCACAGCATTCGGTCGACCCAATGCATTGATTGAGCTGCGCAACGATCTGATTGCGGATCACGAAGGGCAGCGCCATTGGGCCAACCGTCTGGCCGTTGCACTACAAGACGCGCTCGTCGAAAGCAGACTGTGACACAGTGACGTCGCAGATTGTTTTTTGTTCCTCCTAATGTTGGGAGCGCATTGGCCAATACCCATATATCAGGCGAAAGGAGACGACTATGACGCAGGAATTCCTGACGACTGTCTTCGGTTGGATGACGGTTCTGAACATCGGTGTTTTGCTCTTCAGCACCATGATGGTCTTGGCTTTGCAAAACTGGATTGCAGATGTGCATGGCAGAATGTTCCAGATGGAACGTGCCGACATAAAACGCGCTTACTTCCGGTATCTTGCGAATTACAAGATCCTGACTCTGGTGTTTTGCCTGGTGCCATGGTTGGCACTGAAACTCTCCTAAATACCGGATCGGCCAATTCAAAGACCTTTGTATTCATTGCATCAAAGCCTGCGGATTGCTAGTTCAGCCTCAGAATGTAAAAACATCTACTCGGAGCCAGAATATGGACAAGCAAACCGAAATCGAACTGCAAGCCGCTGCGTTCCGTCGTTTGCAGCAGCACCTGATGAAAGACCGCACAGACGTCCAGAACATCGACATGATGAATCTGACCGGGTTTTGCCGCAATTGCCTGTCGCGCTGGTATCAGGAAGCCGCCAATGCAAAAGGCATTGAAATGGGCAAGGACGAAGCTCGCGAGATTTTCTATGGCATGTCCATGGATGAATGGAAGGCCAACTATCAGACCGATGCCAGCGCCGAAAAACAGGCCGCATTCAAGGTTGCGTTTGAAGAGAATGTGACGAAGAAGAGCTGACGCTCGACACCGGAAAAAACCGCCTTCTCTGTGTAAACCTTCCACCGGGGATGTTGCTGATCATTCGAACACGGGTTCATAATCAGTAACACCTCAGTGATCCGTAAAAACCCAACATGACGGTTTGTTCACGGCACCAACATCCTGTGAACCGACAACACCCTCGCAATATTTTGCGAGGGTGCAGGAATAACGGCAAATTGCGCCGCGCGTCGCATTTGAGTTCATACCATTGCTGGCAACGAGACTAGATATAACTACCTCTTCTAGATCGACGCCTTGCGGCTTTCGTCCAGATAGATCTCGCGCAGACGTTTGGCGATCGGACCCGGTGTGCCATCGCCCAGCGCAACGCCATCGATCTCAACCACCGGCATAACGAAAGCACTGGCCGAAGTGGTGAAGGCCTCATCGGCTTCTTTTGCTTCGTCGATGGTGAACAGGCGCTCTTCGACCTCCATCTGCGCCTCGGCCGCCATGCGCAAAACCGCCTTGCGCGTGATGCCGTGCAGAATGTCGTTAGACAGCGGACGGGTGACGATCTTACCGCTCTTGACGAAATAGGCGTTATTGCTGGTGCCTTCGGTCACATAACCATCTTCAACCAGCCACGCATCATCGCAGCCTGCCTTTTTGGCCATCATCTTGCCCATGGAAGGGTAAAGCAGCTGCACGGTCTTGATGTCACGACGGCCCCAGCGGATATCATCAATCGAGATGATCTTGGCACCCTTCTTCGCTGCCGGACTGTCTGCAAGGCCTGGTTTGTTCTGGGTAAAGAGAACAAGGCTTGGCTTTGTATCGGCGGCTGGGAAAACAAAATCCCGATCCCCGTCCGAGCCACGAGTGACCTGCAGATAAACCAGCCCCTCATCAATTCCATTCAATTCAACCAATTTGCGGTGGATTTCCAACAATTCGTCCATACTGCAAGGCTGAACGATATCAAGTTCATCCAATGAGCGCTTCAGACGTACGGCGTGGCCTTCAAAGTCGATCAGCTTGCCGTCCAGCACGCTGGTCACCTCGTACACGGCATCCGCAAACAGGAAACCCCGGTCAAAGATCGAAATACTTGCTTCGGATTCAGGCAGGTATTCGCCATTCACATAGACGGTACGGGTCATGTCATTTCCTTTTGTTTCCGGGCTTCGCCCGTTCCTTACCCCCAGAGCGCCGCTTTGGGCGGATGTACTCCGGCATCGTCAAAAATCAGCGGTGTATCGCGGTCTTCGGCCAACAGAAGCGGCCCGTCAAGGTCTGTGACCATCGCCCCCTGCGCCACCAGTGTTGCCGGGGCCATCGCAAGCGAGCTTCCGACCATGCAGCCAACCATAACATCATAGCCCTCAGCCAATGCGGCCTTGCGCAATTCTAGCGCCTCGGTAAGACCGCCGGTCTTGTCCAGTTTGATGTTCACCACATCATATTTGCCCTTGAGTGCGGGTAGGCTTGCCCGATCGTGACAGGATTCGTCAGCACAAACTGGCACAGGGCGATCCATCCCGATCAGGGCATCATCCTCACCAGCTGGTAAAGGCTGTTCGACCAGAGCCACGCCCAGGCGCACGAGATGCGGGGCAAGATCTGCATAGACTTCGGCAGACCAGCCTTCATTAGCGTCGATGATGACTTTCGACTTTGGCGCCCCAGCCCGGACAGCCTCGAGCCTCGGCATATCATCGGGTGTTCCCAGCTTAATCTTCAGCAAGGGGCGGAAAGCGTTCTCGGCCGCTTGAGCCCGCATCGCTTCGGGCGTGTCCAATGACAGCGTATAGGCTGTTATTTCAGGCCCTGGCGCAGCGATTTCAGCAAGCTCCCATACCCGTTTACCTGCGCGTTTCGCTTCCAGATCCCACAGTGCACAATCCACCGCATTCCGCGCCGCGCCAGCAGGCAACAGGTCCATCAGGGAATAGCGCGAAAACACATCGGGTAGCCCGGCTATCTCGGCCTCGACCGACTCCAGTGTTTCGTCATAGCGGGCATAAGGTACACATTCGCCCCAACCATGGTGCACACCGTCCGAGATACGGACAGTCAAAACTTTTGCCTCGGTACGTGAGCCGCGCGAGATGGTGAATACCTGCGCCAATCGAAACACATCGCGAGAAACTTCAATTTGCACGCGCCTGCTCCTCTATTTTTTGACAAATACGCCCGCCGGCGGCGGATTGCTCCGCCTCCGGCGAGAGTTCTTAGATCACAGTGTGGCCAGCGCATCCACTAGTTTACCGGCTCCAAAGCGGTAGGGATCGGTCGCCGGGATGCCCATCTCGGTCTCAACTTTAGTGATATAGGCAAGCGCATCTTCTTCGCTCAGGTGCTGGGTGTTGATCGACACGCCTGCAACCTGACACTCTGGGTTTGCCACGCGCGCCAGCGGCAGTGCTGTGTCACGCAACTGCTCCAGCGTCGGCAGTGAATACTCAGGCAGTCCGCGCATATGGGTCCGGGTTGGTTCGTGGCACAGGATCAGCGCATCGGGCTGCCCACCATGGATCAGCGCCATGGTCACACCTGAATAAGACACGTGGAACAGGGAACCCTGCCCTTCGATGTGATCCCAGTGATCCGGATCATTGTCCGGTGTCAGGTACTCGACCGATCCTGCCATGAAATCCGCGATAACGGCATCCAGCGGCACACCCTGCCCTGTGACCAGAATGCCCGTCTGACCTGTAGCACGGAACGTGGATTTCATACCGCGCTTGCGCATTTCGGCATCCATCGACATCGCCGTATACATCTTACCGGCTGAGCAATCGGTTCCAACGGCCAGGCACCGTTTGCCGGTACGCTTGCGGCCGTTTGCAATCGGGTAACCAACAGTCGGCACACGGACGTCGTGCAATGTGCATCCATGGGTCTGCGCAGCCGCAACCAAATCACCTTCGTCACGCAGCAGGTTGTGCAGGCCAGATGCCAGATCATAGCCCATTTCCAACGCTTCAATCAGAACTTCTTTCCAAGCTTCGCTGATGATCCCGCCCCGGTTTGCAACTCCAATGACGAGTGTCTTGGCACCAGCCGCTTTACCTTCGGCCAGAGTCATTTCCGTTAGGCCCAGGTCGGCCTTGCAACCTTCCAGCTTGATTTGACCAACAGCATTCTCAGGACGCCAGTCCCGGATGCCAATAGCCACTTTGGCCGCCAACAAGTCGGGCGCATCGCCCAAAAACAATAGGTACGGTGTCTCGATCATCGCGCTGCACTCCTTTGATTCTGGCCTAAGCTAGAGAACCGATTTGACGAGGATTTCTCAAACTCTCCTTACAATCCGCCTTCTGACAGGATAAACTTGCACAATAATTTTAAAACTCGCAAAACTATTCGAAGTTTTCAAACTGATCAATCTTTGAGCATTCTTTTGTCGGTTTAAAATTCGAACATTCTGCACACGCATTGCCGCAGCTGCACAATCAAGCTTGCACAGCGCCACGCAATTTAATATCTCAGGCTCAGGAAAGAACGCAATTTCATTACTCAGACGAGGTTCAGATGAGTTTCCGCATCCAACCCGCCGCTCCGGCGCGCCCCAATCGCTGTCAACTGTTTGGCCCGGGCTCGAATACTAAGCTATTTCCCAAGATGGCCGCGTCGGCAGCGGATGTCATCAACCTGGATCTGGAAGACTCGGTGGCCCCGTCCGACAAGGATACCGCCCGCGCCAATGTCATCGAGGCGCTCAATACGGTCGATTGGGGCAACAAATACATGTCGGTTCGGATCAATGGGCTGGATACACCCTATTGGTACCGCGACGTGGTCGATGTGCTGGAAAAGGCAGACGATCGGCTGGATCAGATCATGATCCCCAAGGTCGGGTGTGCGGCGGATGTTTATGCGGTGGACGCGCTGGTCACCGCCATCGAGCGGGCCAAGGGCCGAACCAAGCCCATCTCTTTCGAAGTGATCATCGAATCCGCCGCTGGCTTGGCGCATGTCAAAGAGATCGCAGCATCATCTCCGCGTATGCAGGCCATGAGCCTTGGCGCTGCGGATTTTGCAGCCTCGATGGGCATGCAAACAACCGGCATCGGCGGCACACAGGAAAACTATTACATGCTGCGCGAAGGCGAAAAGCACTGGTCCGACCCCTGGCACTGGGCGCAAGCCGCCATCGTCGCCGCCTGCCGAACCCATGGCGTGCTGCCGGTCGATGGCCCGTTCGGCGATTTTTCGGATGATGAGGGATATATCGCGCAAGCCAAACGCTCGGCCACACTGGGCATGGTTGGCAAATGGGCCATCCACCCCAAGCAGATTGCATTGGCTAATCAGGTTTTCACCCCGTCAGATGAGGCGGTGTCTGAAGCGCGCGAAATTCTAGCCGCAATGGAACAGGCAAAGGCCAACGGTGAAGGCGCAACCGTCTACAAAGGACGTTTGGTGGATATCGCCTCGATCAAGCAGGCCGAAGTCATTGTAGCGCAGTCCGAACTGATCGCGGCAGGCGGCTAGCGCACAAATTAAAAAGGCGCTCGATCGAGCGCCTTTCATTTTATGTAATCAGCGGCCGAAAACGTCGTTGGGTGTCCAGGTAATTCTCTGACCCTGTTTACCCCATTTCATCATCAAGCAAGACGTACCGTATTTCTGAAAGTACTTGATGTTGAGAGGATACCAACCAGCTTTCGGAACTTCGACTTCGGTCCGTTGGTTAGCCTCACAGCCTTGGCGACCATTGACATATCCAATTTGCTGGCCACCGACCCACGCATCAATCCCGTCATTCGACCAGGTTTCAAGCTCGTATATCCCGGGTGAATCAAAACGAATATAACCCGTGATTTCCGCGGCAACATTGAAGGCTTCGTTGAAAGTCAGGACAGGATCGCCCTCATTCGTATCACGGTAGTCCAGCCCTCTAAGTGGCGCGCCGGGCTTGGCCTTCCTCAATAGTTGTTTAACTTTGGCGAGGTTTTGGATTTTGCGAGGCGGATTACCTTCCCAGCTATACTTTGCATTCAACCCCGCTTTTGGACTGGGTTGAGGATTTGCAGGCGTTAACTTCAAAGGTGCAGCCGTCGCCGCACCCGCAAAAACTGCTAAGACGGCAACAAGCGCTCCGGTCCGGAAAAATTTCATGGTCTTCTCCCTGAATTCGCGCCCGCTTGGGGATCAATCCCTGCCGGCGACACTGTTGCAAAGACCTTAGGCTGTGAATTTTTGACCTGCAAGGTGGTTAGAATTCACTTTTTCGGCCTTTACGCGCGCATATCCTTGGGCGACCCCATAACCACATATGAGGTAATCGAGGTCACATGCGGAAGCGTTCCCAATACCTCAGTATGGAAGGTTTTGTAGGATGCGAGGTCTGCACATTCGACCCGCAAAAGGTACTCGATCGTGCCGGTGATATTGTGACATTCGACCACCTCGGGCGCCTGCTGCAGTGCTTCTTCAAATCCTTCTTGGGCGGCCTTGGTATGCTCACCCAGCCCGACGCCGATATAGGCAACAAAGCCTATGCCCAAGGCTGCCGGGTTTAGAACTGCGCGATAGCCCGATATAACACCCGCGCGCTCCAACTCTTGCACCCGACGCAGACAGGCAGACGGCGACAGGCCAACGCGGTCGGCAAGATCGAGGTTGCTGATACGACCATCTTGCGACACTTCTCGCAATATATGTTGATTAATTCGATCAATCTTAGCCATTTGTTGTGAGCAATATCCTACAGCCGCACAAAAAAGCAATTTCATTCGCCGCGATTGGCGAGAAAATGCGTTCATGACATACGAGATTCTGATGGCCCTGATCGTGTTCGCCTTTGTGTCCTCGATAACTCCGGGGCCAAACAACCTCATGCTCATGGCGTCAGGCGCGAATTTTGGTTTCCGGCGAACGATACCACATATGTTGGGTATCGGGTTGGGTTTTACCTTCATGGTATTGCTGGTGGGCGCAGGGCTGGTTCAGGTTTTCGACCGATTCCCGGTTAGTTATACGGTGCTTAAGATCGCATCCGTCATTTACCTGCTGTATCTGGCATGGAAGATCGCACATGCAGCGCCTGTAAAGGGACAAGCAGCAAGCGGTACGCCGATGACGTTTTTTCAGGCTGCCAGCTTTCAGTGGGTCAATCCAAAGGCCTGGGCCATGGCGCTTACGGCAACTGCAGCATATGCGCCGGGACAAACGCTTGAAGCCATCATACTGGTTGCGCTGGTGTTCGGAGCGATCAATCTGCCATCGGTCAGCGTATGGACGGTTCTGGGCCAACAAATGGCGCGGGTCCTGACCAACCCGCACCGCTTGCTGATATTTAACTGGACAATGGCCGTACTTCTTGTTGCCTCGCTCTACCCTGTTCTTTGGCCGCACTAAGTCATTTGAGCGGTAGGCAGATTTCGGTCAGCAGTTCCTCGGGCGCAGTTTCGCGCGGATCATTCAGATAGATTTCATAGCAAGGCTGATCCGCAGGCTCCTCGCCAGAATCGGGCAACCAATTTCCGAACAGTGTCTGATAGGCGGCGTGTATGCCGGAATACGGGCCTTTGTAGGTCAGAACCGCCGTCTTGCCGCCAGGGATGCTGAGGTCTTCCATCCCCTCCGGTATATCTTTGCCGCAGAATTGAGCCCCGGCAAAGCTGCGCAATTCATCTTCCTGCACGTCTTCGGGGCTGTCGAGATAGAGCCCGATCATCGGGCCGACCTGTGGCCACAGTTTTCGGGATTCGCATAGGGCACCAAAGGCCTCAAAACTACGACCAATCTCGGCATAAGCCCCTTTATGCGGAAGTGCTACGACACGGCGGGACGGTTCGGTGCGGGTTGTCACGGGATGCATGGGGTATTCTCCGGTTTTGAATTTTGGATGAGCCGGCAGAATCTGCCCCGCCTTGCGAAACACGGTGGGGCTGCTGCCGTAGGCCTCGGAAAAGGCTCGCGCAAAAGATTTCAGGTTCGGATAACCAATATCGGTCGCTATCTGCGCAACAGGCCTTTCCGACTGCACCAACCAACAGGCGGCGCGGTGCAGACGTATCCGGCGGGCAGCCTGCGCGCAGGTCTCGCCGGTGATTGCGCGAAACACGCGATGCCAATGAAATCGTGACATCGCCGCGACGTCGGCCAAGGCATCCAGCGACAAATCCCCAGCGGGTTGATCGTGGATATAAGCCAACACGCGCAACACGCGATCTTCATAGCTGACAGCCATCGGTATCCTTCCTAAATCTTCGCCCGCCTGTCGTCGCATATTGTGAAACCACAAATCTTGCTGAGTTGCATCCGGGACAAGCATTAGTCATATAGCAGGGAACTTCCGCGTTGAGAGGCGTCATGACCCAGTATCTGGATTTCGAAAAACCACTGGCCGAGATCGAAGGCAAAGCTGAAGAGCTGCGCGCGCTGGCCCGCGCCAATGAAGAGATGGACGTGGCCGAAGAAGCTGCCGCGCTGGATGCCAAAGCCGCCAAGCTGCTGGACGAGCTTTATGGCGACCTCACGCCGTGGAGGAAATGCCAGGTCGCGCGGCACCCTGAGCGGCCTCATTGCAACGATTACGTAGATGCGTTGTTCACCGAATTCACACCTCTGGCCGGCGACCGGAACTTTGCCGACGATCTGGCGGTCATTGGCGGTCTGGCGCGGTTCAACGATCAACCGGTGATGGTGATTGGCCATGAAAAAGGCAGCGACACCAAATCGCGGATCGAGCGCAATTTCGGCATGGCCCGCCCCGAAGGCTATCGCAAAGCCGTTCGATTGATGGAGATGGCGGGACGCTTTGGCCTGCCAGTGATCACCCTGATCGATACAGCAGGCGCCTATCCCGGCAAAGGCGCGGAAGAGCGCGGCCAGTCCGAGGCCATCGCGCGTTCAACCGAGATGTGCCTGAAGATTGGAGTACCACTGGTTTCTGTCATCATCGGCGAAGGCGGATCGGGCGGCGCGGTTGCGTTTGCGACAGCGAACCGCGTGGCGATGCTGGAGCATTCGGTCTACTCGGTGATTTCGCCCGAGGGCTGCGCTTCGATCCTGTGGAAGGATGCCGAGAAGATGCGTGAAGCCGCCGAAGCGCTCCGTCTGACGGCTCAGGACCTGCACAAACTGGGTATCTGTGACCACATCATTCCAGAACCCAAAGGCGGGGCGCATCGCGACCGCCCTGCAGCGGTTGAATCCGTGCGGACTGCAATTGCTTCGATGCTGAAAGAGCTTGACGGAAAAGATGCGGCAGCCCTGATCAAGGACCGCCGTCAGAAATTCCTGGATATCGGCTCAAAAGGGTTGGCGGCTTAAGCCGTCAGCCTCCCAAACTCTGCAACAACGCCACTGAAGGCTGACCGGTTACGGACAGCCCGTTGGCGCGTTGATATGCGCTGATTGCGGCCTCGGTGTTTTTCCCGATCACTCCATCTGCACCCTGCGTGTCATAGCCCGCAGATGTCAGGCGGCGCTGTAGCTCTTTGCGATCGTCAAGCGTCAACCCGGTTGCGTCCGGCCCGAATGAGGCCTGGAACGGTGCCCCGCCCACGATCCGATCCGCAAGATGGCCAACACCAATCGCGTAGCTGTCCGAGTTGTTATAGCGCTTGATCACTTGAAAATTGCGGAACACCGCAATGCGTGGTCCGGGCGTCTGCGGTTGTAACACTGCCACCGGAGAGCCCGAGACTGTACCGACTTCCCCACCCCAAGGCTGACCCCGCACCCAGCCTGCGCGCGACAGATACGCGGCGGTTGAGGCCAACGAATCTGCCGGATCTTCGGACCAAATATCGCGACGTCCATCACCGGTGAAATCAACGGCATAGGCTAGATAAGAGGTAGGGATAAACTGGGTGTGTCCCATCGCTCCGGCCCAGCTGCCGGTCATGTTGGCCGGGGTTGTATCGCCCTCTTGAATGATCTTCAGCGCCGCCACCAGTTGCTTTTCAAAGAACGCCCCGCGCCGCCCATCATAGGCCAGCGTCGAGGTCGCCGAGATCACCGGCACATCACCGCGCCGCGCGCCATAGCGGCTTTCTAGCCCCCACACTGCGACAACGATTTCCTTGTCGACGCCATATTGCGCTTCGATCTGCGACAGAGTCCCTGCGTGCCGCACAAGCATCTGTTTGCCGGTGCTGATCCGCTCGTCCGACGCGGCAATGGCCAGATAATCCTCAAGCGAGCGTTTGAACTCGACCTGATTGCGGTCGCGCTCGATCACATCGGGCAAATATCCCGCCCCCTGAAAGGCGCGATTTAGGGTAGATTGAGAGATACCCTGCGACGCTGCCCGGCCTTTGAAACCAGCAACCCACGCATCCCATCCAGCGTTCGGGACAGCACGCATTCGTGACGCTGGAGCACTGGTTGGTGCGCTGCCAGTGGAACAGGCTGCCAACAGGGTCGACCCTAGCCCGATAGAAAAAGTTCTTCGATTGATCATGATTGAAATCTGCTCTTGTTGTGATTTGCTTTCAGGATAACGCAGCCCGCCCGTTCAGACCAGCAGAGCAGCACCTGAAACCAACCTGTCGATGAGATGGGCAACAAGCCGCTCAGGTTACGAGCAGACGCAATCCCTGCGTCACGTCCGAGCGCACCGCCAATCTAAGACCTGGCTCATCCCCGGCCTTGAGCGCTGCGATAATCAAACGGTGGTAATGCGGCGGCTCAGTTCGTCGCAGCCGGCCATAAAGTGCCCGCATCGTGGGACCAAGCTGCAGCCAAACGGTCTCGGCCATCGCAAGCATCGCGGGGGCCTGTGCGCGCAGGTACAGCGTCCGATGGAATTCCAGATTGGAACGGATATAACCAACCGCGTCGCGTTTGGTGACCATCTCGGCGACTGTCATGTTGATGCTTTGCAGCCGGTCAATCAGCGCCATGTGCGCGCGTGGCAGGGCACGACTGGCCAATTCAACCTCAAGCAGCGCACGCAATGCGGCCAACTCCTCGATCCGATCCCGTGTCAGTTCAGGGGTCGACACGCGGCCCGAGGTGGACAGCGACAGCGCGCCTTCCGCTGCAAGCCTCCGCACTGCTTCGCGCGCAGGCGTCATCGACACACCGAATTCCTTGCCTATACCGCGCAATGTCAACGCCTGCCCCGGAGCCATCTCACCATGCATGATACGAGACCTGAGTGATCGATACACTCGATCATGGGTCGCGGTGTGGGACTCGGCGGGGCGTGTGGTCAGCATGAGCTTATGTGATCACAAACTTTCCCGGCGTCAAGCGGCGGGTTCAAAGCGATAGCGGTGAAGTTCAGCCCCATTGTCGCGCAACCAGCGGCGGGCCTCTTTGTACGGGCCAAATATCCGCTCGACCTGCGCCCAGAAGGCGGGAGAATGGTTCATTTCGATCAGATGCGCCACCTCATGAGCGGCCACATAGTGCAGCACCTCAGGCGGCGCGAGGATCAGTCGCCATGAAAACATCAACGCACCAGCAGAGCTGCAGGATCCCCAACGCGAACGCGTATCACGCAGCGTAATGCTACTATACGAACGATCCAACATCGCCGCATAGTCATCACACGCTCCAGTTAATCGATCGCGGGCAAGTTCTTTGAGAAACCGGGCGAGTCTCCGCGCCTCCGCCCCGGCAGGAACACCGATCTCGTCCCCCTTCAGCAGCACCCGCCGACCTGAGATTTGAACGATTCGCCGTGCTTTTCCCTCAATTGATATGGATTGACCGAACTCCACGGTTTCCTGGTCTGGCCCGTCCTGAAGATGACCGCGAATCCAATCTTCTTTCTGATGCGCGAAATCCAAAGCCTCGGCTTCGGCGACACCTTTCGGGTAGGTCAGCGTAACCCGCCCATCCAATTGGGAAATCCTTAAACTGATCCGTCTTGCCTGCGCAGATTTGCGCAATGTCAGCGGCACCGGAGGGGTTCCAGGCAATGCATGTCGCCCCATGGGCCGATCTCCTTCGCGCAAAGGCTTTGACAGTGCCTGCCGCTTATGGCAGGTGACCTGAATCATTGATGAGATTCACCTGATATCAAGGGGATTTGATATGCCCAAGGAAGAATGGGGCGTAAAGCGTGTTTGCCCGACCACTGGTAAACGCTTTTACGACCTTAACAAGGACCCGATCGTCAGCCCCTATACCGGCGAGATCGTTGAACTGGAAACCGGCAAAAGCCGGATGATCGCGGCAGATGCCGAAGATGCGGCTTCGGTTAAAGCACGTGAAGCTTCGTCGGACGAAGATATCGTGTTGGATGATGACGACAACGTCGATGTCGAACTGGACGACGATCTGCTGGACGATGATGACGACAGCGACAACGTTTCGCTGGACGATATCAAGGACATGTCGTCAGAAGACGAAAATTGATGGGTTTCGAGGCAGCCCCGGCGGCCTCATCCCAGTCCACTGGATCGGTTCGCACTTTTTCACCGAATCCGATTTTTGGACTTGCACTCTGCGGCGACGTCTCATAAACGTCCGTCCACCGCTTTGGCGGTACCTGCATGGGGCCTTAGCTCAGTTGGGAGAGCGCTTGCATGGCATGCAAGAGGTCAGGGGTTCGACTCCCCTAGGCTCCACCATTTTTCTCCTGTTGAACGTCACACGAACCTGACCCAACCGTCACAGTTGGACCAGAAATGCAGTGAACGTTCGACATCAGAAGGCGCCCCCAACGTTGGACATCAGTTGAATTTGACCTTTGCGTCATCAACTAACACGCCGCCCCCATTTCATACTCCCGCAGACAGTTTGGTTTGATCTGACTTCCCTTTCGGAAAATCAGAGCTGATTTGTAGGTCAGACAGCGAAGCTGCCTGTTCCTGCTAATCTGCCACGTGGCGAACGCGGGAGCGCGGCGGCACCTGCGATGTGCAGAGCGAACAAGACAATGTTCGTATTTTCCATTACTGATGCGATCTCAAATTCATGATGCCGGTCATTTGTCCGGATAGAACAGGTATGGGCCGTCGAAATGACCTACAGGGATGCTGTGGGTTAGAATTCCGCCACGCATTTCATGCAGCAGGAACCCGCCGGGTTCCTTGGTAAGGCAGTTCGGCGCACCAACGCGCAGGTCCATGGAAACAGCATGCGATACGCCTGGTCCGATTTGGCAAATCACGTTGCCAAATTGTGACACGATATTGCGGTGAACATGGCCGCAGACCAATCGCAATTCTCCCTGATAGGTCGACAGAATGCTCTGCAGTCTTTTGCTTTCACGTAGGTTCTGGATATCCATCCTTTCTATACCGGTCAGGACCGGTGGATGATGGGTGGCAACTATGACCGGATCTCCGTTGGCACACGCCAACGCGGCTTCCAGAAAATCCAGTGAAACGTCACTCAGATGTCCATGCGCCTGACCGCTTACATTTGTATCCAGTCCGATTAGCGTCAGACCGGAAAGCTCAGCCGTCCAGGTGATTGGGCCTTTTTTCGGCATCCAGTCCTGATCGGCAAAGCAACACCGCATCTCTTCCACATTGTCGTGGTTTCCAGGGATAGCGCGGAAAGGGACGGCCAGCGGCTCCATGATTTTTCGAAACCGCTGATATTCTTCTTCTGTCCCGAAATCCGTCAAGTCACCGGCAACAAATGCCATGTCGACCGGGCCGATGTCGGGAAGGATCCGGTTTATGGTTTCGACACAGTTGGCCAGCGCCGTGGCCGTATCGACCTGCCCGTAGGCAAGCTGACCATGTGGCACGATATGTGGATCCGAGATCTGAATGATCTTGGACATCAGGTCTCCGCCCCTTCAGGCAAAAGCATCAACGCCTCCGGCTTGATCGAAACCTTGACAGCCTCTCCTACTTTCGGGGCGTTTTGGCCTGCATGGGTAGCGGTCAGAGTATCGGGCATGATGCCAGAGATACCGACCCGGTAATGGGTGCCAAGAAACGTGACTGTTTCCACCTGTCCATTGAGTGGGCCTTCGCCGTCGATTTGGACGTCCTCTGCTCTGACAAAAACGTTGTGACCAGCCCCATCGCGAGGCAGTGCAAGTGCTCCACCAATGAGGTTTAGAGTCGTTCCACCGGTTTTCCCTTCAAGACGCATTGCGTTACCCACAAATCCAGCAACGAAGGGTGAATTTGGATTTCGATAAAGCTCTTCCGGAGTACCGCTCTGAACGACATGTCCGTGGGACATGACGGCAACGCGGTCGGCGATTGCCATGGCTTCGTCCTGGTCGTGCGTGACAAAAATTGCGGTTATGTGGAATTCGCGCAAGAGCACTGCTAGTTCGTCGCGTAGGGCCTCGCGCAAAGCGGCGTCTAGCGCAGAAAGCGGTTCGTCGAGCAATAGCATCCTCGGACGCGGCGCGATCGCGCGTGCCAGCGCCACACGTTGGCGCTGCCCACCTGATAGCGCGTCGATTGCCCGCGCACTGAACTTCTGCAATTGGCATAGCTCCAGAACTTCGGTGACGCGGCTCTCGATCTCGTCCTTAGGTAATTTCTGCATTTTCAGCCCGTAACCGATGTTGGCACGCACTGACATGTTCGGGAACAGCGCATAGGACTGGAAAACCATGCCAACCTTGCGGCGTTCGACAGGTAACGAGGTGACATTGTCATCATCGAACCAGATTTCGCTACCAGCGTCGGGGGTCTCCAGGCCTGCGATAATACGAAGCAAGGTTGTTTTACCACAGCCAGATGGTCCAAGAAGTGAAACGATCTCACCTTTTGCAACGGACAGTTCGGTGGGCAACAGAGCTTTAGTACCGTCCGGATAGGTTTTGGCGGTGTTGGTAAGTCGAAGGGTCATTTGGTTATCCTTTGAGCACGTGCCGACGCCCATTGCATGGCCATTAGAAGCGGAACGATGAGTATGAAGAAGACGAGTGTGTAGGCAGAAGCCACTTCCAGCCGCATCGAAGCGTAACTGTCGGCAAGTCCCACAGGCAGAGTCTTGAGATGGGGTGTGTGCAACATCCAGGTGATGTTGAATTCACCGATTGAAAGCGTCACAACGGTGAGCGCTCCGGCAAGAATGCCAGGCATCGCGTTGGGTATGACGATGTCCCGGAAACGTTGCCAGGGCGATGCCCCGAGAGAGGCTGCACCTTCTTCAAGTGTCTTGAGATCCATTGCCGCCAGAACAGCAAGAATGGATCTGACCATAAACGGTAATGTGTAAAGCACATGACCGACTAGGATGAAGGTCCATGAGGCCCGAAAACCTTGCATCGAGCCATAAAGCTGCAAGAGCGCCAGCGCGATTGCCAGACCCGGGACCGCGAGCGGCAGCGAAATAAACTCTTCCAAAAGGCGCGACAACCAACCGGGATGGCGTGCCAGGCCATAGGCGGCCGGCAGCCCTATGATCAGCGTCACGACCAGGCAGGCAATGGCTAGCCATATCGACAAAAAGATGCTGTCGGAATAAAGCTCCCAGACTTCGAATACCCACTTTAACGTAAGCCCCGACGAAATACCCTGAAAGTAGTTGGCCGTAACACCCGCCAGCACCGACAGTATCGTTGGCACCAGAAGAAAAGCGCAGGCTGAAAGCGTAACTGCCAGTTGCAGAAGTTTGGTTTTTGATTTGAACATTTCAACCTCCTGCGGCCACGGTGGAGCCCGACAGGCTGCGGGCGATCAGAAGAAGCGCCCAGGTGACGATGCCCAGTACGATGGAAAGAGCGGAGGCCATGGCAATATTGGCAGACAGAGTGAATTCAGTGTAGATCACCATCGGGATGACATCGATATCAGTCGCCAGAGTGAACGCTGTGCCGAAAGCCCCCATGGCAGTCGCAAATGCGATCGCGCCAGATGCAATAAGCGATGGCATTAACCCCGGAATAATGACGTCAATAACTACTCGGTACGGGGACGCCCCCATGGTGCGGGCGGCTTCTTCAAGTGCCGGATCAAGTTTCTCTGCTGCGGCCATCACCGTCAGCAATACGCGTGGGATAGAGAAGTAGAGATATCCCAAAAAAAGGCCAATAACAGAATAGGCAAAGACTACATGGCCCGGAGTAATTTGGTTGACCAGCCCTTGGCGCCCGCCGAGCAAGATTATCAGAAAACCGATGACCACACCGGGAAAAGCAAGCGGCAGCGTCAACACCGACAGCAAAGTTCCCCGGCCGCGAAATCGGTTGCGCGAAAGGAACATTCCAGCAGTCGTAGAAACGGCAAGCGCGGCAAAGGTCGTCGCCAGTGAAACAAGCACCGTCAGGACCAGCGTGTTGAGATACCGAGGCTTTCGAAGGATATCCAGATAGATCGCCCAGCCAGCATCCCCACTGCCAGATTCTAGAAACAGGCGCACGAGGGGCAATGCGAGGAACGCGAGAGAAAAGATGAACAAGGGCGTGAGGCACGCCAGAACGAAGTTGCGATTTGACATTGTTTAGCCGTTGGGGACGGGCACGAACCCATCCCCTCCTTTAGTGGAAAGGTTTACTTGACGTCAGACAAGTAGCGTTCGCCGAATCCGGCCTGTGCCTTTTCCATCTTCGCGTAGTCAACAGCCACGGCGCGTTCGTAGTCGCTGGCAGGGAGGAACTTCGCGGCTACGTCTGCCGGTAGTTCGACCGGGCGCGCTGGTTGAAGGTAGGCATTGGTCCAGATTGCCTGCCCTTGGTCGGACAAGATGAAATCAAGTACTCGCTTGCCAAGTTCTGGATTCGGGCCGTTGTTCACAAGGCTCATCACGTAAGGAACGCGGACGGAGCCCTCGCAAGGCAGAACGAATTCGAAGTTGCCGTCCTCTTCATACTTTCCGCGATAGGCGTTGAAGTCGTAGTCGAACAGGATCGGAATCTCGCCGGACACCACGCGTGCAAATGAGGTTTGCTTGGGCACGATTGGCGAATTCTCGGCCAGTTCGTTGAAGTATTTGATTGCGGGGTCAAAATTGTCCAGATCACCGCCGAAAGCGAGGTTAACCGCCACGGCACCGGCATAACCGACAAATGCCGAAGACGGGTCAAGATAACCAACCATACCGCGATATTCCGGCTTTTTCAGATCGGCGAAACATTGCGGTACTTCGGCGCCACCAAGCGCGTCAACATTCACGAACAGACCCAGCGTTCCGTAATGTATGGCAAACCACTTGCCCTCGGGGTCTTTCAGACCGTCCGGAATGTCGTCAAAACCCGTAGGTTTATAGGCTGTCGCAACGCCTTCATTGCCGGCCTTGATGCCTGTGGTCACACCGTAATATGCGACATCTGCAACCGGGTTGTTTCTTTCGGCCAGGAGTTGGCTCAACGTCTGGCCAGAGTTCTTGTTATCATGGGGCATCTGGATGTCGATCTCTTTGTCGATCGCTTCCAGCATGGACGCCCAATCTGCCCATTGCGGTGGACAGTTATAACACACCGCATCCTCGGCAAACACCGGGGTCGCGATTGCCGTTGCCACAAAGGCGGCTGCAAGTTTATATCTCATTTTAATCTCTCCTGTTGGATTTAGACTTCTTGCTGGTTGGATTATTTGACGACGGGAAGGCGGCAACCTTCCCGTCGTCTTTGCCTTCTGCAACCAGAGGAGCAAGGCTGCCACCGGCGCGGAAATGGAACGTCTGGTCTGGGCTGGGCATTTGTGGCGCCGCCGAACCGTTAATCATGGAAAGCACAGTCGCGCCCGCACCGCTCCCTAGCATCCGGGGATCAGTAACGATTGTTGCCAGACTTGGCATGACCATCGATCCGAACCCGATGCCGTCAAAACCAACGATCGAAAGATCTCCGGGAACGTCAAGGGAAAGCTCGCGAGCGCTACGCATGGCCGCCAGGGCCAGAAAGTCGTTAGATGCAAAAATTCCGGTTATGCTCGGGTTGTCCTGTAGGAACGTGCGGAGCAAGTCGGTCAAATCTTCATTGCTTTCGTCAATTTCCAGCAACGCGGGTTCGTGCATTCCGTTGCGGGCACATCCTTCAACGAACCCGTTGTAACGTTGCCGCGCGCGGTCCGAGCTCAGGAATTTGAGCGCGAGGAATCCGGTTTGCTCATGGTTGTTCTCGAAAAAGGCATCCGCGACCCTACCGGCCGCAGCTTGATCGTGCACAGACCAGCTCTTGTGATTGGCCGGCGCCATGTTGAACAGAAGGCAATGCGGCACCTGCCGGCTTTCAATGAAGGCCAGAGCTTCGCTTGTTTTTGGATCACTGACAGTCAGTACGAGGCCATCGACATGTTTGGCAATCAGCGTTCGGATCGCCTGTGTCTCGATCTCGGTATCGTAGTTCGTGCAGATGAGCAGCGTTTGATATCCGGCGGGCAAGAACACGTCCTGTGCACCCTGAACGGCATCGGCGTAAACCGGGTTGGCAATTGAGGGAACTACGCAACCGATGGTTCGGGTGGTACTGCTTTGAAGCGAGCGACCCACCTCGCTGAACTGGAAATCAAGCTCTCGCACAGCCGCCATAACCCGATCACGCATGTCCGCGCTGGCTGGTCCGGTCTTGTTCAAAACGCGGCTCACCGTTGCTACGCCGCAGCCGGCTTTTTGAGCTACATCTTTGATTGTGGCCGGTTGGCGCAAATTCCACCCTCCCGATGGAAACGTTTCCATTTTTTTACCATTCGGGCCATAATCTGGCAAGAAATCCTGCCATCGATGTGAGTAACAATGAAAAAACAGCGTGTTAGATCAACATAACTCGCAAAGCAGCAGGACCAGCGCGAGACATTTCGTGGCCGTCTGACGTGAAACGTTGAAATTCTATTCCGGCGATTCGCCGATGAATACAATCCGTTTCACAAACCAGCCACGGCTGTTTGCGATTTGAAAACCACTTGCCTCGCCGCGATCCAAAGTCAGCCGTTTTTGCCGTCGCGATTTAAAGCGCTCTGTAAGTGTGTGTAGAAGAATTTTGTAATGTCTGGATCGGGTGTTTTCGGCGCCTTCGCCGTATCTCCGACGAAGGGCCGCTGCTCGTTCTGGGTCAGAAATGCTTGACGTTTGGGTCAGAATTGAAAGACGCGATTTACGTGTTTCTTGAGGTTTTGGTGGCCGATTGAGTCAAAGATTGGTGACGTTCCACATCTCCTCATGATCCGCCACCCAAAGTTCTTCCTTTTTGGCAGAAGAAATTTCCTTTGTGGCCGAAACGGGCCTTTGTTCAACGTGCAGAAAAAGGCGCTAAAGAGCCCAAAGTAACCAATGCTGCGGCGCGCACGAACGGCGAGTCACACTACGTCGGATTGAAACTCATCGCTGCAATCTGCCGCATTCGTTTGAATGTCAGGTATCTGCACTAGCTTTGTCGCGATTCCACCAACGATTGGGGTTCGAGTTGTGCGGGTCATAGCTGGCACGACTGGCCCAACAGTCTTTGATGAAGATCAACGGTTCTTCGTAATGGTGAACATCACGTATCGCATCCAAAACACATGCTAGGATTTCAGGGTTTTGCTCAATTGAAATGATGATCAGAACGCCGGGGAACGTTTGAACTTTGTTTGCAGCCCCCAGATGCACGGCGCTGGTTGAGTTTTCTTCCGGCAGGTAGGTTTCACTGCCTGTGGCACTCACAAAGGCATTACGCTTGTATCGGCCGTAGACTAGCGGATCGACCTCCATCACACTGTCGATAATTTTGTCTACATCTTCAGATGTAGCTTGAATTTCGATCTGCCAGACACGTTCGACCGTACCTGTCCGTGTTTTGAGGTTGCTGATGTCGATGCTTTGCATGTTGTTGTTCAACTCTCTTTTCTGTTTTGGTCTCCCACTGGGCCTGGTGATGAATGCCAATCGTATCCTTTGGTTGCGTTAACAGAAGGTGTTACACGTGTTGCTACGAACATAAACTGAGCGAATAAACCGAGCATTGCATGGGCCTCCTATGGCGACCGTAGCTCCAGTCTATTGATCATAGAAACGAATAATATTGATTATCATGATGAGTTATTTAAATCTTGAGCTATGAAACGCGACCTCGAAATCGACCTGCTGCGATCCTTCGTCGCTGTCGCAGCCCATCGCAATTTCACCCAAGCCGCACATGCTATTGGGCGCACACAGTCGGCTGTCAGCCTTCAGATCAAACGTCTCGAAGAGATCGTGGAGAAACGCCTTTTCGAGCGCAGCCGCCAATCCGTGACCATCACACAGACCGGCGAGGCCTTGCTGGTTTATGCAAACCGTATTCTTGGTGCAAATGACGAGGCGTTGTCGCATCTCCGGCGCCCCGAAGCAGAAGGGCTGATCAGAATCGGAGCACCTGATGATTACGCGACTTACTTGCTTCCGCCTTTACTGTCGGCGCTGAGAAAGGAACACGCCCGGTTGGAGCTTGAAGTCACATGTGACAATGCCAGCGACCTGCTGTCCTTGATGAAGCAGGGACAGCTTGATTTAGTCGTCGCTACGCACCGCCCCGAGTCAGTTGGGGGACAGATCGCGCGATATGAACCGCTTCATTGGGTCGCCGCGCCAGATTTCATTGATGATCCTGATGCGCCACTCTCCCTTGTACTCTTCCCGACAGGCTGCGTTTGCAGAGAAATTGCCCTGGACGCATTGAAATGCATCAACCGCCCGTGGCGCGTCGCCTATTCAACTCGCAGCATAGGATTGATGGAAAAGGCCCTTATGGACGGCTCGTCAGTATCTGCGATGGAAGCTTCCGTCATACCTAGCGGGCTCAGGATTATTGACGGGCAAGCTGGCTTCCCTCCGCTGTCTGAAGTCGTGATATCTGTTCATCATTCAGGAGCATGTGAGGCACATGTTTCTCTCGCAGCAGATTTTCTTGCTGACAAACTGGGAAGGGTCGCATTGCAGGCCGTCTCTTAAGGGATGTTTGACGACCGTGTTTGAGGTTGAGCGGACTTTCCTTGTACAGCTTCGCATGTCCGCTTTTTCCGCTCACTGCTAGTCCAAGCCCGACTAAGCGAGGCCAGCCTGCGGATCAGGAATTGCCGGTGTGTGTTGTAGGGGCTCGAACAGTGAGCTGAACTACCAGACGGTACTGGGCCCACCATGGCTGTATTCCCAACAGATCACTTGTCCAACGTTGGCATTAGTGAAAGCGCGCCGGATCAGCTAAGGCATTGAAATTATATATGTCTCTAGTATTGACAACAAGAGCACACTCCGCACCTTTAAACTGAACCGTAATACGCAGGCGGATTGAAAAATAGAGTGTTGACACTTAGTGTTGCCAGCAACTCTGCAGGCACCAAGAACAAACTGAGGTGAACGGTGCGTGGGCAAAAGGCCCGACCCTCGATCAGCAAATGTCGGCGCGGAAATTGAAGTCAGCCATTGGTTGGCAACCACAATTTACTGACTTCGCCGAACCGACCTCCCGATGGAAATCGGACCTTCAGAACTAGCCTACACAAGCTGCTTTTTCCGCAGAGCCGCCATGGAGCCTAAGCACAAAAAACGGTCCTTTGGGGGCATTGTTCTTCAACGATTAACCGGGCATCGTCGTATTAATTGGCATATTCGTTATCCTGGGGGCAGGAATTTTGGCTCTGCCACCAAGCCAAGGCACGACAACCACAATACCAAAGATTGGAGTTGATAGAATGAATATTGAAACCTGGTTGGCCTATGTGGCGGCCACAGTGGTCATTTCCCTCATTCCGGGTCCAAGTGTATTCATGGTACTTGGCCAAACACTATCGCGTGGATTGAAAGCTGCGGCATACTGCGTCGTGGGAGATGTCTGTGGCGGGGTGATCGTCATGACAGCATCCTATGCAGGTCTTGGTGTCATTCTGGCAGCGTCGAGCGAGGCGTTCTTTGTACTGAAATGGGCAGGTGTGGCCTACATGGCGTGGCTGGGATACACCCAAATCAAAGCCGCACGCCAACTTCGCGAAGACGATCTGAAAGACATAGGATTGGTCGGACACCGATCCGCTAGTTTGCGAGCAGGATTCTTGACCGGGATACTCAATCCCAAGGCCATCATGTTCTACATGGCCTTTTTGGCGCAGTTCATGAACCCTGAGCTCCCAATGACGCCCCAGTTTCTGATCCTGATGGCAACCTCTTGCATGGTCGTTTTTTCGGTCCTGTTTGGATATGCTCTGTTGGCGGCCCAAGCACGGCGGCAGCTCAAAAGCCTGCGGGCACGGAAGTCGATGGGCTACGCCGGAGGGTCATGCCTTCTCGGCGGCAGCGCCCTGATGGCATCGACGCGATAAATCAGCCATTCGCCACGAAGCATCGAACGGCGGCCAAGTCCGCGGTTCCTACCTCCAAACTGATTGCGATTTTGCGGTTGTAGCCAAAGTCTGGAATGCAAGCTGCGCCCGCAACATTTGAGGACCGTGCTCAGGTACAGCTCTGGGCCGCGCCGACCGCTACAAACTCTAAATCGGAATGATAGCACCTCTAAATCCAACAATTCTGCTGGCTAGTTCGTGACCTTGCTTAAGCGCTTCGGCCTGAGGGCGGCCCGACAGCTTTGCCGCCAAATACCCGCCATTGAACCCATCGCCTGCTGCTGTGGTATCCACAACGTTTCGCGCCGGTTCAAAATCCGAAAAATCCGTGAGCTCGTTGATGGACTTTGGCCCCAGGAAGCCCCGCTTCAACGCCCCCACACAATTGGTGTAGCCACTGAACCGGGCAAGGACATCCGTTTCGCCGACTTCTCCGAACAGGGCCAGTTCATCGTCTATAGAGGGCAAGGCAATATCACAAATTCGCCACGCCGCCTCGCTTATTTGCCGTGCGACGTTTTCCGATTCCCAGAGTTTGGGACGATAATTTGAATCGAAGGCAAACAGCCCTCCTCGAGATCGGTAGGTGTTTAACCAATCAAGAAGGCCAAGCCGGATGTCATTAGGCAAGATTGCCAGAGTAATGGCAGAAAGATAGACAAGGTCGAAACCGGCCAACATAGCAAAAGATGGAGCGCTATCTGTTTGAAACAGCTGCCGCGCTGCTGAATTTTCCCGCCAGTACTGAAAGCTGCGTTCACCGGTATCATCCGTGGTGATTGCATATGCCCCGGGAAGCTTGTTGCTCAATTGGCTTAATTGAGAGGTGTCGATATCCTGCGCGGCTACGAACCTGACAATATCATCGGATAGGCGATCATCCCCTAAAAGGCTGACAAAGCTTACGCTATGTTCCCGAGGCAGCATACGTCGCAGGTAAATCGCTGTGTTGAGAACGTCTCCTGCCACTCCGACTTGAGCTGGGCCGGGGACCGAGGATACCTGCAATTCAAGCATCGCCTCACCTACACAAGCAATTTTTAACCCGCTCATGAGTTGCGCCCCTCTTCAAAAGTTAGATGGACCTTGATGGCCTGTGTTCTGTCCCCGGCAAATTCGAACGCCGCGGTGGCGTCTTCGATGTTGAAGGATCGGCTAATGATGGGATCGACATTGATTTCGTCACTGTCGATCAGCTTGACGGCCTTGGCGAATTCGGGGTGAAACCTGTGAGTTCCAAGCATTCGGATCTCTTTGCTTACGATGACATTCAAGGCCAGGCTGATCTCACCGGCAACGCCAACCAGAACCATGGTTCCGCGCGGTCTGAGCATGGTCATGGCATCGGCAATAGCCGCAGGCGACCCGGTGCATTCGAACACCACATCAAACTGCCCTTTGTTCTGACGGAAAGACTCCAATGCCTTTGGCCGATACGCAACGTTGATCGTTTCGAACGCCCCCATCGTTTTTGCGACAGACAGAGGATAATCGTGAAGGTCCGTTACGATCAATTCGCGTGGGTTCTTCCGGCCAACGACCGATGTCATCAGCGCGCCGATGGGACCCGCACCGGTGATCAGAACGCGCCTTCCGTGAAGACAATCAGCCTGTGCTTCGGCATGAAGACATACAGCAAGAGGTTCCGCGCAAGCGGCTCGGTTGACGGGTATCGGATTGGTGAAACGGTGCACGCGCGCGGCTGGCACAGTCAGGAAATCGCGAAACATGCCCTGTTCGTGTGGCATGCGGTAGGCAGAACCCATAAATCGCATCTCTGTGCAGTGGTTGAACTCTTCTTTTTTGCAATAATGGCATTGCCCACAGGGTAGGCTTGGGTTGATCGCGACCAGATCGCCAGCGGCGAATTCAGCCACTTTTTCGCCGACTTCAAGCACATTTCCGGCGGCCTCGTGCCCGACAATGATCGGTTCACGTACCCTGACCTGCCCAATGCCACCGTCGTGAAAATAATGCAGGTCCGAGCCGCAGATACCTCCGGCACCAACCGCGATCTGCACATCATCCGGACCGGGGCCAAACACGGGCTGAGATTCGATTCTCAAGTCATGCGCCGCATGTAGTCGGCAAATTCGCGTTTCCATGAGACAGCCTTACGGAAGGATTTGATTGGGCAGCCACGTGGCCAGCGCAGGAATGTAGGAGACCATAAGCAACACGATCAGATTGCTCAGCAAGAACGGAAAGATTGCACGAACCACCGGAGTAAGTGGCAGCTTGGCAATCCCCGCGCAGACGAACAGGCACACACCGACCGGAGGCGTCGTAAGACCGATCATCAGGTTGAGAACCGCAAACGTCGCAAAGTGCAAAGGTTCGATGCCCACGGCAGTGGCGAGGGACAGGAGCGGTACGAATAGGATAATCAGCGCTGCGATTGTCTCCATGAACATGCCAACAAACAACAACAGGATGTTGATGATCAGAATGACCAGAATGGGGTTGTCAGTGATCGTCAGCACGCCCGAGGCAATAGCTTGGGGGATGCGTTCAGAAACAAGTATCCATCCGAACACATTGGCAAATCCGACCAAAGCCAGAATTGCTGCGGCGGAGATGGCGCTGTCGGTGATGATCTTGGGCACCATTCTGACAGGCAGTTCGCGATAGACGAACGCACCGACTATGAAGGCATAAATGCTGGCAACGATGGCAGTTTCTGTTGGTGTCGCAATGCCACTAAGCAGCCCATAGAGAATGATCCCGGTCATGGCGAGGGCCCAGAATGCACCTCCAAACGCTTTTCCGATTTCACCGAACCCCTGCCATTCTTGCCGCGGAAACCTTTTACGTGCGGATATGAGGTAACACGTTACCATCATGCCCAAGCCCATCAGAAGACCCGGAACTGCCCCGGCGAGGAACATCTTACCGACTGAAATACCGGATAAGGCACCGACGATGATCATCGGAACGCTTGGCGGGATGATGGGGCCCACGGTCGAAGACGCGGCGGTGACCGCAGCTGAAAAATCTGCCGGGTATCCAGCTTTTTTCATGCCGGGTATCATTACTCCACCGATCGAGGCCGCATCAGCTACGGCTGTTCCCGTGATTCCTCCGAACAGCATGGAGGCACCGATATTGGTCAGGCCCAAACCACCGCGCACCCAACCGACAAGCGCATTCGCAAACCGGATGATGCGTTCGGTAATCCCGCCATTGTTCATCAGATTCCCAGCTAGAATGAAGCCCGGGATACTCAGCAGCACAAAGACATCCATACCTGCGTAGATTTTTTGCGGCATGACAACCAGTGGTATGTCCGCAAGCAGCAGATAGGCCATCGAAGACAGGCCGAGAGTGATGGCAACGGGGATGCCAACCATCAGACCGGCGATGAAAACCGAGAAAAGGACGAAGACTTCCATTATTGTTCTGCTCCACTGACACCCTGCGGGCGGTATTTGATATTTGCCCAATCAAGGACGAAGCGCAGAACTGCGAAGGCGGCGAGCAGTCCGAGAAGCAGCAACACACTGAAATGTATGAATTCCATCGGCAGCGCCAGCGCAGGAGAGCTCTGCATTGTGCCAATCTTTACGTATTTCATGGCCCCGGGAATGAGCGCGATGCTGAGAATGGCAGTCGCGGCAGACGCCAGCATTCTCAGTTTTCTTGGCAGATCTCCGGGAAGCGCATCACAGATGACATCAACATTCACCAGATCGCCGGTCATCAGAGCAACACCGGTGCCAAAAGCAGTCAGGTAAATCAGGGCAAAGCGGGTCAACTCTTCGGTCCAGACCGGTGAGTTGCCGATGGTGCGGCCGATCACCTGAGTGAGTACAGCGATAATCAGAACCGAGAAGGCAGCCAGCGCGCCGATCCTGCATATCGATGTCATGTATTTATGGACATGTTTCAGCACGGCTTTGTCCCTCCCTTAAAAACATCTGCCGCTGATCGCACCAACGGCAGATGTATTGCCTGATGACTTAGTTCTGGCTGTTGAACAGCTCTTCTACGATCGGCTTGATCTCATCATTGACGTTGGCCAACACAGCGTCTTTCGCCCTTGCCGCATAGGCCGCGCCGTCGACTTCGACGAAGGTCATGCCGTTTGCCTCAAGATGCGCCCGGTCTTCTGCGAGGCTGGTCTCCAGCAATCCGCGCTCATAGGCCTGAGCACGCGCTGCTGCCTCCATCACATGGGCCTGGTCTTCTTCGCTGAGCGATTGCCAGGTGGACTCAGCAATCGTCAGATAGATCCACGAGCGAACGTGCTGCGTCAGATTCACGTGGCTTTGGACTTCATTGAAATTGGCTGAGCGGATCAGGGCGAGCGGGTTTTCCTGCGATCCGATTGTGCCGTTCTGCAGCGAGGTAAAGACTTCCGAAAATGCCATGGGGGTCGGGTTGGCGCCAAGTGCATTCCAAACGTCGACAAAAAGCGGAACGTTGGGAACGCGCATTTTTTGTCCATTCAGGTCATCGGGATGCGCGATCGGGCGGTTTGATGTCAGGTTGCGCGGCCCGCGAGCAAAGTATGCAATCGGTCGAATTTGCGCTTTTTCGACGATCTGCGCTTCGATCTGATCGCCGATTTCACCACCGGCGACCTCGTCCATATGTTCAGTCGAGGCATAGGCGTAGGGTACCGCCAGCAGGGCGGCCATCGGGGCCCAGTTCTGCAGGCTTTCGCCGGTGATCGTCATATCGACTGTGCCCAATTGCATGCCATTGATCAGGTCGATTTCCTTACCCAGTGATTCATTGGGGAAGATTTCCACAGCAATGCGCCCGTCGGTCAACGCGTTAAGCTCTTCGCCAAATTTCACAGCAGCAAGGTGCCAGGCGTTTTGCTCATTGGCCAGATGGCCTAGCTTCAGGGTAACCTCCTGCGCAGCCGCTGCCCCGCCGAGTAGTTGAGATAGCAGCCCTGCGACCACCAGATTTTTGAGCTTAAACACCATTTTATCCTCCTTATTGGTGACTATTCGTCGATCAATTCGGGGTCGAACCGATCAAAGAATTCTTTGTTCTCGCGAACGATTTTTGGCAGATCATTGATCAGGCGCCTCAGGTGCTCACGCATGGCGACTGAGGCCTGCGGCGCGTCCTGTCGTTCGATCTGATCCACGATTTTCTTGTGCTCTTCGACCAGTTGTTCGGCCGGGAATTGCCCCAAGCTTAGGAAACGAACCCGGTCCATTTGACTGTTGAGCCCTTCCAGAAACTTCCAGGCGATCTCTTTTCCGGCCGCCTCCGCCAGCGTACGGTGAAATTTCATATCCTCGTTGATGAAGTCCGGGCGCGATGTTTTGGCGACCTTCAACTGGTTCATTAGCTGACTGCGAAGCTCTTTGATCAACGCCTCGTCGGTTGATGCCGCCAGTTCCGAGACAATATCGGCCTCGACAGCTTCGCGAACGAATCTGGACTGCATCACAGTCGGGAAGTCGATTTTCGTGACCTGCGTCTTCCGTTGGGGACGCACGATCACAAGCCCTTCCTCTGAAAGCTTTATGAAAGTCTCGCGCACGGGCTGGCGGCTGATTTCATAGTGCCGCGCAAGCTCTGGCTCTGACAGCTTGGAACCCGGAGGCAGATCGTTCTTGATGATCCGCTCGCGCAATATCCGATAAATCTGCGGCGTTATCGCCACATCGCGATCGAAAGCATCATTGATAACGACTTCATGCACCACGTTGTCCTCCTACGTGTTGTTTCTTACATTCTTCCATACAAGTCAACAAGAATGTTGACAGACCGCCGCCAATGGCAGACAAAGCAACCGTAAGAACTTAGGAGGAAGACGCAATGCAGGAGACTTGGAGATGGTTCGGTCCACAGGATCAGGTCTCTTTAAGCGATGTCACACAGGCGGGTGCATCAGGGATTGTCACAGCCCTTCACCACATTCCGCCCGGAGTTATCTGGCCGCTATCCGAAATTACCGAGCGCCGGGATTACATTGCTGAGAACTCCGTACGTGCGCAGCGGCCGCTCAGATGGTCTGTTGTCGAAAGCCTGCCTGTATCAGAGGATATCAAAAGGCAGACAGGCAACTGGCGCGAACATATCGAATACTACAAAACAAGCCTTGAAAACATCGCCTTAGCTGGCATTAAAGTCATCTGCTACAACTTCATGCCACTTCTCGATTGGACCAGAACGGACCTCGCGTATGAGTTGGATACAGGCGCCACCTGTATGCGATTCGACCTTATTGATTACATCATGTTTGATGTCCTCATATTGAAACGTCACGGCGCATCCGAAGAACATGACGACGAGCTTGTCACAGAGGCTCAGCACCGGTTCCAGTCGACAAACGACACATTCAAAAGGCGCCTCGTCGACAATATCGTTTGCGGTCTGCCGGGCGCTGCGGAGAATTTCAGCCTCAACGACATAAAGGAGCAGTTGGCGATTTATGCTGCTTTCGATCACGATCAACTCGCACGCAATCAAACAGATTTCCTTGAAGAAATCGCGCCAGTTGCGCAGAAACTGGGGCTGCGGCTCTGCTGTCACCCCGATGATCCACCAGTACCGTTACTGGGCCTGCCCCGGATCATGTCAACGGAGGCCGATTACAGACGCCTGATCGAATCGGTTGATATTCCGGCCAACGGAATCACGCTATGTTCCGGGTCGTTAGGCGCCCGGTCCGACAATGATCTGCCCGGCATGATGGATCGATTGGGTGGCAGGGTGCATTTCCTGCATCTGCGCAACGTCCGCAGAGAGCATGATGGCGTGTTCGGATCATTTCACGAGTCCGAACACTTGAATGGTGATCTGAACATGCCGAATCTGGTTGCCGCAATTCTGCGCGAAGAAAAGCGCCGCAAGTCTACTGCCCGCGCGGATCATTCGATTCCGTTTAGACCCGATCATGGTCAGGACATTCTGGATGATCTGACCCGCAAGGCGCATCCGGGCTACCCCGCGATAGGACGCCTAAAAGGTCTGGCAGAACTACGAGGTCTGATTGATGGAATTTCATATGAAACCCGCCTCTGACCGGCGGTTGGACGGGCGTTCACTCCCAAACGCCCGCCGCAACGTGGAACGCCCCAAGTACGATCCCTCCGCTCACGGAACGGGAATTGCCCACATCGGGCTTGGGGCGTTCCACCGCGCGCATCAGGCGGCTTACACCGACACAGCGCTGGCAGCATGCGGTGGAGACTGGCGCATAGCTGCTGTCAGTATGCGCTCTACCGAAGCGGCACGAAATCTGGCCGAACAAAATGGCCTTTATACCCTGCTTGAAAAAGCGCCTGGTCAGACCAACGCTCGGATCATAGGCAGTATTTCCTCGGCTTTAGCGCTTCGCAATCAGCGCGCTGAAATCATGGCGCTGCTGACCTCACCAAAGGTCAAAATCGTCAGCCTGACAGTGACTGAAAAAGGTTATTGCTATGCCTCACGCGATCGGGGACTTGACCTGAATAACGAAGCAATCTGTCACGATCTTGCAGAGTTTGATCAACCGATCAGCGTTCCCGGCCTAATTGTTAAGGCGCTGAGCGAGCGACGAAAGCTGGGAATGAACGGGTTTACAGTTCTGAGCTGCGACAACCTTCCCAACAATGGTGAAATAACAAAACAAGTCGTGCTGGATTTCTCGGACAGGATTGATCTGCATCTTTCTGATTGGATCGAAGAAAACGTGACATTTCCATCGACGATGGTGGACAGAATAACGCCCGAAGCGACAGATGACATACTCGAAGAGACCAGGGAAGCAGCGGGAATATTTGATGCGGCTCCCGTTCAGACAGAGCCGTTCAGCCAATGGGTTATAGAGGATAATTTCCAACACGGCCGACCTACCTGGGAAACAGCTGGGGCAACATTCGTTGAAGACGTAGCGCCCTATGAAAAGATGAAACTGCGAATGCTGAATGGGTCTCATTCACTGTTGGCTTACGCCGGACATGTGGCTGGAATAAAGACCATCAGCGATTGCATGAAAACTGCCGAGTTGCGAATGCTCCTGCAACTTCATTTGGCTGAGCTTAGCGCGAATTTGACGCCGCTGAACGGAGTTAACTATACGATGTACTCCCACAAGCTGATCGAACGCTTCGAGAATTCAAACATTCAGCATTCAACCTACCAAATCGCGATGGATGGCAGCCTGAAAATGCCCCAACGTATATTCGAACCCGCTATAGAAGCGCTGGAGAAAGGTGCACCCACCCAAACTTATGCATTCGCGACAGCGGTCTGGTTCCGCTACTTATTGGGGAAAAACGAAGACGGAAGTCGCTACAAACTTCGTGATCCAAGAGAGCAGGAAATACATCAAGTGCTGGCAGGCGCAACTGACGCGTTGGCGATCTTCGCAGCATTGGATACGGTCGAAGGGTTGTTGCCCAAAAGTCTATTCACAAATGAAAGATGGAAAAATCTTGTGGTAGAATACCTCGACCAAATTTTGGCGCAGGGGATAACTCGATCCGCAGCGTCTGTTGTAGCATGAAAGTTCGCCAGCGGTTCGGCCGCAATGTGTCTGTGCGTGTGCAGTGAGTGACCGGTTCGACGGACGCGCCGCAGCGGCTTGGAGCCCAGGCCAAGTTCAGCTTAGGGCCGCCCGCAATCGGGCCCTGAAACGATCCTGAGCACATGCTGCACTGCCTCCGATGTCTACAACGAGCCCAAAGTTCAGTATATCTACACGTTGGCGAAAGTCAGCTTTCGGAGAAATTAGGCTTCGCATGCTCAGACTATGGTCTGAAAATCCGTCAGACGTTCGCTTATCGTTGCCCTCCGCAAGATGGTTCAAACTACCCACAAACAGCCATGGAGAACCCCGATGAAGCTTTCCCACCTACTTATGACCACTTCACTTTGTGCGGTTGCCACAGGTCCCTTGCTGGCTCAGTCGCGCACTTTCAGCTCTATTGATACGAACGGAGACCGGCAACTTTCATTTGAGGAGCTGGAAGAGGCGTTCGGGCGTCGTGGTGCCAGAGGTATCATTAATCGTAGTGATCTTGACGGCGATGGTCTCGTATCCGCACCAGAAATTCAGGTCTCGCAGGATGACGAACGTGATGACGAGTCGGACGACGATGAGCGCGACGATGACGAGCGCGACAGCGACGAAGGCGACGAGAGCGACAGCGACGAAGGTGATGAGAGCGACAGCGACGAAGGCGATGAGAGCGACAGCGACGAAGGCGATGAGAGCGACAGCGACGAAGGTGATGAGAGCGACAGCGACGAAGGCGATGAGAGCGATAGTGACGAAGGCGACGAAGGCGATGAGAGCGATAGCGACGAAGGCGACGAGAGCGACAGCGACGAAGGCGACAGTGACGATCGATGATTGTCGTCTCTGGATAGTAGCTTAAAGATTTCAACGTGACGGATGCCAGCGTTCATTGCGCGAGTTTCCGCAATTCAAAAGAAACTGCGGCCATGACACTGATTGAACAGACCAAGTATGAAAAGCTGTTCTCGACGCCACTATTTTCCTTTGAGGTCAAAGGATACGAGACCGTTAATACCGAATTGATCAAAGAGGGGAAACGCCTATGCGATCAGAGTGATGGTACTGCAAAGTCAAACAGAGGCGGCTGGCATTCGAAAGGCAATTTACTCAATGAAAAAGCTCAATGCTTTTCGTTTATGTCGGTCATGGTGGAGACAGCAGTTCTCCAATCCACACGGCGTATCAGTAAAGTCGACCCCGATACCCTTGATCTAAAACTGTTTGCTTGGATGAACATCAATCCTGTTGGCGCTTTCAATGCGCCGCATACGCACCCAGGTGCGCATTGGTCCGGTGTGTACTATGTATCCCAGCCAGAAGTTGATGATGAGAATGCTGGCCGCATCGAGTTTCTGGATCCGCGCAGTGACCTGCCGAACTGGCGTATCCTGAAGGCATCAGCTTTCAATCTGAAGAAAAGTCTGAAGCCGCAACCAGGCGAGATGGTCCTGTTTCCCTCATACCTGGTACACTGGGTCTACCCGAATACCGCAGATGACGAGCGGATCACTATTGCATTTAACGCGACATTCTCAAAAAAATCGAAGAAAGGCTGACCTTATTCGTCGTTTTGGCGCTCGAACGCTTTGTGGGCGATAAGCGCTGCTTCTACCCGATTTCGCGCGTGGAGTTTTTCAAGGATAGTGGTCATGTAGTGTTTCACGGTTTTTTCCTGAAGCCCGAGAGCGTCGGCGACCTCTCTGTTGCTCTGACCTGTTGCGACTAGTCGTAAAATGTCTTCCTCCCTTTTGGTCAGGTCATCCAAGGGTGAAGCGGCATTCTGTTCCTTTGTCATGAAAGTCAACATCTTTGCCGCCAAACTTGGGGTAACATGTGTCTCACCATTGGCAACGTCGCTGAGGATTGCTCGCAACTCTCGGGCGGACACGCCCTTTAAGATATATGCTTTGGCCCCAAGACGGAGAGCCTCCGAGACGTTTTCACCGTCTTCGGAAACGGTCAGCATTGCGACATGTTTCGCAAGATTCTGAGATGCAATCTGCGCAATCGCTGACAACCCGCTGCCTGGCATCGACAAATCGAGCAAAGCTATATCGGGCTTCAAAGATGCTGCGAGCTTGATCGCTTCAGTTGCGGATGCGGCCACTCCAACAACCGAAAATGTTCCATGTTCCTCAAGGCTCTTCACCAGACCATCCCGAAAGATCGGGTGATCATCTGCAACGAGAACAGTTGTTGTCATGAGCGTGCTCCACCTTGTGGTAAGGTGAAGACGGCAGTTGTCCCATGCTCGGGTTGCGATTGAACTTCGAGGCGCCCCCCCAAAGGAAGCAATCTGTCGCGTATGCCGAACAATCCTTGCCCGCCAGCTTCCTGGAGGATGGGATTGTCGGCCACGAAACCGACGCCATCATCTGAAACAGTGACCGTTACTTCGGTTGCCGACTGCTGATATGTCACCGTGACCATCGCCGCCTTTGAATGTTTGTGAGTATTGGCCAGCAATTCCTGAGTCACCCGGTACAGTGCAAGTTTCATAGGAGCCTCTGCCTGAATGGGCGGGTGGTCTTTCGCTTCGAATTTCACTTCAGCTCCAAAAGCCTTATTGTGGTCACTAACGGCTCTTCTGACCGTTTCCGCGGGTGTCAGGACGTCAATGTCCGGAAGTGCAAGCCCGCGTGAGATCGCGCGAAGTTCTGTCATTGCATTCGCTAGAGCGTCTCGGATCGTCGCGGCGTCTTCCGTGTCATTGATACCGGCCCCTTCGAGACGCAAAGCCAGAAGGGACAAATGTTGCGCAACCCCGTCATGCAAATCTAACCCGATCCGTTGCATGACGCGGTCTGCCTGAGATGTCGAACGCGTCGCTGCCGCTGTTACGCGTTCTTTAAGGTCTTTGTTCTTGTTCAGTTGCTGCAATAGAACTTTGCGCTGTCTCTCGATCAGACGGCTTCCTGCATGAACTATGCCAAACAGCAGCACACCGCTGACGAGAAACACCGCTGAAACCATGTACCACGTTTGTCTGCGCGCTTGCACGAGATCGTCGAGCAGATCCTCAGCGCGACGATAAAATTCGATAACGGTGACAACTTCGCCGTTTGCGATATTGCGGATCGGCACGTAGACGCCAAGCAACGGCAATTCTATTGATGCAACATCCGCCAAATCACGCAATTGAATCACTTCGTACTCAGCGGCAACGTGCCCTTGCCAGGCTTCCGCCAGCGCAGCAGAGATCTGAAATTTTCGGTCTTCTAGCAATGGATCATACGAAGCGAGAACAGTCCCATCCCGCGCCCACACTTTGTAAGTAACAACCTGTGCTTGGAGTGCACCATCGATGAACACCCGACGCAACTCGTCTTTATTGTCCTCAGAGAATGACTCAGAAGTGGTTTGCAGGAATGAAAGTTGCGGAATGAGGCTTTCAAAATAAAGCGCTGCCGCCGCGCCGTAGTTTTCTGTGACACCGGCTTCAATTCGCTTGCTGGCCCATGATCCCAGTACGAGAGCAGCGCCCAACATAACAATAAAGCCGAAAGCAAAGAACCTCATTGAGAGGGTAGATTGAGACAACACGTGTTTCAAACGCGGCAACATGTTGAACAACATGGCCATTTATTGTTCTCACCACAATCGACTTTGGTCTGAATGCTGATGCCAAGAGCGTCAGAGCAGTGATAACCGCCGTGCAAAAAGTTGATACTTCGACACGAACGGGTGTCTATGTAAACGGGCTTCTGATTTCCAGACATTAACGTCAGCAATGTCCGGAGGCTGTGTGGAAACGGGCTAGGTTCGTGCAGCTTTCCCCGGGGTTGGGTGTTGGAGCGTATTTTTTCGATTTGTCCTCTTTGATCTTTC
>NZ_JBQGAQ010000004.1:0-314962 GCF_056542905.1 Ruegeria sp. AA3 | reverse complement strand
GCAACCAGAACCAACAGGCTGAGAGGAACATCCCAAGCGGCTTTTGCCATCGCTCATCGGCAGTTCCAACGTCGACTTTTTCAACACTATCCGGACAAAGTGCAAGTTCGCGGCGCTTGCACCAATGGCCGCTTGATTGCTCTTCGCTGACGTCAGAACAAGTGTGAAATTCGTATCATTTCTCACTTGGGGTGAGATATGTCCAAAGACGATCTTTAGGTAATGGACCTTTGTTACGACCGCCTTGTTGGGTCTGCTCCCAGGCGTGTGCCAGGATGCCCACTGACCTAGAAAGGCAGAACAGTCCACTCGCGAGTGAGGCTTTAAAGCCAAGCTCGACGTAAACTGCGGCGGTCGCGCCATCGATGTTCATCGGGATTGCGCGACTTTTGATATCTGACAAATACCCCTCGATCTGCGGTGCGAGTCTGGCACAGGCCATAACCTCAATTGCGTCATATTTTTCCAGTGTTTTGAAATAGATGCCGCTGATGCAGCCGCAAACGATAGCTCCGGCCTTAAGAGGTTTCGTCGGTTTAGCTCTCCGATTTAACACCAATGTATTCCGGCAGATAGCGCGGTGGCATTGGCCCTTTGTTCCGGCCGCCCTGCTGCATCTGTTCCCAGCCATGAGACAAGACGCCTACCGAGCGGGAGAGACAGAACAGACCACGAGAGAGTGGGGGCGGAAAGCCCAGCTCGCAAAAGATAACAGCCGTGGCCCCATCGATATTCATTGCGATCTCAGTGCCGCGCTTGCGTCCGATTTCCGCCTGAATAGCCTCGCCAATGTCGGCAAACCGCCCATCCACCGTACCGGACTTCGCGGCCTCGCGTACCAACGCCATCAACCTTGGTGCGCGGGGATCGACGGGCTTGTGGAAGCGGTGGCCAAAGCCCGAGACAATTTTGCCATTTTCCTCACGCCAGGCGGCGATACCGTCGCGGACGGCACTTTCATGTTCAGCGCCGTCATCGATCCGTTTGGCGATGTCGAAATAAAGTTCTGCGCATTGTTCACCGGCGCCGCCATGCACGTCACCCAGCATATTGACCCCGGTTGCCATGACGTTGTTGAGCCCCAGCCCGCAGGTCGCGGCCATACGGGCGGCGGCAATCGAAGGCGCTTGCGGACCATGATCCACGCCCGCCACCAGCGCACATTCGAAAAGCGCCGCCTGTTCTGGCGTGGGCATATCGCCCCGCACCATGAGCCAGATCATCTGAGCAAAGCTAACAGAACCTATAAGGTCCTGGATCGGGTGGCCGCGAAAGGCGATCCGCCCTGGAGCCATGTCGATGATTGCGGTGCGCCACCAGTGGCGCATGTCATCGACCTCTTTGCGTTCTGAGGGGGCCGTCATATCGCGTCTTCCTTTTTCAGGTCCGAGATCTGGGCATTGTTATAGCCAAGTTCGCTCAGGATATCGGCTGTATGTGCACCCAAGGTCGGGGGCGGCGAATCGACACCAGGGGCCGTGCCATCAAGCTTGGCGCCGATCCCGACCAGTTGCAGATCCTCAGATCCTATACGGTGGGTTTGCAGCAGGCCCCGATCGGCAAGCTGCGGATGCGTCAACGCCTCAGGCACCGACCAGACAGGCCCTGCGGGAACGCCCTGTGCTGTCAGCTTGTCGACCCACTCATGGGTGGGGGCCGTGGCAAAGGCCGCTTCCAGTTCGGCGGTCAGGGCGGGCCGATTGGCCAGTCGGTTCTTTCGGTCGGCAAAGCGTGGGTCCTGCGCAAGGGCCGGGTTGTCGAGGATCCCGCACAGGGCCTCGAACTGTTCTTGCTTGTTGGCGGCGATATTCATCACGCCATCGGCGGTTCTGAAGGTGCCGGATGGGCTGGCGGTGAAATTATCGTTGCCGTTTGGAGTGGGTGCCTTCCCGGCGATCAGATGGTTTGACACCACCCAGCCCATTGTCGCAATGACGGCCTCGAGCATCGAGACGTCAATGAACGTGCCGCGGTCTTCGGCCTTGTTAGCAAGCGCAGCGGCGACGGCGAAGGCGGCCGTCATCCCTCCGATGGTGTCGGCCATCGGGTAGCCCACCCGGTAGGGCGCGGTGTCGGCATCGCCGGTGATCGACATCACGCCGCTCATCCCCTGCACGATCTGGTCATAAGCGGGCAGTTTCGCCAGCGGGCCATCTTGGCCGAATCCGGAGATCGCACAATAAACAAGGCGCGGGTTTTCCTGACGGAGCGTCTCATAGTCAAGGTTCAAGCGCGCCATCACCCCGGGGCGGAAGTTTTCGACTAGGGCATCGGCCTTTTGCACCAGCTCCTTCAGGATGCGTTTTCCGGATGCCGATTTCAGGTTCAAGGTGATCGACCGTTTGCCCGGATTTTGCGCCAGAAAGGAAACGCCCATAAGGTCGGCGTTGCGCGCGGGATCAGCCCCCAGCTGGCGCGCAAGATCACCGGTGCCCGGGGTTTCGACCTTGATCACGTCGGCCCCCATATGGGCCAGCTGATGACAGCAGAACGGACCGGCCAGCACATTGGTCAGATCAAGAATGCGAATGCCCTTCAAAGGTGCCTGCGTCATTGTCCGCGCCCCTCGTGTACAACCTTGGCTACTGTGAAAAACTCGCGGCAATAGCTGCCTTTTTCCGGCGCGCCATAGGATGATCCTTTTCGGCCCGTGAATGGCGCGTGAAAATCCATGCCTGCCGTGGGAAGATTGACTTGTACCATGCCTGCCTCGGCGTTCTGCGAGAAATGGTCGATCTTGGCCGCATCCCGCGAGATGATGCCCGCTGACAGGCCGAACTCACAGTCGTTGGCGCTGGCAAGGGCGGCCTCATAGTCCGGCACGCGCAACACAGCGGCGATTGGCCCGAAAATTTCATGCCGAGAGATATCCATTTGCGGCTCGGCCCCCACGAACAAGGCTGGCTCCAAATAGTGCCCCGGCGTGTTCAGAGTAATTTGGTCACCGCTGATGAGCTCCGCGCCTTCGGCCTGCCCTCTCGCAATATAATCAAGGTCAATCCGCAATTGGTCGGCGCTCGCAACCGGGCCAATATCGGTGTCAGGCGCACGCGCATCCCCGATCCGAAGCTTTTTCATCGCCGCGGTCATCGCGCTGACAAATTGATCATGAATTCCGTCTTCAACAATCAGCCGCGAAGACGCTGTGCAGCGTTGGCCAGTTGAGAAGAAACTGCCCTGTATGGCGCAGTGAACTGCCAGATCCAGATCCGCGTCATCCAGCACAACCAGCGGGTTCTTGCCCCCCATTTCAAGCTGCATTTTTGCCCCGCGGGCGAACAGCGCAGCCCCCATATTGCGACCGACTGGTGTGGAGCCGGTGAACGTGACCCCGGAAACCTTGGGGTGTAACACGATTGCCTCCCCGACCTCACGGCCTTTGCCCATCACAAGGTTGAACACACCCTCGGGCAGCCCCGCACGGGCAATGATGTCGGACAACATCCACGCAGAACCGGGCACCAGTTCGGCAGGTTTGAACACGACCGTATTGCCATAGGCCAGAGCGGGCGCAATTTTCCATGCCGGGATCGCCAGCGGGAAATTCCAGGGCGTGATTACGCCCACGACGCCAATGGGTTCGCGCAGAACCTTAAGCGACACACCTTCGCGCAGTGATTGGTAAGCGTCGCCGGTGGCACGATAGGCTTCGGCCGCGAAGTATTTGAACAAATGCCCGGCGCGATGTGCTTCGGCCTTGGCCTCAGGTAGGGTTTTGCCCTCTTCGCGGGCCAGCATGTCGCCCAGCTCGTCCACACGGGCGAGGATTTCCGACCCGATCCGGTCCAGCACTTCGAACCGGACCAGTGGCGATGTTGCGCGCCATTTCGGAAAAGCGGCAGCCGCGGCCTCGATCGCATCGGCAGTCTGCGCGGCACTGGCCTGCGCATAATCCCCGATTGTGTCGTTCAGGTCAGATGGGTTGATGTTTGGAACTGCACCACTGCCAGCGGCCCATGTTCCGGCGATATAGTTGGAAAAGGGATCTGCGGTCATAGTACTTCCTCAAGAACTGGTCGCCACCCGATATCTTCATGCCGGTGGTCTACAGTGTTCACATAAAAATAGGTCGGGCCGTGATAGCCCCGGCATACCCGCCCATCGGCACGGTTGGCGACAGGTTCGGCGGTCCAGCTGACCGCCCCGAACCAATTCCACAAACGGTTATGAGGTGAGGTCAGGTGATCCGGGCGAAGCGGGGCTGCACCATTGGCTGGGTCCGGTTGGGGCGCGTTTGACACGGCGGCACCGCCCACCAACGCATCCCATTCATTGGGCCCAGTCGCACCCTGATAGGGGTCATTTCGGGGCGTATCACCACCGGTCAGCAACCGGCATCGAAACGTAGTGCCATCGATGGACACCTCTGTGCCATAGACATACCCGGCATCGTCCAGATCCTGCCAGCTAACGCGGCTCATTAGCATCCGGTCGGCCACCAGATACCGGGTGCCTCCCTGTTGAAACACATGCCAGTTCAGGCGTTTGGTCGGGTCTTTGGGGCTGTCAGTGAGCGCCCAGTTGTCCCAATCCGGGTCACGTTCAAATTCCGGGAGGTTACCGGGTTGCAGACCCTCGTAGGGGCAAAGCGCTGCAAGATCCGTGATCCAGGGCCGGGTTGCCGGGGCAAGGATCTGTCCTGCATGTGATAGCCCACCCAATTGCCGGGTTCCGATATATTTCATCATAGCTCTTACACCGGTCGCGTGCGGAAGCGCCGCAGGACCCGGAACAGCATTTCCGCCGCCAGGAACTCCGTGCGTTCTGAAGGATCAAGCGGAGGTGAGACCTCGACAATATCCAACCCGCCCAAGGGGGCCTCGGCCAATCCATCCAGCAGGTCGTAGTACTGACGCGGTGTAATGCCGCTGTGCACGATGGAACCCGTGCCGGGAAGGTAGCCGGCGTCCATCGCATCAATGTCAATCGACAGATATAGCTCGTCGCACCCCTGCATGGCATGCGCAAGGGCCTGACGCATCACCTCGGCCGCGCCGAGTTTTTGCACCTCGCCAGATGAAAATACCCGTCCGCCCTGCTCTTCAATGAGCGCGAGATCGCCGCCATCGACCCAGCCCGTGATGCCGATCCAGACCATATTGGAGACATCGATGTTGGGCAGTTCGGAAATCCGGCGCGCGTTGGTTGCATGGTTGTGGCTGCCCCACGCCCCCAGCCGGTCGGAGAAATCGAGATGACCATCGATTTGGATATATCCGAAGCGCGCGTTTGGCGAACGTTTGGTCAGCCCACGGGAATAGCCCAGACAGGCCGGGAAGCTGTTATAGTGATCACCACCCAGTGCCAGTGGGATTGCCCCTGCAACGGTCAGCGTTTCGGTCATTGCAGCGATGGCTTCGGTTGTTGCGTCAACGTCCTGCGCTGTGATCTCTGCGTCGCCGCAATCGATCAGCCAATCGGTTGCAGGCACAGTACGGCGGCTTGTATCGGGATCAAAGCTGGCTCCCTGCGGACGCAAAGATTGCAGAAGACTTGTCGCCCTGCGCAATGCTTCGGGGCCGAACCTTGTGCCAAGGCGGCTGGAATGTGTCCAGTCGCTCGGCATGCCGACCACGCCGATCTTATCGGGACCGACCTCGGCCACGTCGCGCAAAGGCCCATCAAACAGCCGATATCCCGGTTGTGACAGAGGCGGGTGAAATGTGGTATTAGCTGCAGTCATGTCAGTACATTTTCCTTGGGAATTGGGCGCACCGGTCGGTCAATCCCAAAACCGAGGCGCGCATAGATGAATGCCAAAAGAGCCGTGACCATCAGTCGTTGGCCAACCTTCACCACACCCATTCCGGGCCTGCTCGGGTTCAGACCGGTCAACATGATGGCACTGACCTCGTGCTGTCCCAGGGCGCTGAGCCATTGCACCACTGTATCAAGGTCGCAGCCTCCCAAACGGGGCCGATCACAAAGCGCGCTGAGCGATGTTTCAAACACGGACAGATCAAACTGCACAAACAGCGGCTTTGATACATCCCGCCACCTGGAAAACGCGGCAAGCTGCGCGGCAGTGTTTTGGCTGCAGGTCGTGCCACCCCCGTTTGGCAGGGGCGATACATGAAAGTCGCGCGCATCATCTGGCGTACCGCCAAGCTGCACAGTCTGACACTCAGGCAGCTCGCTCTGCACTGTCTTGGACAGGCAATCTGACCCACCCAATATTATGGCGCAGGCACCATTGCGGCTGATCTGACGCGTCGCGGCCTTCAATGCCGCGTGGATCGCGTCCTCAGATCCTGCCGCTATATCTCCGAGGTCACAGAGCCGCTCGTGCAGACCGTCGGTACTGATGTCCTGACGTGCATCGACATCTACCGGGTGACTGAATTGTGGGTTTGCGTGCCAACCGAAATAGACCGAGGTTTCGCGCAACGCACGCGGCGCCAGGGACTGCCCGGCATGCGGCGCGCTGGTGTCTTCAAACGGGACGCCCAGCACTGCCAGATCACCGGGCCTGACATCTTCAATTGCTTTGGTTTGTGCGCGCATAAACGACAGTTGCCCTGCCATGCGCGGCAATGGGGCCGATCGTAAAGGCATCAGCCAGCTCCTTTCTCTAGACGCTCAGTCACTGCCTGCAAGATCGCCAGCGCGGCGCAGGATTCCGTTCTGCCACGATCGTCTAATGCCGGGGCAAGTCCGAAAACTGCTGCGGCGGTGACATTGCCTGGGGTAGTGTCAATTTGCGCGATCATCTGTGCAGGTGACATCCCGGTCAGGCGACGTGGGTGCGACACCCATTTGCCCGCAAGCTCTTGTAAATCCACAGAAAGGATGACCGGTTGAGCGTGAGACAATTGGCCTGCAACGCCCCCTGTGACCTGAATGACAGGAACATCAGCACCTGTGACTTTTTGTGTCGCGATTCCAAGCGCCTTCAGTCCGCTGGAATCTCCGCCAACCAGCACCATCCGCGCGCCGGTTTTCAGAACCGCCTCGCATTGCGAGACAACTGCAGAAAAATGCTTATCCGGCTCAAGCGGAAATACATTCACGTCCCCTAGGTCAATGGCATTCGCGGGGGCCTTTCCGGGTTGGGAGGCGTATCGTAATTGCCTTGCGAGGTAGCGTTGCTCTGCTGCTGGTCGGTCGAGATTGTCACAAAAATATCCTGCTACCGCGACTTGCCCAGGCACGAGGTCTTCCAGATCGCCAACAGGCATGCCCAGAAAACTGGGGATCCCGTCAAACTGTATTTGCGCCGCATCACCCATGACGCAAAGCCGCGTTCAGGGTTTCAATGGCCGCCAATTCCGACATGCCACGCGTGTCGCGGGCAGGCGCAAGGCCAGTGATCACAATCGCCTGCCAGCGGCAGGACATTGCCCCAATGACAGAAACCAAGGTTTCGGGTTTCATTCCGCCTGGGTTAAGGCCGATAGCACCGGCTGCATGCCCCAGATCAACGACCGATATGTCGATCCAGAGAACAGCGCGCTCGGGCGTGTCAGAAAAGTCTGCGTGCCCTTCATCCAACCACCGGGCGGTACGCCAATCCATCGTGCGCTGAGCGATCTGATCCCAAACATCGGCAGGTTGCCCGCCATTCAAACCCACCCAAATCGTGTTTGATGGTCGTTCTGTAAGATCACGCCGAGCCAGTGGCATGGCCGCGACAACCGGCAGATCAGGCAAGGCCCCCAGTACAGCAGAGGCGACATCAGACGCGCCACCCAGAACGACGGGCACAATGCCGCGATCCACCATTTGCGCCACAAGCTGTTTCAATACGCCGGACCAATCGCCCGACAGGTCCAGATTACCCAGATCCCGACCATTTACAGGCAGGCTAGTTCCAAGCTGTCCGGTCATCTTGCGCAGCGCATCCGGTGCCAAGGAGGCGCCGGAACGTGGCCCGCTATCGACTTCGCTTGGAACACCCAAAAGCCCGACAGATCCTGCATCGCATTGCGAAATCTCGCCAAATGGCAGGCCAGCATAACCAGTTGTTATCATTTGTTTCTGCGCGCTATGCATTGCCAGATGCCTTCATTATTTGCGATTTCCAATTGCGTTCAAACCAGCTATAAAAAGTGACGGATTTGCGTCGAAAGGTCTGCCCATGCCCGACAAGCCCCGAACCCCCGACACGAATGGTGGTGTCGAAGCGGTTGAACGTGCATTGCGTGTTCTGGACAGCTTTGAGCCCGGAGATGCGGGGCTTTCTCTGAAAGAGGTCGCGGACCGCAGTGGTGTCAACAAAGCGACAATCCTGCGTCTGAGCGTCTCGCTTGAGAAATTTGGCCATATCACGCGCGACGCCGAAGGGCTGTTTCATCTGGGGCCGTCTTTGTGGCGTCTTGGATCCGTATTTCGCCAGAATCTGCGCATGGGGCCTATTGTGCGCCCGGTGCTGGCGAACCTGGTGAATGCGACGGGGGAAAGCGCGTCGTTTTACGTGCAACGCGGCAACTCCGGCGTTTGCCTCTACCGTGTCAATTCGCCCAGGCTTGCGCGGGATCATATCCAGGAGGGCGAGATAATTCCGCTGAGCACTGGCTCGTCGGGCCGGGTGCTGGATGCCTATTCCATCGGGCATGGCAAAAAGGCCAGCAGCATCCGCAAGGCCGGGTATTATCTCAGCCTTGGTGAACGTGATCCGGACGTTGCCGGGTTGTCTGTTCCGGTTCTTGGGCCTGAGGGCGAGCTGCTGGGTGCCGTCAGCCTGTCGGGTCTGCGCGTTCGCTTCAATGAAACCGCTGTCGAAGGCTATCGCGCTGCGGTGCTTGATGCCGCCCGCCAGATCCGGGCCGAGATTGGTGTGATATAAAGAGCCCATCATTTGTCAGCATTCTTGTTGCGGCCAATCAACTGAACGCCGATGAGCGCCGTGATTGATACGAAAATCAGGCAGGTGGAAATCGCGGCAATGGTCGGATCAAGCTGATCGCGCAGTGAATTGAACATGCGGCGGGTAATTGTGGCATTTTCCCCGCCCGAGACCAGCATCGAAATCACCACCTCATCCAGCGATGTGATGAAGGCCAGAAAGGCCCCGGTCTGGATCGAGAATTTGACTTGGGGTACTGTTATTGTCCACAGCGCGTAAGCTCGGGACGCACCCAGGCTGCGCGCCGCCAGTTCCTGATCGAAGTCATAGTTCTGCAAGCCCGACATCACGGTCACGATTACAAACGGCAGGGCCAGCGCGGTATGGGCGATCACAATACCGGTCAGTGTGTAATTGAGCCCCAGCTTGGCATAAAGGCTGAACACGCCGACGGCGATCAGGATCACCGGCACGACAATGGGCATGATCACGAGGATCTGCGCAGTGTTCCTGATCCGTGGGGTGGAGCAATGCAGCCCATAGGCACAAAGAGAGCCTAAAGGCGTCGCGATCGCCGTGGTCAACACTGCCGCGATCAGAGAGGTCTTCGTGGCGCTCATCCATTCCGCAGAGGTGAAATAGGCCGTGTACCAGCGGAACGAGAACGACGTCGGCGGGAACTCCAGAAATGAGGCCCCCGAAAACGACATCGGGATCACGATCAGCGTGGGCAGGATCAGAAAGAACAGCACCGCGATACCGACCACCGTCAGCCACAGACCGTCAATTTTACGTTGTCCGACTTGTTCCATTCTCAGATCCTTAGCGCATGAAGAGTTTGTCGAGACCGAACACACGGTTCATCAGCCAGATCATCGCCAGTGCCAGCAGCAACAGGACAACGCCCAGGGCGGATGCAGCCCCCCAATTGGAATAGACTGTGATCGTGCTTTCGATCCGCTGCGCCAGCATCTGCACCCGGCCACCGCCCAGCAAAGCAGGTGTGACGAAGAACCCAAGTGACAGGATGAAGACCAGCACGATGCCGGCAAAAAGGCCCGGCAAGGACATCGGGAAAAACACCCGCCAGAATGCGCCGCGCGGGCTGGAGCCAAGCCCAACGGCGGCCCGAACCAGGTCGGTGTCGATGTTGCGCATGGTGGCGTAAAGCGGCAAAACCAGAAACGGCAGCATGATATGTACCATGCCAATGATTGATCCCGTGAGGTTGTGCGCCAGTTGCAGCGGTTCCTCGATGATGCCAAGCGACATCAGCGACGAATTGATGATGCCATTGCGCTGCAACAGCACCAGCCAGGCGTAGGTCCGCACCAGAACCGACGTCCAGAACGGGACCAGCACGAAAACCATTAAAATGGCAGCCGTTCTGTTCGGCATCCTGGTCAGCCAGTAACACAGCGGATATCCGAGCAGGACACAAATCACCGTCACGGCGATGCTGATCTGAAAGGTGACAACAAAGGTCCGCCGATACAAAGCACTTTCAAAGATACGCGCATAGTTTTCCGTGCTCAACTCACCCGCCGCATTGTAAAATGAGAGCGAAGACAGCCAGAAAATCGGCAGAAACACGACAATCAGAATTGCGAGAACCGCGGGCATCGAAAGCCCCAAAAACGTCAGGCGTTCACGGCGCTCTTCGGATTTGAGCGTGCTTGCGTTCCGAAGCGTCTGAGCGGCCCCAAAGGACTCGGCGATGCTCATGATACATTCTCCGGTACGATGATCGTGTCTTCGGGATGCAGGGCCAGGCCAATTTTCTCTCCCTTGGAAGGCAGACCCGTCTGGCCCGCGCGATTGGCAGGGACGCGCACATTGATCTGGCCTGCGCTGTCGTGCTGAACGATAACCAGCACGCTGTCGCCTTGATAAATGATGGCGTCGACCCGGCCGGACAAATCATTGGCTGTTTCAGGCACAGCACCTGAGGTGACCTCCAGCAGCTCAGGCCGGATCACCAGGCGATGGCCGCCGCTCCCCGGAGCAATAGGCAAATCGGATTTCAGCACGCGTTCGCCAAGATGCGCCGTATTATTGGCCACGTTCACCGGCGCCGAAATGGATTCACCGATAAAATCCGCCACAAAGAAGCTGTGAGGCTGGCGATACAGCCGCTCAGGGGTCTCGACCTGCTCGATCCGCCCATGATTGACCACCGCAATGCGATCCGACATCGTCAGGGCTTCGCGCTGGTCATGGGTTACATAGACAATGGTTGCATCCAATTTTTGATGGAGCGCCTTCAATTCAATCTGCATGTGCTCGCGCAGCTTTTTGTCGAGCGCGGACAGGGGTTCATCCATCAGGATGATCTGCGGCTCGAAAACCATGGCGCGGGCCAGAGCCACACGCTGTCTTTGGCCGCCGGACAATTGGGTGATGCGCCGATCCCCATAGCCGCCCAGCTGTACGGTATCCAGCGCACGCTCGGCGCGGGTCTTTTGATCGCTTTTGGAAACTCCGCGGATTTTCAACGGATAGGCTACGTTTTCAGCCACCGTCATGAATGGAAACAACGCATAGCTTTGAAAAACCATGCCAAGGCCGCGTTTGTGCGGCGGCGTTGCAATCATTTCGCGTTCGCCAAACCGAATCGACCCGCCATCAGGACGCACAAATCCGGCCAGCGCCATCAGGAGCGTCGTTTTGCCGGAGCCCGACGGCCCAAGCAGTGTCAGAAATTCGCCTGCAGCGATATTCAGCGATACATCATCGAGCGCTTTGACTGATCCGTAGGCTTTGCACAGGCTGGATATGTCGATGGGAAGGGATTGGGTGGCAGAGGACATGCTAGCTCCTGACTTGAAAAGTGGGCGCAGTGCCAAATGCGCTGCGCCCAGATGGATTATTGCTGGATCAGAGTGTCGAACTCTTCAGTCAACTCACCCAGCTGGCCGATGTAGAAGTTCGGATCGACCAGAAGCTGCTTGCCGTAGTTGTCGGGATGGGTGTTGACCTTAACCGCCATTTCTCCCGAGATAATACCAGTGTCAAACGCACCGGTGTTCACCGGGCCCAGCGGCATCGTGACCGCCAGCCGTGCCTGCGCTTCGGCACTCAGCAGCTCATTGATCAGGCGCATGGCGTTGTCTTTGTTCGGGGCACCTTTGGGCACCAGCAGACAGTCGACATCCATCGTCCCTCCATCGAAGGCATAGGCGACTTCAATGCCGGATGCGATCACGCTTTCCACGCGGTTATGGCCCATGTGGATCACGTCCACCTCTCCATCACGCAGCAGCTGCGCGGACTGCGACCCGCCACGATACCAAACGGTGACCTCTGGTGCGATCTCTCCCAGTTTGGCCCAGGCGCGCGCTTTGCCTTCGTCCGTGGCCAATGTGTCGTAGATATCGGCCATCGGCACACCGTCGGCCATAAGGGCGGCCTCAAGGTTGTAGTTCACCTTGCCGTGCATGCCGCGCTTGCCTGGGAAGTTTTCCAGATCCCAAAACTCTGCCCAGTTGGACGGACCATTGTCGCCAAAGGCATCCTTGCGATACGCAATCACCTTGGTGAAGTTGATGAAGCCGATATAGTTTTCGTGGATCAGCTCTTCGGGGATGCCCGTTGTGTCGACAATCGAGTAATCAATCGGCTCAAGGCTGCCCTCACGGCTGAGTGTTTCACACGAGGGCAAGTCCTGCTCGGTCACATCCCAGGCGACGGCACCCGCTGTGATCTGTGCGCGCACGTCCTGAATACCGTTTGTGGTATCTTCCTTGACCGTGACATTCAGCGCGCCGGCGGCAGGTTCCAGCATGGCGCTGCGCAATGCGTCCTGAAAGGACCCGCCCCAGGATGCAAACACCACCTCGCCCTCGGCGAAGGCTGGCGCAGCCATTGCCAGGCTGCCGGCAACGAGGCTGGTCGCAAGCGACAGTTTTCTCTCTACTTTTTTCATGTCAGTTTCTCCCTTGATATTCTCTCGTTATTTGGTTGGGTTTTTCGTGGTGAACGCCGTGGTTGACTTGCAATGTCTCTTCCACCCAGTCGGCGATCAGTTGCGGCCGTTCGTACATGATGAAATGGCCGGTATTCGGCACCAACTTGATCACCGCCCCGGGAACCCGCGCGCGCAAGGCATCCAGCCAAAGCGATGCGGGGTGGGTCGTCGCCGATCGGCGAACTTCGTGTTCGTCCAGCGACGTTGATTGCAGGATTGTGACCGGGCAGGTGAGCCGGTCGATGGCCGGAACAAATTTATCGCGATCCCATGCAGCCATCGCATGGTAATACGCCTTCAAAACGTCTGCCGGATATTGCGCAGCCCGGTTCACAATATCACGTTTTTGATCTGGATCGAGGTTGTTGACCATCATCCCACCGACTGCCGCCTCCGCCCATCCTTTCTGACCAAGCTGCGCAAGCTGCTCTGCCAGACGCGCAACGGCTTCTTCGGGGTCTTCAGGAACGTTGCTGCCATCCAGCAAAAGAAGATGAGAGACGCGTCCTGGCCAAGTCGCAGCCAGTTCGATGGCAATCCGGGCACCCATGCTGTGCCCGACAAGGGCAAAGCGATCAAAACCCAGATCATTTGCCTGGGCAATCACATGGGCCGCGCAGTCGCTGAGACTGATCGCTCCCCCCAGCGGCACGGCATCGGGGCATCCCGGAAGCTTCGCAAGCCCAATGTGGGCACTGTCTGGAAGGAGCGGGGAGACACCGCTCCAATCCTGCCACCCGCACGCCCAGCCATGAACGAAAAGGACGTTCAAAGGTTCTGCCGGATCGGATGAAGGACTGGAGCGCATCAATTTGGGCCTACTGCTGAACCAGAGTGTCAAACCGCTCTTGCAGTTCTGCGAAGTTTTCGACGTAGAAGCTTGCGTCAATAACCACCTGGGTCTTCATATTGTCAGGGGCGGCATTGTTTTTGGCTGCCAGTTCGGGCGAGATCAGCCCGGTTTCAAATGCATGCGCATTGACAGGGCCGTAGGAGATGGCCACCGCCATGCGCGCCTGCGCTTCGGCCGACAGCATCTCATTGAGAACCCGCATGGCGTTTTCGCGATTTGGCGCGCCCTTGGGTACCAACAGGCAATCCGCGTCGGTCGTGGCCTGGTTCCAGGTATACCCAACCGTTATTGCATCGGCATTCAGCGCTTCTGCGCGGCCGTTGCCGATATGAATGAAGTCAATCTCTTCATCTGCCATCAACTGCGCCGCTTGCGAGCCTCCCCGATACCAGACCGTGATATCGGGCGCGATCTCCTCAAGCTTGGCAAAGGCCCGGTCTACGCCGCCTTCACTCCGCAGAGCGGTGTTTACATCCGCCGGGTCGACACCATCCGCCATCAATGCCGCCTCCAGCGCATGCGACACCGAGTTGAACATCGCGCGTGTCCCAGGGTAGGCTTCGGTGTTCCAGAAATCCGCCCAGGACTGTGGGCCGTTCTCACCAAACTTCTCTGCTTGCCAGCCGATGACCAGTGAATAGGTCAGCATGCCAACCCACTCGCTGTCCACAAGGCTGGACGGCATGCCATCGGTCGAGACCACGCCATAGTCGATGGGTTCCAGCGCCCCCTCCTGCTTCAAACGGGCACAGTCGGACAACGCCTGTTCGGTAATGTCCCAAGCAACCGCACCCGCAGTGATCTGCGCACGCACGTCTTGAATGCCGTTTGTCGTGTCTTCTTTGATGGTAAGACCCAGCTTTTTCGCCGCTGGGTCCAGCATGGACTCCCGAAGCGCATCTTGGAATGAACCTCCCCAGGACGAAAACACCACCTCGCCTTCGGCGAAGGCAGACGTGGCAATGACCAGACTACCGGCTACGAGACCCGCAGTGAGCGTCAATTTTCCGTTATCTTTCGTCATGTCAGGCTCCTCCCTAACTGTTGGTTGGCTTGCGGGTCCGCGACATGGGCGATCCCATCATCTTTTGCCTTAACGTTTCATTAGACAAAACGTCATTTCATTTCAACTAGTGCTGATACTGGAACTGGTCAAGGATTCTTTTGACAGCGCAGGAGTCAAACCCCACGCTTTCGGAGCCTCAGAGCCGAGCGAAACGTCGTATTTCGCCCTTATGCTCTGCGTCCATCTCGCTTCGATTTTGGGCGAATGGTATCGAAGGCAGGCTTTTCCTGCCCCAAGTTGATTGCCGCCGAGAGAAGCTTTTATGGGATTAAACGGACCGCAATCTCTCGCTCACCCACCCATGGCCAGCAAGTTCGAATGGCAGCTTCACACCAGTTCACGTCCCTTGATCCTGGCCGCAGCATTGGTGAGTTTGGGCTCTTTCCGGCCGTTAGCTGCGTTTTGCACCAAGGTCCGCACTGAGTATCGTTAATGCTTGAAACAGTTCTCTCTGTGCCAGGTTACAAACTCTGCCCTTGGCCGGTTGGCGAGGCGGTCCGGCACCAAGATCTTGCCGGACGAGTTAATCATCGACGTCACGGCTTCGATGTCGTTGCTCTGACGGGAAACCAGAATTGTCACGTCGTCAGCTAAACCAACGAGACCGCGATCAAACATCCAGTGCGCGGTTCCGGACAGGGCGAGCCCGTTGCTGACGATGTCGGGTCCGTCATGCTCTACAGGTCTGATGTGAGCGGCTTCCACTTCAGCTCGGCCACCGCCATTTATCAGACGTAAACCAGTGATGGCGCAGCGCTCGCCGTAGGCGCGCAGGACGTTCTTTCTGAAATTACGATCGCGAACCGCCCGGTTGGTCAGTTGGTTGACGCGTTCCCGTGCGGGCATGTGTCGGAAAGGTGTTTGCGCGTCTTGAAAACCTGGCAGCTGCATCGAGTCACCAACGCGAGGCAGGATGTCCTCGTCCCGTCCAAGACCACGTTCGACAATTCGGGCAAAGTCTTCAGCTGAAAGGGTTCTTACCGCAGCTTGCGCGCGTCCAGATATCTTGCCTTGATCGTTCAGCAATCCGCTTTCGATGACTGAATTCTCGTCTCGGAATGAAACAGGGTCGCCGAAATCAAGATAGGTCCCCGGCTTAATCACCGCCAAGAACATTTCCGGTTTCCTAGGATCCGGAATGATCTCCTGGACCTTAGCGACAGCAAAATAGCCTTTGGTCTCTTTGACCTTGCTTGGCTCCAGGTAGACGATCCAGTCCCCTTCGCACTGTTGGGCACGCGAGAGGTATTGCTTTGGAAATTGATACCGCTCCGAGGGAATGTCTTCGTAGACCGAGTCGCTGCGATGGATGAAGATACCGAAGGCCATCGCATCACCCGCGTTGAAGACGTTCCAGTTTTCGATCGGCCGCGCGTAGGGTCAGTACCGCACCTGTCAAAAATGGAAGCGCCAAGCCAGCTGCGGCGATCGCAAAAATCAGGATGGCAGCAAACACCGAGTATTCGGCAGGCTGTTGCGCCAACGATAGTTGGCCCAAACCAATCAAATAGAAGACGCTGGTTCCAAGCAAGATTATGTAAAGCGGCCCAAAGGGTTCGATCACCTCTCGGCGGGTACGCTCCAAGACTGAGTGCCGCAACATGTTCCAGCGTTTGCTTGCCTTGTTCACCAGATTACTCCCTTACCAGCTCGATCCATGTGTGCACGTCGTCATCCGTCACTTCGCGACCTTCGACATGCGATTGATACCAACGGGTGACGATGGCCCCGCGCTTTTCACTTTTGATTCTTATGCCCTCATCGGTGAGGTGCTGATCCAGCGAGCTTTCAATGTGTTTGAGGGCTTCGAAGTCATGCCCCGCCCGAATGGATTTGGTGCCCAGAAGTAGCCAGGGCACGTCCACCTCGAACCGCTCACCCATCGCGACCAAGGCCTCTACAGGCATTCCGCGCTGGCCCTTTTCGTAGCTGTGATACGCGCGCGGTGAGACACCGATAGCTTCCGCCATGGCCGCTTGTGAGAAGCCGATTTCATTGCGAGCAATGGTGAGACGAGCACCCATTGCAGCAAAAAGATCAGCATGTTTCTGCGGCATCTGAATTTTCCAATTGACTACTTCGTCGAAATTCGCGAACTTTGCAAAAAATGACGAACATTTACAGTTAATCACATCTGACCACGTCAGAAGGTGCAGAACAAGCGATTCCATGCGTGTCGCTGACTCAACTTAAGTGGACAAGGACGAGTGAAATGGCAGAGACCAACTATTCAGACAGCTCGCAGATCCTGGGGCTCGGGAAAACACCCGCGCAGTGGGTCGAAGTTATGGCCGGGATGGGGATCGATATTTCAGAACGCACGTTGCGTGAACGCGCCAATGAGACGGGTGCATTTTATCGCCTTGGGCGAACCATGCTGATCACGCCCGCGCAGATTGATACGATTTTTGAAGGAGGCCAGTCATGCCGCTCCAAATTTACAAGAGGGGCCGTGTCTACTGGGCCAAGGGGTGGATCGAATACAACGGCAGGCCAATCGCCGGCCCATACCGGCGAAGCACTAAGGCATCTACAGAAGAGGGCGCACGGGACTGGATAAACCATGAGACCGAACGTCAGATCCGTCGCTATGTCGTGGGCGACGAACCGAGCAAGACGTTCTCTGATGCAATCATGCTCTACAACGCGTCCCCGAAGGCGGCGAAGCAGTTGATCCCGATTGTCGAAGTGATCGGCGACCTGTCGTTAGGTGCGATATCTGGCGCGTTACTGAAAAGCCTTGGGCCGAAGCTGAAACCCAAAGCGTCGACGGATACCTGGTGGCGCGAGATCGTGACGCCCGCGAGTGCGGTGATCAACAACGCGCATGAGCTGGAAGGCACGCCGCTGATCCGCGTGAAACCCTACGACAAGTTCGAGCGGATCGCTCAGGACAAGCGGCGAGGGAAGCTCAGCCGCGTCGAGCGCACACCAGCTGATAAGGAATGGATCGAGGCATTTTGTCGTGCCGCCGACCCATACAATGCCGCACTGGTGCGTTTTATGTTTGAGACGGCTGCAAGGATTGATCAAGCCGTGTCCTTGGAGCCCGATGACCTAAGGCCGCACGAAAACAAAGTCCGCGTGAAAGCTCAGAAGGGGCATCCGGAAAGCTGGATCACCGTTTCGCCTCAGATGATGGACGAGCTACTCGCGCTGCCTCCCAAACGTCCCAAGAACCGCAAGACCGGCAAGCTCATGAAGGCGCGCATCTTCGGCTATGGGAGCTCCACCGGTTACAACACGCGCTGGAAGACGATCTGCAAACGCGCGGGCATCTCGTACCTTTCAGCCCACCCGGCAGGGCGGCACGGGTTCTTCACGGAGCTTGTTGTCCGTCAGGGCGTCGATCCCGTCACAGCAGCCAAGGCTGGACGTTGGTCAGACCCCAATTTGCCCATGCGGATTTATGCCCACGCAGAGACCGATGAGGCCGACATTAGGGCCCGTTTTCGTACAAACCACGTACAGGATGACACTGTACAAGCACCCAACAGTAAGAAATCACAAAAGGAATAGCGCTATGAACGCATCCCTCCTAAGGGGCAGGTTGCAGGTTCGAATCCTGCCGGGGTCGCCAGACTATTCATACAAATACTGCGCTTTCTATCAGTTAGATGCTTCCTGTACCCCGAATTGTGACACACGTCGAAGAACCGGTTTAGCTTCCGCGACGACCTATGAGTACTTAAGTCACCGCAAACAGACCGACCTGAACGGTTTCAGGCCAAATGAACAGAGCAGAAGGTTTAAGTTGGTGACGCCACTGGTTTTAGATCAAAGCACTTTTGCAACACACTCTATTGAGCTGCACGGCGCTCTTGTTCTGGCCAAAACTCATCGACCACGACATATGCGATGATCACGAAAATGGCCGCGCTGGCGACCTGCAATACTCTTGTGATGCTCTTGACGTCAGCCTCATCGGAAAACGGAGCGATCGAACCACCGTAAACGATCAGAACCGTTGTTAATGCCGAACCTGCAGCAGCGGCGAGCGGGACCTGCGATTTGCCAAGCGCTCCGAGTGTCAGGCAAATGAAAAAACCCAACAATATTGGGGTAAGAATAACCGGAGCTATTACGTTTATTTCATAGCAGATGATTGAAACCGCCGCCCCGAGGAGATTAGCCGTTAGCATGGCTTTGGCCACCGTTTTGCCCATCGACGGCATGGCTGCAAGTTGTTGGCTAAGAAGCGCGACAAAGAATAGGACCAACAGGGCTGAAGCGCCGGACACAAAAAACGCCATCGCGAACGGAACCGTGACAAGCGACATTCTGGCGATCCGGCGATGCGGGTCAAAGTCAGGCGAAGTATTGGTCTTTTTCTGAGCCGCTGTGGGGGGGGCAGCGGGTATCAACACAAACATCAGCGTTGATATGAAACCTGCAAATAGCAGGTTCAAAGGTATCCAAAATACAAGCACCAATGCCAGATCCTGTGATTGCAGAACAAGGTTTGGGATCATCAACGCACCCATGAGGGCTATGACACCAGGCAGGACGCCTGCACCTGAAACGGACCACATGAAAGACAGGATGATCCCAATGGCAACTAGAATCAGAAACACCACGGGATATGGGGCGAAGACTGACGACAGCAGGAATGAAATGAACATCAGCCCGATCGAGAAAACAAAGAGCTTTGCAAATGCTGCCAAGGGCAAAGCGGCGGGTGCCTGAAGAAACAGGGCGGTGAAGACCGCTCCTACCACCGCAAGTGGCCACCCCAGAAATAAGCCCAAGGAGAATACCCCGGTGACGCCGAGTGCCAGGCGCAGGACCGAATTTCGATCCTCAGTACGCATAGGACAGGATTGATACCAAACGGATATAGGTCCGACCTACCACGTTCAGCAGAGAGTTTTCGCTCAGATACATGATAACGTCGGCCTGCCCATTAAGCTGGAAGCGCAAGTCGTCTTCGGCATTCCCGGCTTCGTAGCCAGGCAATACGATCCGGACTGGAAAGCGTTCAGGCTCACGAAGAAATCCTTTGGTGCTGGGCGGGCTGGCCAACTGGCCGGGCTCATCCCCACCGCTCAGGGAGACTGCTGCGCTGAAGCTCTCGATCACGCCTGGAACAATCTGGCCGGGATGCATGTCCAGTACCACATCGACAGGTGATCCTACCGAAGCCCGACCAAGGTTGTTTTCGGTAAAATACGCTTCGATCCAAACGTCTGTTGCATCCAGAAACGTCAATAGGTCCTGACCAGATCGCGCATATGTTCCGGGTGCGATCAACAAATTGGATATGACACCTGTCGCTGGAGCACGCAGTTCTGTCCACTCGAGATTAAGCTCTGCATCCGCCAAGGCAGCCAATGCGCGTTGGATTTTCGGGTTGTCAATTCCGTCGTCGCCCAACCGCTGTTTGGCTTTTTCCAGATCCGCTTTGGCGTTTTCAAAATTTGCCTCGGATTCTGCCAGTTGCCCACGCGCGTCATCGGCCTTTGAAATCGCAATCAACCCTTTCTTTTCAAGCGCAAAAACACGCTCGGTCTGAATGCGCATCGTGTCGAGATCGCTTTGTGCCCTTGCCAGCTTGGCTTGTGCAGCGCTCACTTCTGCCGAGGATGCACCCACTTCCTGCGTGGCGGCCTCAAGATCAGCCTCGGCCTTGTCGCGATCAATTTCGTAGGGCCTTGGGTCAATTCGAACCAGAACATCACCCGCAGAGACGACCTGACCGTTTTCTACAAGAACCTCGGTCACTGTTCCGGTGACCTGCGGAACGATCTGGGTTGCAATCGCTTTTACTCGGGCGTTCCCGGTAAACGGCGTTTTTCGATCAGCGACCAGGTACCAGATCAAGAAGATAAGAATAACGGCCAACGTGGTCCAAATCGTCTTTCTCATTTCGCCGCTCCTTCAGCGGCACTCTCGGCTTCGGGTGAGGTATCAATCCAAACCTTGAACAGTTCATAGAAGACAGCGAAGAGAACCGGCCCCATAAAGACGCCGATCAAACCGTACGCCATCATACCTCCGAGAACACCGATGAGGATGACCAACATAGGAGTCTCAAGGCCTTTTGAGATGAACACGGGTCTTAAGAAGCTGTCCATTATCATGACGGGAACGGCCAATAGGGTGAAGATCAAAGCAGTACCGCCGGACATGGAACTCCATGCGTAGATAATAACCGGTATAAGAACCAATCCGGGCCCGATTTGGATAATCGAGAGGATCAGGCAGATAAATGCGAGAGTGGCAGCCGAAGAAATCCCAAACAAGGCCAATAGTATCCAAACGCAGACAGCTTGAATGGCTGCTACGCCAATCACGCCTTTTGTCACGTTCCGAATTGTTGCGCCCGCCAATGTTACGAATTCTCCACCGCGCGGGGCGAAAACACGGTTTGCAAAGCGCTGAAGACCCTGGACCAAATTTGGCCCGGGGCTGAACAACGCCCCCATAATCAACACGGACAGAGCTAAGCCAAGTAGTCCGATACCGATGCCCAGCACTTTTCCGAAGAGCGATTTGGTGATCTCAAGGATTTGCGCACCGTATTTGGCAAGCGCACCATCCAGGTTCCGTTCAAACATTCCCCACACGTCGGCAATTTTTCCCCCGACCAACGGTATTTCTTTCAGGCCTTCGGGTGCCGGTGGAATCTTTAATTCACCCTTGTCTGCTTGTTCCGCGAATTCAGATCCAAGTTCCGCGGCACCAGACACCGCAGTTGCGACTGGCCCGAGGGTTAGGACAAGGCCCAACAAAACCAAGATCGTCGTGGCAAGTTTTTTCCGACCTCCCAGCTTGGACTGCAGCCAATCAAATGCCGGGTAAAGCGCCACACACAGGATCGTTGCCCAGATAACCACGCTTGCAAGCGGGGCCACCATGACCAGGGCGCTGTAGAGGAATAATCCGAGAAAAAGCAATCGTATCGCTAGATCGACAATCTTTGCGTCCTGGGTCTTTTCCATTCCATCCCTCCACTATTTGTTATCTCAACATTACACTCAAAAAACTCGATATGTATATTTATAATCTACCAAAGATCTTACAGTGGCCTGAAGACACAGTTGGATCCGGATTAGCGCTTTAGTTGTTCTGGCAATAAAGCGATGGCGCATGACTTTTTGTGGGTCGAATCTTACGAGGTTTATTTTTCTGATTTCTCATCGTTCTGGGATAAAATGGTATCCGCCACAGTGGTTGCCGTGGTCACAAATATACCCAGGCCGACGATGATGTAGATCATCGTAAAGATCTTCCCCGCCGCGGTTTCCGGAGAAAAGTCACCAAATCCCACAGTCGAAATCGTCACGACAGAAAAATAGATGGAATCGAGCCAACTCCAGCCTTCGACATAATGATAAAACACCGATGCCCAAAGGATCATACCGGCCGTAAAGGCCAAAAGTCCCTTTACTCTGCCGTCCTTGAAGGCGACACCGATCCCTCGCGATATTCTGGTTAGTGCATTCATTGCGATCTCACTTTCGAATAATTGCATTTGTATCAGAATTGAGGATTTTCGGAAGAAACAAAGCTGATGAACATGCCGCTAATTTCACGGAATGTTCCATAACTGCCAAAAAACAAACAGGGGCTTAAGGTCGTCACCGCTCTGGCGAAGGTTCTCGTTCGGAATAAACACCTTACCGATCTTCGGGATGGGAAACACTTCAATTCCGAAGAACTTTGCCCGCATGCCACCGCAAATAGCTTGTTTGCGAGCGAATGGGATTGTCATCAATCAAGGCGCAAACCGCGTGCCGTCCAATAGACAAAATCTGTGCCTTCAATAGATTGCCGATCCAATCCGGAAAGCTCATCTGAGAACTGATTAAGTTCTTGGGCTCGGCAAACCCCTCTCAAAGGACCGGAAGTATAGCCAAATCTTTTGAGGTAGCCCGGTAAATCAGAGTGCCTCATATACACGAACCGTCGGTCGGGTGACGCGTACACTGAGGCGGCACCCAAGGGCAATCGGTGTCTGTTTCTGAAACCGCATACAACAAGTGTTTCATCTAGCTGATGGGCTGATTGCAACGGCGAAAGCAAATTCTGAAGGTCTATGCCGAACTGATCTGCGGTGTTGGGGTGACTATAATCAACCGTACGTTTGATCGGACCCTGCTCGGAAAAACACAACACAGCCAGCAGTAAGGCCCGCACCCAAAGCCGATTTGAGATCAGCAAGATGCCCCCAGCTGCGCCCACCATCAACATCGGCAATATCAACAAAGTATAGCGATCATAGACCTTTCCCGATGCCATCCACATTGCCAGGAAAAAGAACAATGCGATCCCCGCAGTGGCAAGCAGCCGTGGTCGGCCGAGTGCGAAGGGCAGGGCGCAAAGGCCTAAAATACCCGCAAACCTTAAGACTGGAGCATTACCTAGGATGATTTCTGACAGCTTCTTTAGACTTCGATCTGACACGGTGGGTGCAAACCGGTGTAGCATTTCACCGCGCACACTGCCTTGAAACTCGGTACCAAAACCTAAGCGCAGGTACTGGAACAACGGCCATAGAAATGCCAACAGTAAACAGGCCACCATGGTCCACTGGAAGGTTTTGTTTCTTAGAATCTCGCTTACGGGTCGATCCTGCCAGCGCCGGGTTAGAGCAAGTGTCAGGAGTGCCAGAGCCAAAAATGCGAGTGGGGTCGGACTTTTCTGCAATCCAGCCAGAAACACAGTGACCCCGAACCATGGCCACAACTTTGGACGCTCGAACGCGGCAAGCATCGTGACCACCCCCAAGGTGGAAAAAAGCATTGCCCCGCTATCCAGCATGGCCGATGTCGCATGTCCCCAGAAGTTTTTTGAACTGGACACAAGCAACACCGCAGGCAACATCAGCCAAGGTTGATCGGGAACCATAACTCGGGCGAGCAAAGCCGTTGCAATCAGCGACCCAAGCGCAAACAGCATCGAAGGCAGATGCAGCGCCAGCATGTGCGACATTCCCTGCTCGATCAATGCCGCTGTCATCCAATATTGAAGGGGTGGTTTTTTTAGGCTGGGCTCATTCTGAGAATATACGGTAAGCCAGTCATTGTTGCGGATGAAACCCAGGCTGCGGTCATAAGTAAAAAATTCATCAATCTTTGACAGGCCATCTTGCCCCAACCCGGACATGTACCAGCACCACAACAATGCGATGGTGATGCCTGTTATTGCATAGGGTAGCCATTTGTGGGTCTGCAAATGTTCGATGCCCGAATTTTGGACCACTCTGGTTATCCTCTGACTTGTTGTAATATGATGTGTTTTGGACTAGGCGAGTACTTGAATTTCGGGGTCTGATCAATCACAAACCCCGGTGACTGTATCCAAGAAGCTTTGATTGCGATGTCGACCGAATCTAAGGAAAATGCTGATAATCGACCCACAGTTTCGATTGTGATTCCCATGCATAACGAGCAAGGGGCCGCTGCTGGATTGATTCAGGGGATCTGCGACGCCGCTTCTGATCTTCCTGCGTTCGAGATCATCGCGGTTGATGATGGTTCGACCGATGGTACCTTTGCGGCGCTGCAGGAGATGCAGAAAGAATGCCCGCAGTTGCGCATCCTACGGCATAAAACGGCAGGTGGGCAAAGTGCCGCTGTCCATTCTGGCGTCAAGGCCGCGCGCGCCGATATCTGTTGCACTCTGGATGGCGATGGACAGAACCCGCCAGAAGAACTGCCCAAGATCTGGGCGCCGCTGGTATCTGGCGATGATGCGCAGGTCGGTCTTGTGGCGGGGCAACGGGTCGGTCGGAAAGATACCGCATCAAAAAAGCTCGCCTCGCGATTTGCGAATGCCTTGAGGGGCTGGATGCTGAAAGACGGTACCCGCGATACGGGTTGCGGTTTCAAGGCGTTCAGAACGCAGGCGTTCGTCGATCTTCCGTTTTTCAACCATATGCATCGATACCTGCCAGCGCTGTTCAAAGCCTACGGATGGAATGTTGCACTGGTTGATGTGGCGCATCAGCAGCGCATGACCGGTGAGTCAAAATACACCAATTTCGGGCGGGCCATGGTTGGCATTTGGGATTTGTTCGGCGTTGTCTGGCTGACCCGCCGCGCCAAATCTGTTTCAGCAACCGAGGCAAACCGGTCGTGAAAGAAACCATTCTGGAAATCCTGCACGTCGACAGCCCGACCGAGGCCCTTTGGGTATTCATCGGTCTGGCTGGTCAATTGATGTTCAGCGCTCGTTTCATCGTTCAGTGGATTACATCAGAACGCGCAAAGAAATCGGTCATACCGATGGCCTTCTGGTACCTTTCGATTGGCGGCGGGCTGATACTTCTCAGCTATGCGATCTATCGCCGTGATCCAGTGTTTATTCTGGGCCAGTCGATGGGTTTGTCGATCTACCTACGCAACATCTTCCTGATCCGGGCCGAGAAGCGCTGAATAGGTCTTCGCTCGCACTATTCAAACATTCTTCGGACTTGACTGGTTGCCCCGTTCAGCGGGTCGCAGCCGACGTCAGGCTCGTGTGAATAACCCTTTCTTGTTTCTGGGATATTTGTGCTAGTATCGCACGCATAGATTTTTTCATTTTGTTTCAGGAGTCGTTTCCTTTGCCCGATACCTCACACCGGCAGTTCAAGCTGCGCCCTCTGGAAAAGGCTGATCTTGAGATCGTGGCCCGCTGGTTTCAGGATGTTCAAGACCTAGCTCTGTTCGACAGAACCACGCGAATTCCGCAAAATCTGACGCAAACCGAACACTCTTGGGAAGGCGCTGTTGGCATTTCTAGCAGAGAGGAAAAATGTTGGTTTGTGATTGAAAATGATGATCGAGATGCGGTCGGCGTGGTTGGTCTCGAATCGATTTCACCCTTCAATCGGGATGCGGTTGTTCCGGTTTTTGTAGAAAAGTCATTGCGGCGCCGGGGCGTGGCGGTGCGAGCTGTTGCATTGATGTTAGATTTTGCCTTTCAGCAATTAGGACTTAACCGGATAACTTCTTATTATCGGGCCGACAATCACGGCAGCCGCGATCTGATCAGTCGATTGGGTTGCCAGATCGAAGGCACGATGCGGCAGGCTTGGTTCGCGGACGGGCAGTTTCACGACATGGTGGTCGTCGGTATGTTGCAACAGGACTGGGCTGAGCGTCGGAACGTGTTGGCACAGGAACTGGGCCGGGAAACGGTGGTCAGTTTTGGGGCAACAGGCATGTCTTGGCCGCCTGAATGCGGTTCTGTTATTTGAAATGATGCGAATTTTGCTTGGTATATTGTTAAAACGCTCTTGTCGGATTCGACGAGACCACGCAGTTGAGTGCACCCAGTGAATACGACCGGTTCGGACACATCAATCAGACAAAAGCTCGGGGCGGTGCTGTTTGCCGATGTTGTCGGCTATTCCCGCCTGATGAGTGAGAACGAGATGGATACGTATAACGCGTTGAAATCTCTTTTGTTCCAGCTCGAAGAGACTTGCTCGAAATATCAGGGCAAAATCATTGAAGTGCGCGGCGACGGTATTCTTGCATTGTTTGATACGGCCACCAGCGCGGTTGAATTCAGCATCGAACTGCATCGAATTGCGGCCGAGCATAATCTGACGCGGCCGGACGGCCAGCACATCAAATTCCGTGCGGGCGTTCATTTGGGCGAGGTTTTGATGGATGAACGTGGCATCCACGGCGACAACGTCAACATCGCCGCCCGCCTGCAAGAGATTGCCGAGCCCGAGCGGGTTTATGTTAGTGCGGCCGTTTATGAGCAGATCCGCAACCGGCTGCGTTATGGCTATGAATTCCTTGGCCCCAAACAGCTCAAGAACATCATGTCTCCGGTCGCGACATACTGTGTTCGAACCGAGGTCGAAGGAGCGACAATGGCCGCCACCTTGCGTCCTGAGATGCAGTTGGAGGTGCTCGAACGGCCCGATATCCCCTCGGTTGCGGTATTGCCGTTTGCCAGTCAGGGTGGTGAGGAAGATGATAACTGGGTCGCCGAAGGGCTAACCGATGACATCATCATGAACCTGTCCAAGTTCCGGAACCTGTTTATCATCGCCCGAAACTCGTCCTTCTTCTTCAAAACCCAGTCAATGTCGCCTCAAGAAGCTGCCCGGCGCCTAAACGTGCGCTACATCGCGCGCGGCAGCGTGCGCCGATCATCCAGCAGAATCCGGATCACGGCCGAGCTGATTGACGCCAACACTGAACGCACCATTTGGGGTGAGAGGTTTGACCGCAAGCTCGACGATATATTCGATATTCTGGATGAAGTGACTGAGTGCATTGTTGCAGCCACCGCAGTGATGATCGAGTCGCATGAAAAACAGCGCATGGTACAGGCGATCCCGTCAGACTTGCAGGCCTATGGGTCTGTCCTTCAGGGGCAGCATCATATCTTCAAGTACACACGCAACGATAACCGCAAGGCGCAGCATTGCTATGAATCCGCTCTTGAGCGTGACGGCGGCTATGCGCGGGCTGCAGCAGCCCTGTCGCGTACGTTGAACATTGATTGGCGCTATTCGTGGACTGAAGACCCAAACAGCGCACTCGACAAGGCACTGTCGTTGGCCCAACGCGCCGTGGAACTTGACCCGACCGATGCACGCGGTTTTGGAGAACTGGGCTATGTGCAGCTCTATCGAAAAGAGTTCGATTCCGCGATCGAGTCCTACAAGCGCGCCCTGCAGCTGAACCCCAATGACGCGGATATGCACTCGGACTACGCAGACGCACTAGCTCATTGGGGAGATAACGATACTGCGATCAAGCATCTGCAACAGGCAATGCGCCTTAACCCGTATTTCCCTGATCAATATCTGTGGCATCTGGGCGGAGCCTATTACAATCTCAAGCGCTATGACGACGTGATCTCGTGCGTGAACAAGATGAACAACCCGACCGAAGGGCAGCGCGTACTGGCCGCCAGCTACGCTCATAAGGGCGAACTGGATATGGCCCGCCAGATCGCTGACAAACACCGTGCGGCGCATCCTAATTTCTCACTCTCGCGCTGGGCCAAGGTTCAACCAGACCGCCTGTCCGACGATACGCAACATTTTGTCGAAGGTTTGAAAAAGGCTGGATTCTGAGAGGCAAGAACGGATGCGTCCTGCGCCGCCGCCTTTCATCCGGCGCGGTGTCCGATGCAACGACGCACAATTAGAAGTTTCCGCAGGTAACCATGAATATATCAATAACTGAACAACGCGTCCTGCACATGTTGGCTCAAGGCGGAACAATCCGCCACGGACGCAATCCCAATGGAAAAATAGTGCATGTTGTGTGCAATACAATTGACAGATCCCTGCTATCCGACTGCACACTCGACATCATTGGTAAACTGCGCCGTAAGCGCTTGACCGTGTCGCGAAACTCCGGCTCTAACAGCATAACGGCTATCGGTCGCCGCTCTGTTGGGCGACAGCTAAACAACAGAACAGCATGATGATGTTATGATAATACGTAACGAAACAGGCGCTGACATTGCGCTCATTCAGGCTGTCACCGAGGCAGCATTTGCTACCGCAGAGCACAGTTCAGGCACGGAAGCTGCTATAGTTGATGGCCTGCGCGAAGCTTCCGCTCTCACCTTGTCCTTGGTCGCTGAGGAAGATGGGGAGCTGTTAGGCCACGCTGCATTTTCCCCGGTCCTGATTAATGGCAAAGACATGAATTGGTATGGCCTGGGTCCAGTATCCGTCCGTCCTGACCACCAGGGCAAAGGAATTGGTGGCGCTCTTATCCAAGATGGGCTGGGGAAGCTCCGCGCTCTGGATGCAAATGGATGCGTTGTTATGGGGCACCCGGATTATTATCCGCGTTTCGGGTTTGTACGAGATGACAGGCTTCGATTTGAAGGTGTGCCGCCCGAGTATTTCATGCAGCAAGTCTTAAAAGGAAAGCAACCTGACGGCGCGGTAACTTACCATCCCGCGTTTTTCATTGAGTAATAAGTCTCGAAGCTTCGCCCCATGCAGATATAGGGCGGTGCGACAAAGCCTGGATTGGGTTCAATGCTGACATAAAGTTGCTGCAGCCCACACACCTGCACGTATGTGGCCAGCAACACTTGTCATATCAGGCTTAATCCAACCGCGCTTTGCTTAATCAGGCCCTATTCCCCGCGGGCCTTTGCACCGCTGACTTTGGCACCTGAAACTTTAGCACCCGACACTTTGGCTCCGCTGACCTTGGCGCCAGAAACCTTGGCCCCGCTCACCTTGGCTCCCGATACCTTGGCTCCGGCCATCATTGGCGCGTCGTATTCGAAATAGACGTCCAGCAGCACTTCTTCGATCTGACCGGCGGCAATATCCATGCGGATGGTGTAATCGGCCTGATCATAGTTCCAGACACGGATGTCATTCGCCATCTGGTAGTCCGCGGCTGCAACACCTGATACCGAGGGGCTCATCGGGGCGCGTGCCGCCTGTTGCGTGGTGTCCTGGGCGCCGTCGTCATTGCTGGTTTGCAGCTTGAACCCATAGGGCAGGTTGCCACCCGTGGCGCTGTCGCCTGCGCCATGGACCAGAAAGATCGTCGGTTCCGGCATTTCGTAATAGGTGCCGTCATATGCGAAGCCATAGATTCGGGCCAGCCGGGCATCGCCTCCGAACTGGTCCCCGATGAAGTTGTTTACGCCGCGACCCTTTCTGCGGTCATCTTGTTCAACAAACAACTGCTGGCTGTGGCTGTTCGCTGTCTGCTGCCAGAATGTGTGTTTGAAAACGCGTCCCCGACGAACGTAGACAAATGATTCAAAAGAGACTTTCTTACGTTTGTCGAGTTTCAGCTTGTCGCCGTCGTTCTGGTCCTTGATGATCTTGTAAATCCCGGATTTGTTGTTTGCGCTGTCTCCAACCTGCACAAGAATCCGATCATCTTCGCGGACAGCCACACCATCAATCTTGGTGATCTCATCTGAAAAATCAAAATTCGTCGCCACCTCAATTGCCAGCCGGACCGATTTCTGCCGCAGTTTTAGATCACTTAACTCTCGCCCAAACAATAATACCTCGGAAAAACTGAGTAACGACTCAGACATATCACTTTCTCCCTATCGGGGGCTGACGGAGCTTTCTGCCACGTCCGTCCCGGTTTGCGCATTGGTCTGCGCTTCGTTTGTCGAATTATCACCCCGTGCCCGTAACCTGACATAAAACCGAGGTAAAAACAAAGACTTTAAGGTTCTTTTGGTTCGGGCGATAGTGTTCGAACCGATGCGGCGTGGCTCGAACCATCCGGCTTAGTCAGACGCGGGCCAGGGCGTGTCAATCCGATGTCGCGCATGCGGAAATTGCCTTCGATGATCTGGCGGAATGCCCCTCCTGTGATCTCTTGGTCAACAACAACCAACGCGCGCTCAACCCCGAAGTAGCTCAACATATCAGCATCCAGCATTTCCAAAGCGTCGGCAAGATAGGTGCCCAGCAAATCCCGCGCTTCTATCAGCGCCACGCGGAATCCTTCCGGTTCAGCGGCGTAATGCTCGTCGAATAAATCCTGCATGATCGCGTTGTATTCGTCAGAGCCTTCCAGCTCATCCGAAAGCTCCTCCATCTCGGGGTCGATCACATCATGTGCAACCAGCCGCTCGTGGTAGATATCGACCAGAATGTCGAACATCGCCCCGGTCAGCGGTTCCGACAGCGCGTGTTCACTGGACCAGCCATGTGAGAACTCGGACAGAGTCCGGTCATTAGCGGCGATGCGGATTTGCGAGTTTTGGGACAGCTCTGCAAATCGGCTGAGCCGGTTATAGGTATACAGGTTCCCGCGCGTGTTCTTCAGCAGTTCATCTACGACTGAACCGAAATGCAGTGATGCAAGCAGTGCCACCATATCTGCTGCTGATTCATGGAATCCATAATACTCGCCAGTTGCGTCCTCTTCTGACGGCATGCCGATGACGCTGTAGATGATGGCATGGCCGATCTCATGCGCTACGACGTCAAAATTAAGACTATAGGGGCGGTATTCCTCGCCATGTTCTCGAGTGCCGCCGGTCTCCAGAAATCCCCAGCCGATATGCGCGTTATCAAGGCTGGGCAGCAGGGAAAGTTCCAACCGTTCAAAATCACGCTCGAAATGCCAGGGGATAGGGCGGCCGAAATAGCCCTCCCACACATCCATCGTAAAATGTGCTGCGCCAAACAGATGGGCAGCTTCAAAGGCCGGATCGTCGGGATCGATATGGATAAAATTTCCGAACTCGTCGGGTTCAGGGGGCGGCAGGATATAGCCATCCCAGGCGGGCAGATACATCTCGGGCCCTTCTTCGCCTTCAATCATCGCGCCATAGGGGATCGTCTTGTCGACCGGGTACATCGCATACATTCGCGGCCCCGAGGGGCCCGGTCCGATCGTACCCTGCGGGGCAGAGATCTCGACCAGTTCAGGTTTCGAATTCGGCTCTAAAAAGGGCGATTGCGGATAAAGCAAGAACCGTGTGCCAGGAGTTTCGTTGTCCGAGTAGTCGGGCCAGTTCGTCATTGTCCCCTCCCGTTATTGTCCCGGTTCGCCTTCGGTGCGACAAAACATGTATTCAGCTTCAATCAGATCAAGAAACGCCTCGCGCCCGTCAAGGCCAAGCGCGATTGCATGGGATTCAAGATCATCTGGCACCGCCTGGTCAAGCCGCGTTTCAAAATACCAGAGCAGCGATTGCATTCTGTTTGCAGAACCATTCACCCGATCCAGCCCCGCCATCCGGCTGGCCTTGCGTCGCGCCCGATCACGCAGCGCGCCATAGCGACCATCGTGGCGAAGTTGGGCTAGCAGGGCAATGTCGAGCTCATCCGCTCGCGCTGTGATGGCCGTATCTTTGTAGGAACAGTCCGCCAGCAATGCCTCGTATTGAGCAAGCGTCAGATCGTTGTCCTGCAACCATTCCATCAGATCGGAGTGGCGGGGCAGGCGGGCCGCGCGACGGTGTAAAGTCATCTGTCTTCGCAGGGTATCCCGATCAGGTAGGTGATTTATCCGATATGCTTCGTCGCGCGCCAACAGGTGCAACGCGGCGCGGTCGCGTAGTTGGACATAAAGGGCAGGGTCCAGCCGCAGTTCGTCCACCAGTGCCCGCGCATCCGGGTCATGCGGAGCGGTCTCGGAATCCACACGAGTCCGCAGTTCACGCCAGACCAGAGTTCGTTCGACGCGTGTCGATTCCGGCGCGTAGGAACCTGCTTCCAGGTACCGCGCCATCTGCGCCAGCATCTCGCGTGCGTCGTCGCCTTTGGCATCCACCTGCCCGCCGGGCAACCAGTTCAGAAACGTCGCCGAGTCTGTGTCGGTCTTTGCAACCGAAATCACCTTGTCCCAAACCCGGTCGCGATAGTGCAGCGCCTTGGCTGCACCCAGCAATATCTGTGCCTCATCCTCCGACACCACTTTGGCCTTCACCGCTGCGGACAACGTGGCCCGGATCGAGACCATAGGCTCACTCAACGGTATGAAGCCAAGCTCGGCGGGGCCGTGCAGCACCGCGACCTCATCGTCATCTGCAATGGCGCCGCTCAGGTAATCCTCGAACACCCGTCCGACGCCGATCATCCCGAAATCAGCCAGTTCCGCCGCCCGCAAAGCACCCATGCTGGCGCTGCCGAATACGGGAATGCCCTGTTCCAGCGCCCACAGGATTTCCTTGTGCCAGACCGAAGGCACCCCGTCGAAATACCCGTCGATAATGCCAATAGCTTGCGGCCTGTCGCGCACCGCACGATACACATCGCCCTGCTGAACTGGGGGCAGGATGGTGGCATCCAGTTGTTCCTGCACGGCCTCGGGTCGCAGCGTGGGCCCAACAAAAACAACGACGGTCATGCCGATACCGCCCGCGCCCTCGGACCGGCGATGAAATCAGGATCGTCATGCGGGGCTTCCAGCCCAGGAATGACCGCGCGGATGACCGCGATGTCGATCCCGGGTCGGGACAGATCAACCGTTACCACTTGGCCGATCCCGGCCTCAGACAATCGGGACAGAATCAGATCGAGATCCTCCGTGAAAGAACCTGTTACATGCGAGGGGCAATCCGTAAAACGCTCTGTCGGCTTTGCGCCTTCGATCAACTCGCGAACATACCGTCCGCGCCACAGGCGCGCCTCGTTGATAAACTCCTCAGGGTCCAGATCGTCCCGCGCGCCTGAGATATAGGTCAGCCGTGTTTGCGCCGCCTCGGTCAGCGCGCGTAGTAGCGCAATGGCGCGGTCGGGGTGACATCCATCCCCGATCCCGATATGGCCGTTTGCCTCGCCGGTATCGCAGATCACACAGCGAAAACTGGCGATGCCGATATCCGAGGTCGTGTTCCAGATCCCCAGCTCCAGCCCCGCCTCTGCGATCAAGCTCATGGCCTGACGGCAGCGCGGGTCATCGACTGTATTAGGATCGACGCGGGGTGTTGGACCCTGATGATGCCACAGCGTCGTGGCATCGCGCTCGATCAGTTCGCAGATCGCGTGGCAGCTAGCCTCAGCGGCATCGTTTCCCGATGCCAGACCATTTGTCGTACGCGGAAACGCGCGCTGTCCGTTGGCCATAGAGGTCGTGTAATCCGTATCCACCATCTCATAGGGTACCCAGCAAGCAGCATCCGCGTTCAGGTCCTGCCCCTGCACCCACAGCATCGCGCCGTGAGGGTCAAACTGCCCTCCGGTCACGCGAGGCAGGCGGTCCACATCAACCACGTTTTCCTGCGCCAGATCGGTGTGGCTGCACAGCCGCAGCGGCAGCTCGATCCGTTCCGCATGCCACGACTCGATCGCCTCCATCACCCCCGAGGCCTGCGCCGCACTCAGCGACAATCCCTTGCCCAGCGACACCGCAACCGAGCGCGAATTCGGCCGCGTCACCATCACGGTCGGCAACCCGATTCGATCCAGTCCGGTCAAATTTGCGATCCGTGTGATGCCCATCTCTTTGAGAAACGGTTTGACGATGGCAAGGGTCTCTTCCGGATCGCGCAGCCGGTGGGTATCCAGCACATAAGTCTTCTGCGAAACTCCGGGCATTCAAATGACCTTGGTATATATCTGATTAACCAACCAAACCCGCCAGGCGGATCAAGTCGGAGTCAGGATGCGGGATGATAGCGAATGGGTCAACACCACTGTCAGAGCGAACCGGCGATGCATGGCCCACATCGCGCGACTAGATGGAGCGCCTCAATAGCTCTACCGGTAAAGCAGATTCTTCATAATCGAAGGTCGGGAATTCTAGACCCCTCAGGCGCCATATTTGCCAGTTAGATACTTCTAGGCTCCAGACTCATTGATTTACAACCAGAATAGCACGGTAGCTTCTAGAGCGATGGCAGGGAGGGAGACCTTTGGGCATCGGTCTTAGCGCGTAGCAACCCGGCGCCAGTCTTTCAAACGTCCAAACGTAATCTCGATTCAGTTGCGACGTTTGTAGCGACGCTTGTCGTACCGGACAGGTTTATCGCGTGATTTGCGACTCGGGATACAGGGTCTTATTCTCCTTTCATTAAGGGCTTCGCGGAACCTGTCGGCGTCATAGCTGCGGTCACCCAGCAGCCAGTCAGCCGAAGGCAGACTGTTCACCAGAGCCCTGGCGACCGTGAAATCGCTAACCTGCCCAGCGGATATGAAGAAGCGGATAGGGCGTCCGAGGCTGTCAGTAACGGCCTGCAGTTTTGTATTCATGCCACCCTTGGTGCGCCTTATCGGCCTGCCGCGCCCCCATTTTTGGCCGCAGGTTGGAAGCCGTGCGGTGTGCTTTGAGGTAAGCCGCGTCAATCATGATGGTCTTATGATCGCTTCCCTCCGCAGAAAGCCCAGTCATGATGCGAGCGAACACGCCCAAATCGCTCCATCGTTTCCTGCGATTGTACAGTGTCTTTGGCGGCCCATATTCGCGCGGCGCATCGGACCAACGTAACCCATCGCGATTGATGAAGATAATTCCACTCAGAACGCGTCGATCATCAACCCTCGGCTTACCATGGCTCTTTGGAAAGTAAGGCTGAAGCCGCGCCATCTGCTCGTCACTCAACCAGAATAGATTGCTCATGTTATACCCTTGAAACTCACGGGTATGAATCGCGCAGGTGGGATGACCACCACCAATTTAATGAGTCCAGAACCTAGACAAGCTCAGTAACAGTTTTTTGTTTGCCATCCTTGTGCAAATATATAAAAGCCGACCTAAAGAGCCCGCCGGGAAAATTCTCTAGGTCTGAAATAACTTTTAAAAAATGGTCTGTATGATTCAATGAACGCTACTTCTTCACAAAAAATGTGTTTGGATAATCTACTCGAGAAATTATCGGACAAAACTGCCGTAATCGGTATTGTCGGACTAGGATATGTCGGCCAACCTCTGATGCTTCGGTACTCAGAAATCGGATACAAAGTTCTGGGCTTTGATCTTGATGAAGAGCGTGTTCGCCAGTTGAATAGCGGACATAGCTCCATTGAACACATCGAAGATGCACGTATTGGACAAGCGTGCGAGAATGGCTTTGAAGCGACAACCGATTTCTTACGGATTGCAGAAGCCGACGGAATAATGCTCTGCGTACCGACTCCGCTGAACAAGTATCGCGAGCCCGACATGAGCTTTGTCACGAGTACTTGCGATCAGATCGCTCCGTACTTACGTGAAGGGCAGGTCGTAGCATTGGAAAGCACCACCTATCCAGGCACAACTAAGGATGAAGTTCTGCCACGTCTGGAACGCAATGGCTTAAAGGCCGGTGAGACAATTTTTGCTGTCTACTCTCCAGAACGCGAAGACCCGGCCAACGCAGATTTTACTACTCATACTATTCCGAAGGTCGTTGGAGGTCACACCAAAGCTTGTCTTGAAGCAGGTCTTGCTCTGTATAATCACGCGATTGACAGTCTTGTTCCAGTAAGTTCGACTGAGACCGCCGAAATGACGAAACTTCTAGAGAATATCCACCGCGCGGTGAACATTGGTCTTGTAAACGAGATGAAGATCGTAGCCGATCGAATGGGAATTGATATCTTTGAGGTGATCAAAGCAGCGGCAACAAAACCGTTTGGGTTTACACCCTACTATCCTGGCCCTGGCCTCGGTGGGCACTGTATCCCGATTGACCCTTTTTATCTAACCTGGAAGGCCCGTGAATACGGTGTAAATACGCGTTTCATCGAATTGGCCGGTGAAATCAACACCGCAATGCCGGACTATGTCTTTGGCAAGCTCGCCTCGGCTTTGAACGAGCGTTCCAAATCGGTTCGCGGAAGTAAAATCATGGTTCTGGGGATAGCCTACAAGAAAAATGTAGATGATATGCGTGAAAGCCCATCCGTTGCGCTGATGGAGAAAGTTCGGGATCGGGGTGGTGTCCTAAGTTATTCCGATCCACATGTTCCGGTTTTCCCGAATATGAGGGAACACCAGTTCGACTTGTCGTCTGAAGCGCTGACGCCCGAAGTGCTGGCCGCGCAAGATGCGATCATTCTTGCGACCAATCATGATAAGTTTGACTATGAAATGATCACCAAGCACGCCCAGCTCATCATCGACACAAGAGGTGTATATGATACTGGTGCGAAAAATGTCGTAAGAGCCTAGCAGGGTGACTTTACGCGCGCATGTAATTGCGTCTGACGTGGACAGATGCGGAAGAGGGATAGAGGCTCAAAGATCGACTATGTGCTATGTAATATCCGCGAGCTGACAAATATCACCAGACAGTTGTGACCGCGAAGCCGTCTTTGGTTGCAGGATTCGTATATCGATAGATTGAAAGTTAAAAAATGGAACCCATGCGTCAAAACGGGTCTGACAATCTTGATGAACTTCAGCACCGCTCTGCAGTTGGGCGATACGGTTCGGAGTGGTCAGCATGGGCAATTTTTGTCGGCGTCGCGTTTCTCCTTCAAATGTTTCTCGCCTTGAACACACGTGCGCCATTCGTGATCGAAAACGGTGACAACGGTTCCATTCTCTATATCATCGCGCATTGGATTCAGCCCGAAGCGTTCATGGATGATGTGTTGTTGGGCGTCGATGGCACAACCAGTTTTTATCAGGCAGCTTTGATGTGGCCCAACTATCTGCTTGGGCTAGCAGGGGTTCAGCTCGGCTTTTTTTATGTGATCATATGTTTCCCAATAGCGATGGCGCAGATGGGCGGCTTTTACCTTCTTGGAAAACAGCTCTTTTTAAATCGGAATGTTGCGATCGCTCTTGCACTGATCAGCATTCCCACGGTTTTTACGGTTTCCGGTGATTTATGGGGTCACTACTATTCACCGCTTCTGCGCAGCGCATACGGTGCAGCGTTGCCCTGGCTTTTGTTGATATTGATATCCCCGTCCCGACCCAGACCCTATGCACTGATGGCCGCCGCTGCCGCTGCGAGCTACCTGCATCTTCCTTCTGGCCCACCTGTTGCTCTGGCTCTTCTGTTTGTCAGTTTGTTGCGGCGAGGTGAGGGCCAAGGCTGGGGTTATGCTTTAGTTCATCATGTGCTTGCCGGGGTGCTATATCTCGCGCTGATGAGCCCGTATGCTTTGTTGTTTTCTCAAACCTTCGCTGCAGGGGACAAGGAAGCCTTGCAGCAGTTTGCAAATTCTCCTTATGCGAATGTCGGCATGGCGATTGATCATCTATCAACATTGCGAGGCGTCAGACGCATGTCTATCTTGATTTCTCGCGTACCGGGCATGGAGTGGGCGGATCGAGTTGTCGTACCTTTCTTCGGCGTGTTATTCGTTGTTGGCGGGTTATCCGTTTTGGTCGTCACCTTTGCAAGCATTCTGCCTTCGCATCTACGGTCACGTCTGTCTTTTCCGCAGTCGTGGTATTGGGTTGCTGGTTTCTTTACCACCACGATTTTTTTGGCATTGGGTATTTCTGCGATTGATCAAGCTATCGCGGCGGCGCAGGCGCGTGGCCCTCTGCAGCTTGATTTCATTCGAGCCACGCGTTTTGGAGTTCCCGCAGCATATATTGGCATGTTTATGCTGATCACATATCTGGCGCAGCGGTTTAAGCCCAAGGCCTCGTGCCTTGCTCCGACTTGTACGATAGCTCTCGCCGCCTGGGTCTGGTTGTTTGCCTACCCGTCTACCAGCCACGGTCTGTATCGCATGACCAAAGGTCAGAGCATAGAAGATACCAATCTGACGCAGTTTGGACAGTTCTCTCAGAAGATGGCTGAAATTGACGGCGTTGGTCCGATCACCCCGGTTTTGCGCTATGATTATCTTTCTAGCGCATTGCGTTACGTCGCGTTCCTACCGCTGACTTTTAATCGCAAGGACAATAACTTTATATCGTACAGCGGTCGCCTTGATTCGCGCGAGCATCGCGCATTGATGGACCAAATTGATGCCATCCGCAAAGCGCGACGTGATCCCGACGCTCAGGTTCCAATTATTACTGGATTTGTGGATGTGCTTGGTTCACCAGATGTGGTGATTGATCGTCGCGTCGTGCAAGAACTGGCAGAAGCACGGCTTGTCTCCGAGTATGGTTTTGACTTGCAGTTGGAACTTGGTCCATTTGCATACTACCGACGCGCACAATAGCAGCAACGACCGCGCTTGTAAGAAAGCATGTCCCCTGTTAACAGCAATATCGATTAGGCCATAGAAAGCGCTGAACCGTGGAAGAATTCTCACCGGAAAATATCACAATCATATTGCCTGCCTATAACGAGGAACAGGCCGTCGGTGCGGTGATCCGCGAATTGCGGGATGAGCTTCCAGAAGTGACGTTGCTGTTGGTAGACGATGGAAGCGTTGACAATACGGCCCAAGTTGCCCGTACGGCAGGGGCTCATGTTATTTCGCACCCTCGCAATCGTGGTTATGGGGGAACATGGAAAACAGGTTTGAAAGAGGCCACGACTCCGTTTGTCATGTTTTATGATGCTGACGGTCAGTTCACGGCCCAGCAGGCCCGTGCATTGATCAAGCAATGGCAGCGAACCAAGCCCGCGCTTATTTCTGGTGCACGCAGCAAATCTTCTCATGTGGACCCGGTTCGCAAACCCGGTAAGATGATACTGTCGGGGTTCTCGAGGCTTCTGGTGGGTCAGCAAATCCCCGATCTTAATTGCGGCTTGCGGATCTACCGACGCACTCAGTTGTTGTCATTCGCAGAGTTGTTGCCAAATGGATTTTCAGCCTCCGCAACATCGCTGATCCTTTATCTCAAACAAAAATTCGACGTGAGCTTCATGCCCATTGAAACTCGCAAAAGGGTTGGCAAGTCATCGGTTTCTGTAATCAAGGATGGCTTTAATGTGCTTCTCCTGATCACCCGTCTTGTGGCCTTATATGATCCAATTCGCTTGTTCTTGTTGCCCTCGTTTACGCTGGCCGCTCTGGGTATTGTTTACTCGGTGATCGTAATTGTCGCACAGGGGCTGGGTCTGCCTGTCCTTGGCGCTGTAATGCTTCTGACATCTCTGATCCTCTTTTTCATGGGGATCGTTTGCGATCAGGTTTCAGCCATCCGTATCGCACAAGCCCGTACCGACGCGGCCTTGGCGCGTATAGAAGCAGGCACCATGCAAAAAGATGAAGCTGCATGAACGGTGCCGCCTGTGCGGCGGTACGACAGAACTGCGATCGGGTTATCGCTTTGAACAGTTTGACCTGTTCAAATGTGGCGCATGCGGGTTTCAGCAAATTGACCCAGAGCCTTCTGTTGCAGAACTTCAAGAGCTCTATGGGACCCTCTATTTTCAGAAAGCCAAATATACCGATCCAAAAGCCATAGAGCTTGAGTATGAGCGTCGCCACAATTTAATGGATCGCGCCGGGTTCAAGCCCGGGGATAGTCTGCTGGAAATCGGCTGTGGAGCAGGGCAGTTTATCGCAACCTGTGCAGATACTTTCAAATGGTACGGTATGGACTTTTCAGAGGCCGGGATTGAGGAGGCACGGACCAGGCTTCCGAATTTACCTGCCGACAGGCTGAGTTCGGAATCAGTCGAAGATTTTAACCCCAGCCTCCCGGACGGTGGCTTTGACGGCGTGTTGATCTTTGACACCATTGAGCATGTGTACGATCCGCAACCAGTTCTGAAGCGCGCGGCAAGCTGGCTCAAGCCGGGAGGTCGCATGATCGTGACCACCCCAGATATTGGCGCGAATATGGCTAAGCTTACAGGCCGTCGGTGGCCATTTATGACACCACCGGAACACCTTTCATTTTTTACTCGTCCCGCGATGGCGCAGGCGCTTCAAAGCGCCGGGCTATACACATCATATTCCAAGTCTATGGGGAAATACGCCAACGTCGCGTTTATTGTCTACAAGGCGGGGAGGGTTGGCCTGTTGCCGAAGTCATTCGGAAAGCTCGCGGTGAAGATGGGTCTGGGCAAGCTTACCATTTATGTCCCGACCGGCGATGTAATGTATATGATTGCCGAAAAACAGCGGGACGCCTGAGGAATGTGCGGCATCGCGGGTATCTTGGCGCTAACACAGACCATTGAACCAACAAAAGCTGAAGCTTGTCTCGCGACGATGTTGGATCGGCTTCATCATCGTGGTCCTGACGAACGTGGACAGTATAACGGTGATCGCGTCTGGATGGGTAACACCCGTCTTGCGGTCGTCGGTGAGGAGAACGGTCGCCAGCCGATCTGGAACGAAAACCGCACAGTCGTCGTCGTAATGAATGGAGAAATCTATAATGCTCCAGACCTCGTACGCAGCCTGACGGCAATGGGGCACAGGTTTGCCACCGACACTGATACCGAAGTTCTGGTTCACGGATACGAGGAATTTGGGCTTGAAGTTCTGGATCATCTCAACGGTATGTTTGCCTTTGCAATCTACGATTTGCGCAAGGGCAAGGTGATCATTGCCCGCGATCGCTTTGGCATGAAGCCCCTTTATCTTCTTAAGAGCCTGTCGGTGCCTGGTGATCTGCTATTTGCCAGCGAGCTCAATGCGCTCAAATCGGTCAAGGGCTTCTCGAACAAATATAGCCCCGAAGGGCTCGCCACCTTTCTCGGCAGTATGTATGTTTCCGAGCCCTTTACAGTTTTCGAGGATATACGGGCGCTGGAACCGGGATGTGCTTTGGTTTGCACTGCGCAAGGTCAGGAAAAACACCGCTATTGGGATATGACTTTCAATCCCGACAATAGCCGTCGCAATGAAGCCGATGCGATTGCGGCAGTTGCCGATGTGCTTCCGCGGGCGGTAGGTAGACACCTGATGGCGGATCGACCTGTCGGGACACTGTTGTCTGGAGGTCTTGATAGCCGGGCAGTCTCTGCGGCCGCCTGGGTGCAAGGGGGGACCGGCCAAGCTTATACGGTCGGATATGACGAGGCCGCTTTTGACGAAAGCCCATTGGCTGCTGCCTGGACCAAGGCGCTGGATCGTGAGCATCATGTTTTACGTCTCGGCGAAGCACAATTCGCCAGCATTGTCCCAAATCGCTATGCTGGACATGGTCAGCCTTATGGAGTCTGGGTCAATTCGGCGTCCGAAGCTCTTGCCGGAGAAATTCGCGCGCAGGGCTATAAGGCGGTGCTGACCGGAGAAGGCGGTGACGAGTTGTTCTGCGGCTACCCGACACTTCATGCTGCGAATATTGCACGCTACTACCGATACCTTCCCGCGCCCGTCAGATCTCTGATCGCCAATGCCACCGATCTGCTGCCAGCTGGATCTAGCCGACTGCCGCTTAGTTTTATGGCGCAGAGTTTTGCAAAATCCGTGACAGGTGATCTGTTACGCAGCTTCTACGGTTTCAAAGAAGTCATTCGCTATCGTGATTGGAAAGAGGCATTGACGCCGGAAGCCTATGCGATAGTTGGTGAAATTGATCCAGCGATTGCGTTCACCCAATACCGCGAGCGGATCGAGGACTGGCCCCTGATAGACCAGCTTTCATACATTGATATCAAGAGCTTTCTGGCATCTTGCAGTCTGGTTCCGAACGACAACGCCTATATGTCTCAAAGCGTCGAGACGCGGATTCCGCTTTTGGATGTTGAAATGGCGGAGCTGGTTAAAACTCTGCCATTAGGGGTCCGGTTTCACGCGACAGATCCCAAGCGGCTTTTGAAGAAAGCCCTGAACCACTATTTGCAGCAGAGTGCACCCGATGCCGTAGCCGCGCTTGGTCCGTATAAGAAGATGGGGTTCGAGGTTCCGACTACTGTTTGGATAAATGGTCCCCAATTTGGACCCGTGATCGATCATTATCTCAGCCGTGAGGCCGTCGAGCGCGTTGGCTTTTTCAATTCTGATTACATCGAGCGCATTTTGAGTGCGCAGCGAACTGGGCGTGCAAATAACGAACGCATCTTGCAAACAGCAATGGCGTTGCAGCATTTTTTGGGATAGCGAAGTCAGGGTCCGAATGCCGAACAACGAACTGAAGGGTTGAACGCCTATGTGCGGGATTTTCTGTCTTTCGCTTAATGCCAATCACAATCTCGACGCGGTAATCCTGACCCGATTGACGCGCGAAATGCTCCTGATTGCCGAACGGCGGGGCCGGGAAGCGGCGGGAGTCTGCACCTATCAAAACGGGCGGACTTTTTACATCAAGCGCCCGAGTTCTGCGTCTGCAATCGTTCGAGGTCCGGAATTCGCCGAGTTTTCCCAAAAAGCCTTTGTGAATCCCGACAACGGCGGTGTTGCAATTATTGGTCACGCAAGGCTGGTTACAAATGGTCTCAGAGCCTTTCATGACAATAACCAACCCTTTGATGACAAAGGATTTGTGGGGGTGCATAACGGGGTGATTGTCAATCACAGCGAATTCTTTGCCCCTGACCTTCCCGTGCCCGAGCTGGACAGCTTGGCAATCCCAACCCGGTTGCGCCACCATCTTGATGCTGGCAACTCCGCCGAGGACGCCAATGTAGCTACGCTGAACGATCTTCAGGGGGTCGTTTCATACCTGATGGTTGACACAGTGTTCGGTCAAATACATGCGGCATCTAACAATGGCTCGCTCTATGAGGCGCAGTTGATGCGTGATGGTGCTCCGGTCGGCCGGCTTCTTATGTCCGAGCGGGAAATGCTTCGGTTGATGGAAGCGCATCTTGCGAGCGTTGGTATCCAGAAAGGTGATGTCCGCCGCTATGATCCGGGCACTGTAGACAGCTGGTGCGTGACCGACGACCAAAAGGCGATCAAACCAGCAGCGCCTACGAAACCAGTAGATCTAAGCGCGCTTACGGACCCAAGAAACGCCGAGCTACGTCGCTGCGCAAACTGTCTGCTGCCCCACACGATGCCCTTTATCGAGTTTGATGATGCTGGTGTATGCAACTGGTGCCGCAACAGCCTTCTGACGCCGCTGAAAGAGCGCGACGAACTGGATGCGCAGCTCGAAAAATTACGCAAAATCACAGATCGCCCAAATTGCCTTATGGCGGTCAGTGGCGGACGAGACAGCTGCTATGGTCTTCACGTTGCAAAGACAGAACTTGGGCTGAACCCGATTGCCTTCACTTACGATTGGGGCATGGTGACAGACTTGGCCCGACGCAACACATCGCGCGTCTGCGCCAAACTGGGCATCGAGCATATCATCGTTTCGGCGGACATTCCTCGCAAGCAAGAGAACATCCGCAAGAATATCGAAGCATGGCTCAAACGGCCGGAACTAGGGATGGTCCCGATATTCACAGCGGGTGATAAACAGTTTTATCAGCACGCGAACCGCTTGCAGAAAGAACTGGACGTGCCCGCGATTATCTTTTGCGAGAACGGGCGCTACGAGAAGACTTGGTTCAAAGCGGGGTTTGCCGGCATCAATGAGGGGAATCGGCGGCTTTGGAACCTGTCAATGATCGAAAAGTTCCGTTACATGTCGTATTATGCAGGTCAGTTTCTGCGGAACCCCGCTTATCTGAACCGCTCGCTACTGGACAGCATAGAAGCGTTCATCTCGAGCTATTTCCTCAAGCATGACTACATTCAGCTTTTTGATTATATCCCGTGGGAAGAAGAAACCGTCGAACGCGTTTTGATCGACGAATATGGTTTTGAAGTCCCAGAGGGTTGTCCGACTACGTGGAGAATTGGCGACGGAACGGCACCGTTCTACAACTTTATCTACCGCACGGTTGCTGGGTTTACCGAGTTTGATACCTTCCGCTCAAATCAAATTCGCGACGGTAAGATCACACGAGAATTCGGTGCCGAACGTATTCAAATCGAAAATGAACCCAGGATGGACGATCTTCGCGAATACCTGGCGACCGTTGGAGTGAATTTCGACAAAGCCATGACGAGGATTCTGTCAATCCCCAGACGGTATTGATTCACGGGGCATATCAGACGTGCGACCATTCTTTGAAGCCGGAATATCAAGTCGTACCGAACAATCTGGGTTTCCACACCCGCAGCAGATAAAGCTGCGCGATCTCTGCGATTCCCGTTGCTACCGCTGCGCCTTGTGGGCCGAAATACGGGATCAGCACGAGGTTGAACACCAAGTTTAGCATTGCGAGGATCGCAAAGAACGCTGTTTGTAAGACTGGTTGCCCTCCCTGGGTGAACGATTGATTGAGAACTATCGCAGGAGCTGCAATTGTTGTCGCGAGGCCCATGATCAAAAATACTTCGGTGGAGGTTCGACTATCTTCGGCACCCAGCAGCACTGGGGCGGCAAAAATCAGCAACCCCGAAGCGCATATCAGCGTGACGATACTGATTGCCCTGCCAACTAACGCCAAGGACGAATACAACTCGTCAAATGCAGCCCTGTCTTGATGGAACAAATAGTTGGCAACCCGCGGATTAATGACGCTTTGGACCGCAGCGAGAAGCATACGCAATCCGTCTGCAAACATCGCGCCAAGAGCGTACATGCCCACAACCCTGTCGGATGCCAGAAGACCCAGAACCAAAACATCTATCCTGCTGTTCACATCCGACAGCAATCCGATTAATGCACCCCGCCAACCACGTCCGTTCTCGCTGATCATGACCGCAAATAGTCTACTAAACTCCAGACGTGTTCCCCTAGTATAGAGCCAAAGCATCACCAGCATGAGCGCAAATATTAGTGCCTCGGATGCCACAAACAGCCATCCAAACCACCCTGTCGGGGCGTGCAGGATTAGCAAAGCCAGAAATGCCAACAGCATAGTTGGCATACGAATACCCTGCAGGACCGCATAGGTTTTGAGATGTTCCATCCCATTGAGCGAGTGAACGCCAACCTTGTTGAGGCCAAACAACATTACCCCTAAACCGACCGCAGGCATGGTTTCTGCCAGCTCCGGGCTGTCGAGAACTGAACCGATGACCGGTGCCCCGTGCCACAGCAGCAATGCCATCAGCATGCCAACCGCGAGAACGGGCAAAAAAGCTGCTATCAAATAGGTACGTGCGCTGGGGTCCGATGCGCCATGGCGTGAAAAATAGTATAGTGCCGCAAAGGCAAAGCCACCCGCCGATACCTGACCCAGAATAAGGAAAAACAACAGGGATTGGCTGAATACGCCGAGCCCCTCAAAGCCGTAGTACCTACCGATCAACAGGTTTAGCGCAACACCTGAAGCCGCCAGAGCAGCCACAGAGCCGATGTTGGCGAACAAAGTTGCCGGGTCACTGACTTGGCCCAATGCCTGACGAATGTTTTGAATTGCCCCGTTTATCACGATAGGATTAATAGGCGTCTTAGATTGAATGTGCCAGTGTATGTCAGGCGGAATAAGCGGGGCATTGTCATTTTCACAGCGTCCTGTCTCAGTGCAGGCACCTGCGCCCTGACGATTGGGCAATGTCTACGAAAGGTGCGCTTTGTCCTCTATTTGTCATAATAGTCGCGAAACCAGTCGACAAATTTCTGAATTCCATCTTTGAAATCGGTCTGAGGGCGATATCCGGTCAGACGCTGCAGCAGGTCCGCGTTTGCCCAGGTTGCCGGGACATCACCCATTTGGATGTCCATGTAGTTTCTGATAGCTTTCTTACCCAGACAATCTTCGATTGCGTCGACAAAATCCAGCAACCGCACTTTGTCCGAGTTACCTATATTGACGACGCGGTAAGGTGCAACCGGGCTTAGGCTGTCACCTTCTTCGATGTCTTCCGGATTCTCCGGACGCACCGGCACGGCTTTGATTAAAAGTGAGATCGCGCGTACCAGATCGTCAACATATGTGAAATCGCGGTACATATCGCCGTGGTTGTAGATATCGATCGGCCGGTCATCCAGTATCGCATCGACAAATTTATAAAGCGCAAGGTCAGGCCGACCCCATGTGCCGTAAACCGTAAAGAACCGGAACATGGTTGTGGGCAGATCCCAGAGATGGGCATAGGAATGGCCCATGCTCTCATTTGCTTTTTTGGTCGCCGCATAGATCGTCAACTGCGTATCTGCCTTTTCGCATTCATCGAACGGCATTTCTGTGTTGGCACCATAAACCGAGGACGTTGACGCCATGAGCAAATGCTGAACTTTGTGGCGACGTGCGGCTTCCATGACATTGAATGTTCCAACGACATTGCTGTCGATATATGCCCGGGGATTTTCAAGGCTATAACGGACACCGGCCTGTGCGGCGAGGTGAACGATGACATCGGGCTCGAAACGGTCGGCGACGACATCGAATTTCTCCGCGTCTTCCAGCATTCCTTCATCACAGGAAAAATTGGGGTTCTGCAACAGTGCGGCATGGCGGCGTTGTTTCAAACGGACGTCATAGTAATCTGTCATCCCGTCAAAGCCATGCACTCTGTCTCCATTCGCGAGCAGCAGTTTGGCAAGATGAAAACCAATAAACCCGGCTGTGCCGGTAATCAGAACTTTTTGCACCCGTCTGTTTCCTTGTTTTGTTGCTTAGTTAAGAACACCTTAGGGCTCTGGATGCGAGTTGAGAGCCTTCTCAAATCATTGTTCCAGCCATTCGGTCAAGCGATGACCCAGCATAATTGCGCCCGCGCGGGTCAGGTGGCCTCCGTCATATGAAATCAAAAGCCCGTCCTCGTTCGTATTGCGACACGTTTTACCATTGCCGCACATCAAGTTTGAAATGTCCACGAATTGTCCCTGTGATAGAGTTTCGTTCATGGATTGATTAGTAGCCAAATGGCCTTGGCTCATTTCAACCAATATGTCCTCGTTGCCCGTTTCGAATTCCGTCATGTAACGCTTTAGAGACATACCGGAACCGAAGTTCTTGCGTCCCATAACCCGAATTCTTGCCAGTGTCACGTCGCCAAGGTTTTCAAGACTTTCAGGCAGATTCTCGACGTGCCAATCTTTCCAGCTGGATACCAGCCAGATTTCATCCGCATGCTCTATCCGGGCCTGCAGCGTTTCGTCCTCGTAGCCTGGCCTTTTTGCACACAACTCACGATCTTTAGGAGCGACAAGATCCGTGAAATCACGTTTCAGGAACAGGTTACCGCAGCGCCCAGATATGTAGAAGGTCGAAAGTTGGAACTTGTCTGCCAATGGAGATTCCAGCACGGCGTTAAGCATGTCCTGCGCGTAGCTGTCACCGATAATCAGCAGCTTGTTCCGTTGATCAGTCCCATCAAACTCTGCTTTTTGGAATTCTGAGAACTGCCCGCGTACATAGTTTGCTGGATCATCATATTGCTCAAAAACCGCTTGATGATTTTCGGTATAACGGCCCGGTACGCCCTGCGTCCAGGTGATAGCGAGGCCAGCCACGATCAGCGCGGCCCCGGCTGCCCCTGCCGGCAGCATTATTGCCATACCAGGAAATACTGGACCTTTTCTAAATGGCGTTTCAACAAACTTGTAGCTGAGGAAGGCAAGCAAGAGCGTGAAGCCACACAACACTGCCATGAACCAAAGCGGCGGCTCGTGCCAACTCAGATATCGGGCATAGGCCAAGACGGGTTGATGCCAAAGATATGCAGAATAGCTGATCAATCCGACACCTATGCAAACCGGATTGGCCAAAATAGGGAAAGACCACGTGCCTCGACGCTCGAACAAGATGATCAGAACGGTTCCCAGCACGGGTGCTAATGCATAAGGGCTAGGGAATGGCGTGTGTTTGTCATAGACTAGGATAGCATACAGGATCAGCGCAATACCCAGAACCGATAGAACTCCGGACAGGGCCGAACCCGGTCTCCACGGATTTGGGCGTCCCAAATAAAGTGCGGTAAGCGCGCCAGCCATCAATTCCCAAGCGCGCGTAGGAAGCAGATAGAATGCCGCTTCGGGTTCGCTTAACGCGCCGAGATCCCAGGTGGCAAATGCAAAACTGACTGCAAAAATCAGACTTAGCACGACAAAAACAATCTTGAGGCCAAATCGCCAGAGCAGCGCGAGCGCAATCGGGAAGAAAATATAGAATTGCTCTTCCACAGCCAATGACCAGGTATGCAAAAGTGGTTTTAGTTCGGTCGCGGTGTCAAAATATCCGCTTTCCATCCAGAAAAAAAAGTTAGACCAGAACGTTGTGACCGCAACAACGCTGAGTGAAAAGCTTTTGAAATCTGCCGGAAGCAATATGAACCAACCCGCGACAAAGCTTACCGCCACGACGCAGAAAAGGGCAGGAATGATGCGCCTTACGCGGCGCTCATAGAACTTAATGATTGAATAGCGTCCCTGTTCAAGATCGCCAACGAGTATTGTTGTGATGAGATACCCGGAGATTACAAAGAACACATCTACGCCGACATAACCTCCTGTGAAATAAGGGAATCCTGCATGAAAAAGGATAACCGGGATCACTGCAAGCGCGCGGAGGCCGTCAATTTCTGGCCTGTATTTCATATCTTAGCACCACCCGTAAGCTGTTTTAACAGCATTCAGCTGCGCGGCGCGCGAGAATTTGTTCATGATCAAACCCGGACTACGCGCATGCACAGATGCGCGCCAATCTTCATTTTGCAACCCGTCAATAACGGCCTGAGCCAATGCATCAGCGCTTCGCATTGTCAGCCTTGCGGTGTCATGGTCGGCAATTGCTTCGTTTATGCCACCAACATCCGGGGCGACAACGGGCAATCCTGCGAGTTGAGCCTCGATTACTGCGTTTGGCAGGCTTTCTGTACACGTGGTCATCAGAAACAAGTCCATTTGCCGCAGATAGTCGAACAAGCCCTCGGACACTAGGCCGGGCAGTACGAACTGATCTGTCAGCCCGGCAGATGCAATGGCTTTTTCAATGTCTTTCCGCAGGGGTCCATCACCGACCATTAGAAAGCGGGTGCCCGGGATCGCGGTGTTCACTCTTTTGGCGACCGAGACCCATAGCAGCGGATCCTTCACCGGAGAAAACCGAAAGACACCGCCAACAGTCAATTGTTGGCCGGAATCTGGTTTTGGCGGGCTCAGTTCCTTAAAGCCAAGTTCTTTGGGCTCAATGGCGTTGTAAATGGTTGTAAAGCGCGTATCGGGCAAACCTGTTGCTTGGGCCCAATCATCAGCAGCGGCCCTGCTGTTTGCCGCCAGAACAACCTGCGGGAACTGCGCGCATAGTTTGATGGTGTATTCGGAAAGCCTCTCGCGCAGGCTTTCGATCTCGGACCCCGACGATTGCTGTCCGCGTGTCATCGATCCGAAATGCACTACAACACGCGGCGTACCTGAGATAACCGCTGCCAGCGCAAGTTCGGCGTGTAGGCCGCCTCTTATGTGCACAACCTCCGGACGCAACTCGTAAAGGGTGCCCAAAACCGCGCGAAGCCACCGCATTCCTATCGCTTCAGATAGTGACGCAACACTCTGTAGAGTAGGCTCGTCTTTCCACGGGTCGGGCAGCGAGACCGGCATGTCATCAAGTTGATGATTTGACAGTTTGCTATACCCGCTTGGAAGCTTGTAGACGTTCCTGGGTTGCTCTTTTGTGAGCATATGCAAAGACGAAACCGAGGGGTCCTGAGCAAGGTTTGCGATTAGATGTGTAACCTGCCTCTCGGCTCCGCCAATTCCCAGCGAATGATTGTACAACAGAACTCGACCGGCGTGCGCCTTGTAGGTTTGCGTCGGTTGCTCTTTTTGGCATTTGACCCAATGCCTAAGTACCGAAAAGGCGATGTCTTCCTCTTCCTCAGCGGATATGCCTTCAGCGGACAACGAATTAAGCGCAGTATTGATTCTCTTACTGAGCCGGCTGCTTTGCCTCACGTGTTTAAGATCTGAATTCAGCTCACGCGCCTCGACATAGCGGCGCAGGTCAATCAGCGATAACAGGGCGCTACGCTCGGCGGTTGCGTTGGTTTGCCAGTTCTGACGTTCCCCCAGAACGTCCATCGCCGATTTCGGCCGCCATGATTTCCACAGACGGAAAGCCAAATCCGCCCGTGAAATCTGTTGGCGATCATAGAGGGTGTAGAGCCAGTCGACATATCGCCTGACTACAGCGCCCTTACCCAACGCATGAAGAATTTTGGTTCGCTGGAAATGATCCTGAGGGCGCGCGAAGCTCGATTGGCAGATTTGGCGACAAAGCACTAATGCCTCCGAGTATCTGCGTTCGCGATTCAGTTCCGTCATTTGTGCGCGCTTACTCCGAATCTCTCGCTTGAGCTTTCGGCGAAACACCTTCCGAATAAAACCCGGTGGGCGCAATCGATTTGAGGATGAGTTTTCGCTTACAGCGTATAAGCTTAAAGCACGTTTCCTCATGTTTTGCCCTACTTTTTTGCCCGCAGATGTTATAACTATTGATGGGCTGTTCAAATGACAGAGATTCCAAGCACAGGTGCTTATAGTTCGATATCCAAGAGATTCAACCGTAGGAAGTTTCGGGTAGGCAACCTGCTGCGCAACAGCAACCTTTGTTGAGTTTCCCGACCTGCCGTATTAGTTTCGCCAGGCTTACGTCCCGCAATTCTGGCGGTCGCGGCGCCGCGCGGAGATAGAGTTCCATTTTTGTACCTATGTGTTCTTAACCCTGGGAGAGTACAGGTGAGTTTTCTTGGCAGAAAAAGGGTAAGAACTAGCCGAAAACTATCGCGCTGGGCCCGATTCCTAAGGGTCCTTCGAAAACCCGGAATTCTGTTTCTTACCAAGAAAAGGAAAGCAGACCTAAATAGCAGCATCATCACAGCCTACGACATGCTTCTATCTGATGGACTCGGGAAGACGCTTTCTTATCTCAGGCGAAATGACTTCTACCATTCGCCCGGAACTACGGATCTTTTCAAAGCAATTGCAGCGACAGATGACGTGGCGTGGACTGAGAACATGAATGCGTGGCTGAAACGACACAGTCGTTCTGTCATCAGGTTGAAACCTGGAACAGATGCCAGGTTTTTACGTATCAACTTTGAGGATTTGCCACCTGTGGTTGGCTCGCAGCCAAAGATATCGGTCGTGATGCCGGCACACAATGCTGAGACCACGATCAGATTGGCGGTGCAATCCATACTCCAGCAGACTTGGAGAAACCTCGAACTGATTGTCGTCGATGACAACAGCACAGACAACACGGCTGAAATACTGGCTGGTTTGGCACAACAAGAACCACGCCTCATAGTTCTCAACAACCTGGTAAATGTGGGACCCTATGTGTCAAAAAATCGTGCCTTAACTGTTGCGTCGGGCGATTTCATTACTGGCCATGATGCAGACGATCTGGCGCTACCGGACCGTTTAGAGCGCCAAGTGCGGCCTTTGCTGCATGACCATTCGTTGGTTGGAACCTACGGGCACATGGTCCGTTTGGACGAAACTGGCCGCCCGAACTATCTATCGCGCATTGCAAATCACAGCTTTGATGGCATTTTGCGCCGCGCCATGATTTCGCTGATGTTAAGGCGAGAGGTTTTCTCGCTTGTTGGATACTGGGACAGCGTTCGCTTTGGTGCGGATATGGAATTCTTGGCACGCGTCGAGCGTGCATTCCCAAACTCGGTGGTGGAAGACCGTGCTTGCACAATGCTTTGCCTCAATGAAAAAGGCAGTCTTACCAACAATCCGGCATCCGGGATTAGCAACCGAGGCGGCCCCTCTCAGATTCGGGTCGAATATCGCGACAGCTGGAAGAAATGGCATCAAGAGCACAGGAACGAAGTACTCTATCGCTCTTTCAGCAATCAAACACGGGAGTTCGAGGCACCTGAGGGGATGGTTATCCCGCAAAATGACATCTTGAAAGTTCAAGGTTAAGTTGGGTTTAGACTTTTGGTCGCGACTTAGTCGTCGCGGTGAGGGGCTGTTGGAGTTGTCACATTAACTGCCGTCCGACCAATGAATGCTGGCACCCATTTGGACCGAATTTCCAGTCAAATTGATCACGCCAATTCGATCCACTAAGCCATGGTTGAAAGAAGAAAATGCGAAAATACCTGACAAATGGGTTTCTGGAACTGAACAATGCTCAGCCAAAGGTTCAATCTCTGTGTGTTCTTGGGCAGTAGAAATTCCTTTTTTGTCGACTCCGATGCCGGTCGCGCGGCTACCGCAATCGCCTATCCTCTGGTTGAGACCACCAAGCTTAATGGCGTTGATACCCAAGCCTAGCTGACTGGGACCCTGCCTAAATAGTCTGTCACAAAGTCGCCCGTCTCAACGAAGTCATACCACGGCGTCACATTGCGTAGGTGGTGCAACAGGGATCCGCGCTGCCCAGACAAAGCAAAAAACCAAACCGTCGCATGGAAGGCCGACTTGACCTTGGAAACCCGCCTGCACATAAGTGAATAACGGGATTGGTGGTAAGATCGCAGGCTCGTAGGGGCTTATTTGCCTTGGCGAATCGTTCCCTGAGCCCAATATCTTTCTCGAGCTGCCTCCCATAGCAGAGCCAAGGCGAATTTATCGAGTTTGGGTTGCAACGCGGGGTGCAGCCGAATCAGGAAATGACGAAGAAATACACCACTGAATAGCGGTGTTTCAAATCTGGATTATCAGCCAACCTATTTCCGAAAAAAGCTGACCTGTTCACTGCGGCGAGATATATGGTGATCGAAGTTGCTGACGGGCTCACGGATAGGACCACGGCCGTAAACCAGATGTGACAGGCCGAGTTCACCTGCTTCAAGATCATCGGTGAGGGTGGTATTGGCTGAGCTCGATCCCGGATGATCGCATCTATTAGATCATTTTCTGCAAGCTCCGCATAACCATGCGAGAGGGCGAAGTCACTCACTCATCCTGACAACGCACACCGGGGCAAAATCTAGCGATGGAACCGGACCAATAAAAAAACGAGCCTCGCCAGAACTCAACAGTTTGCCTGGTGACTAAGAAAGTCAGTTCGACTCTTTCGTCAATTCCCATAATATCGAGCACAACCACGAGAGCCTTATTAATATATACCCGACGATATCTACTTCGGGCGCGATAAAGTCCCCATCAGAGAAAGGTACAAAATTAAGAAACCAACAATTCAGCAACGCCGCTTGCTACATCAAAAACAAGCGTGCATTCAAACACACAAACACACAAACACATCAAGTGGGGCACTCCTGCGAACAAAGGCTCAGAAGAGCCGAGCCAATCATGAGCGCACGCCCGTCTTTGAATTGGTTGTTGAGATCAAACAAAGCCAATATGCGTACCAAGGCGAACTTACAGGAGACAAGCTTTGCTTGAACAATTTATACACGACTTCAAGCGAAGCTCCCCGCTAATTCGAATATCGATCATAGCTTTGTTCCCTCTCTACCTGCTGTACAGGCTGCACCGATATCGGCGAGACATTAGGCGCAACCGCATCAACACTTCTTTCAGCGTGCAGCGGATGGGTGACATCAGCGGTACTCTGCGTGATGTGAAACAAGAGCCCATTGATCCAAAACTGGAATCTGAGATCAACGATTTGGCGGATACATTCGCGCTCTGTCGGATTGTCGGCAACGATCTCGAGCCAAGGCACAAGGTTGGCCAAAGCCTCTCAAATGTGCGCTTTATTTTAGACAATGAACCAGAATTCGAGGGCGTAAAAAAGTTATGGTTGCTCAACAGGATATTTAACGCGGAGACTGAAGCAAAGATTATCAGCTTGCTTGAGGAACGAGGGCAGACCTATCGACGTATCGCCTTCGATCCAGAAGAATATCAGTCTATCGGTTACAGCTTCGATACGTTCAAACAGCCTGATATGTTCTACGACGGACATCTTGAAATAGATTCAACCAGTACGCGCACGACGCAGGCGGTTATGCAGGCTTACCGCGCCCGCAATAACTATGTGATGCACAACAACGGTGCACGAAATGCAGCTCTCGAGTTTTGTCTGGAATACGGCAAGTGGGCGCTGCCTTTTGATGGGAATTGCTTCCTTACGTCCTCAGGATGGGCGCGGCTGCATTCGAACATCTTAGAGGCCCGGGACAAGCGATATTTTGTTGTTCCAATGGCAAGGATCACCAACAATCAAGATTTGCTGGAACCTAACAATACCTTTTCTGCGGAAGAAGAGCCCCAATTGGTTTTTCGATGCGATGCACCATTGAGGTTCAACGAGGACCTTCCCTATGGTCGTCGTCCAAAGGTTGAGCTTTTCATGCATCTTGGTATCGAGGGTCCGTGGACGCGATGGCCTGTGGAAGATTTCGACATTCCGCCACGCCGAGTTCACCCTGATGGTCATCGGGTCGGGCAAGCCGGTTGGGTCGCGCGGCTGGCGTCAGGAAAAGCCCACCTTGAACAGGCTGATCGGAAGGCATTTGTTAACCGTGGTCTCGCACGCGCTTCTGCGATCCGTTCGACTTTGGACATGTTGTCGGCGCGCCCAGTCCGTGCGACGTTCGCGCAGGACCAAGCCCTATCTTATGACCTGACCACGGCTGATCCGGCTCAGTCAGAAGATTGGGCAGCTGTTCGGGAGGCCGCACAGCAGGCGTTAGGCCGAGGCCCATTTTCGGTTACGCAAAAACCCGAGCCCGGCCCCTCTGGCGATCTTCGCGACTATTTCCATCCGGCGCCATATTGGTGGCCGAACCCAAATTCGAAAGATGGCTTGCCCTATGTCAGGCGCGACGGTGAACGACTGCCGGGCACGGAACTTTATGAACCAGAGAGTGGCCGCTTCGATCGAACTCGTTTACAACGCGTCTTCGACGACACCACAGCCCTTGCATTAGCGAGTACATTACAAGACGCCGATCCGAGCTTCCACGCACACGCCTGCTCAATTCTGAGGACGTGGTTCCTGGACGCTGAAACTGGCATGAAGCCCAACCTTTCTTATGCGCAGGTTCGGCTGGGTCACCAGGGTAACATGGGGGCTGCCCATGGGGTTATAGAAACCAAAGATTTTTATTTTCTTCTTGATGCGGTTCGGATTCTTAGAGATTCGCACATAACCGACCGCATGAAAGAGTGGAGCGCGGAGTTCTTTGATTGGTTCACTGATAGCGTGCAAGGTCGCCAAGAATGCAGAGCAGCCAACAACCACGGGACATGCTATGACTTGCAGGCCGCCAGTCTTGCCGCATTTCTGGAAAAAGATGATTATCTGCAAGCCCTCGACTTACGAGCGCAAGCTCGAGCCATTTCTACGATCACCCCTGATGGAGATCAACCGCACGAACTGCAGCGCACACTGACGCAGCACTATTGGGCTTTCAATTTACAGAGTTGGGTTAACCTGTTCGACCATCTTTCAGCTGCAGGGCTGCGCCCTTGGCAGAGTGAAGCTGGCGAGAGGGTGCGGGTTGGACTACGCCGCATGTTGATGCTGTCAAAGCAAAACTGGGAGCACCCCCAGATCAAGCCATTCGACAGCAATAGATTGCTACCTTTGAATGAGACACTGAAGAACCAAACAGGTGAGGATATACTTGGGCGCGCGGAAAGTGATGGGCCTGTCAGTTTCTTTCCTCATGATGGGGTTGCCCCGTTCTGGCGTTTGACAAGGCTAGGGCGCTGAGAAAAAAGTAACTAGCGCATCCTCAAATGCTGCGTCAGGAAAGGAGCTTGCAGTATTGCCGACAGCTGCAATCTCGCCAAAACGCGAAAGATCATCAAAAACTGCAGGATCGACCATATCACAAAGCGAGCGCGCACTTTTGTTGGCGGGCTAGTTTCAGATTATTAGGCGAATCTCAGCGTACCTCATGCTTGCTTCGTTTGAGTTATTCAGTGGTACTGATTAGCAGACATGGACCACAATTCAATCAATACGAAGAGGCAGAAACGGCTTTTACGTCCAAACGATCGGGATCCAGGAGCAGGGTCACAGCTTAGCCTCAGATATTTAGCTTTGAGGCGGAATTTTAGTCCATTAAGATTGTTGCCTTTTGATCGCCGGGCTGTCCACTTTATGACTGCTCTGAGTGACTTCTTTTTGATCCGTCTAATTTCGCTCTGCTCGCCCAGAGACATGCATATTCTTGCAATACGGCTGGCTCGTCTTTGTGCAGCGCCATTAAAGCGCAAGCTGCCCACATCGCTACGTCATATTCCGAATTGGAACGTTTCAGCCGGTATGCATTTACGGCTGCACTGTTTGGGGTTGAGGGTTCGAACATCAGTTCCTGAGCCGATCACAAATAAGCATATATTGTTAGAAAGCCAGAAAAAATCCCAATTGAGGCAACCGTGAAGTTTAGAGAGAAGTTTAACATCGGGTCTTCCAATCTAGAAAGTTTGGCAGGTGCCGTATAATCGTCGGCGACATAACATACTGTTAGTATGCCGGAATGTCTTTGAATGGATCGAAAACGCATCGTTAACATTGCGTTAACAATTCGCGCGATTTCGGAACTTTGTAGGTTGTAATCGTGCAGATCTACTGATCTTCGTCCGCCTCAAGCGCACAGCGCCTTCGTTCGGATCGATGCAAATATTTGAGGAAATGCGCCAACAATCTGCTACTCGGCGCATTTCAATGAGTAAAAAGTGTTTGAAAAAACTTAACCCTATTAGACGCTTAAGGGCGGTTGGAGGAACTCTCTTTCAGTCACTGTGCTTGCAATATTCACTCGAGGAAATCATAGCTCGATGTTGGCGTGCCTCCTCGGGGAACTTGGCTAAAGCATCAATACAATGCGGTTCGTTGATCGGCGCAAACCCCTCCATCTCACTGGCCAGCCGTCAAAATCAATTCACATTGGCGAACATAATTCTCCAACAAAACCATTCACTGAATATCCCGACCATAACGGGGCACCCCAAAGCGAGCGCTAGATATTTTTGAGGTGCCCGCCGCTCTTGTGGCTCAGAGTAGCATCTCGATTTTTGCCCCTGGAAACCGCGACGCCAGCGCGTTTGCTCCGCTATCCGGAGTCAGGCAAAGGGCGGTTGATAGCCCATCGGCAACAACGGCCCGCGCCGCGGATACTGATACTGCGTGTTGCATAACTTTGTGCCCTTTCGGGTTCAGGATATGGCCATGTTTGCCCTGTAACATCGTACCGCCGGGCGCTGAGGTTGCGACAGCTCGATCCTGAAGCCTGATTCGTTTGGCCACCTTGCCATCGGGGGCGGCCAGCCCCACGCGCCATGGTTCGCTAGTGTATCGCTGGCCAAGAGCGGCGACCTCACCCATATCCACCAATACATTGCGCAGATCGAAGGACCGCAGCAAAGCAACAATCCGGTCGGTGATCGCACCTTGCGCAATCCCGTTCAACGTGATCGCCGAATGTCTGGGATATGGCAGGCGGATTTCATCCGTACCGACATGCACGTTGTTCCATCCGATCGTTGCATGCGCGCGTTCCACTATTGGCTGCTCCGCTCCGCTGGCCAGCGCCAGCCAGAGCGGCTGGATCGTCGGATCAAACGCCCCGCCCGAGGCTTCGTGAAGCGCGGAACACAGGCTCAGCACCTCCAGCAGCTCAGGCGCAGGTGCATTCAAGTGACCGGTGCGGTTCAACTGGCTGATCTGCGAATGTGGTCGGTAGAGGCTGAAGATATCCTCAAGCCGGTTCAATTCGGACTCGACAGCCCCAAAGATCGGTGCGGCCTGTACATCCGTCAGGCCTTCAAGACGCAGGTTGGCAGGTGCGCCCAGCGCGATGCCGCGCCATTGGGCCGAACTGCTGGCAGCTGCGGGCATGGCGGCGCAGGCGGCTGAGATGCTCAAGAAGCGGCGGCGAGTCACAAGGGTCATGCGGGGGTCTCCAGAATCAAGTCCAGATCAACGGGTCCAAGGACTTCGGCGTCGGGGATCTCGGGCAGGGGCAAAGCGGACCCGCCATAGCGCAGGATAAACGCCTCGGCCTCGGCGGGTTCCGCAAACGGGACGACCTCGCGCGCGCCCATGCCTCCGGCGACATCTGCGCCGACGACAAAGGTCGCGTCATCAGCAGCGATCCAGTTTGAAATCCCCGGCTGCCCCCAGCTGGGGGCGACACCCATGTCGCTGACGTAAATAGCGGTGATCTTGGCATCGCGTTCAGGGCCTTTCAGATAGGCCAGCATGTCGCGCACCTGCGCAAAGAACAAGGGCGCAGGATAGCCTTCCAGATGAATCTGACCTTTGGGCCCGCCGTGTTCGGCGATGTTCATCTGGCAGAAATAGCTCAGCGCATCGGGGGTGAGGTCAACCGGGTCAGGGGCCTCGGCGATCTCTTCCTTGCAGGCCGCCAGCGCGACCAGCGCGATCAGGACGAGGCGTTTCATGGCTCAACCCTCCGGAACGCTAGCCGCGCAAGGGCGAAGCCCAGCACTGGCCAGATCAACAGTGAGACGGGTGCAGCCCAGACCGGCAGCGCCTGCGCCGCCCCGGTCATGCCGGATGCCATAGCGACGCCCTCGGTCGCGGCGATGTTCCACAGACGGAATGCGTCGGCCGGGTTGGCTACCATCACCCAAGGAAAGACGGATTGGGTGAAAGTGCCGCCCTTGTCCATGACGACGGCTCCCAACAGCCCAAGATCATAGAGGACGACAAAAACCAGCCAGAGCCCGGCCGACAAACCTGCCGCCGCCGTGGCCCCCTTTGCCAGGGCGGACAACAGGTATCCAAGCGCCAGAAAGACAGCGCCCAGCAGGATGGATGTGAGGATAAGGCGGATCAGCGCCATCAGGCTCTCTGGCCCCGCGCCGCCAAAGAAGGCTGCCACCGCGCCTGCGGTGCCGAAACCGATGGTCATGGCAAAGGCCAGCGCGGCCAGATGGGCGGTGAACTTGCCCAACAGGATTTCTCCGCGTCCTGCCGGGTAAGACAGCAGCAGTGAAAGGCTGCCGCGATCCACGTCGCCCGCGATGGCGTCAAAGGCAATCATCAGCGCCAGCAGCGGGGCAAGGTAGACCGACAGTGTGGTCATCGACGCGACCGAAATGGTCAGCATGTCGACCCCCAGCGTGCCGGTGGGCGCGCTGCCTGCAAAGGTCAGCGCCAAGGCGAACAGAACCATGATCAGCGTTGCGACCAGCAGCCAGCGGTTGCGGCGCAGGATCAGCATCTCGGTCCGGGTGATGGCGAGGAAGCGGGTCATTGCAAATCCTCCTGAGCGTAGTGGCGATAGAGGTCTTCCAGCTTGGGCGGGGTCATTTCCACATCTGCTACCGCATCGCCCAGTCCGGCGATCCGGCGCAGGGCCTCCATCTTGTCTTCGGGTGTGCAGAGCAATTCAACGGATGCCCCATTGATCCGGCTGCCGCCCAGTTCAGCGGCCAGCACATCTGGATTGGCGCTGGCGCGGACTTTCAGGCGGATCGGCAGACCGGCCAGCGCCGACAGGTTGGTCAGCGTGTCGTCGGCCACCATCCGACCCTTGCGCATGATGGCGATCCGGTCGGTGCGCGCCTCGACCTCGGTCAGCGCGTGTGAGGCAATCAGAACGGCGGTGCCTTGGGCAGCCAGTTCGTCGATAATGGCATAAAGATCTTGCCGCGAGATCGGGTCCAGCCCGCTTGTCGGTTCATCCAGCAAAGCCACTTTCGGTTGACCCAACAGCACCTGCGCCAGACCCAGACGTTGCCGCATGCCTTTGGAATAGGTTCCGATCCGACGGTCCAGAGCGTCGCTCAGGCCGACACGATCCAGCAATCCGGGCACATCAGCTTTTGCGCCTGAAAGCTGCGCAAACAGCGTCAACTGCTCACGCCCGGTTAGCGCGGGATGAAATGACACCGCCTCGGGCAGATAGGCCGTCTCGCGCCGTGCCTGAGCGCTACCGGGGGTGGCGTCCCCGATCCGAATGGCGCCGCCATGGATCGGCGTCAGGCCGAGGATGGATTTGATCAGGGTCGACTTGCCCGCGCCGTTATGCCCCAGCAGCGCAACGCGCTGGCCGGGGGCAAGAGACAGTGTGATATCGTCAAGAACGCGGGTTTTTCCACGGTCCTTGAGAACATGGTCGATTGACAGGGCCTTATCCGTCATGAGGCACCTTTTTCATAGCTGAGGGTTCAGGGGCTTGCATCAATGGGTTGCTGTCCATCACACCCCCCGGCAACAGCGCCGGGAAGGCCGATTGAGACCAGCGCACCAGCTGCACGGCAGGGGAGCCGAGCAACAATTTGGCTGCGGGTTGGGTCCACAGCACATGGTCCATACTGTCATTGGGGCGATAGGGGGCATCGGCAATGCCGTTGCCATCCACATCATAGGCGGCAAAATCAGACCAGTAATTGCCACGCCCGTCCTCGGACCATTCGACCCATTTGGTCGAGACGTATTTCACCTGCGTCCGGTTCCCGATGAATGAGTTGCCAACGATGCGATTACGCTCGCTGCCAGCGGTAAAGTGGATGCCGATACCGCAGCCTTGGAACCAGTTATCGGTGAATTCGTTCTTGTTCGAGTTATAGAGGAAGGTGCATTTTTCCTTGGCGCCTTTCACAACGTTTCCAGTGATGGTGCTCTTGTTGGCGTAGTTCAGCATCACGCCGTGTTCGCGGTCGCCGATCGAGACGTTGTTGGCCACAGTCACATTGGTGGTGAACATCACCGCATAGCCCAGATCATTGCCGATCGAGACGTTGTCGCTGACGATCGAATTGTCGGCATACATGTAGTGCACTGCAAAGCGCAGATCGCGGAACAGGTTGTTGGTGAAGGTGTTCTTTTTGGACGAGTTCACAAAAATCCCGTCGCGCCCGTAACGGATGTCATTGCCATCAACCACCGCACCCGGCGCGTTCCAGACATAGACGCCATTGCCGCGGTCATTCATCCGCTGATCCAAACGTCCTTCGATCCGGTTGCCGCGTACGATACTGTCTTTGGCCCCGTGAATGTCGACGCCGTAGAGGTTGCCCAGCAGCACGTTATCCTCGACCACGGGCGCCATAGCTGTTTTGGTCAGCTGGATGCCACTGTCGATCCCCTCATGGCTTGAGCCGGAGCCGATCACTGTCAGACCGCGCACAGTCACGCCCGGCCCGGTCACGGTGATGACGCTGCCGTTACCTTGTCCGTCAATGGTGGCCTGTCCCAGCCCGTCGAGGGTTACGGGCCGGTCCAGAACCAGTGTTTCGGTGTAGACACCGGGGCTCAGGCGGAGGGTGTCCCCATCCGCCGCCTGCGCCAGGAATTCATTAATGGCCCCCGCCCGATTGGGCACATCCCAGTCCGCCGCCCAAAGGGGCGAGCCGAGCAGGAGCGGTATGAGCAGGGGCCAACGCATGGGTTATGCTCCCTGCGGCTCGACCAGCATCCGGCCGCGCATTTCCATGTGCAGCGCGTGGCAGAACCACTGGCAATAGAACCAGTGCACGCCCGGACGGTCAGCGGTGAAGGTGATCGACGCGGTTGCCATCGGTCCGATCTCGAAGGCGATGCCGTAGTTGCCCAGGCAGAAGCCGTGGGTCACGTCATCCACGTCATCCAGGTTGGTGACGTAGATTGTTACCTCGTCGCCCTGTTTGACGGTGAACTTCTCAAGGCTGAAGGTCGGGGCCTGCGATGTCATGTAGACCCGCACCTTGTTGCCATCCCGGATCGGTTCCTCGGCACCTTCTTCCAGATCGATGCCATCGGCTTCGGCCTGTTTGCGGGCGTCTTCCCATGTGACGTCGTTGCGGTCCCACACGTTGACCGGGTTAACGATGTCGCTGCGAACGATGATCGAGTCATGCGGCTCGGCAAAGGTTGGCCCGTCGTGAACCACCTTCATCTCATCCGATGAGATGTCGATCAGCTGTTCGTTCTCGGGCTTCAGCGGACCCACGTTCAGGAAGCGGTCTTTCGAGAACTTGTTCATCGAAATCAGCCACTTGCCGTCAGCATCCTTGGTTTCACCCATGGAAGTCGAGTTGTGACCCGGCTGATAGTGAACATCGACCTTCGAGATAATCGGATCGACATCCTCACCCGCATAGGCGCGGATCGCCTTGTCCATGTTCCACTTCACGATCTGGCTGTCGAGGAACAGCGTGGTAAACGCATTGCCCTGACCGTCATACGCGGTGTGAAGCGGGCCAAGACCCAGCTGCGGCTCACCCACGATGCACGACCGCGGATCGGCATCGCTTTCGAACAGGGCGTCCAGCTTGGTCACGTCCATGATCGACACGGTGGGCGACAGCTTACCGTTGATGCAGACGTGCTTGCCGTCAGGCGCGGTGTTGATACCGTGCGGCGAGTTCGGGATCGGAATGTAGCGGGTGTACTTCTTGTTCTGACCCTTACGGCCGTCCAGAACCTTGACGCCTTTCAGTTCCTGATAGTCGCCGGCTTCGATGCCTTTTTCGATTTCCGCGAGGTTGAAAACAACAACGTGGTCGAGTTCGTTCTCGGTCATCTCGGCCAGGTTCATACCCATTTCCGAGTTGTACGAGGTCGAATAGGCGTATTTGCCCTGATAATCGCAGTCGGTATTGTCGAGGTTACCCGACACGATCACCTGCCAGGCAACTTCCATGGTGTCACCGTCCAGCGCGGTGAAGATGTTCACGTATTGCGATGGATCGTCCAGCACGGTGCCATCATTGACCAGCGGCGTTTCATCTTCACCATTGGCAAAGACATAGCCGGTGCGCGGGAATTTCTGCGGACGCAGACCGTGGATCGCCTTGGCATTCGGGATCTCGGTGATCTTGTCGCATTTCATCACATCGCAACGCACACGGGCAACGCGGGTGTTGGCCTTGTCGTTCATGAACAGGTAACGGCCGTCATAGGTCCCGTCGGTGAACGACATGTGCGGGTGGTGCAGGTCGCCGTTGTCATAGGTTTTCATGCCGCGCTTGGCGAGGAATTCCTTGGTTTCCGGCAGCAGACCATCGGTCATGATCTTCAGAGACTCATTGGTCTGACCCCAACCGGTTGCAGAGCAACGGTTAAACACCGGCACCCGCATCAGCTCGCGCATGGACGGGAAGCCCAGGATGCGCAATTCACCGGTCTGACCCGAGGACCAGAAGCCGTAATATTCGTCCAGCTCACCGGGCTCCAGGTTGGCATTGGCCGCAGCGCTGGCCTGTTTCGCGGTCATCAGGGTCGAACCCAGACCGGTCCCGGCCAGCACGGCACCGGTGGCGGTTGCCCCCAGCATCCCGCGGCGGGTGATATTCAGTTTGTTGTCTTGTTCCGACATGATCGTTCCTCCTTTTTAGGAAACGGATTGCGGTTTGGCGTTCGGATGGTTCGCCGGTGGTTGCCCGAGGGGGGTCTTGAGGTTGACCGACCCTGTCTTGGCCCGCCGCTTAAGCTGGCGGATAACGACGGGACATTTGTCCTCGGACTGGTAGAGCACCTGACAATGCAGGCAGGTGACGCACTCGTTCGGGTTGATCTCACCAGTTGGGTGGATTGCCTGAACGGGGCATTCGTTGGCGCAGGTCTGACAGGGGCTGCCGCATTCCTTGTAGCGGCGCAGCCAGTCGAACATGCGAATTCGGGCGGGGATCGCCAGCGCTCCACCCAGCGGGCAGAGGTAGCGGCAATAGAACCGTTCGATGAACAGCCCGATCCCCAGCAGGGTCAGCGCAAAGACAACGAAGGGCCAGTCGCGCAAGAATTTCAGAATGATGGCGGTCTTGAACGGCTCGATCTCGGCATAGGTCTCAGCCAGCGGGATCGAGACAAAGCTGAGCCCGAAGAGGCCAAGGAAGATCATGTATTTCGCAGGCCACAGACGTTCGTTCAGCCCCCATGGCAGTGTCCATTGTGGCACTTTCAGCGCGCGAGCGATCTTGTTGGTCAGTTCTTGCAGCGCACCAAATGGGCACAGCCAGCCGCAATAGGCCCCGCGTCCCCAGAACAGCAGGGCAGCGGCCACGGCAAACCATTGGATAAAGACCAGCGGATCCAGCAGGAAGGCGTCCCATGAGAACCCGGTGCGCAAGCTGCCCGCCAGAGCCATCAGGTTCACCACGCTCAGCTGCGCATTGGCGTACCAGCCGATAAAGAACAGCGTCAGGGTCAGATATCCGATGCGGAACCAGTAAAAGACCCGGGCGTTCATCGTGGCGTGGAACTGGAAGAAGAAGGTTGCGGTCAGCACCAACAACATGACGCCCAGACCGGCAATCTCGACCGTGCGATCCTTCCAGATGCGTTTCCACAAGGCGGCTTTTGCTGCGGCTTCGCCAGTGGCGTCATCCACAACAGTGGGGGCTGCGACTGGCAACAGATACTGCTCGGGCAGCTTGTAGCCCAGATCGAAGGTCAGGAAGGTTTTTTCGACCGCACCCACGGCCCGTTGCACCAGCAATTGCAGGCGGAACGGCTCGGCGGGGTTGAACTCGGCTTCGGCGGGGATCTTGAAGATATCCAGCTCGGTGAAACTGGGCGCATCCGGGGCGGCAACCCGGCCAAGGCGCTCTTGCTGCTTGTCGAAGAACCGCACCGAATTGTCGCCCTGAATAAGCTGAATCCGGTCGAAGATTCCGCCGCGGACATACCCTGATCCCTTGAAGCTGTAGGCACCGCGCCCCAGCACCAGAATGGCCTGTTCGCCTTCGTCCAGCCATTCGACAAGGTTCTGATATTCGGCCTCGCCTAACAGTGATTTGCCGATCGATGGAACTGAGACCAGCGCCACGTGCATGTCGATGAACGTGTCATCCGGCTCGCCCGGTTCAGGGCGTTTGATGGCGCGCTGATCGCCAGTGGCTTCAAAAGCTGCGTTGACCTGACCGACATCCAGTGTCAGCCGCCGTATCGAACCGTCACCCGACAAAGTGGTCCAGTCGTAAACAGCATCCTGTGCCATATCGACTTCGCGTTTCGGCCCGTCTGCCTGTAGCGGAGATAACCCGCCCAGCCCCAGCGCACGCGCCACCTTGATCCCACCACGCACGAGGCTGTCATCGATCACCATGATCGTCACTGTCGCGCCCGAGATAATGTCGAGGTCATGCCCCTCGCCACCGGTTTCGGCCTCAACCTTCAGGTCCAGACCGGCATAGCCTTCGGTCAGCTCAACCATCCTCGAGTTCGGGATGCCGATCAGAACGATGGGTTCCGAGTGTTTGACCAGCTGCACACCGGTCAGCACCGCGTCGTCATCGATGGCGGCAACCACATGGATCGGTTTACCGGAATATCCGGTGGTGCCCACGAAGTCAGAAGTCAGGAAGGCCCAGGCAACGGTCTCGCCGCCCTTCAGGACAGGGGCAACCGGAACGTCATCACGTACCGGCCCGAAGGCATCAGCACCGGGGGCCAGATCGGCGGGTTCAATCTCGGGCAGGAAGCTGGCAAGGCTGTCGGCATGGGCACTGATCGCCATTAGGCAGGACAGGGCAAGGGCCAGCAGGAAATGGATTGCGCGACTTACGATCACGGCGCACCTCCGATACTTAGGGTAGACGCCATGGACGCGCGCGGGGCGCGTTCAGTTGTTTTTTGGGTCGCGCACGGGGGTCCCCGGGTTTCGGGCCACAGCCGATCCGAGTTGTACAACACGGAAGATTTGCTGCTTTGAACCTGTACAACACGGAAGATTCCGATTTGCGGCACTTGCGCCAGCTCGGGCACGGGTGCCGCGCTGGTGACAGCGCACAGCGCGCAATCGGCGCATTTCGGGCAGTACGCGGTCGGGTCTTCGGTGCCCTCCTCAAGGTCAACCTCAACCCAGACCGCGCCGCCTTCCGAGCAGATCTCCACCCAGACACTTTCACCGGGACTCGCCAGCGCCGGTCCAAAGGTCTGCAACAATAGAAGGAGCATGCCCGCCAACCCAGCCGCCGCGCGAAACGCACGGGCAGGGAGATTGTGCAAAGGGACGAGGGCAGGCATGGAGACTCCGACTCGGGAAGCTATGCCGCGTGTTCTAGGGGATTCTCTCGGCGCGATACTTGACTTAGGTCAGGTTCTGGAAATTTTCGATTTTAACATTTGAAATCAACCATCTGCCTCATCCATCAACCCGCGCACCCAACGCCCCGCCAACCACGCGGCGGGTATGCCCAATGGGATCGACCACAGGATCGCGGGCACCGGCCCAATGGCACCAAATCCAGCGCTGTGCAGGATCAGCCCGGCCAGAAACAGGTTGATGGCCACGGTCAGAGCCGTGGCCGGATAAAGCAGGATGGCCAGTTTCCAGACCGGCCATTTACCCTCAGTGGCTGGTGCCTTCCGAGAAGGTGATTTTGTTCCAGACATTGTACTTCCCAGACGGTTTGCGCATGGGCAGGCGGCGGACCTCTTCCAGCGTCTGCGCGTCATAGACGATCACCGCGCCGTCATCTTCCCAGATTGAAACCAGCGCGTGGCTGCCATCCTTGGTGAACTCAACATGCGCCACGGTCTTGCCCGGCGCAGGGCGTAAAGTCTTTACGATTTCAAGGCTTTGCTTGTCGATCACATGCATCGCATCCTTGTTCGGCCCAAAGAACACATCGGCCCAGACGTAAGGTGAATTCTCATGGCTGCGCATGAAAAACCCCGGCCCTTCGGTCTTGATCCGCTTGACGGTTTCCCATGTTTCCATGTCGATCACCGAGACCGTGCCATCGGTCAGATGCGGCGTCGCCATCACGGTGGAATCGCCATGTTTCCAGGTAATCCCCGAACCCAAGTGAGGCATCCCCGGTAGGTCCAGATCAGCCACCTTGTGACCAATCACCAGATCGATCACCTGACCGCCCTTGCCATCGCGCGAGGCACCCATGACGTATTCATAGCTCTGGTCAAAGAAGAAATCGTCCAGATAGTCCGGCGTGGTAATCTTGCGCACCGGGAAGGGATCGGGGTTCTTGAACTGACCCTCAATGCGGAAGTCATGCCCCAAACCGGATTGCGGCGGGTTCGCCCCGTAGAATACTTCCCAAATCTCGGGCACGTCTTTCAGCGCGAGAACGAAGCTTTCGCGCGGCGGTGCCTGATAGACCGCCGAGACGCGGCTGGGTTTTCCTTTTTTGCTTTTTACATCAATGACTTTCGCTACAGACAGGTCTTCGGTGGATAGCAGTGTCAGAGAGTTCGGCAAATAGTTCGCCACGGCCACCCACTTGCCGTCTCCTGACATGGCGATGTTGCGGCTGTTCAAGCCCGCACGCACGCGGCCCACCTGTTTCAGCGCCCAGATGTCATATTTCTGCACCCAGCCATCGCGGGACATGATGAAGACATAGCGCCCATCCGGGCTGAACTTCGGCCCGCCATGCACCGCAAAAGGTGTTTCGAACCGGTCCAGAACCTCGAAAGTATCCCCATCCAGAACGCTGACATGGTGATCGCCGGTCTCAACGGCCAGCGTGATGTTCATCGGGTCGCTGTCCCAGACCGGGGCATCGACTGGAATGTATTCCTCGTCCAGAGTGCGGCTGGCCATGATATCGGCCTCGTCCCATTGGGGATTGGTTTCCAGCGGAGATTTCAGCCAACCCGCCAGTTCCTCGATCTGCAGAGCATCCAGCTCATGCGAAAACGCAGGCATCTGTGTCGCGATGCGCCCCTCGGCGATCACGGCAGCCACGCGCGGCCCCCGCATCCGTTTCAGCGATTCTGGAATAAGCGCCGGACCAACCCCACCCAGACGGTTCTCGCCATGGCATGAGGCGCAGTGTTCGGCGTAATCAGTTGGGGCATCGGCCCAAGCGGTGCCCGCCAGCAGTAGCGAGCAGAAAGTGCCGATTTTCAGAGTGTCAAAAGAACTGATGCGCCGGATCATGGCTTTTCCCCCGGAATGGCGTGACCTGCAGGCGCTCGCTCGCGCCATTCACGCCGATTTCTTCGTTCGACAGATAGCAGGCCGGATCTTCGGCCCACGGATCACCAGTAAGTTGCAGCGCCCGGATGCGGGTGTTGCCACCGCAGACGTCTTTCAGCTGGCACGCTCCGCAACGCCCTTTCAAAGGACGCGGGCGGGTGCGCAGCATAGCCAGCATCGGGTCGTCACCGGTCCAAAGCTCTGAGAACGATTTGGTCTTCACATTGCCGACCGTGTAGTCGGACCAATAAGTGTCGGGGTGTACACGCCCCAGATTGTCGATATTAGCCACACCCAATCCGCTGGAGTTCCCCCCCCATGCGGCCAGATGTTCGTGCACATGGGCGGCTTTGTCATCGTCGAAATGCGTCCGGACCCAGTTCAGGAAATACCCGGCATCGGCGTCGTTATTGCCGGTCACGATATCCAGCAGACGACCGCCAGACGCAGCCTCCCACGCACGTTCCAGCAGCAGGTCCAGACCCTTACGGGTGCGCAGGTGCTCGGCATCTTCGCCTCGGTTTTTGTCGCCGCGCCCGGCGTAGACGAGGTGAGACAGATAGAACTTGTCGACTCCCTCATCATCGCACAGCTGCAGCAGGTCAGGCAGGTGATGTTGCGTGCCTTCGGTCAGGCAGAACCGCAGGCCCACCTTGATGCCGCGTTTCTTGCATTCGCGCACACCGCGCAAGGCGTCGGCAAAGGCGCCGTCGACACCTCGGAACCAGTCATTCGTGGCCCGGATTCCGTCTAGCGAGATGCCAACATAGTTGAAGCCCACGTCGGCAATCATGTCGGCAGTTTCGTCGTAAATCCGTGTGCCGTTGGTCGACAGTGCTAGCATCGGCACCAGATCACGCGCGCGTTTGGCGATGTCGAAGAAATCGAACCGGTCCAGTGGTTCCCCACCCGAGAGGATCAGGGCCGGGACGCGAAACTGGCCCAGATCCTCAAGGGTTACCATGGCTTGCTCATGGCTGAGCTCACCGGGGAACGCCACATCCGCCGAGACGGTATAGCAATGGCGGCATTTCAGGTTGCAACGCCGTGTCAGGTTCCAGATCACCACCGGTTTCACTGGGCCGGGGCGGCATTTGCGCACCGGGGTCGGTTTCACGAGCTGGTGCATGTATTCGGTCAGGCGGAACATGTCTCAGCCTTTCTTTTTCAGGCGCAGCCCGGTCTTTTTCAGGATGCGCGTGGAATAGAGGATATCTTTGGCCCGGCAGGCATCGCCAAGGATTGCCGTGATCTGGGCGCGCTTGTCCTCGACCTCTTGCGCGTCCGATCCGTGAACCATGGCAAACAGATTGTAGGGCCAGTCGGGCAGGGCGCGCGGGCGTTCATAGCAATGGGTGACGAAGGGTAGCGCACCAATCTGAGCGCCCAATTCAGCGACGCGGTCATCGTCGACATCCCACACAGTCATGCCGTTCGAGGTCATCCCCAGTTTATAGTGGTTGGGGGCGGCCGCGATGCGGCGGATGACGCCACGCGACTTCATATCGGCCAGACGGGACATCAGAATCTCTTCATCCAAGCCCAACCCTTCGGCCGCCTGCGCGTAGGGGGCTGGCACAAGGGGCAGGCCGCCTTGCAGCGCCTCGATGATCTCTCTGTCTTTTGCGTCGATCATGCCGCCACCCGGAAACCGATGAAGAATTCCTGAAGTTTGGGGAATTGCAGGACCGCGATCCCTGTTTCCCGTGCGATAGCCTCGGCCGTGGCTGCGATCCCTTCGGGTGTTTCGGTCGCCAGAACGAACCACATGTTCAGCCGATGCGTGCGTTCATAATTATGGGCGACCTCGGGATGCGCATTGACTTTGGTCAGGACGTTTTCGAAATCCTGTGAGGGAACGGCCATGGCGCACAGACAGAAGGCTCCGCCCATCGCAGCAGCGTCAAAGAAGGGACCAAAGCGGGTGATTACGCGCGCGTCCTTCATCCGTGTGAGACGGGTCAATAGGTCGGACTCTGCGATCCCCATTTCCTGGGCAATTGCAGCGTAAGGATGCGCTGTCAGCGGCAGGTCATCCTGCATCCGGTTCAGAATCGCGCGGTCTGTTTCGTCGAGCGTCATGCGGCGGCCTCCTTCGGTTGGATCAATGCGCCGGTCTGTTTGAAACAGCGGGTCGAGAACAGCACTTTGCGTTGCGCGCCAAATAGCTCGGGCAAGGCGGCGGCCCCGGCCAGAACCTCCATTGCCTCAGGGCGCGAACGCGCATGGATCATGGAATAGAGGCGATAGGGCCAGATATCCTCGACCGGGTTGCGCTCATAGCACAGTGTCACACCGGGATGCGCTGCCAGTGCAGGGCCAGCGCTGCTGACCTGCTCGGCCGGCATATCCCAGACCACCATTGCATTGGCGGACCAGCCTAAAGCGCGGTGGCGTACGATGACGCCCAGGCGAGAGACGATCCCGGCCCGGTGCAAGGCGGCTACGCGATCCATTACGTCTTCTGTGTTGCGGTTCAGGGTCCGAGCCAGCGTAGCATAAGGATCAGAGACCAGCGACAGGCCAGAACTGAGGGTCTGCAACAGGGGTCGGTCGCCCTCTCGCATGGCTGAACGATCCACTTTCCGCGGGCCAGGAGCATTGCGGGTCTCGCCCGACATACGAAAGCCCAGATCAATGTTGAACGGCCGCACCAGCCGCAAATCCAGAACCCGCAGCCCCGAGCGCTGCGAGATCCGGGCGAGGGTGTCGTTCACATGTGCCCGGTCCGGGCCGGTGGCCACGAACCAAAGGTTCCAGTCATCCTCGCGCTGGTAATTGTGGTTCACACCGGGTTCCGCATCGATCAGCGCCGCGACCTCTTCCAGCCGTTCTTCCGGAGCCGCCACGGCCGCCAGCGTGCTGGCGGAAACCGCGCCGGGTGCAATCGTCGCGCCAACCCGCGTTATGCGTCCGGTTTTGCGCATCCGCGCAAGACGGTCGAGCACTTCTGCCTCTTCCAGCCCAAGCGCGTTGGCCAGAACCTGAAACGGGCGCTCTACGATGGGAAAATCACGCTGGAAATCGTCCAGAAGACGGCGGTCGATCGGGTCGGTGATATGCTGCATGTCAAAGCCCCGTTCTGTGCGCACGCGCGGTGAAGAAAATGCCCGAGGGGCTGTCGGCCTCAATCTCGCGCAGCTTTTCAAAGGTCTGGGTGTCGTAGACCATGACTTTGTTGGCATCGCGGACGCTGATCCAAACCTCATGCCCTCGAGGCGTGAATTCCATATGCAGCACGGCGGGGCCGGGTTTGAACTCGTGGATGATTTCCTTGCTCACTGAATCAATGACCTGAATTGTATCATTCAACGGGTGGGCGAAATTCACCCAAACCTGCCGACCGTCGGGTCGGGCCATGGCAAAGACCGGCTGGCCGTGGGTCTGCGTGCGCCCGGTCTCGGTCAGGGTGTCGGAAGCGATCCAGAGAACCTCGTGATGGCCGACAGCCGGCAGCACGAATTCGCGCCCGGTCAGCGCCCAGCCTTCGAGATGGGGCATCTTGTAGACCGGCATTTCTTCTTGTCCGCGACCATAGTCAGGCAGCACGCGGATGGGTTCGGGATTGTCGGACCACAGGTCCAGCGCGGTCAGTCCATCCTCACCGAACAGGCCGGTGATATAGGTGCGACCATTGGCGGTGATCAGCGCGTCATAGGGGTTTTTGCCCATATCGGTGATCTTGGTGATTGCGGGGTCACCCTTGGCGAAATCGGCGATCCAGGTCTCGCCCGTATCCCACATGGTAAAGACAAACCGGCGACCCGGTGCGTCGACCAGACCGATGGTTTTGCTGTCAGTTGGGATATCGGCCACCATCTCCAGCGTCTCGGCGTCAAAGACACGCACGCCACCGGGTTCATAGTTCGATACGGCGACCAGTTTTCCGTCATCCGAAATCGCGCCGCCGATGGCGTTGCCCGCCTGGACCACGCGGTTCACGATCTGGCGGGTGACGATATCGACCTTAGTCAGTCCTCCATCGCGCCCGAAGACATAGGCAAAGCGTTCATCGGGGGAATAGACCAATGAGGCATGGGAGAGATCGCCAAGCCCTTCGATCCGGGCCAGCGCGGCGCGGTCGGATTGATCCACCAGCAGGACCGAGCCTTTTGCCCGTTCGATCACAAGGCCGAGGTCTCCGGTCGCGGTGGGCTCAGCCTGTGCTGTTGTCATCAGCAGGGTGGCGGCAAGGGTGAGGATGAGCTGTTTCATTGTGCCTCCTGTGCCAGCAGATAACGCGCGATCCATTCAGCCTCTTCTTCGCTGATCAAAGGCCGCCATGGGGGCATCGCGGTATCGGGGATGCCATCGAGAATCACGCCGGTCAGAACGTCCGCGTCGTAGTGCTCCAATGTCTCGGATCTCAGATCAGGGCCGAGACCGCCTTTCAACGACAGCCCATGGCACGAGCCGCAGTCCTGATGGACAAGACGTTTCAGCGCGTTGGGGTCAAGAGTGTCGGCGGCAAAGGCAGATGTGGCCACAAGCACAGCCGTTGTCAGTACAGCGCGCGCGGTCCAACCTGGGCCCTTGGCAGCACCATCGGGCAGCGACCGACTGCCCCCTGATCGCCTCGAACCAAACTTAGCCATGCGCCTGCTCCAGAAGTTCAGCCACGGGCCGTTCTGCGTATAGCGATACGACCTTGCCGATGATGAACAGCGTCGGTGCTTTCAAATCAGCGTCGCGCACATCCGCTGCCAATCGATCCAGCCGGGACACCATGCGGTGTTCATCCGGTGTGGTGGCTTTACCAACTGCCAGCACCGGGGTCGAACCGGGCAGGTTCTTGGTCATCAGCCCCATGGCGATCTGGCCGATATTGGCGACGCCCATATAGACAACCAGCGTCGAGTCCGGGTCGGCCAGACGTTTCCAATCCAGATCCAGCACCTTGTCAGCCTGCCGATGCCCGGTGACATATTGCACCGAGGTCGCCAGCCCGCGATGGGTCAGCGGCACGCCGGTGGAACAGGATGCCCCCTGCGCTGCGGTAATGCCCGGCGCATATTCGACCGGGATGCCGTTGGCCATCAGATGCGCCGCCTCTTCCGATCCACGCCCGAAGATCATCGGGTCGCCGCCTTTCAGCCGCGCAACGGTGTGACCGGCGCTTGCTTCTTCGACCAGGATTTCGTTGATGCGATCCTGCGGCACCGTATGGCATTTGGGGGCCTTTCCCACCGGGATCAGCCGTGCGCTCTCGGCATGCAAGTTGAGGATATCGGCCGAGACCAGACGGTCATAAACAACCACATCCGCCTCTTGCAGCATCCGCAGTGCGCGCAGGGTCATCAGTTCAGGGTCACCAGGGCCTGCGCCAATCAGAAAAACCTTACCGCTCATGTGCAAACTCGCTTGGTCTGAATGTCTTCGGAGCCCGGAATTCCTGCGCGATCAGGGGACGTTGCTGGGTGAGCCGGGCGTGTCATGCGGCCAGACTGGCGCAATCGAAAAGGAACCTCCTTGACTAAAGTTAAGGAGCGCAGGAATTGGTCCCGCGCTCCTCTCTCTCATGCCTGTATGGTGCCTCGGCTCAGGGTTCGACGGTGATCATGCCGATCATGTTCTGCGTCTCCCAATGGGGTCCGCACAAATACTCCTGCGGGCCGGGGGTGAGGAAGGTCAGTTCAACCGTTTCCTCAGGAAACAGCCTGTCGCTTTCGGGTTCGCTGCCATCTTTCAGCAGGACCGAGTGGCTGGTGCGTTTGTCCATATTGACCCAGCGCACCGTGGTGCCTGCTTTCACGGTCAGCTCGACGGGGCAGAAGGTGTATTTGTACATCAGCACCACTTCCGCATCCTCAACGGAGGATGAGGGCTGACCAAACAGCTCGGTATAACGCTCTTCGGCTTCAGCGCATAGCTCGGCGGTCTCATCCGCCCAGGCAGGTGCGGCTACAAACAGCAAAGCGGGAAGAAGGTGTTGGGGTTTCATCGTCCAAGTCTCCTCTTCTAAGCGGAAGGGGCCGGATTGCCCGGCCCCAGTTCCTTATTGTTTGACCACGTTGATGAAGGCGCTGTCATCGTCCAGCGCCAGGCTGGTATCCAGCGTGACGTGGTGGAACCGCGCGGCGGCAAAGTCATCGTGGATGGCAAAGCCGACCGTGTAGGTCTGACCGGCCTCCAGCGGCACGTCACCGGGCGCGCCGGAGTTCAGTGGCCGCGAGAACACAACTGTCCACATACCACCATCAAGGCTGGCCGCAGCCGCGATCTCACCCTCGTTCACCACGCGTTGCTCAAGCAGATATCCGTTGGTTGCGCTGCCGTCTGCATAGACGCGCATCAGGTCGAGATAGGTGCCATCCTCAAGATATTGCGCAAGCTCCTCCTCGGCCTTCAGCTTGTCCCAGCCACCCAGCGCCTTGCCACGACGACCTTTGACTTCGACATCGGTGCGGCTTTCGCTGATGTATTTGGTCACGGTATCCTGAGATGTCATGCGTCCCGCCACATCGGCGTTGCCTGCGATGGCGTCCGCCTCGGGCGCGAATGGCATATAGCTGTTGTCGGCGTGGCACGAGGCCCAACACCCCACCTGTTCGCCCAGTTCGATCCCTGTGCCGGTGATCATCATGGCAACCTTGATCTGGTTGTCAGGGTCCATTTTGCCACCATCAACGAAAGGTGCAGGATTGTGCCCGGCATCCGGCCACTGCAGTCGGACATAGAGGTTCTGATCATCATGCGCGGCCTGTACGGTCGCATCGATCACGCCCCGTTTGCCGGGGATCGGCGTCGGCTCAAGCTCACCACCTGCGACGATTTTGTTGCCGATGGTATCCAGCTCTTTGGCGTGACAGGTCGTGCACTGGTCACCACCTTTTGTCAGCGGACGAGCGCCTCCGTGGAATTTGCCATTCTGTACCCATTCAAACGAAGCCTGACCGGGGTAGAACAGCTTGAGATCTGTAGCAGCTACCGCGTTCCAATCTATGTCCGAGCCGACATCGCTGCCACCTCCACCACCTGAAGGCGCTGCGGCCTCTTCGCCGCCGGCTTTGGCGCGCTCCTCGGCCACCGCCGCATCCACAGCCGCGGCAATCTGAGCCTGCATGGCTTCATGCTGTGTCTGTTTGGCAGCTTTTTCGGCCTCAGCTTCGGCAGCTTCTTTGGCTTCGATCCGTTCCAGGCTGGCCAGGTATTCCGGCGGTATCTCGCGGATAAAGGACGGGTTCGGGGCCTCAAGCTTTTCCAGATACTCCTCGTCAGCCCGATCCCGGGCGTCCGAGTGTGCAATCCCTTTGTGACAGTCGATACAGGTTTGCCCGACGGTCATCGCATTCAGGTGCTGCTGACGCGCACGGGGTTTTTGGAACTCGGGCATCATCGACTCGAAGTCATGGCAGTTGCGACACTCACGCGAGTCGCTGGACTTCATCCGCTCCCATTCGTTCATCGCCAGGTGCACGCGTTTGGCTTCGAATTTTTCGCGTGTGTTGATGGTGCCGACCATCTTGCCGTACAGCTCTTTCGACGCCTTGATCTTGCGGATGATCTTATGCGTCCAGTCCTTGGGCACGTGGCAGTCGGAACAGACCGCGCCGACGCCCGACCGATTCACGTCATGGATCGTGCCGGTGTATTCTTCATAGACGAAATCGCGCATTTCGTGGCACGAGATGCAGAAATCCTTGGTGTTGGTGGCTTCCATGGCGGTGTTGAACCCGCCCCAGAAGATGATGCCGCCGACAAAGGCCGCAGCAATACCGGCCACAGGCATTCCCCATAGGAAATACCGGCGCCAGATCGGTTTTTTCTTATCCGGTTCGGAGGTCATATCCGGGCTCCGTTTTGGCTTTCTTATCTGGCCTTAGATGGCAGGCCGGTGAGTTTGGCTGATGGGTCAAACGAGGAAAGGGCGGGCGAGGGGCCCGCCCTTTCCGGTGTTGGTTCTCAAACCGTCAGGTGACGTGGTTCGACCGGTTGTAGACGTTGAACTTGCCAGTCGGGGCATAGAGCCCGTCGATACGACCTATCTCTTCCAGCGTCTTGGCGTCGAAGATTACGATCTGACCGTTGGGTTCCTTCGAATCCGACAGGTTCCATTTGGAAACCCAGACCTCGGTACCATCCGCGTTGAATTCAAAGTGAACAGCGGCGCTGCCTTCGTCTTCGGTGATCTGGATGGTTTTCACGATCTCGCCGGTCTCTTTCGAGATGACCTGAACAGACTGCTGAATTTCCGGCTCGGGGTGTTTGGTCTGGTCGGCCCAGATGTAGTCCGAGTTCGGGTGGGTACGGACAAACAGGCCGGGGCCGTCTGTTTCCACTTCGTAGCAGGTTTTCCAGGCCTGATCCGGATGACCTTCGGGGTCGTTACCCCAGACCGTTACGGTACCAACACCAAGGTGGGTTGTACCAGCCACCGGACCACAGTTCGGGTCGACCCAGTTGGCGCCGGGTCCCGGGTGCGGCAGGGCTGCAGTGTCGATCATCGCTTCCAGCTTGTGGGTCTCGGTGTCGACGACGACCATCTTGTTCGACGCGTTCGCAGCGATCTGGAAGTACCGGCCTGTCGGGTCGAAGAACCCGTCATGCAGGAACTTGGCCGAGTTGATCTTGTCGATCCGCAGGTTGTCCAGGTCGGTATAATCGACCTGCCACAGCTGGCCGAGCTCTTTCACGGCAACGATCCAGGTGGGTTCGTTCGGCGTGGTGTAGATCGCGGCTACGCGGGCTTCTTCCACATACTCGCCGTCTACGTTGGTACCGCGTGTAGAAACGACCTTGACCGGTTCCATGGTCTGCGCGTCAACGATCGCGAAATGCGGCGGCCAGTAGCCGCCACCGATGACGTATTTACCGTCGCCGGAAACGGCAACGTCGCGTGCGTCATAGGCGATTTTGACCTCGGAAACCAACATGTTCTCAGGCTTCTGCCAGAGGTCGATCTTAGTCATCTTGCCGTCGCGGCCCATCGTGTACCAGAAGCGGCCGGGATGCTCCGGCTCGGTGATCGAGTGGTGCTCAGACGCTTTCAGAACGTGTACGGCATAACCGGTCGGGATGTGGGTCAGCACTTCTTTGGTGTCGCCGTCGATAACAGCCACTTTGCCCACGTCACGTTCGATGACGACGAAGAAGTTTTCCCAGTTGCGGCCATGCAGCGGCTCGGTCGGATAGTCGGCCTCTTCCACATAGACCTTGCGGGTCTCTTTCATCTGCTCCAGCGACATTTCCGGCGGCTTGGGGGCCTCCATCATGATGTATGTCGCCATGTCCTTGATTTCCTGCTCGGTCATAATGTCCGAGAAGTTGTTCATCCCGCCTTCGGTTCCCCAGGCGATGATCTTTTCAAGGCGCTCCTGACCCAGCTGAAGCGTGCCGCCTTCTGTGACGGTGCCGTCTGCTGCAGTTTTTTTCCAGTGAGGTTCCAGGTTCTTACCGGTTGCACCTTTGCGCAGAACGCCGTGGCACCCTGCGCATTGTTCAAAATAGAGCTGCTTGGACGACTCAAATGCTTCGTCGCTCAACGTTGGCTCTTCGGCAAATGCTGGCGCGGCGACAGAGCCCAGCAGCATTGCCAAACCGACCCCAAAGGCGCGGCCGGTCTTATCGTAGCTGATTCCAAGTGACATGATCACTCTCCATTTGCGTGGTGAGGCAGGTTGCAGACTGAAACATTGGCGCCGATCACTCCTTGACGAAAGTCAACGGAAGGGTCGCAAACTGGAAAATGAAGGTCCTGATTAGCCTTTAAATTATGAGAAAAACCTATGTTTTAAGGTCATGTTTCTCCGGGTGCTTGATTTCGGTTAAGTCCCGAACGAGTCGGGTTTGTTAGACCGGATCCAACAGCCACTAAGGCCGAGGAGAGCAGGCATGCCGGCAATGATCGCGCGGGTACTGAGTGAAGGATTTCGCGTCTTTTTTCTGTCAGCGGGGCTATTCGGTGTATTCGCGGGTGGTGCTTGGGGTGTGTGGCTCACGACTCAGACCGGGTTGGTCGGTTACGAAAATCCGACCTATGCCATGAACCCACCCATGTGGCATGCGCATGAGATGATATTTGGATATGCCACGGCTGCCCTTGGAGGATTTCTACTGACAGCGGTGCCAAACTGGACGGGTACGCCGGAAGCAAGGGTACAGTTTATTGTTATTGCCGCGGGTATCTGGTTGGCCGGACGGATCGCGATGTGGTTCTCCGGGGCTCTGCCGCCGGGTCTGGTCGCTGTCTTCGATCTGGCCTTTGTACCGATTCTGGCGGCAAAGATCGCAAGCCAACTGATCCGACGCCCCAAGCCGCAGAACATGATCTTTCTGTTGTTGCTCAGCTATTTCTGGATTGCCAATCTGCTGACCCATCTTGATTGGATGGGCATTACCGGCGGTACACTGGACATAGGATTGCGTGTAGGATTGCTGACGCTGTGCAGCATGATCGCGATACTTGGTGGACGTATAACGCCAGCTTTCACCCGGAATGCGATGAAGCGCGCTGGCGAGCCGGAAGCCGCGTGGCCGGTGTCGGTAGCTGCATTAGACAAAGCCAGCATGGGATTGGCGCTGCTACTACCGCTCAGCGTTTTTCTCTTCGGATTGGGTAAGATAGCGGGTGGCGCGGCCGTAGCGCTTGGCATAACCCAAATCCTGCGCATGTCACGATGGCGCGCGCGCTGGGCCATACGTCAACCGATCTTGGTTGCCCTGCATCTGGGTCTGGGAATGCTGGCACTGGGGCTGGTTTTATGGGGGGTGGCGGTTCTGGGTATCGGCAGCGAAATCGGCGCGTTGCACGTTCTGGGGATCGGTTGTGTCGGAGGCATGACCCTAGCTGTGATGAGTCGGGCTGCTTTGGGCCATAGCGGCCGCGCACTTGTTGCCCCACCACCTATGGCGGTCGCCTACGGTCTTATGGCTTCGGCTGCTATTTTGCGCTGGGTTGGTTCAGTGACCGACCAGGGGTATCTGGTCATGATGTTGGTATCTGACGGTCTGTGGATCAGCGCTATCGTTCTTTACCTGATCACGATGTGGCCTGCTTTGACTGGGCCACGTATTGCTTCCTGACTGTAGGCGCGCCGATGAATCCGTATCAAGACGGTCGGATCAAGGCTCTGTCGTTTTTTTTGTGCCGTCGCAGCAATGAGTGGATTTTTCTTCCCTGCCTGGGAATCTGGCGCGCAGCCACAGGTTGATGATCCTGCGAGGCCAGTTCAGGGAAAAGCGCAACAATTTCAGCCAGTGCTTCCGGGTGTATAGCCTTTAGCGCCTGTTGCCCGGTGAATAGGCTTTCGGATGGCGCACCTTCGGCCAACACGATCTCATGCCGGTCGAAGAGCATGTGATGGTAGACGACATTCTGAGCGTCCTCTTCGACAGTAATTCCCGGGATGCCAACAAGCTTGTGGGCTGGGACCAGGACTTCCTCGCTGTTGAACATGCGAATCGCGATGTTCGAACGGATCAGCATGCGGTGCTGGGGTGAGACCAAAAGATCACGACGTGGCAGGCCGCTGCCCAGACTACCGGCAGCGATCCGGATAGGGCGTAATCTGGGTTTGCGAGCCAGTTCAGACGCATCAAGCGTTCGCGATCCAATCCAACGAATAACTTGGGGACCGTGATCCAAGGTGACGACTTTGTCACCAGTGGATAGTGTTTCGATCGCGCGAGGTCCGGTTGGTGTATCTATCAGCGTGCCAGCGCAGAAGCAGGGAACAACGGTATCTACTTCAATATTCGCGCCGTTGTCGACAACCGAGCCAACAGTCAGCGTTGTATTAAGTGGGGGTACATCACCGATAAAGCCGAGAAAATAGCCTTGTTCCGCCGTTGGGAAATCGAAATCGCCATCTCCGTTTTCATCCCAGTCCATCACACCAATCTGATAGGTGTTGACGCCATCATTCACTTCGATCGTGTAGTCCCAGATAAACACCTCTCCCAAATAGGTCTGGGTCGGGTCGTTCGGGGATTCATTGACGATATTGTCGCCTTCAATAACCGACCCATCCGCACCATCGTCAATCGTGATCTGGCTATATTGGGATATCTGAAACGTGGCCCCAAGCGTCGCAAAGGTCGCTGTGTTGTCTGTCATCGTCGTGTCAGTACGAAAGGCACCGTAGATATTAATAGGCATTGATATTATCCGCCTAGCTTGAGTGGACCGCAGGCCGAAGGGAAAACCCCGACCGACAAAGAATTCTGCAAGAAATTGACCACCCTAAATGCAGTTTTCAAGGTTATTATTCGATTAAAAATATCGGTTTAATGAGGGGAATCTGCCGTTGTTGGGTCAAGATAGATCGTTGTTGGCCTCTGATGACCAAAGATTTGGAATGGGGAACGCTCATCCTCTGCAGTCTTGACTTTCGTTAAGGCAGCCCCACTACCCAAGCGGCATTGTCTCCATACTAGCTAATCTGCGCAAAGGAGAGCGCAATGCGAGAAGTCATGACAAAGAGCATGGCTCGCAACATATTCTATGGCGGGTCACTGTTCTTCATCCTCATCTTTCTGGCCCTGTCGGCCCATTCGCACTTGTATATCGTCAACTCCGAGAATTCGGCAAAGCTTGATGAAAGTGTGGTCCGGGGCAAGCATGTCTGGGAAAAACACGCCTGCATCAACTGTCATACTATCATGGGTGAAGGTGCCTACTATGCGCCGGAAGTCGCGAATGTGATGACCCGATGGGGTGTGCTGGACGACCCAGAATCAGCCTTTGAAGCACTTAAGGGCTGGATGGAAGCACAACCGACCGGCATTCCCGGTCGTCGACAGATGCCCAATTTCAACCTCAGCGACGAAGAGATCCGTGATCTGGCGAACTTCCTGATCTGGACCGACAATATCGACGCCCAGGGCTGGCCGCCCAACGAGGCAGGCTGAGAAAGGGAACGGAGCAATGAAATACGAATCCCAAAAAATAGCCTATGCCTACTTTGCTGTAGCTATGGCCTTGTTCGCGATACAGGTGATCGGCGGCCTTCTGGCCGGTTTCATCTATGTATTCCCGAACTTCCTGAGTGAGCTTCTGCCGTTCAACATCGTGCGGATGCTTCACACCAACTCTTTGATCGTCTGGCTGATCCTTGGCTTCTTTGGAGCGGCCTACTTCCTGATCCCGGAAGAGGCGGAACGTGAAATCCATTCACCCAAGCTGGCTTATCTGCAGCTGATCATTCTTGTGGTCGGCACGCTGGGCGTGGTTGTGACCTATGTCTTCAACCTGTTCGAAGGCAACTGGCTGCTGGGCAAAGAGGGGCGCGAGTTCCTTGAGCAACCCAAATGGGTCAAGATGGGTATTGTCGTGGCCGCGCTGATCTTCCTTTACAACGTGTCGATGACTGTTCTGAAGGGTAAGAAAACCGCCATCACCAACATCTTGCTGTTGGGTCTGTGGGGTCTGGCGCTTCTGTTCCTGTTTGCCTTCTACAACCCGGGCAACTTGTCCTTGGACAAGCAATATTGGTGGTATGTTGTCCACCTGTGGGTCGAAGGTGTGTGGGAGTTGATCATGGCGTCGATCCTGGCCTACCTGATGCTCAAACTAACAGGTGTAGACCGTGAGGTCGTCGAAAAATGGCTTTATGTCATCGTCGCCGCCGCGTTGTTCTCGGGCATCCTTGGGACAGGTCACCACTACTATTGGATCGGTACGCCTGCTTACTGGCAGTGGATCGGTTCGATCTTCTCGAGCCTCGAGGTGATCCCGTTCTTCGCAATGATGGCCTTTGCCTTCGTCATGGTCTGGAAAGGCCGTCGTGACCACCCCAACAAGGCCGCGCTTCTGTGGTCGCTGGGTTGTGCCACGCTCGCCTTCTTTGGTGCCGGTGTATGGGGCTTCCTGCACACACTGCATGGGGTGAACTACTATACCCACGGTACACAGATCACCGCCGCGCACGGTCACCTGGCCTTCTACGGTGCCTATGTCTGCCTCAACCTGGCGATCTTCAGCTACGCGATGCCGATCCTGAAGAACCGTGATCCCTATAATCAGGTTCTGAACATGGGTTCGTTCTGGCTGATGACCAGCGGCATGGTGTTCATGACCTTCGTCCTGACTTTCGGCGGTACCGTGCAGACTCACATGCAACGTGTGGTCGGTGACTACTTCATGGACGTACAGGACCAGATCGCGATCTTCTACTGGATGCGTCTCGGCTCTGGTGTGGTTGTGGTCCTTGGCGCGCTGCTGTTCATCTACTCGATCTGGGTTCCCCGGAAAGAGGTGGTCGAACCCGGCCCAATCGAACGCGACCGGCTGGAAAGCGATCCTGACCACGTCGCGGCGGAGTCATGAAGATGGACGGCTCCATGAAACTGAACGAGGGGGCGGCAAACGCCCCCTTCTACCTCGCCCAAGGTGATGAATGCGATGTATTCACCGCCGCCTATAACAACGATCTGCCGGTTTTGCTGAAAGGGCCGACGGGCTGCGGCAAGACCCGCTTTGTGGCCCACATGGCCGCCAAGCTTGGCCGCCCGCTTTACACCGTGGCCTGCCACGATGACCTTGCCGCTGCCGACCTGATTGGCCGCTACCTTTTGAAAGGTGGAGAAACCGTCTGGGTTGATGGCCCCCTGACCCGCGCGGTGCGCGAAGGCGCGATCTGCTATCTGGATGAGGTGGTCGAGGCCCGCAAGGACGTCACCGTCGTGCTGCACCCGCTGACCGACGACCGGCGCATCCTGCCGATCGATCGCACCGGCGAAGAACTTGAGGCCGCGCCCGGCTTTATGCTGGTGGCCTCATATAACCCCGGATACCAGAATATCCTGAAAACCCTGAAACCCTCGACCCGGCAGCGGTTCATCTCGCTGGAATTCGACTTCCCATCGCCCGAGATGGAAGCCGAAGTTGTCGCGCAGGAAAGCGGGCTGGCGCTGGAGCGCTGCAAGCCCCTGATCCGGTTGGCGAACAAGCTGCGTGGGCTCAAGGGTCAGGACCTTGAGGAAGGCGTCTCCACCCGTCTGGTTGTCTATGCCGCGACGCTAATCGCACAGAGCATGTCAACCGACCGCGCCATCCTTGCCGCTATGATTGAACCTCTGACTGATGACGAGGACATCAAACGCGGGCTCCTCGATCTTGTCACGGCTGTCTTTGGGTGAGGCCGGCCGATGGTCAGGATCGATTTTGAGCCATGGGAACCCGAAGAAACGATCGGGAAACTATGGCACACCCTTGCCAGCCGCCTTGATGCACCTGAGGTGCATGATGGAGCCGCGGTCGACCTCTCTGAGGTCGCAGGGCGGCTGGCCGTCCTCTTCCGAGGGCTTGGGGGTAGTCCGGGCGTTGAATTGCGCCCGGTCTCACCCGAGGTTTCACGTCACCGTTTAAGCTGGCGCCGCAAGCTGGCAACCGAGGCCGAGCTGATGCCGCGCGCCTCCTTCGATGGCGAAGTTCTGCGCCTACCGGACCGGCTGGCCGTTTTCCCCGCGCGCGAAGCCAATGGCGCGCTTTTTGTCTGGCTGGCCGCTGCTGCCGCCCATGCCGGAACCCGGATTGATGAAGATGACCCTCTGCGCGCTGACCTGCGCGCGTTGATCGCCGCGCAGAGCATGGTCGAGGCTACTTTGGACGACGCCCCCGGCCTGCGCCCACTTTATAACGAGCTTTGCAAGGGTGTGTTGCATCACCGCGACATCCCTGGCCTGCCTCCCGTGGAAGCAGCGGTCGAGGAACTGGTTCGTTACATGTTGGGCGATCCCGCACCCCTGTCAGCGCGGGCCGAGCAGCTTCTGACCTTGGATGATGATCTGACCGCCCCACGTGGATATCAGCATCTCCGCCCTGTTCCCCTGTGGCCCGAACTGCGCGCCGTCGGATTTTCCGAACACAACGAGGTCGAAAACCCCGATACCGAAGGTCCACCTGAGGAATCAGGGGAGAAAACCCACCGCGCCCGCCGCCGTAAATCGGATCAGGCCAACCGCAGTGACAGTTTCATCCTGCACAAGTTCGAAGCGATCCTCAGCTGGGCCGAGTTCCTGAATATCAATCGGCGCATCGATGATGACGATCCCGATAACGCCAAGAAAGCCGCCGACGATCAGGAAGAAATCGGTTTGGGGCAGATCTCCAAAGCCCCGCCAACCAAGCTGAAACTGCATCTGGACCTCGCGCCCGAGGACGTGAACCGCGAGCGTCTTTCAGGCCGCATCCTCTATCCTGAATGGGACGTGCGTACGGGGCAGTACCTGCCGGATCACGTCAACGTCCTGCTGTCGGATGCCGATATCCGCGAAGACTCGGCTGAATTCGGCAAAGACCCGGCCACCGCCCGCCGCATCCGCGCCGTAAAGCGCCAGTTCGAGGCGCTGCGCCCGGGCCGCGTCATGACCCGCGGCCATCTGGACGGCGATCAACTGGATATCGAGGCCGCCGTGCGTGCCGAAACCGATCGCCACGCCAGCGGTGAAGGCAATGAACGCGTCTGGATGCAATCCCGCCCCGAAGCCCGCGATCTGGCCGTTTCGATTCTATTGGATGTCAGCCGCTCCACCGAAAGCGCCGTGACAGGCCGTGCCGTGATCGACATCGAACGCGAGGCACTGGCCGCGCTGGCCTGGGGTCTGAACGCCTGCGGTGACGATTTTGCCATTCACGCTTTCAGCTCGCTGAAACGCCAACGCGTCTACGTGCAGCGCTGCAAACGGTTTGATGAGCCGATGGGCAGATTGGTAGAACAGCGCATCGCGTCCCTGCGTCCGGGCCACTATACAAGGCTGGGTGCGGCGATCCGCCATTGCTCGGCTGATCTGGCCAGTCAATCGCGCAAACGCAGGTTGCTACTGGTGATCACCGATGGCAAACCCAACGATCTGGACCACTACGAAGGCCGTCACGGTATCGAAGACACACGCCAAGCCATCCGCGAGGCACGCCGCGCCGGGCAATCGGTCTTTGGTGTTACCATCGACAAAACCGGTAAAAGCTGGTTCCCGCGCATGTTCGGCCAAGGCGGATTTGCGGTCATCCCCGATCCGCACCGCCTGACTATGGCCCTGCCGCAGATCTACCGCCAACTGGTTGGCGCATGAGTGATACCTCTTTGATCGACGAGCTTCCGGGCGAGTTGTTGATGTGGGTTCTGATCATCTCGGAACTGCTGGTATTCGGCGCTGGCCTGATTGCCTTCATGGGCGTTCGGTTGACCGATCCGGCCGGGTTCGCCGAAGCACAATCGCATCTCTATCGTACCGGAGCGGCGCTCAATACGGCGGTGCTGGTCACCTCTGGCTATCTGGCGGCGCAAGCGCTGCACTGGCGACAGATCGCGCGTCGGCTCGCAGCCCGTCTGGCACTGATCGCCGCCGCCGCGCTGGGCGCCGTATTCCTTGTCATCAAGGGCGTGGAATACGCAGGCAAAGCCGCACAAGGGATCACCTACGAGACCCACCCGTTCTTCCTGTTCTACTACCTGCTGACCGGCTTTCACGCCGCTCATGTGCTGGCTGGCGTCGGCATCCTGCTGCTGGTCGCTTGGCGCGATGACCCCCGCAACATCGAGGCAGGTGCGCAGTTCTGGCACATGGTCGATCTGGTCTGGATCCTGCTTTTCCCCGTGATTTACCTGCTGGGATAATGCGGATGCCCGCAGCTTCATCTTTTCCTAAATACGCCCGCCGGAGACTCCCGAATGCGCTCACACGCGCATGGCTAACCCTTCTGATGCTCAGCGTCGCATCTGCACTGCTGACTGTGCTGCCCATCCCGCCTGCCGCCCTGGCCGGCGGCATTCTGATCCTCGCACTGGCGAAATGCCGCGTCATCCTGGCTCGTTATCTTGATCTCGCAAACAGCCCGGCCTGGCTGCGGGGGTTCACCATGGTGACTACAGGATTTGCCATCATCATCTTCGTCCTCTACCTGATCTGACCAAAAAAACGCCGCCTCCGAGGAGACGGCGAAGTGTCACGCAAGGGGGCGCTTCTTAATCACTGGGCGGCCATCGGCATCCGCGCGATCTGACAGCGTTGCCAGAGGGCAGACAGCGCGCCGACAAGTTGGTCGATATCCTCATCGGTATGGACGGGCGACGGCGTGATCCGCAGCCGCTCGGTCCCTTTCGGCACGGTGGGATAGTTGATCGGCTGGATATAGATGCCGAACTCTTCCAGCAGCGTGTCCGAGATGAACTTGCACTTCACCGGATCGCCGACCATCACTGGGATGATATGGCTGGGGTTGGGGATATGGGGGATACCTTCCGCATCCAAACGGGCCCGAACCTGTGCCACGCGGGCTTTCTGCAAGTCGCGTTCAGTATTCGATTGTTTCAGATGCCGGATCGAGGCTGCAGCCCCGGCGGCAATCGAAGGCGGCAGGGCGGTGGTGAAAATGAAGCCGCTGGCAAAGCTGCGCACGAAATCGCACAGCGCAGCAGAGGCAGCGATGTACCCGCCCACCACACCGAACGCCTTGCCTAGCGTGCCTTCGATAACAGTCAGGCGATCCATCAGCCCTTCGCGTTCGGCGATGCCGCCGCCGCGCGGGCCGTAAAGACCAACCGCATGAACCTCATCCAGATAGGTCATCGCGCCATATTTGTCGGCCAGATCGCAAATCTCTTTGATCGGGGCGATGTCACCGTCCATCGAATATACCGATTCAAAGGCGATCATCTTGGGCGCATCTGGATCAGCGGCAGCCAGTTTTGCCTCAAGGTCTTCCAGATCGTTGTGTTTCCAGATCACCTTCTGCGCCCGCGAGTGGCGGATGCCTTCGATCATCGAGGCGTGGTTCAGCGCGTCAGAGAATACGATCAGGCCCGGAATCTTCGCGGCGAGGGTGCCAAGAGCTGCCCAATTCGAAACATACCCGGAAGTAAACAGAAGCGCGGATTCCTTTCCGTGCAGATCAGCCAGTTCGGCCTCAAGCAGCACGTGATCATGCGTGGTGCCCGATATGTTCCGCGTACCGCCAGCCCCCGCGCCGCAGCGGTCCAATGCGTCATGCATCGCACCGATCACCGAGGGGTGCTGGCCCATGCCGAGATAGTCGTTCGAGCACCAGATCCGCACATTCCGCTGGACCGAGCCATCCGTCTGACGTGCGTTCGGAAAAGAACCGCAACGACGCTGCAAGTCTATGAAAACACGATAATTCCCTTCATCCCGAAGGTCATTGAGGCTTTGGCTGAAATAACGCTCGTAGTCCATGTTACGTGCTCCCCGGAATACTGGCTTTGAGCCGAGAATAGGGCAGCGAACCAACCCGCAACATGACAATAGTCAAGTTTACACAACATAAAACTATGGTGCACAACTGCCGGCTCTGGCATAGCGTGGGACAGGGATGGACCAACCGAGCGCGCGCGCCGGCAGGAAGTAACAGGGGTATTCTCTTGTCTCACGAAGCACAAAAAGCGATCGCACGTCAGTCGCTGCTGCTGCGCAGTTTACCGGAACAGCATGTGGAAACGCTGCTGAGCCACGCGATCTGGCGTCAGTATGACCGTGGTGAGACGATATTCCTGCAGGAGGAAACGGCGCAGGCCATACACGTCGTATTGGAGGGTTGGGTCAAGCTGTTCCGCATGACCCCGACCGGTGCCGAAGCGGTAGTCAGCGTCTTTACCCGTGGCGACAGTTTTGGTGAAGCCGTGGCGCTGCGCAACGTGCCCTATCCGGTCTCGGCCGAGGCCGTTTCGGCCTGTGATGTCATGCACATTCCTAGTCCAATCCTGATTTCGCTGATGAAGGAAGACCCCGAGATCGGGATCTCGATCCTGGCCGCGACCTTCACCCATCTGCACTCGCTGGTGGCGCAGCTGGAACAGCTCAAGGCGCAGACCGGCGCACAGCGCGTGGCCGAGTTTTTGCTGAACCTCTGTGACACTGATGCGGGTGAGTGCGAAGTATCGCTGCCTTATGACAAGATGCTGATCGCGGGTCGTCTGGGTATGAAACCCGAAAGCCTGAGCCGGGCGTTTTCAAGGCTTAAGGCGGTGGGGGTAAAGATCAACCGCAACCACGCTGTAATATCGGATATAGCATTGCTGCGGGATTATGCCGAAAGTGATCCGGCGGAAAACTGGGGTCGGTAACCCGACATTGCTGCCGGGTTGACCTGTTCAGACTGTCGCGCCCTTGCGGCGAATGGCGGTGCCAAGGGTACCGGCACAGACGCCAACGATGATCGCGATGATTAGCGCCATGGCTCCGACATGGGAAAATTGCCACCCGGCAAAAAGCAGTGGTGCGATCAGGCCTACCAGACCGCCCAATAGGGCCCCCAACCAATATTGGCGGGTCATCATGCCCAGTGCCAGACCCAGAATGCCGGGTAGGCCCAATACGTTGCCGCCGATGGTTCCAAGTATTTCTAACATCTCTGTCCCACCTTAATCCGAGCTTTTGTTCAGGAACGCGCGGATGTCGTCTCCTGAAGCGGCTGCGTGTTCCTGCAGAACCTCGCCGTCTATCTCTTTCGCAATCTTTTCATACGTTTCCAGATAGTTGGGTGGGAGGCTGTGCGCGATACCCTGATGGCAGTCGATACAGGTCATGCCGTTATCGATCGCGCGCTGGTGTTCATTGGCGGCCCGGGTTTCCTGAATCGTGAAGTCCATATAGTCGAAGTTGTGACAGTTACGGCATTCCCGGCTGTCGGATGCTTTCATCTTCTTCCAAACGGCCGTCGCCATAGCGAGACGATGATCCTCATACTTCTCGGGCGTGCTGATCGTGCCTGCCAGTTCGTGGTAGACATCCTTAACGGCCATGATCTTGGCTTTGATCTTATGGTTCCACTCGTCCGGGACGTGGCAATCCGAACAGATCGCCCGCACGCCCGAATGGTTGTTATAGTGGATGGTCTCGCGGTATTCGCCGAGATTGACCTCCATCGTGTGACACGAGGTGCAGAACTCTTCTGTATTCGTCAGTTCCAGCGTCCAGTGGAACCCACCCCAGAACAGGATGCCTGCCAGAAATCCGGCAAGCAGGGTGAAACCAACGCTGAGGACGGCGATCGGGCTCCAGAACCAGGTCCAGAGGCGCCGGATGAGCCCTTGTTTTTCTTGGGAGTCGGACATGTCGCGCTCTCCTTTTCGACCTGAGTTTAGTTTCCGGAGGAAGGTTCAAAAGTGTTGTCGACCAGCGGCAGCGCATCGGCCTGCGGCACGTGACATTGGTTGCAGAAATACCGAGTGCCCGCGATCTGATCCAACTCACGGCCTTCGCGGTCCAGATAGTGGGTCATCGACAGTGTCGGCGCATTGCGCTCACCGGCTTTGGTCCAGTCGTGGCACGACAGGCACTGGTTGGTGCGCAGGTCGATCTGGTACTGTTCGATCGAGTGCGGGATCAGCGGCGGCTGCTGGCGATAGTTGCGCTGCATGCGGCCTTCGACCGTGCGATGCACCTGATCCAGAACGGCAGGTTCATCTACCTCGGCACCGCGCAGGCTGTTGACCCCGGCAGATTGTGCAAGGGCCAGGCCACCGAGGAGCAGCGGCGGGATCAGGGCAAGGCCCACTAGGATCGGCTTTTTCATCTTCTCACTCCTTCAAAAAGGTCTTGAGGCGCGCGGCTGAGGCGCGGCGGTTGGTTCCGGTGGCGCGACGGTCAGGGCGTCGAACCGATGGGTGAATTTGAAAACGTCTTCGGCACAGATATCGATGCAGCGCCCGCAATTGGTGCAGTCGGGCGACAGGATCAGCACGGTATCTTTGCCTTTCAGCGCCGGAGAGATCGCGTGGTTTTCCGGGCAGACCGCGTAGCAGTCCATGCAGTCATCGCAGGCGGAGCGGTTGGCGGCGCTGACCCGCAGCATCGCTTTGCTGCCGATCAATCCATAGAACGCGCCTACCGGGCAGATATGGCCGCACCATCCGTGGCGCGATACCAGCAGGTCGAATAGGAAGATCGCGGCGACCATCGCCCAGACAAATCCCATGCCAAAGATTAGCCCGCGATGCAGCATGGTGATCGGATTGACCAGCTCCCACGCGATGGCTCCGGTCAGGCCTGAGACGATAAGCACAGTGGCCATAATCCACAGCCGAGTGCCACGTTTGGGTTGCCAGCCTTTTTGCAGGCCCAGCTTGCGGTGCAGCCAATGCGCGCCGTCGGTTACGGGGTTGATCGGGCAGACCCACGAGCAATAGACGCGACCTCCGATCAACGCGTAAGCAACCAGGACGATGGCGGCACCGATGGCGGCAGTCAGCTCGGGCCAGTGCCCGGCGATCAGGCTTTGCAGAAAAACAAACGGATCGGTCAGGGGCAGCACGCCCAGCGTCAGCGACCCGGCCAGAGTGCCCTGCACGATCCAGATCCCGAACCATGGGCCCAGCAGAAACAGCACCAGAAAGAACAGCTGACTGGCGCGGCGCAGCAGCAGGTATTTATGGGTACTCAACCAACCTTTGCTAGCGATGGCCTCTTGCCCCAGTGGCATATTTGTGCGGGCGGTCATTGGGTGACCTCCGGCAACTTGAAGCTGGGCTCAAACCCGCCCGGTGCGACAAGGTTATCGGTGCCCGGTCCCGGTAAGCGGTCTGGCAGGTCGATAATGCCTTCGACGACGGGCGCGCCTTTGGCTTCTTTCTCTTCCCAGCCCTTGCGATAGTGATCTGCGCTGCTGCCCCGGGCCAATCGGGTGGGAAGAACTTTGATCGCAGCTTCGGGCAGAACGCAGCTTTTCTCGCAAACGCCACATCCGGTGCAATGATCGGCATGAACGGTTGGAATGAAGATCGCATGACTGCCTGAGCGGGCGTTGTGTTCGGTTTCCAGAGTGATGGCGTCGTCGATGATGGGGCAGACGCGGTAACAGACGTCGCAACGCAGGCCGAGAAAGTTCAGGCAGTTCTCCTGATCGACCAGAACGGCCACGCCCATCTTGGCGTCGTCTATGTTGTCCAATCCAGGGTCCAGCGCCCCGGTGGGGCAGGCCGCGACACAGGGGATGTCGTCACACATTTCACAAGGCACATCACGGGCGGTGAAATACGGCGTGCCGGTGGCCACCGCATCAACACCCAGTTCGGCCAGTTTCAGCGTGTCATAGGGACATTCCCGCACGCACAAACCGCAGCGGATACAGGCTGATAGAAAGTCTTTTTCCGGCAAGGCACCGGGAGGTCGCAATGCTTCGGCCGGCAACGCCCGTGCGTCCCGCGCCAGCCAGGCCAACAGGGACCCGGCTGCGACGCAGCCACCCGCTGCGCGCGCCGAGTCCTGAAGGAACCGGCGCCGCTGCGGCGAAAGGGGTGTGCCAACACGAGACATGGGGACGACCTTTGCCTTGCCAGCCTTTTACGCGCGCTCGACCTTACAGGCGCATTTCTTGAAGTCGGTCTCTTTCGACAGCGGGCAGGTCGCGTCCAAGGTCAGCTTGTTGGTTAGCTGGCCCTCGTCGAACCAAGGCATGAAGACAAGACCGCGCGGAACTTTGTTCCGGCCGCGGGTTTCGACCCGGCTGTTGACTTCGCCGCGGCGGGTAGACAGAACGATCTCCTGCCCGCGCCGCAGACCACGATCGCGCGCATCGTCCGGATGCATGTAGACAACAGCGGCGGGATAGGCGCGGTGCAGTTCGGGCACGCGGCGGGTCATAGAACCCGAATGCCAGTGTTCCAGCACACGGCCTGTGCAGAGCCACAGGTTGAATTCTTCATCCGGTTCCTCGGGGGCGGGTTCGTATGGGGCAAAGATGATCTTGGCCTTGCCATCCTTATGGCCATAGAACTTCACATCCGCACCTTCGGGTACGTAAGGATCATAGCCTTCGCGGAAGCGATAAAGAGTCTCTTTGCCGTCCACGACCGGCCAGCGAAGACCGCGGGCCTGATGGTAAGTTTCGAACGGTGCCAGATCGTGCGCATGTCCGCGACCGAACTCGGCATATTCCTCGAACAGGCCCTTCTGGACGTAGTAGCCAAAGTGCTCGGACTCGTCGTTGTCGAAGCCTTCTGCTGTTTCAGACAGCGGGAACTGGTCGATCGTGCCGTTTGCGAACAACACCTCATACATGGTCTTGCCGCGATGTTCGGGCATGGTGGCCAGCAGTTCCTCGCCCCAGACCTCTTCAACGGTGAAGCGTTTGGAGAACTCCATCAGCTGCCAGAGGTCCGATTTCGCCTCACCCGGAGCCTTAACTTGCTGCCGCCAGAATTGCGTGCGACGCTCGGCGTTGCCATAGGCACCTTCCTTCTCGACCCACATGGCGGTGGGCAGGATCAAGTCAGCGGACAGGGCGGTCACGGTCGGATAAGGGTCTGAGACGGCGATGAAGTTTTCCGGGTTGCGATAACCGGGGTAGCCCTCTTCGTTGATGTTTGGTGCGGCCTGCATGTTGTTGGTGCACTGCACCCAATAGGCGTTCAGATCACCGTCTTTCAGTTTGCGGTGCTGCAATACGGCGTGGAAGCCGGGTTTGGGCGGGATGGTGCCCGCAGGGATTTTCCACGCAGTCTCGCAAATCTCGCGGTGCTTGTCGTTGGCGACGACCATGTCGGCGGGCAGACGGTGAGCGAAGGTCCCAACCTCACGTGCTGTACCACAGGCCGAGGGCTGACCGGTAAGCGAGAAGGGCGAATTGCCGGGCTCTGAAATCTTACCGACCAGCAGGTGCACGTTGTACATCAGTGAGTTCACCCACGATCCGCGGGTGTGCTGGTTGAAGCCCATGGTCCACAGGCTCATCACCTTGCGGTTTGGATCTGCATATTGCTGGGCCAGACGCTCGAGCTGAGAGGCAGGAACGCCGGAAAGTTCCGATGTGTATTCCAGCGTGTATTCCGAAACCGCCTCGGCATATTCTTCGAAGCTGATCGGTTCCAATTTGCCCGAGTTCGGGTTCTCGGCCTCTTGCTGCAGCGGGTTATTGTCGCGCAGGCCATAGCCGATATCGGTGGCGGTCTTGGTGATGTTGACGTGGTTCTTGACGAACTCTTCGTTCACCGCGCCGTTCTGGATGATGTAGTTGGCGATGTAGTTCAAGATCGCCAGATCGGTCTGCGGCGCAAAGACCATGCCATTGTCGGCCAGCTCGAACGAGCGGTGTTCATAAGTCGACAGCACATGCACTTCGGATCCCGGTTTGGTCAGACGCGTGTCGGTCAGACGTGACCACAGGATCGGGTGCATCTCGGCCATGTTCGAGCCCCAGAGCACGAACGTATCGGCATGCTCAAAATCGTCATAGCAGCCCATCGGCTCGTCAATGCCAAATGTCCGCATAAAGCCGACCACCGCCGAGGCCATGCAGTGGCGCGCGTTCGGGTCGATGTTGTTGGACCGGAAACCGGCTTTCATCATCTTGGCAGCGGCATAACCTTCCCAAACGGTCCACTGGCCCGAGCCGAACATACCAACACTGGTCGGCCCTTTCTTGGCAAGGGCCTCTTTCCACTTGGCGGCCATGACGTCGAAGGCTTCGTCCCAGCTGACGGGTTCGAATTCACCATTCTTATCGTATTCGCCATTGGTCTTGCGCAGCATCGGCGTGGTCAGGCGGTCTTTGCCGTACATGATCTTGGACAGGAAATAGCCCTTGATGCAGTTCAGACCGCGGTTCACCGGCGCGTCTGGGTCGCCCTGCGTGGCGACGACGCGCCCGTCTTTGGTACCAACCAGGACCGAGCATCCGGTGCCACAGAACCGACAGGCGGCTTTGTCCCAGCGAATATCAGGGTTGCCGACTTGAGCGCTGGCCGGCCCGGTAGCAAGCGGCAAACCTGCGGCTGATGCTGTCGCAGCGGCGGCGGTTGATTTTAGAAAGGTCCGGCGGGATTCAGAGATGGTCATGACATGGGTCTCCGGCTTTATATCTGGCGAGAAGCGTTAAGGTGCGGACGGGTCTCCGCAAGGTCTTCGAAATGGTGATAAGTCAGGGTCAGAGAGATCACACCCGGGATCTGATGCAGATCCATGATCGTCTCGGATGCCAATTTTTCAGGCGTATCCTCGACCACAACAACAATGCGGCCATCCTCAGATGCCGCATGAACCTCTGCCCCGTTTGTACCCGCAATCGTGGCCTGTGCACTCTGCGTGGTTTCGGGGGTTACATGGACGAGGCAACCACAGATGTTCATTAGGCGACCTCCTGCGTGGGCGGGGTATGGCGTTCAAAGCTGACGGAACCGGCGGGGCAGGCGCTAGCGCAGGCGCCGCAGCCGGTGCAGGTATCGGTGTCGAGTACAGGTTCGGCGCGGCCACCGGTCTGCAATTCAAAGCGGATTGCACGGTGGTCGCAGACATCCTGACAGACCCGACAGCTGACGCCGTTCATCGACAGGCACGTGGCAGCAACTTTGGCGCGCCAGGGCCAGTCGGCGATATGTTCGGGGTTCAATGCTCCGGTTGGGCAGGCATTGGCGCAATCGCCGCAAAATGTGCAGGGGCTTGCATCCAGTTGGACGACGGGGAAGCCTTGTGTGTCGAACTTGATTATGTCTTCGGGACATGCCTCGCGGCATTCGTCGCATTGCGTGCACAGCTCAAGAAACTCGGCTGCATCTGCCCCAGGCGGGCGGATGGAGTTTTGATCATTGCGCAGCACTTTTCCCTTAAGAAACGCACGGCGGCTGGCTAGCTTGTTCATTCGCTTGCGACCTTATGCATAAAGGGCAAGGAGCAGCCTCACCCCGAGTCGGGTTCTAGTGTAACCCGAACATCAGGATATTGACCTATGTCATTTTCAAAGCTGTTATTTCCCCGCAGAGGCAAAAAACATGTGCAAAAAATGCACAATTTCAGATGTGTCTATGAAACTTAAATCACGACCACGCGTTTGCGCCAAATGAATTCGTCGATTCAGGCGCGTTTTTCGCCAATCGTCGTGACGCCCAGAATCGACAGCACTTTGGCCTCGATCTGCTCTGCATTCATACCAGCGACCGCGTACATATCCGCTGGGTTTGCCTGATCGATGAAAATATCCGGCAACACCATCGAGCGATACTTCAACCCTTCGTCGAACACGCCCTCATCGGCCAAAAGCTGCGCAACATGACTGCCGAAACCGCCAACTGCGCCTTCCTCGATCGTGATCAGCGCCTCGTGGTTCGCGGCCAGATCAAGGATCAAATCCCGATCCAGAGGCTTGGCAAAGCGCGCATCGGCGATGGTGGGGGCGATCCCGCGCGCGGAAAGCGCCTCGGCCGCCTTCTGCACCTCGGCCAGCCGCGTCCCGAACGACAGCAATGCTACACGCGCACCCTTTTGGATTATGCGGCCTTTGCCGATCTCCAACACTTCACCGCGCTCGGGCAAGTCAACGCCCACCCCTTCGCCGCGAGGATAGCGGAAGGCGATCGGACCATCATCATAAGCGACGGCAGTGGCAACCATGTGCATCAACTCGGCCTCATCCGCGGCGGCCATGACAACCATGCCCGGAAGGTTGGCCAAGTAAGCAATATCAAACGATCCCGCATGGGTTGCGCCATCGGCTCCGACCAATCCAGCACGGTCGACGGCAAAGCGCACCGGCAAGCGTTGGATGGCTACGTCATGTACCACCTGATCGTAGCCACGCTGTAGGAAAGTGGAATACATTGCACAGAACGGCTTCATCCCGCCGGCGGCCAGCGCAGCCGAGAAGGTCACACCATGCTGTTCGGCAATCGCCACATCAAAACACCGCGAAGGGTAGCGCTCAGCAAACAGGTTCAGCCCAGTCCCATCCGGCATTGCAGCGGTGACGGCGACGATCTTGTCATCCCGCGCCGCTTCCTCGACCAGGGTCTTGCCAAAGACCGACGTGTAAGACGGCGCGTTGGATGGTGCCTTTTTCTGCTCACCCGTCACTACATCGAACTTAGCGGTTGCGTGACCCTTGTCGCGTGCCTGTTCGGCAGGGGCATAACCCTTGCCCTTTTTGGTCAATACGTGGATCAGGATCGGACCTGTCGCTTTGGCCTTGACCGCACGCAAAACCGGCAACAACTGGTCCAGATCATGGCCGTCGATGGGGCCGAGATAAGAAAAGCCTAATTCCTCAAATAGCGTCCCGCCCATGGCCATGCCCTTCAACATGTCCTTGGCGCGCTTGGCCCCTTCACGGAAGGGTTCCGGTAGCAACGACACCGCGCCTTTGGCGGCCGCTTTCAGATCGTGAAACGGCTCTTCCGCATAAATGCGCGATAGGTAGTTGGACAGAGCACCCACGGGTGGCGCAATGCTCATCTCGTTGTCGTTCAGGATCACGATCAGGCGTTTCTTCAGATGCCCTGCATTGTTCATCGCCTCAAATGCCATGCCCGCAGACATCGAGCCATCGCCGATCACGGCAATCGCATCGCCCAGACCTTCGGGCGTCACACCGCCCAGATCACGGGCCACGGCAAAACCCAGCGCGGCGCTGATCGATGTGCTGGAATGCGCCGCGCCAAACGGGTCATATGGGCTTTCGCTGCGCTTGGTGAAGCCGCTCAGCCCGTCTTTCATGCGCAGGGTGCGGATTCGATCTCGGCGCTCGGTCAGAATTTTATGCGGATAGCACTGGTGACCGACGTCCCAGATGATCTTGTCGCGGGGTGTATCGAACACTGCGTGAAGCGCAGTGGTCAGCTCAACCACGCCCAGACCCGCGCCCAGATGCCCTCCGGTAACCGATACTGCAGAGATCGTTTCGGTCCGCAATTCATGTGCGACCTGATGCAGTTGCGCATCTGAAAACTGCTTCAGATCCGCTGGGCGGCTCACAAGGTCCAACAAGGGCGTATTCGGGCGGTCAGACATTTGGCGTTCCTGGCTTAGCTGTCCCGGGCAATAACGAAGCGGGCAGCCTGCTTCAAGGTTTCTGCCGCGGGGCCATATTCATCCAACGCAGCACAAGCCTGATCCACAAGCTCAGCGGCACGGGATTTAGCCGCATCCAGACCAAGAAGCGAGACAAAGGTCGCCTTGCCCGCCTCTGCATCCTTCTGCAAGCGCTTTCCTGCCTTTTCGGCATCTCCTTCAACATCCATGATGTCATCCGCGATCTGAAAGGCAAGCCCAAGCGCCTGGGCATATTGGCGCAAGGGGGCAGGATCGGCCTGCGCCAACCGCGCGCCTGCACAGGCGGACCATTCGATCAACGCGCCGGTCTTGCCCACTTGCAGTTGCGTAATCTCATCCAGTGTCAGTGGCTCTGCTGCCGTCTCCGCCGCAATATCCAGCGCCTGACCCAGAACCATACCCTGCGCGCCGCTCGCTTTTGCCAGTGTTAGAGCCAGTTCGGCGCGCATTTCAGCATTTCCGACCTCTGGCCGCACGCAAAGCTCAAACGCAAGTGTCTGCAGCGCATCCCCGGCCAGAACGGCCGTCCCTTCATCCCATTTCACATGGACTGTGGGGCGTCCTCGCCGCAGGTCATCATCATCCATGCAGGGCAGGTCGTCATGTACCAGAGAGTATGCATGCAGCGCTTCGATCCCCGTCGCCGGCCAGATCGCCCGAGCCGCATCGACGCCAAGTAACCGCGCGCTTTCCAGTACCAGAAACCCTCGCAGACGCTTGCCGCCCGCGGTGGCATAGGCCATCGCCTGTGTCACATCCAGATCGTCCAACGTCCCCAGAACCAGATCGAAATGGTCTTGAATCAGCGCGGCATCCTGTGCCAGCTTTTCACGAAACATTTACTGACCTTCGACAGGCGTCGTCCCGGTTGGCTGGCCATCTGCGTCCAAAGTGATCGCGGCCACCTTTTCCTCGGCGCGTTTCAGCTCATCCTCACAGCGTTTCTTCAACGCCGCACCCCGCTCATACAAAGCGATCGACTGATCCAGCGCCACATCCCCGCGTTCCAGCTGACCCACCACGGCCTCGAGCTCTTTCATCGCCTGTTCAAAGGTCATCTGTTCGACTGGGGTATCGGTCATTGTGCTGCCTTCATCAATTCTTCCACATGGGCGCGTGTCGCCTCGGCCAATGCGTTCAGATCATACCCGCCTTCCAGAGTCGAGACGATACGCCCATCACACACTTCATCAGCAATCTTGCACAGCTCCGCCGTGATCCAGGCGAAATCACCCGTGGACCAGTTAAGATTTGCCAACGGATCATCCTGATGGGCATCAAACCCGGCGGAGACAATAATTAGTTCCGGCTTGAATGCGCGCAGTCGTGGAAAAGCTTGCGCCTCATAAGCGACTCGCATCTCCGCTCCGCCTGTGCCCGGTGCCAAAGGAATATTCAAAACCGTCTCATAAGCGCCGGTTTCGTCAGTACGGCCAGAGCCGGGCCATAACGGCATCTGCTGACTGGTGATCACCAGCGCGCGCTTTTCGTCCCACAGCAAATCCTGCGTGCCATTGCCATGATGAACATCAAAATCCAACACTGCAACGCGGTTCAACCCGTGATGATCCAGTGCATGCTTTGCAGCCAACGCGGCATTGCCAAACAGACAGAACCCCATGGCCGTTTCCGTCTCGGCATGGTGGCCTGGCGGTCGTATCGCACAGAACGCATTCGGTGCTTCACCGCCCAGTACCAGATCGACGGCTCGCACCACCGCACCTGCCGCGCGATAGGCCGCATCAACAGATCCTGGAGACATGAATGTATCCCCATCAATCTGCTTGAACCCATCCGAGGGCCTTTGGTCAAGAATATCGCTGATATGGTTCTGCGGATGAACTCGTAGCAAATCATCATCCGCTGCCAACGGCGCTGTCACACGCTGCAAATCCAAATCCTCAAGCGCATGAAGGATATGTTCCAACCGCGCCACCCGCTCTGGATGCCCCTCCGGTGTCACATGGTTCAGGCAATCTGCGTGGGTCAGCAAAGCGGTTTTCATCAGGATTCCATATTCATCTGGCTAAAAATATCCTCGCCCAAGGCCTAAAAACGCCGTGCAGCGGCTCATCAGTCCGGCGCCAGCATATAGCCCGCACCGCGCACAGTTTGCAGATAACGAGGCTGTTTCGGATCCTGCTCCAGCTTCCGACGCAAGCGGGTGATCTGCACGTCCACCGCACGTTCCTGCGCCTGTCCCTTGTCGCGCCCCAGGTCCTCGACCAGCTTGGCACGGCTAATCGGTTCGCCGGGCTGGGCCGAGAATATCTTCATCAACTGGCTTTCCGTTGCAGTCAGGCGCACCGGATCTTCGCCCTGCCACATCTCACCCCGCTCGATATCGTAGCGAATTGGTCCAAGATGCAGAATCTTGGCCACTGCGTCGTGCGCAGGCGTTTCCGGCATCCGGCGCAGAATTGCATTGATCCTAAGCAGCAACTCTTTGGGTTCGAACGGCTTGGCCAAGTAGTCATCAGCTCCGGCTTCCAAACCAGCAATCCGATGCTCGGTTTCGCCCTTTGCCGTCAGCAACAAGATCGGGGTGGAATGCGTTTCGCGCAAGGCCCGGGTCAGGCTGACGCCATCCTCACCGGGCATCATCACATCCAGCACAATCATATCAAAATCCAACCCTGACAACACCCGCCGCGCATGGGCCGCGTCGCGCGCAGAAGTCACCAAGAACCCGCTGCGCATCAGGAATTTCTTGAGCAGGTCACGAATGCGCTCGTCATCATCGACGATAAGAAGATGGGCGTCCATTTCGCTCATGAAGTCGTATCCCGCAGTTTTGTATATGCACGACGCATATCAGCATCCATCATCGCTTCAAGCACTTTGCGAAACCCGGCCACTGCTTCGGGGCCCGCATCCTTGTAGGCCGCGCGCATCCGGGCGCGCTGGGCGTCGGAGAGTTTGGCCTCTAACGCCTTCCCCTTATCCGTCAGAAATAGGTGGCGTTCACGTTTGTCCACTGTTCCGACTCGGCTTTCGACCAGACCATCTTCGATGAGGCTACGCAGAACGCGGTTCAGCGATTGTTTGGTAACACCCAATATGGCCAGCAGATTGTTGACCGTCGTTCCCGGCGCGCGGTTGATGAAGTGGATAGCCCGGTGATGCGCCCGACCATAGGCCAATTCAGTCAGGATACGATCAGGATCGGCGGTAAAACCGCGATAAGCAAAGAACATGGCCTCGATACCTTGCCTCAGTTGCTCATCTGTCAGAAACAACAGGCTTTCTCCGCCAAAGACCGGGGCGGGACGTATGTCGGACATGTCGGGCCTCATTACTCGATTTAGTTTGACTTTATGTCAGCCTTATTGACATTCCAAGAGCGCACAGGTATCGAATTGCAGTTTTTGCGCAACATTATGTCCGGAGCGGACCTAAATGACGCAACATTCGGAAATACAGCCCGGCTCAGGAGGTTTCGCATGGCGGGATATGACGATCGCGACGGTGTCATCTGGATGGATGGCGAACTGGTGCCCTGGCGCGAAGCCAATGTGCACATTCTGTCCCACGCGATGCACTATGCGTCCTCCGTGTTTGAGGGTGAGCGCGCCTATAACGGTAAGATCTTCAAAAGCCGCGAACATTCGGAACGCCTGATTGCCTCGGCTGAGGCGCTGGATATGCCGATGCCCTACTCGGTCGATGAGATCGAGGCCGCCAAGGAAGAGGCGCTGAAAGCTAGCGGACTTCAGGATGCTTATGTGCGGGCGCTGGTCTGGCGTGGCTCGGGCGAGGACATGGGTGTCGCTTCCGCCAAGAACCCCGTCCGGATGGCGATCGCTGTTTGGCCTTGGGGTGCGTATTACGGTGATGCCAAGATGCAAGGTGCCAAGCTGGACATCGCCGAATGGAAACGACCCAGCCCGGAAACCATTCCGGTACATGCCAAGGCAGCGGGTCTTTACATGATCTGCACCATTTCAAAGCATAAGGCCGAGGCTAAAGGCTGCTCGGACGCTTTGTTCATGGATTCCAACGGCAACGTGGCAGAGGCGACGGGTGCCAACGTCTTCTTCGTGAAAGACGGAGAAGTGCACACCCCGCTGGCCGATTGCTTCCTGAACGGCATCACCCGTCAGACGGTGATCCAGATGCTGAAAGACAAGGGCGTCACTGTCCACGAACGCCGCATCAGACCCGAAGAAATGGCAGATTTCGAACAGTGCTGGCTGACAGGTACAGCAGCCGAAGTCACGCCGGTCGGGCAAATCGGTGACTATACGTTTGAAGTAGGCGATCTGACCCGCGAAATCGCCGAAGACTACGAAAAGCTGGTCCGCGCGTAAGTTAATACCGCTTTGAACCCCCGCTCAGGCGGGGGTTCTGATCGCAGGTCGTGCAAATTTTTGTGCAGATCGTCCCGAGATATGGACGCCTGCGTGTGAGACCGTATTCTTGATCTATGTTGGATCTTCTCAGCGATATTCTCACCCGCCTGTCTCTTCGTGGCACGTTTTACTTTCGCACATCCTTTACCCCTCCGTTCGGGATACAGGTGCCGAGCTACGAGAACGTGGCCCGCTTTCACTTTGTTCAGCGCGGTGAGCTTAAGGTTTACCTGTCTGCAACTGGCGAGACGCTGCGGTTGCGGCAGGGCGACCTGATCTTGATCCCACATGGCGCGTCACACGCGCTGCTGTGCAACGAGGTCAAACCCTATGACGCTCTGCCACTTGAGCACGTGTTGGATCAGTCCGGCTACACGGGCGACGGTGTGCTGGTCTATGGCGGGGCGGAAGAAGAACGCGATACGCAGCTGATCTGCGGTCATTTCTCGTTTACGGGACCCGCTGGTCGGAAAGGGACTGGGCATATGCTGATCGATCGGCTGCCGCCCTATATTCTGATCGAGAATTACGGGGAGGACGCTGGCACCTGGATTGAGGCGACCCTGCGCATGATCGGATCAGAGGTGTCCGGCGCACGCATTGGCGGCGATTTAATTGCTTTGAAACTGTCTGAAGTGCTGTTTGCGCAAGCAATACGGGCCTATCTGGAACACCAAAGCCCGGATGATGCCGCGCTGGCCGGGTTTGCCGACCCGCGCATCTCGCGGGCGCTGACGGCATTTCATCAGTCCCCCGCACAGGAGTGGAGTGTTGCCTCACTCGCGCGCGAGGCGGCGATGTCGCGCACCGCGTTTGCCCAGCTTTTTGCCCAGAAGATGGGAACAACTCCGATACAATATCTGACAGATTGGCGGATGCAGATAGCCTGTCATGGGTTGACCGAAAACCGCTGGAATGTTGCGGATGCGGCTGCCGAGGTGGGATATGCCTCTGAGGCCGCGTTTTCGCGCGTGTTCAAGAAGCAGGTTGGCGTATCTCCTGCCGCCTATCGGGCGCTGCACTGATCGTTCAAATATTTCGAACGATCTGCAAAGTTTATCAAACGACCAAGTATACTCCGTTCGGATCGCTGCTCCTATCCTTTAGCCATCACTGATTAAGGAAAGGAAGTTGAAATGTCCCTGCGTTTTGTCACCCGCTCTGTCCATGCGTATCTCGACTACCCGGTTGCGATTGCGCTGATGGTGTTGCCCTTTGTTCTAGGGCTTGGTCAGTCCAACCCCTTGGCGCTCTGGCTGTCCGTGGTTACAGGCGTGGCCGCCTTCGTATTGACCGTTTTGACAGATCATCATCTCGGAATCTGGAGGGTGCTGTCCTACAAGTTCCACCTCGCTGTAGATCTTCTTGTTGGTATTACCTTTCTGATGGCGCCCAGCCTGCTTGGGTTTTCCGGCATTGACGCCCTGTTCTACTGGATAAACGGTGCCGCTGTTGTCGCGGTCATATCGCTTAGTGCGCCCGAAAAAGATGTTGTTGTCTGACCGAATACCAAATCTGTAAATCATTGATGGGCCGTGCGGATTTCTGCGTGGCCCTCTTCCTTTTTTGGCTCTAATAAGGCCATTTGCCCTAATTGAGCTGGCGATGATGTAATCGAATTTAAGGCTTGAAATTTCCGATAAAAACAATCAGATATAATGCAACGCCAGATTTTGATATCAAGCTCCGGGTTCTGGGGCGATCTGTAGGCTCAGCTTGTGCAGATGTGAAGGCCTGCCATCGCCCCGGAAACGACCTCAAAGAGGCTGCGATTGCGCGAACGTTTCGAAGAATTGATGGGCGATCCCTGTTGCGCGTCATGTGATTGCGATGCGCTGACCTCAGATGTCGCCGCTTATCTTGATCACAAGACCTGTGATGCCGAACGTTGTCGCAAGCTCGAGGAACACCCCGTCGTGACACCTGAGCCCGTCAGGCGCGCATCACTGCGCGCGCTGAATGAAGGGGAAGTGCGGGTTTAGAAATCCACACCCCGCTGGGCTTTGATACCGGCCTGAAACGGGTGCTTCTCTTCGGTCATTTCGGTCACCAGATCCGCATAATCGCGCAAAGCTTGGGGTGCATCCCGGCCTGTCAGGAATACGCTGGTTTTGTCCGAACGGGCCTTAAGACCGTCCATAACAGTCTCTACTGAAAGGTATTCGTAGCGCAGCGCGATATTGATCTCGTCCAAAACAACAAGATCATAGTCACCGCTTTTCATCAGATCACACGCCTTGCCAAAGGCTGCCGTCGCGGCAGCAATGTCACGTTCGCGGTCTTGCGTATCCCAGGTGAAGCCTTCGCCCATTGTGTGCCAGGTGACCAGATCACGCTCTTCAAAGAACCTGCGCTCACCCGTCTTCCATTTGCCTTTGATGAACTGAACCACGGCCACTTTCTGACCCCAACCCAAGGCGCGAATTACTACACCAAATGCGGCCGAGGACTTGCCTTTGCCCTTGCCGGTGTTGATCAGCACCAATCCCCGACCGGGATCAACCGCTTCCGAGACTTTTTTGCGGTGCTTCGCCTGCACCTCTTGCATTTTTTCTTTGTGGTTTTGTGCGTCGCTCATCGGGAAACTTTCTGTGATTGCTCGGCCCAACCTAGGGGAAGTTTGCAAAAGGTAAAGTCACGCTTTGGGGTCGGTTACAGACCGCGCCTTGGTCCGATCGAGTCCAAGTTGGCGTTCGCGCAGGATAACCACAACGTTGCCTGCAATCACCAGCGCCGCACCACCCAGCATCACCAGGGTAGGAAGCTCATCAAACCAGATATAGCCGATGATGATGGCAAACAGCATCGTCGTATAATCGTAAGGTGCCAACATCGAGGCTTGACCGAACTTGTACGAGGATGTCACGAGAATCTGCGCCACTCCGCCGATCAAGCCCATTGTCACCAGCAATGCGGCTTGTTCCCAGCTTGGGACAACCCAGCCCCAAAACACCGATAGGCTTGAAAGCAAAGTTGCGGTGAGCGAAAAGTAGAACACAATCGCAGCTGGATGATCCACCTGCACAAGTTGCCGAATGTGTATCTGAACAAAAGCGCGCGCGACGGTAGCCGCCAATACACAGAGTGCGCCGATCATTGCGGCGGATTCAGCAGTACCCGAGCCCAGGCGTGGCCAGATCATTATCAGAACGCCGACAAGACCAAGCGCAACGGCACCGATGCGGATTATTCGTATCCGTTCACCCAACATGATTGCGGCCAGGATCAGCGTGAAGATAGGGGTGGCATAGCCGATGGCCGTGACCTCGGGCAAAGGCAGCAGGCTAAGTCCGGTAAAGGTCAACCCCATGGCCGACGTGCCCAATACACCGCGCCAGAAATGGCCCATAGGCTTCTTTACGATGAAACCTTGCGTCAGCTCTCCGCGCCATGACAACCAAGCAATGATGACCGGAATGGCGAAGAGCGAGCGGAAAAACACCATTTCGCCCGGAGGGAAATCATCTGACAGCGCCTTGACCAAGGCGGACATTACTGTGAACAGCACCAGCGCACTGAGTTTCAGCGCCACGGCTAATGCCGGACGATGCGATGTTAAGGATTTCGCCATGGCGCGAACCTGCGCTTTCGCGCGCAAAAGATCAACGATGGGATTGTACCAATCAGACAGATTTCCAGTTGATTGGGAGTGGGTGCCCGATTTCTTCCGAGAATATCTCAAGAAACCCGAGCATTTGAGTAACCCGCTTGTGCGCTGAATCACGTCCGCCATCAGTCACCATTTCAGCTGGCAGATTCAGCAGCTTGGTCTTCCAATGGTCAATTGCAAATTTCTGATCATCCAAGACGCGGTCTTCGGCGAAGGGATCGGCGATATCATATAACGCCCGCCCCAACGCTCCCGACACGGCGAAGGTGCGGGCAATCCCGATCGCGCCAAGTGCGTCCAGTCGATCCGCATCCCGCAGGATACATGCCTCGGGCGATTCAGGAGGGATGTTGGCGGAGTAGCTGTGCGCAGCAATGGCGTGTTGCGTGGCGCAAATTTCCGAAGCCGCAAAGCCAAGTTCTGCAAGAATAGGCTCTGATTCAGTGGCCGATTGTTGCGACGCCAGATGCCGGTTGGGATCGTCCTTGGGCAGATTGACCAGATCATGCAGATAACAGGCGGCGAGCAATACACGCTGGTTGGTGCGCTGGTCAGCAATAGTCTGAGCGATTAACCAAACCCGATCCAGATGCGCCAGATCATGCGCTGGATCGGTCAGCATTCGCTGCGTGACGACCGCCCGAAGCGCCGCGCGATGATCAGCCAATCCGTCCACGGTTCTCGCCGATCTGGCCGCGATGTAGAAGCAAGTGATCGAGGATTACACAGGCCATCATCGCCTCACCCACCGGCACGGCGCGGATGCCAACGCAGGGATCGTGGCGTCCTTTGGTAATGATCTCGGTCTCTTCACCGGATTTGGTGATGGTTTTGCGAGTGGTCAAGATCGACGAGGTCGGCTTGACCGCAAAACGCACGACGACGTCCTGCCCGGTGGAAATGCCGCCCAAAATGCCACCTGCATGGTTCGAGCTGTATTGCGGGCCGTTCTGACCCATAAAGATTTCGTCAGCGTTGGCTTCGCCGGTCAGTTCTGCTGCCGCCATACCCTCGCCAATCTCGACGCCTTTTACGGCGTTGATCGACATCATGGCAGCGGCCAGATCAGTGTCTAACTTTGCGTATATTGGTGCGCCCAGCCCCGCAGGGACGCCACGTGCCACGACCTCAACTACCGCGCCGACCGAGTTTCCGGACTTGCGCAGATCATCAAGATAGACCGCCCAATCCTCGGCAGATTTAGCGTCCGGTGTCCAGAACGGGTTTTGTTCGATCTGCGACCAGTCGAAATTGGCACGGTCGATTTTGTGCGGGCCGATCTGCGTCATATAACCGGTGATCTGCACATTCGGGGCGATCTGCTTGATCGCCTCGCGCGCCAACCCTCCAGCGGCGACACGCGAAGCCGTTTCCCGGGCCGAGCTGCGTCCGCCACCGCGATAATCGCGAATACCGTATTTCTGCCAGTAAGTAATATCAGCGTGACCAGGGCGGAACTTGTCCATGATGTCGCCGTAGTCTTTCGAGCGCTGATCGGTGTTCTCGATCATCAATTGTACAGGCGTGCCGGTGGTCTGGCCTTCGAAAACACCGGACAGAATTTTGACCTGATCGGGCTCGCGTCGCTGGGTCGTAAACTTGTTCTGCCCTGGTTTGCGCTTGTCCAGCCAGTGCTGGATCATAGTCTCATTGATTTGCACACCTGGTGGGCAGCCGTCGACGGTGGCCCCCAATGCAGGGCCGTGACTTTCACCCCAGGTGGTGACTCGGAAGAGGTGTCCAAAGCTGTTCATCGACATGGGGCGTGCTCCTTTGCGGAACGTGATTAGCGGGCGCGGGGCTTGGCCTCAAGCGGATTTGCGGTCGAGGGTGACCCCGACCGCTTGCTGTCAGGCTGCAGCAGCGATGTGCGCGCGGGTCTCGGTGACCTTTAGGGCCGCCTGTGCGGCTTCGCGCCCTTTTTGCACAAAGTGCTCGCGGTAGATGGCGTTGTGATGATCGGTTTCCTGAAATTGATGCGGCGTCAGCGAGACCGACAGCACTGGGACACCGGTATCCAGACCGGCGCGCATCAAACCATCAACCACGGCCTGAGCAACAAAATCGTGCCGGTATATGCCCCCATCCACCACGAAGGCTGCACAGGCTATGGCCGCGTATTGACCGGTTTGAGCCAGATCGCGCGCAATCAAAGGCATTTCAAACGCGCCGGGGACGTCAAATATATCGACCTGTTCGGCGGGGATGAGTTGCAAGAACCCATCAAGGGCGCGATCCACGATATCAGAATGCCAATTGGCTTTGACGAAAGCATAGCGGGTGTGTGTCATCATGATCTCCTTAGCAAACAGACACTTCACCCAAGGCGATCACGAGCGGGCACACCGCATTACCGGCGTGCTGCACGTTCTCTTTCATCCGGACTGTAACCGTCGGCTCTGGCCTCTCACCAGATCTGCTGACACCCCGAAGGTCGGGGCCGCTCGCGGGCTTACGGGTCATGCCCGCATACCGCCGGTGGGGAATTTCGCCCCGCCCTGAGAACGAGGTGGACCTTGCCAATTCGATACTGGTTCTGCAAGAGAAATTGGACGGAGGACCTAAATGCATCCTAACCCTGCCTTTCGCAACGAGGCGCGTGCGCGTCATATCGATTTTGCCCGAGAGCGCGCCTTTGGCGTTCTGGCGGTCTCGACACCGGAAGCGCCATTACTGAGCCACGTTCCTTTCTTGCTGAGCGAAGATGCCGGATGGGCGGATCTGCATCTGGTGCGGTCAAACCCGATCGTGCGTGCATTGAAGCAGCCACAATCTGCGCGGATCGCCGTTTCAGGGCCTGATGGGTATATCTCGCCTGATTGGTATGGCGTCGATGATCAGGTCCCGACCTGGAACTATGTTGCGGTGCATCTGACCGGCGTGCTTGAGATGCGCCCCGTGGAAGAATTGCGAGGCCTGCTGGATCGACAGGCTGCTGATTTCGAGAATCGCCTGTTGCCTAAGCCTCCATGGCTGGCGTCGAAGATGACACCAGATGCGCTGGATCGGATGATGCGGATGATTGTGCCATGCCGACTGACGGTCTCGGACATTGATGGCACTTGGAAACTTAACCAGAATAAGCCCGACGTTGCGCGCCAGCGTGCCGCTGATCAGGTTCAATCTGCTGGGATTGGGGCCGAGGTCGGGTCGTTGGCCTCGCTCATGCGCGAGGCCAAAATTTAAAAATCACCTAGTTTATTGAGTAGTGAAGGTGGCGAGATAGGCGGCTATGTGATCCGCTCCTTTCTTCAGCTTCACGCTCATATTCGGGCGGGCGGTTTCATCATTCAGATATTCTTTGATGAAGCTGATCGGGTCTTGTGAATAGGCGGCGATGTTTTCTTCGGTCCATATCAGCCCTTCTTGCCCGGCACGGATCATGTCATCGGTAAACATGCCAATGGGCAGACGCTCGCTTCCGTACAGATAATCGCTTTCGGTTCCGGCCACGCGACCAACCACGCCATAGAGATTCGGCCCCGTGATGCCGCCTTTAACCAAAACTTTGCCATCCTTGATGATCGCGTGGCAGGATGAGCATCGGTTATAGAGTTGTTTGCCTTTTGCGGGGTCTCCGGCTGCAATAGCTTGTGCTGTACTCAGAATCGTAAATAGAACCGCGGTTGCTGCAATCTTTGGCATTGAAATTCTCCGGCTGCTTGGTGATTTCCTTCGGCCTTTCACGTATTCCCGCAACGAGTGCAATCGGAATTCGATATTCTGCTATATCTTTGAAATATCTATTTTAAATTAATAATTTAATCTCATCATGTTCGCTTTAATTTGGAAAATATCGTGGCAAAACTCTGGCAAATTCAGTGTCATTTCGACGATCTTAAAAGGGAGTGAAGGTGGATAAACCCGGATGCGCCAATCCGCAGGCCAGTGCCGAATCACACCACATGTCCACCGGGCTTAGTGGCTGCCCAGAAGACTAAAATCTGCATTTGATATTGAAATTTTACCCTTTCACCGTGACATGATTGCTTAGATGCGGCGTATTGCGCGTTTAAGAGCGCTGGACGAACTCTATTCTCCCCGATAGATACCCCCTTTAAGACGCCGCAGTTCATGCGGTGCGCGAGCTATATGCCCGTTCGCGGGCGCCAGACAATTCGGAGATAACCTCGTGTCCCACGCTGAAGACCACGAAGGCACCCGCAGAGATTTTCTGTACTACGTCGCTGGCGGCGCAGGTGTCGTTGCGACGGGGGCTGCCGTTTGGCCCCTGGTAAATCAAATGAATCCCTCGGCAGACGTTCAGGCGCTGTCCTCGATCCGTGTTGACGTCAGCGGGGTTGAGACGGGCACGCAGCTGACCGTAAAGTGGTTGGGCAAACCTGTTTTCATCCGCCACCGAACTGGTGCTGAGATCCAGGAAGCCAAAGAGCAGGACGCCGAAGGCGTGGATGCTCTGCCTGATCCGCTGGCGCGTAACTTCAATATTGCAGCCGATGCACCGGCAACTGACGCCAACCGCGTCATGCCGTCGCCCGAAGGCGAAGCGCCGGGTGCATGGATCGTTCAGATGGGCGTCTGTACTCACCTTGGATGTGTGCCGCTGGGCGACGCCGGTGATTTCGGCGGCTGGTTCTGCCCCTGTCATGGCTCGCACTACGATCTCGCGGGCCGTATTCGTAAGGGCCCCGCGCCCGAGAACCTTCCTGTGCCGCCCGCTGAGTGGGTGGATAACAGCACCATCAAACTCGGCTAAGGGAGACCCAACTTATGTCCGGAATTCCCCACGATCATTACGAGCCGAAGACAAACGGCGAAAAGTGGCTCAACAGCCGCCTGCCAATTGTCGGTCTCCTGTATGACACCCTGATGATTCCCACCCCCAAAAACCTGAACTGGTGGTGGATCTGGGGCATCGTCCTGGCGTTCTGCCTGGCGCTGCAAATTGTCACCGGCATCGTTCTGGTGATGCACTATACTCCGCATGTTGATCTGGCCTTTGCCAGCATCGAACACATCATGCGCAACGTGAATGGCGGCTATATGCTGCGGTATCTGCACATGAACGGCGCTTCGTTGTTCTTTGTTGCGGTCTACATTCACATTTTCCGCGGCCTGTTCTACGGCTCGTACAAAGCCCCGCGTGAGATCACGTGGATCATCGGTATGCTGATCTACCTGATGATGATGGGCACTGCCTTCATGGGTTACGTTCTGCCCTGGGGCCAGATGTCCTTCTGGGGTGCGACCGTGATCACCGGCCTGTTCGGAGCGATCCCGTTTGTGGGTGACGCGATTCAGACCTGGCTGCTGGGCGGACCTGCGGTGGACAACGCCACGCTGAACCGTTTCTTCTCGCTGCACTACCTGCTGCCTTTCGTTATCGCAGCGCTGGTCATCGTGCATATCTGGGCCTTCCACACCACTGGCAACAACAACCCTACGGGTGTTGAAGTACGCCGTGGTTCGAAAGCCGAGGCCGAGAAAGACACGCTGCCGTTCTGGCCCTATTTCGTGATCAAGGACCTGTTCGCTCTGGCGGTTATTCTTGTCGTGTTCTGGGCCATCGTTGGCTACATGCCGAACTATCTGGGCCACCCGGATAACTACATCGAAGCCAACCCGCTGGTCACACCTGCGCACATCGTTCCTGAATGGTACTTCCTGCCGTTCTACGCGATCCTGCGTGCGTTCACCGGTGAGGTCTGGGTCGTTCAGTTCGCCAGCTTCATCACCGGCGGCATCATCGACGCTAAGTTCTTTGGTGTTCTGGCGATGTTCGGTGCGATCCTGGCAATGGCCCTGGCACCTTGGCTGGACACATCGACTGTGCGTTCGGGCAAATACCGTCCGATGTTCAAATGGTGGTTCTACCTGCTGGTCATCGACTTCTTTGCCCTGATGTGGCTGGGGGCGATGCCCGCGGAAGAACCCTATGCGACCTTCTCGCTTATCGCGTCCGCCTACTGGTTCGCATATTTCTTCGTGATCCTGCCGATCCTTGGCGTGATCGAGAAACCTCTGGCACAGCCGGAAACCATCGAAGAAGACTTCAACGCGCATTATGGCAAGGCTGACGCCGACGCCACGCCGGCCGAGTAAGAAGAGGGACCGGAAACATGTTCAAGAAACTTGCAATCGGTGCCGCGTTCGCTCTGGCCCTTGCGCCCGCCTCGACCTTTGCGGCAGGTGGCGGTGAGCAGCACATCGAAGACTTCGACTTCTCGTTCGAGGGACCGTTTGGAACCTGGGATCAGAACCAGCTTCAGCGCGGTCTGCAGATCTATACTGAGGTCTGCGCGGCCTGCCATGGTCTGCAATACATTCCGCTGCGGACGCTTGAAGATCTGGGATATTCAGAAGAGCAGGTCATCACCTACGCGGCCGATAATTTCGAAGTGTTCGATCCCGAGCTGGACGATTTCCGCCCGGCAATCCCGACCGACCACTTCCCGGCCAATACTGGCGTTGGCGCACCGGACCTGAGCCTGATGGCGAAGGCCCGTGCTGGATTCCATGGCCCATACGGCCTGGGGATTAACCAACTGGTCAAAGGCATGGGTGGTGCGGAATATATCGCATCATTGCTTGACGGCTATACTGGCGAAGAGAAGGAAGAGGCGGGCACGGTTCTTTATGAGAACAAGGCCTTCCCGGGTGGCTGGATCTCGATGGCACCGCCATTGGCCGAGGATCAGGTCGAATTCGCAGATGGTCATCCAGCAACGGTCGAAGCCATGTCGGAAGACGTTGCGGCCTTCCTGATGTGGACCGCTGAGCCAAAGATGATGGACCGCAAGAATGCCGGGTTCGTTGGTGTTCTGTTCCTAACGGTTTTGTCTGTGTTGCTTTATCTGGTGAACAAGCGTCTGTGGGCGCCCCACAAGGGCAAGATCCGCAAGGACTAATATCCAACCGGATTGTCTATTCAAGGATCCCCGCACCTTTCGGTTGCGGGGTTTCTTCTTTGGTGCCTACTGGAATTCAGGCCACGAGTTCCCAGATAGCGAATACAGAAATTCCGAAGGAGCTTATCGATGGCAGACAAAATCGAAGCCACACGTAAACAGGTTGTCATTCAGCAATGGGATGGCGGCAAGAAATACATGATGGCCCCGAATGAGTATGTCGGAGTTGTTGTGGGCAAAGAGGCCACCGACGGAGAATACGTAATCTCGGACGGCGTTATGGCTCCAGGAGGCGCGGTGCCTGATCATTACCATAAATGGGAGGATCAGACGTTTCACATTCTTCAAGGCACGGTTGATGCGAAGCTTGGTGACACGTGGGTCAGCGCCGGCGCAGGGGATACCATTCACTGCCCGCGCGGAGTTTCCCATTACATGAAAAACAATAGCGATCAGACTGTCTGTGCGTATGATCAGCTACATTTTCCCCGGCGACCGCGCCGAAGCGTTCATGGCCGAAACCTCCCGGCAGAACGAGGGTGGCGAACAGGACTTTGAGTTGATCGAGCGGGAATTTGGTGTCGTCTATCTTTGACTGACCTGAGCACAGGGTTGGGCCTGCAAATGCATACCTGATGTGCCTGTGATCACCCCGCGCACGATCTGCCCTTCAATTTGAGGCTGGGAAAAAGTGACTTCAGTAAACTGTTCGGTCCGACCCATATTAAGGTTTTCCATCAGTATGTTGTGATACCTTCCAACCTGTTCTGAAAGATGCTTAGCAACCTTGGCATCCCCGGCAGCACGTAAGCGGGCGGCCCGCTCCTTAATTACGTTTCCGTTCACCTGCTGTGGGATGCGAGCAGCGGGAGTTCCTTCGCGTTTTGAATATGGAAACACATGCAGCCAGGTCAGGTCGCAGTCGTTGACCAATTTTAGAGAATTCTCGAAATGGTCTTCGGACTCTGTCGGGAAGCCTGCGATGATATCGGCCCCAAATGTCATATCCGGGCGCAACTTACGAGCCTCTTCCGTAAAGCGGATGGCATCATCGCGTAGGTGGCGACGTTTCATGCGCTTCAGGATCAGATCATCACCATGCTGTAGCGACAGATGCAGGTGGGGCATCAGGCGCGGTTCGGTCGCGATGGCCTGCATCAGATTTTCGTCCACCTCGATCGAGTCGATCGAGCTGATCCGCAGGCGCTGAAGGTCCGGCACCAGTTTCAGGATGCGCATGACCAGATCACCAAGCTTGGGTTGCGCAGGCAGGTCCGCGCCCCATGAGGTCAGGTCAACTCCGGTCAGGACAACTTCGTTATAGCTCCTATCGACCAGCCGCTTGATCTGGTCTACCACGACGCCAGCAGGGACGCTGCGAGAGTTTCCGCGGCCATAGGGGATGATGCAGAAAGTACACCGATGGTCGCACCCGTTCTGGACCTGAACGTAGGCGCGTGAGCGGGTGCCAAAACCGTCGATCAGATGGCCCGCCGTTTCGGTGACAGACATGATGTCATCTACCTGCACGGCTTCGGTCTGACCGATAAAATCGGCGGTCATCCCTTTCCAGGTTTCGGGCCGCATCTTTTCGGTGTTTCCGATAACTGCGTCGACCTCATCCATGCGCGCGAATGTCTCGGGCTCAGTCTGCGCGGCACAGCCGGTGACAATCAGGCGAGCGTCGGGATTTTCCCGCCGCAGCTTGCGAATTTCCTGCCGCGCCTTGCGCACGGCCTCAGCTGTCACCGCACAAGTGTTTACGATCACCGCATCGCTAAGGCCCGCCTGCTGTGACAGCTCTTTCATCGCCTCGGTCTCGTAGGCGTTCAGGCGGCAACCCAGAGTACTGAACTTGGGCGGATTCATTCCAGAGACCTCAGAAATTCCGGCGTGAGCGTACCCGAAAAAACGTGGACTGTTGGCCCCGTCATCCAGACGCCATCATCGCGCCAGTCGATCCATATAGTCCCACCGTCAAGATCAACTTGTACCTGGCGCCCGGTAAGTCCACGCCGGGCCGCTGCGACGGCAGTGGCACAGGATGATGACCCCGAAGCCAAGGTGATCCCAACACCGCGCTCCCAGACGCGCATGCGGATTTTGTCTGGCCCTGCGATCTGCGCTACCTGCACGTTGGTACGTTCAGGATAGAGCGGATGGTGTTCATAACGCGCACCGAAATCTTCGAGAGGGATCGCCTCCGCATCGTCGACAAAGAAAGTGCAATGCGGATTACCCATTCCGGTTGCTGTTGGTCCCCCTTCGATAGGGAGTTCAAGCGTGTCCATTTCTTCGGTCAGGGGAATCTCGTTCCAAAGAAGCTGAGGTTGGCCCATGTTGACCGATGTCAGGCCATTTCCTGCGTCCCGTGCCTGCAGAATGCCGCGTTCTGTCGTGAGAGTCAGATCCGATCTGCCGGTTTCATCTAGCAAGAATCTGGCAATACATCGCGTTGCGTTTCCACAGGCTGCCGAGGTCGACCCATCGGCGTTGTAGAACACCAGATGCGCATCTGCATTTCCGCTTTCGATCACCGCGAGCTGGTCGAAACCCACGCCAAACTGCCGATGCCCAATTCCCCTGGCCATCTTGGGAGTGATCGGAATCGCATGCGCGCGCGCATCCACGACGACAAAGTCATTGCCCAGCCCGTGCATCTTCATAATGGGCAATCCGGTATCGTTTAGGGTTTGCATTGCGGGCATATAACCCCGGCGACAAAATGAATCCAGCCTGTCCTAAAGATTCCACAAAATAGGGGTTGACCCCCCAGCGCCACCTGCCTAATTAGGCCGCCTATCGGGGCGCTGGACTGACATCAGACAAAAGCGTGCCGAGGTGCAAATTAAGGTCTTGAACCCGGTTGGGTAAATACCTTACAGAGCGCCACGGATCATCGAGATCCAACAAAAGAGTGGGCCGTTAGCTCAGTTGGTAGAGCAACTGACTTTTAATCAGTGGGTCGCAGGTTCGAATCCTGCACGGCTCACCACTTTTCATAAATTGTCCTTTCCTTGCCGGGGTTTGGTATCAGATTTGACGAACCTGTTCGGAGGGTTCGCCAAATTACGCTCGCCATTTGGGCGGGCGATCAGTTTCTCAATTGCGGAATCAGCCATCCCTTCGCGACCTGCGGCCTCGGTGTAGCGTTGCACGAGAGCTAGTGTTTTGTGGCCGGTGACTGCACCGATTTCATGCGCAGTGGCACCAGCCTCGGCTAAACGTCGCGCACAAGCCTTGCGCAGGCCATGAGCGGAGCATTGAGGCAGTTTTGCCACCTCCGTCCAACGCTGCATGAGGTTGCCCAAGCCCCCCGACGATCGGATCGTACCTTTCTTGGTAGCCAAGAAGGTGCGGTCCTTCGGAGCCTTGTCCAGCACTTCGGCCAAGTCCGGGTGGATTGGAACTGACACTAGAACACCGCCCGAGCGTTGTGTCTTTTGTCGCCTGTATTCAATCTTGCCGTTGCGAATGTTGTCTGGCCCTAGCTTCACCGCGTCAACTCGAGCGGCTCCAGTATAAAGCATCAGCGATACCGCTGTGTGTGCAAGCGTACCGGGTTTATGCGTTTTGAAGAACTGCGCCAGTTCGTCCTCATCCCAAGTATGGAAGCCATCACCACCCACGCGAAATGGTTTCGTCACGCGCGCAGGATTGTCTCCGCGCCAATCCAATGAAATGGCAAAATCCATTAACTGGATCAGCCGCTTGCGTAAGTTGTTCGCCGCAGCGGGTGTCTCGGCTTTTTCAGCAAGGATCGCTTGCACGTGACGCCGTTGCATCAGTTGAACAGGTTTGTCTCCATGCTCCTCACGAAACTTTTCAACAATTCCGCGATAAACCCTCTGCGTACTAAGAGACAGGTCGAGAAACTCAGCTGAACGATACCAGAGGGCTACAAGCTGGTTGACGCTAAAGGGTTTGGCGCGGTCAACACCGATCAACCCACGCGTTTTGTGTCCATTTAAGGCGTCCTCATATCGCCTGACGAATTCTTCGGACCCATAGTCTCTCCCCAACTCAGCAGAAAACCCGCGCTTCCGAAACCGCCAACGGCGCTTGTTGTGCCGGTCATAATAGGCGGTCGCGCCAGGAAACTGTTTACGCCGCTTCATTGACGATCCCAGGGGTTGCTTGCTTCGTCGACTTGCCTCTCAGTGCTGTAGATCACGACCTTTCCGTCCCGGCTGATCTCTGACCGCACGACTTGTATCCCTGCATCTTTATATGCTTTGAGGTAGCGTGTTAATTCATTCTGCGTCAGTGACGCTCGCGGCGTAGCCATCGAATGTCCTCAACCTCCACTAGTTGGCGCGTAGCACCGCATCCAGCTTCTCGCCTTCAGCAGCTTTCACTGTAAATTTTTCGACATACCGTTCCCAGGCTCCGTTTGGGATCTTTGGGTTGCGGCGTCCGGGGGCTGTGAAGATATGATCCAACATGTCTGCGCGAATAAGGTAGCGCACGTTGGACACAGGGATACCCACTCGTTCTGCCAGTTCCTTGGGGGTTTCGAGAAGCTTTTTCACGCTTCGCCTCCTCAAATCGTTTGCTTACAATCCGAGGCGAGAGAAATCGTTTTGCGTCCAGAATAAAACAAAACTACGTTGAAACTGCATGAATCAAACGTATCGCCATCGTTCGTGTCTATTTTGATATAAATGACTACGAATGAGGTCAATACAAATACGAACGAAAGTTGAAATGGCTGTTAGTGGCCTTGGAAATCGCCTTGCGGCTGTACGTAGGATCGCCCGACTCTCTCAAGAAGAGATGTCGCAGAAGCTAGGTATTAGCCGAAGCGCCTATCAAAACTACGAACGTGGTCAACGAGACCTAACTGCTCAGCTATTGTTGGAAATCTACGAATTGTTTGATGTCGACCCGCTCTGGATGCTCGAAGGCGACTCAGAAGATGGCAAAGGCGGAAGGCACAACGAGATAGCCTCCGCGTACCGCAAGATCGGGATCGCAGTAGAGCGACGAATTTTTGATCGAGAGCTTTCCGTGACACCCGAAAAAAAATGGGACGCAATCGAATTTCTATTTGATGAGTTCCTAACCACCGACGCCTTAGCCACAGATGGCGAGGAACCGGAAACAACCAGAATTGATAGTGTTTTGAGGCTGATAAGCTGATGATGGATGAAGACTTTCCCGAAGAGGTTTTGAAACTGCGCCCGCGCAAAGTGCGGCTGGGACGGGACTTAGAGCGCTCGCTGGAAGATATCTGCGGTGCCGACAAAAACCATTTAAGCAATGGTGGGAAGTACAATTTGCGCCCGAGAGCCGGTAGTATCAATGCGGCTCATTGTGCAGCGTGTGGACAAATTGAGTATATTACGCGCGACTATTGTCGCTGCGGCCATTACCTTTCTGGCCAGATCATAGATGAATACCTGGCTTGGGAGCGTGATCTGGTGAAAACCAAAGATCAGATGGCCTTAGAAGCGGAAGAAAAGTTGAAGCCGTTCAGATGGATAATCGCTAGCGCCATACCCTTCGCAATTTGGCCAATCATTCAGTTTCTGGTCAACGGTAGGGAAATGCCGCCCACGACATGGTTGTGGATCTTCACCGGCATGGTGATTTTTACCCTTTACCTTCTGATTGAGTACACCATCACCGCAAAACTAGAAGCAAGTGCACATACTGTTGAAAGTGCAACATATGAGCAGTTCCTGATTGACCGAATATCATTACCCCAAAGGTGATTTCGCATGATCCTTTTGAGGTCACATATTTTCCGAATTTCGCTTTTTCAAATGTTGTCCGCTGCGGCTTCGCGATGATTTCATCCCCTCGAAACTTAACCACCCAAATGCCAAGAGAAATTTCCTCGGCTATTTTGCACGGAGGCCAACGTGACTCGACTTGCAACTCGTGTTGTTGATGCGACGCCTTATGCCGCGTCGCTCATCGAGGGCCATAGAGACTTTGGCTACAATCTCGAAACGGCACTTGCCGACGTAATCGATAACGCTATCACTGCCAAGGCTCAAACGGTCGAGTTGATCGCCGACACTACCGCTGACGAACCATGGATCGCGGTTGTAGATGATGGGTTCGGCATGACAGAGATCGAACTGGTTGAAGCCATGCGATTGGGGTCGAAAAAGCCAACAGACGAACGTTCGGCCGAAGATCTCGGCCGTTTCGGTCTTGGTCTGAAAAGCGCCAGTTTTTCACAATGCAGACGTTTAACGGTCCTGACACGGCGAGACAAAAAAACATCATGTGCCCGCTGGGATCTCGACAAAGTCGCGGAGCGAAACGATTGGAGCCTCGAACTCATCGATAATCCGGATCTTCTAACGGAGCATGACCTTCTGCCTGAAACAGGTACAGTCGTCACTTGGAAAAATCTTGACCGCTTAAGCGGCGGCTATGCACGTGACCGCGGCAAACGTGCTGCACACATGAATGCGGAATTGTCTCGTGCAGAACACCATCTTCGGCTCGTTTTCCATCGGTTCCTTGAGGGCCCCAAGCCGCGCCTAAAGCTGTCATTGAACGGGCGTTTGTTGAAACCGATTGACCCTATGGCGTCCTTACATACAGCTACGCAGAAAGACCCGGAGGAGGTACTTCGCCTGCGACAAGGCGATGTCGTGATAAGATGTCACACACTACCGCATCACAAGCGCATGACGCAGGAACAATGGGAAGAGATTGGTGGTCCAGAGGGGCATCTGAAATCTCAGGGGCTCTATGTCTATCGCGAGCAACGCCTGATCATCGCTGGCGGTTGGTTGGGTCTTGCTCGCCAAACCGAACTAACAAAGCTCTGCCGAATTGCCGTCGATATTCCGAATACAATGGATGCGGAATGGAAAATCGACGTTAAGAAAGCCTCGGCACAAATGCCGCCGGTTGTGCGTGAACGCCTAAAGAAAGTAGTTGAAAGGTTCGTCGGAACATCCAAACGTACCTATCGCAGCCGCGGCCATAAGCTGGTTGATGAGACCCGCTTCCCGATTTGGAATCGGATGCAAAAGGATGGCCAGATCTTCTTTCGCCCTAATATCGAGCATCCGGTATTTCGAACATACGCTGAACAGTTGCCGGAAAACCTTCGTGAAGGTTTCGAAAGATGCTTGCGATTAACCGCCAGAAGGCAGGCCTTTCCTCAATTTCTTTGAAGCGGTCCAGAGCGGGGTGCTTCCAGATTAGATGACACCCAATTGAAAGCCCCACACCGGACGCAATCGGTGCAGGGCCAGTGCACTAACGAGTAAGGCTAAATGCAGTCGCTCGCGACAAGTCAACTATGGTGTTCCCGTAAGTCGTCATTAGCACTCGCAACATTTGATTATGTTGGTTCAGTTCTTCAGTCGTAGGGCTAAGCGCGCCACTCTCCATCAGTTCTTGCATGTCGTGCAAATCTTGCGGGTCTTGGTACTCGTTGAGAAAATCAGATGTCCATTCCGCATTTGGTGGATGATCCGACGAGTCTGCCCATTCTTCAAATTCGAGATCCAAATCATTGGCATCCAAGTTCGAACTCAAATCATTGGTGTTAATCGCATAATCCTGTGATCCTGCTTCAAGCACATATGAATTTTTCATGTCAAATGTGACGTCACTAAAGTCAAACATTGCCGCACTCCATGAACTTTATGAACTCGGGAAGTGTTATAGATGAAGTCGCGTTATGGTTTGAAAAAGCCAAAGTTAATTTTGCTTAATGTGCGTTAATCCTTTGTCTCGCAATTGTATGCTATCCAGTCCGACGGGTCTTACAACATTGAGCGGAACCGTATCGAGGCCAAAACAGCCGCCTATCAGAATCACGCACTTTCAGGTATGCATGTCGTATTGATTAAAGCTTTGAGGTGTTTCCATGACCACCGTGCGCACCCCGACTGAATACCGCGCCGCCTTGCGAGAGATTGAGTATCTATGGGGATCGGAACCAGATACCGAGGAAGGCAAGCAGCTTGCGGAGTACTTGTCAGCGGTAGAGCAATACGAGCGGCTGAACACCACAGAACCAGCGTTGCAGGGATTGTGACGCTCAGACGCGAAATGGTGGCGTGTGGGCGAGAGAAAGGGCTCAAGCGATAGAAGCGGTGCAGTGGTGCAACAGGTCAAGCTTCAAGTACCGTTCATGCCCTCAACCATAAGTAATATGCATAGATAGTTGAGCGGATTGACGCCTTGAACAAGGCAGGCTTCCGCCACGTAAATCATGACGTTCTTTTCGGTCATCGACGGTTGCCCTAAGTCCAATGTGAGACTTGCTTGGGGGCAAAACATGAAACTAAGTGCGATTGAAGTCGTCTGTATACTATTGGCGAGCGCAGCGGCAGTAACGGGTTTTTTAGGAGCGGCAAACGCCCTGATTACAGCTATCTGAGCAGATGCCCCGATGCTGTGTAGCTAATTTACTGAACAGGCATTGACATTGCTAGGGTTGTGGCCCTGCCATTTGTCAGGCCAATGCTCGTTCCATTTCACGCGCCAGAGCCATCAGGCGATTACGCTCAACTCACAGCGCCTTAGCGCCCTCTGATTGCCGCCTACGGCCCTCGGCAGTCTAAATGCCATATCCAACATCTGAGTGGGCTTCACGTTCCAGCTCATAGACAGGTCTTGGGCACTCGGATCGCGCTGTAGCGGGATGGGAACGCCGTTCACGATCCAGTTCTGCAGGGCATACAGCTCTGCCCATGTCATTTCATGTCTGCCGAGTCGTCCGCACATTAAGCAAGCTTTGCAAAACAGGGGGAACGTTTGGGGGAACTTTTTGATGGTTGGCGACGAGATTAGCGGCAGTTGTGTGGACTTTTCAGTCATTGACTCGAAACGTGTGAAGGCAGAAGAATGGATCAAGTCGTAAGATGGGAAATTTGCTCGCAGTCACAATGTGTGTTGCAAGAGCGATCCAGGCCGAACCTATTCGGGTACACGTAACCATCGAACTGAAGCTTGTCACACGAACCGCAAATAGTGACCTCAGCAAAGCGCAGAGCTTAAGCGCCACTTTCAATCCAAATATTACTCGACCGGTGACCAATTCGTGTCTGGATCATAAGCAGAAATTTCAGATGCAATACTGAGTGTCTCCGGGCCAAAATCTGCCTCGTAGACTATGCCGTTTTCGCCAACCAGAAAGGAATGAATACCAGTTTCTCCGTAGTCTGCCGGTATTGCCAGCAAGGCATGTCCTGCAACGAAGTGATCCCCGACGAAATAGGGGTAGGCACCCCCTGGAGCGTTAGGGCCCTGCTCTTGCAGGATTGTGTAATAATAGCCAAGAAACGGTTCGGCTTCATAGTCAACCTGACCGTCACTCCACCCCGAAGCTGCGGCGCGGGCAAGCGCTGCACCGACAAAGCTGTCTTTTCCAGGCCAGAAGAGACCGTTCTGCTCTTCCGGATCGGAAATGATCGTCTGAGCGAATTCCATAACGCCATTCCCGTTATGGTCCACAAGTCGGAAAGCTGCCTGCAGGTCAACATAGGCCTCAAGCAATTCGATCACTTCCAACTCATTCAAGCCTATTTCACGAGCTGAAAGTTCCTCGATCCCAGCCTCCAGGTCAAAGCGCCAACCGTCATCTTTACGCAGAATTGGGATAGGAAAAGGCCAACCGTCTTCACCCAGAAGAAGTACAACGCCATCGTCCTCAGGCCGGAAACGATACCCCTCGGCATACATGCCAAGCACTTCCTGCCTTCTTTCTTGATCTTCCGTCGGATCACCCGTTCCAACCAGATCCTCGGCTTCAGGCCCGAAAATTTCGATCAGCTTGCTCTGATCATTAGCCTTCAACGCATCAACAAAAGCATCCAGTGCGGTTTGCGGCGTATCAAATCTGGCTCCTTCAGAGAGGGCCGGGCTTGTGGTCGCGGCAAGCAACAAAATTGAAAATACTGATCTACGCATCTTACCGTCTCCGCTTGCCTTTAGCGGCGTGTCCACGCTTGGACGCGCTTTGAGTTCTGCTGCCGGACGCCGTTTTCTTCATCGCTTGCCCTTTGGATGCCGCGGGCTTGCGCTGCGTCGATGCGGCTTTCTTCGCCTGCGGCTTCTTGGCGGTCTGCGGTCTTTGTGCGACTGGCTTTTTCGCTGAATCTGGACGTTTGGTACGATCAATGGCTTGTTGCTTTGCGGCAGCCTTGTCCCGATCAGCGTTGTTCCGGTTCGCTAAGGCACCGCCTGCTACAGCCCCTGCACCCGCACCGACCGCAGCTGCAGCCGCCCCGCGGTCCCGGCTAATATCTGCAGCACCGGATTCTCGGCTCAACTTTGCACGCAGCTCATCCGTGCGACCGTCAGGACGGTTAACCGGCAAGTCGCTACGGCCACCTTCGGGTCTTTTGTGGTCCGCTATTTTGTTCCGGGCCTCCTGTTGCCGGTCAGGATCGGGGTTCCATCCGATATCCGTTCGGTCACCTAAATCTATATCATTGCCGATATTGACGTTGCCATCCACGTCTATGTCGATGTCTGGATTTCTATAAATCGGACCGCCGCCCCAGCCACCGCAATTTCGGCACCCCCAGTAGTCGTTCCAATCATCGTCGTCGTCAAAAATTTCGTCGATCAGGGCAACAGCGCCAAAAGTCAGTAGTGCGGCGCCCACAACATCCCCGGTTGACGGGCCAGTATAAATCGTCTCGGGATTGTATTGTGGAACGTATACCGTCTCGGGTTCTGTCGGTGTAATTACTACGTTGTCGTCGTCAGACACTTCGACAGTTTGCTCGGGCCCTGAAACAAGAGCGCCGCTGTCAATTGCCTGATCCCGCATGACCTGCACCGCATCCATCACATCGTCGGACTGGGCCAACATGGCAGTGCCAACTGTCTCGGTCCAGTCGATATGGGTGGCCATCTGACCAACAACTTCGGGGAACGCCGTTGCCAACACACTGACAGAAGGATCCCATCCCATCGCATCGATTTCGGGCTCTAGTTCAACAGGGTCGCGGTCGGCGTTATCGAGCAAATATCGTTCAGCCTTAACAATTTCCAATGGCTGGGTTGCCGCGACAAATATCTGTATGAGTAACGTGTCGGGGTAAAGAGCAACCGGGGCGACCAAGGTCTGCAACTCAGCGTCAGTTAGCAGACTGGACGAGGTCGCCGAGGTATCATCTTTTGCCGCTACATCTTCGGACGACTCTTGCGCTAACGCGGAAGTAGATACGCAAATACCGAATGCAATTAATAGAAACCTAAACATATTGCGATCCTTCGATTTCTTGAAGGATCACCTAAGACTGCGATTCTGGCAACCGATCAGTCAATAAAACGGTTGTGGGATAATAATCGACACCCAATCAAGTTTGAGCGAGTGTCCGCTTTGGGCTCAGAGCCGACATCCGACTAAACCAGCCTGATGACTTAGAATTCGTTACCTTCTGACAGTTGGCCTGCCTACCCCCCATTTATAGCGGGCTGAATATGGCGGGCTACATGTGGCATACTGCGCTGGCCTCCCAAATTGGGAGTAGGGGAAGAACCCACCGTCTCACAAATGATTGAGAGTGAAGGTGGTGAGGGGCTGGATGAGGGGGTCTTAGCCAGCCCCTCTCTATTGAGGGGGTATACGGAGTGGTAGTGTTGTTCCGTTGAATTCAATCTACCCTGTTAGTGCCTTGTCCGAAATTGGGGGATTCCCGTAGACCCCTTATCTTCTTATCCAGATACAATTCAAACACGCTGTACCGATACCAAGCAGGAGCGGCGTGCCTTGATGGAGATTGGCGATTTCTATGAGGGGGTACGCGTTCGGCGCGCCGTACCTTTTGAAACGAAGATAAAACTGTTTGTGCAAACCAGCCATCGACACGAATTTAGTCAAAAAAGCTGGTCCGAAACGTGCAATCTAGCTTAGCCTTACAGGTGCGGATATCTGACAACGCATACCATGCCAATTTCGAGGAAGCGGCCCAATGTTTAACAGAACTCTCTGCATGGGGATCACCTTTGCCTTGTTCGCTACGACCGGTCTAAAGCCAACAACCGCGAATGCCAGTGATGCTGGAGACGTTATCGCAGGTGTCGCACTCGGGGTTTTAGGGGCATCCATTGCGCGGCATCACCACCATCATGGGTCGCATTATCAGAAGCACCCAAGTCTTTCTCCAGAGGAAAACGCAGTCGGGCTTTGTATGCACCGAACGCATGCCGCAATGACTAATCAGGGCTACTACGCCGTGGATTTCCAACGCACACTCTCGTACACGACAAATGCAGACGGGATTGATTTAATTGATTTGGAAGTCGCGAGATCCAGCGATAGTACCGATGCCCGCTCCTACATAAAAGCTCACTGCGCAATTCAAAACGATGCCGTGGTCAATTTCAGGTACTCAAATTACTGAGTAAAGTTACGGGCACACATAAGATGCTACGCCTGTTGTTATCCATGGCACTTCTGCTCCCCTCGGCTCTCATGGCCGACAAATTGGCTACAAACGAGCTGAATGCGTTTCGCGGCGGTCAAGGTGTTCCAGCACTAGGTTACAACCCAAAGTTGGAGCAAGCCGCCAAGTCGCATGCCGATGACATGGTGAAGAGGGGGTTCTTTTCGCATACCGGCTCTAACGGGTCTGACGTGGGCGAACGGGTGCGCAAAACAGGCTACAACTGGTGTTTTGTGGCTGAAAACATTGCCAAGGGACAAAACGGTTTGGACGCTGTGATGGCAGCATGGTCGAAATCACCGGGACATCGAGCTAACCTGCTTTCTCGCAAAGCCAAGGAGTTCGCGCTTTATGAAGCGGCTGATCGTACTTGGGTTATGGTTTTAGCCGCACCCTGCAGGTAGATTTGCGCCATTCTCGACGCCGCAAAACGCCACCAGCTTCAATCCTCTGATGACTTCCAATGAAACGCAATAGCTTTGGTATCATCCGACAATCCATTTTCATGCCGAACCTCTTCGACTGGGCATCCAGTTGCTCCTCCGTCTATCCCGGCTTCACCCAGGTGTAGTGTACCTTCGGTTCTGCTAAGATGATGAGAGAAAACCGTTGCGACGGTGTTTATGTCTACTACTAGGCTCTGCGACATTGACTAGCTCTGGACCATTGAAGTGGGACTTTTGCGCCGCCAATACCATTCTTTGGAATTAATGGATCGACGTTGATTGCGACAAACCAATCCGTTGGAACAATCGCACAGGAGTGACGATTTTTATTGCGATTTGTAGCGATCAAACATCAAAGCTCACGCCGACTGTAAACGATGTGTTCTCCCATTTGATCGTATTTGCCAAGCAACGCCGCGATATGATGAACTACATGGAGTTCGAGTGACCAAAACGCGCGTTGAAATACCGTTTCGTACTTTGTGAAGGTGCAACTCAGTTGATCTACCGTTAGCCAAGATGGCAAGGGTGCTGCATTCAGCTGCTGTCCGAAAGCCGCCAGACTTCCTGTTCACCAAATCCTCGGATCGTTCTGACCCCAATATTTTCGAGATCGAATTGGTCCTTCAGGACATGTGCGACTTCGCCCTGAACACTGATTTCCATCGGCTCGGAGAATTCCTGCAACCGTGAAGCGAGGTTCACGGCAGGTCCAAATATGTCGTAAACATACTTCTGAATTCCGACGACCGAGCCCACAACCGAACCCGAAGACAGACCAACCCGGCAATGCCATTGATGCGGATGGCTCAGATTGCGCCGGTTCAGATAGCGCACAAATCGGATGGCTGTGTTGGCGATTGCCTTGGTGTGATCCGGTGTCGGATCAGGCAATCCCGCCACAGTGATATACGCGTCTCCGATCGTTTTGATGCGCTCGCAACCGAATTGCTCACCTATACGATCAAACGCGCTGTATATGTCGTTCAGTTCTGTGACGGTCACGCTGGGGTCCTGTGAGGCGACCATTTCCGTGAAGCCCACAAAATCCAGCATCAGAACAGAGACAGGGTTGTACAGCTGTGGCGTCACCACACCAAAGGTTTTGTATTCTTCATAGACCGAACGAGGCATGATGTTGAGAAGCAGTTTCTCCACCTGCTCTTTTTCGCGTTTGATCTCTCTTGTGTTGCGCTCGACCATCATCGAATAGGAATCGATCATAGATTCCAACTCCTTGATCCGCGTGATGTTCTGACAGACAAGAACCAGGACGTCGTCTTTGGTGGAAGTGAAATCGAGTGCGATGATCAGCGTCCTGCGTTTCTTTTTGAACTTGATCTCCGATGCGTATCGCCCGTTATCCTCAAGGGCAGTCTGCATGGCCTCGGCATCCAGATCAGGAAAAAGCTCCTGCAACTGATTTGGCTCTGCTTCGTTGCTGAACCAGTCGTCAAACGTGTCATTGCGAAAATTGAAACGCAATGATTTACGATCCAGTAGCGCGACCCCTACGCCGATTGCGCGCAGGAGCTGTTCATTAATGGCTTCTATCTTCATGGGTCACCCGACAATCAATGGGCGGCGTTTGGCGAACTCTGCGACAACTGCCTCGACATCCTCGTCGGCCACACCGTGATCAATCAAGGTCGCACGCAGCACCACTTCAAGCTCATCAAAATGAGCGTCGTTGATATCGAGATGTGAGTGCAGCTGTTTCAGCTGTTTGTCTGTATAAGACGCTGGTCCGCCAAGCAGGGAAGCAATGAATTTAGTCTGGTGATCAACCATCCGGGACATATCGACCTCGTCGAAGAATGGCCCGATGTCATCGTTATCAAGAAGGGTATCGTAGAAAGAGAGGACGATCTTGCTAACCTGCGAAAATCCCCCGTACTTCTCATAGAGCGTGCGTTCAGCCATACCAATACCCTTTCAAAATAGTACGAATAGGGAAGCGCTCCCATTGTCAAAGACTACAAATTCTACCCAGTTCAATTCAAGTCTGCTGCCGTCGCTGCATTCTGACGCCATTCGGAGCTTTGCCGAAGGGCGTCATGGTTCTAAAAACTATGTCAGCGGCGTTCGACGATAATCTCGGCATACTCGGAAGAAATGCACAGTGAATCGTTGGTCGAGATGTCGAACCTTTTGATCAGCGTCATCATGTCATTGCGCAATGATGTCTGACCTTCGGCATCCAACGCTTCGAATGCTTTTTGCATCGGGCCGTAGAACGTGCGGAAATATTCCATGAAATGCTCGACTGACCGGTAGCGGAACATGAAGTTCTTGCGCCGAAACGATTTTACCGCGCACCGAGTACCGAAATTCTGATCGATCCAATCCCGGCTTCCCCACATCGCCGGAGAGTTCACGCCCGCAGGTGGCGGCACATGCTTGCCAATCGTTTTAAACAGTTGCCCGATAAAGCTTTCTGGGGTCCAATTGGCCATGCCGATTTTTCCACCCGCCTTAACGACCCGCTGAAGTTCGGCAGCGGATTGTTTTTGATTAGGTGTAAACATTACCCCGAATGTGGACACTACCGCGTCGAATGACTGATCATCAAAGGGCAGGTTCTCGGCGTCTGCGACCTTGTAGTTTACGAACAGACCCTCGGCTTGGGCACGCTTGCCGCTGGCTTCCAGCAGGCTTTCGACATAATCGGTTGAGGTTACGTCGCAAAAGCGTCTGGCAAAGGCCAGTGTTGCGTTGCCGTTTCCCGCTGCCACATCAAGGATCGTTGAGTCGGCGCGCATGTCCATAGCTTCGGCAAGCTCTTCACCGGTTATCTGCAGCGTGACCCCGACCTTGCTGTAATCTCCGGCACCCCACGCTGCGTTCTGTTTGGCTTTGATTGCCGTGTAATCCGCTGTGGGTGCGATGGTTGATTGAATACTCATGATTGATGTCCTCCGGGTGTTGTGCTGACCCTAGATCAGCGGTTTCAAAATAGCCGCATCTTCTGAATGCGTTTGAGTTATGCAGCTTCGAGATCAGGCCAGCTGAAATCGGCGATCGGCCGCTCGGCATTGGCAACATGCTCGAAGATTCTTGAATTGACCCATTCCGGCTGGAAGATTGGCGCCATGTGTCCAAGCTCGGGCAACAATGCGATACGTGCATTGGGCAACGTCTTGGCGATGGCCACGGCGACATTCTGAGCGATCTCAGGGGATTCCAGACCGGTCATCACCAGGGCTGGCATCTCGAGATTGGCCAGATCCTTTAACGTCCAACTCTCGGCAAACCCGTTGGCAAAATCCGTCATGACTGAGGAAATCAGGCCCGCAAATTTCTTTTTGGCCTTGTCGGGCAGGTTGTCCCAAAAACCGTCTCCGTTCCAGAAATCAAGGAAATGCTGCATTCCTGCGGCCGCATCACCTTCGGCAGCAGCGCCAGATACCAACCCAGACAAAAGCTTGATCTGTTGAAACAAGCGACGTCCTTTGTTGTTCCCATGAGCCAGAAAATGAAACGCGGCCGGTTCATAGACAGTCAGGCTTTTGACCAGATCAGGGCGCATCAGGGCGATTTTGATTGCGATGCCGCCACCGTTCGAGTGACCGACCAAATGAACCGCGCTGCCCAGCTTTTCAATTTCTCTGATTACGGAGGCCGCCGAAATTGCCGCCCCATTTTGGCTGTGATCGCTCGCCAAAGGTGCACGACCATAGCCGGGCAGATCAAAGGCATGAACATCAAAGCGACCGTCAAGATCGGCTTCCAGTTGGCTCCACTGAGCGCTGCTGGATGCGGCGGAATGCAATGCGACAATCGGTGCATTGCTTGCTTCGGTAGACCTAAATGAAATCGTCATCGTACTTACTCACTTGCGTTTGAGATGAGCAATAACTGACGGTTCATTGTTTCATTGAAATTTCCGAAATAAGCGCAAAGTGTTTCAGTTGTTGCTCTGTGAAGCAGGTCACACAACGCGCTATCTGTCTCTGAAACATGAGAAATTACGGCCGGAATTTGCGCCACCCCGACCGGTTTGAAACAATTGAAACATTAGATGCTGATTTTGAAATGGCGCTGAAACAATGATACCGTAAAAAAATAGGATGACGATGGACATGGCGAGCGATTTTCAGGAAATCGAGAAGGCAAGGGACCTTCTGCGCGATGCAATCGAGTCTCTTAAGGAAGGGTTCGCCCTTTATGATGACGACCGTCGCCTGCTCATGTTCAACCAGCGCTATGCCGAGATGAACAAGGGTGTCGCGGACCTGTTAAAGCCCGGACTAGACTGGGAAATCCTGATGCGCGAAACAGCGCGGCGCGGGATTTATGCTGACGCCATCGGCAATGAAGAACAGTGGGTCTCGGACCGATTGGCCAACGGGATCGAGTTCATTCAGGATTATGAACTGGCCGAAACGGACGGTCGAACTTATCTGGTGTCGGTCCATCCCACCAATCTTGGCGGCTTTGTTGTTACGCGCGAGGATATTACAGATCGCAAGCAGGCCGAGGCTGAAGAACGCGACGGAGACCTTCTGATCAGGAAGGTGCTGGATGCCAGTTCTGCAGTCGTGACGATGGCGCGCATTGGCGATGGCCAGATCCTGTATCGCACACCCGCCGCCCTTCAGATGTTTGGCGCCTCTAAGTTCGCGCGGGAGCATTACGCCAAGCCTGAGGAGCGCGCGGATTTTGTAACCTTGCTGTTGGCGGATGGTCATGTCGAAAACTTCAAGCTCGATTTGTGCAATGCCAATGGAAAGATTTTTCCGGCCTCAATTTCTTCGCAGCTGATCGATTACAAAGGCGAAGAAGTAATCGTTACCAGCATTATTGATCTTACGGTTCAGCAGGAAGCCGATGCTTTGATCAGGCAGGTGATGGAAGCGTATCCCGCCGCGATCAACATGACGCATGCGGAGACAGGTGAGGTCCTGTTTGCAACGCCGGAAATAAAGGCTCTGTTTGGTCCTGCCCGCAGTTCCAAATCTTACTATGCTGATCCGACAGAACGTCAGCGATACCTGAAAGACCTTCGCGAAGCGGGATCTCTCAAAGATCGGCGGATGGAGTTTATTGATGCAAATGGAAGAAAGTTTTGGGCTGCAGATTCTTCCCGCCTGATCGAATTCAACGGCGAAGAAGTCATCGTCTCGAACACACGAGATCTGACAGATGAACTGGCGATTGAAGAAGAGCTCGCAAAGCAACGCGAGATGCTTTTCCAGAATGAGAAGATGTCAGCGCTTGGCGAACTTCTTGCTGGCGTGGCCCATGAGCTAAACAATCCGCTTTCCGTGGTTGTTGGGCATTCTCTCATGCTCAAGGACGAAATTACCGACCCCGATCTGACCGCCAGAATCGAGAAGATCAGCAATGCGGCCGAGCGCTGCGCGAAAATCGTTAAAACATTCCTGGCAATGGCGCGCCAGCAACCCAGCAATATCGAGGATGTCGATGTTGCCGGGCTGATCGCGACTGCGGCGGATGTCGTTGGGTATGGTACGCCATCAGATGGAATCCGCGTTGTGCAGAAAATTCCTGCTGATTTGCCACCGGTTGCCGCGGATGCCGATCAGATCACCCAAGTTATCATCAATCTGATCATTAATGCGGAACAGGCCATGAGGTCATCTGAGCGCGGTGACCTGATCGAGCTTTCAGCGCGGCCGAGGTTTGATTCAGGCATGGTCGAGTTGACGGTAAAGGACAATGGCCCGGGAATCCCCAAGGCCATTCGCGCCCGAATCTTTGAACCGTTCTTCACCACCAAGGAAGTTGGAGAAGGCACCGGTATTGGTCTCGCGTTTTGCCACAGGATCATACTGTCTCATGGCGGTCAGATCCGGCTTGATCAGAGCGACAGTACTGGCACCTGTATGCGGATCTTGCTGCCTATCGGGGCACAGAGCGAGTTTATGGAAGATGAGCCGAAAGATTCAATTTCTTCTTCACTGTCTTTGAAGGCATTGGTGGTGGATGATGAAGTTGAAGTTGGTGAGCTGCACGCAGAGATTCTGAGAAGAGAAGGTTTTGACGTCGATTTCGTCTCATCCGGTGAGGAAGCATTGCGCAATCTTCGCTCACAAAACTATGACGTATTCCTGAGTGACTTGAATATGCCGGGTGTTGATGGACGAAAGATCTATCAGGCTCTGGTTGCCGAATTTCCGCACATGCTGAACAGAACGGCCTATGTGACCGGGGATACGATGGGGCAGGCTTCGCAAGCATTGCTTGGTGAATCCGGCTTGCCTCATCTCGAGAAACCCGTTTCGCCTATGGAACTCAGAACCCTCGTGGGCAATTTGCTTGCCGAAGGGAAGGAAGCAACCGATGGATGAAAAGAGAACGCATATCCTGGTGTGCGATGACGAAGTCGATGTGCGTGAAATGCTTCAGGAATATCTGGGCAAGCGTGGATATGAGGTTTCGGCAGCATCAGGCGGAGATGAGCTGAGGCAGATACTGTCTGCGAACGGGGTCGACGTCATTGTCATGGATATCAACATGCCAAAGGAAGATGGCCTTTCAATACTTCGATCCTTGCGCCCTGAGAATACAACACCTGTTATCATGTTGACTGCAGCAGGCGACGTTATCGATCGCATCGTCGGATTGGAGATGGGGGCAGATGATTATCTGGGCAAACCTGTTGACCTTCGGGAACTTGAAGCCCGGATCAAGGCGATACTCCGGCGCGAAGCAATACATGAAACGGCGACCAAGGAAGCCCCCGACATCAACGGAGCACCATTTGGCGATTTTACATTGGATAAAGACGCGGCCAAACTTCTGGCCGCTGATGGTTCCGAAGTTCAGCTGACCGCTATGGAATACAACCTGATCAAGGTATTCGCCGAAAACAAGGGACGCGTTCTGAACCGCGACCAGCTGCTTGAACAGGCCCATGATCGATCCTGGGATCCATTTGATCGCAGTATCGATATCAGGATTTCCCGTCTTCGCCGAAAACTTGAATCCAACCCGGAAAAGCCCGAGATCATCAGAACTGTGCGAGGCATCGGATATCTGTATGACCCAAAGTGAAGGCACGTTTTTAACGAGCTGATTGCTAGCTTTAACGGGGATAATCGCCAAAGAAACGAATTGGCTGCGCGCAGAACCCTTCCGTAATCGTTACGAAGTTTGCCCAAGAGCCGTTCTGTGGTCCATTGTAGCGATACGCCAGTCTGAAAAAGGACACGCACTGGTAAGTCGACTACTCTGGGGCAATCGATATGCTATCAATCTCCGAACTACCCGAGATAGACTTTTCATCGGAAGCGTATCAGAAGCGACCGTTTCAAACCCTTGCTGAGCATGCACGGAAATGGCGCATCGCCCGTAGTAAACGCGGCGTGGAAATTTTGGACTATGACATTTGCAGGAACATGATCCTGGATCGTCGATTTGGCACAGGACATCCAAAGTTGATGCATCTGTTGGGCCTGCCGGAAGGACGTGCTTTAAGTTACAAACGTGAGTCTATATCCTTTTACAACCGCGGTGATAAACGGCGCAAATTACGACAGCCGATAGCGCGCCTGATGAGCCCGCACGCCTCTGAGGCGTTCCGGCAAGACATTAAGGATGTTGTCGCTGACATCATTTCTGACATCCCGACGCATACCAGAGTCGACCTGATCGAAGCACTTTGTGATCCCACGCCGTCGCGGGTCTATTGTTATTGGGTCGGTGCGGACAAAGGCGACGCGTCCTATATCGCCAGGACGTCGCACACGGTTCAGCAAGTTCATACGCGAGATTCGGAAAAGACGCCGGAAATTGTCGAGGCGTTTGAAAGCCTGCTTGATTATGCGGAGGCACGGATTGCTGCCGCGCGCGAAGCCCCTTCTGACAATCTGATTTCGGATTTGGTCCGGGCAGCGAACAATGGTGAGTTTACGGATGACGATCTTCGGAATTGGGTTATCAAACTGGCAGAGGCGAATACCGACAACTCCTCTCATCAAATCGCAAGCACCATTATCGAACTGGCCTCACGCCCCGCTATCTGGCAAAGGCTGCGCGAAGATCCTGACGCAATTCCGATTGCCGTGAACGAAGTTATGCGTATCCACCCACGGTCAATCTCAACCTCTCGCGAAGCACTGGAGGACGTAGAAATCGATGGCGTGCATATCGCCAAGGGCACACCGGTCTTTGCAAATATCGGGGCTGCCCATTGGGATGAGCGCTATTACCCGGAGCCTGAAAAATTTTCTCTCGAACGTGCTGGGCAGCCAGTTCATCTGAATTTCGGGGGTGGTGTATTCTCTTGCCTGGGGCGCTACGCGATCACAATCGAGGTTGAAGAAGTTGTCCGATATATGACCCAAACCTTTCCGCGCATTCGGTTGGATAAGGCAGAATTCAGTCATTCACCGATGTTCACAAATGTGACCGATCTACATGCGACACTTGCTCCTCTGAGCTGATCAATGCGCATTTCAAAGAATTGAAAAACATACTCCCAAGGTTGTTGTCAGCCGATACCACATCCGCCAAGGTGCACATTCTACTCATCAAATGCAGGGGCACCCATGTTGCAACTTTCTGAGCGAAAAGAATTTGCGGTTATGACTTGCCAGGAAGCGGGAAAAGTCGCGGCCGAGTATTTTGCAAATCGGGATGCGCTGCTGGTCGACCAAAAGGGCGCTCAGGACTGGGTGAGCGAGGCAGATCGGAACGTTGAAACCTTTATTCGCGACAAGATCAGGGATGCTTGGCCCGAAGATGGAGTTTTTGGTGAGGAGCATGGTGCAAGCAAAGGGACAAGCGGGTTTGATTGGGTGATCGACCCAATCGACGGGACGACAAATTTTGTTAACGGGATTCCAGCCTGGACCATCGTTCTGGCCGGTGTGTCAAATGCGCAGACCCAGATTGGAGTCATCCGTGATCCAAATGTCGACGAAAGCTATGTCGCCGTCCGGGGTGGAGGCGCAACGCTGAATAACGCCCCGATGCGGGTCGCTTCAGGCGTCGCGCTGGAGGAAGGAACCGTAGCTGCCGGATATTCGAACCGCATCGAAGCCCGCCAAGTTGTTCCGATTATCGCAGATCTGATCGAACATGGAGCGATGTTTCACCGAAACGCCAGCGGCGCTCTGTCATTGGCCTATGTGGCTGCGGGTCGGCTGCTGGGCTATGTCGAAGAGCATATGAACGCATGGGACTGCCTGGCCGGTCAGTTGATGATCGCGGAAGCTGGCGGCAGGATCGAAGATCAGGATGCCGATGCCATGATCCGCAATGGCGGCCGGGTGATTGCAGGTACACCGGATGTGTTCGATACCTTGCGCGAGATAGCCGAGCGTGCATGGAAGACCTGAGCGACTAGTCGAGCGAGCACCACCCGCTCAACGGTTCAAGCGTCTTTAGATCGGCCTGCCAATAGTGGCCTTGCGCGGGTTGATCGTATCTCCGGTCAATGGGACGGCCCGATAAGATGCACCATAGCAGAGTACCGACAGCCCCGTGCGTAACAATGGCAAGGTCGTTGCCATCTTGTTTTTCAACAATCGAAATCGTTGCCCGATGAATGCGTTGTTGAGCCTCTATTGCCGTTTCCCAACCGTGAAAACTGGTAGCCGGGTGGTCAAAGAAAGCATCAGCAGCGGCTTCAAAAGCATCGCGCGGCAGAAAACCGGTGGTGCTGCGGTCATTTTCGCCAAGGTCAGCATTTAGATTTACCGGCAGGTCTCGGGGCGTCGCTAGAATCACAGCCGTATCGCGGGCCTTTTGCTCGGTGCTGGTCCAGATTTGAGAGACCTCCGAGAAGATCTCGGCATTCGCAAACGCGGAAGCGCGGTGACGCCCTGTTTTACTAAGCCCCCAATCCGTTACAGGAATGTTGGGGTCGATTACGACCTCGGGATGCGTGATGATCAGAAGCTTGGGCATTTATTCGGGCAAAAGCACGGGTCCTTTCTCGGCAAAACCCATCCGAATTTCTGCACCGGGTTCAAGCGGTGCATCCACATCGTCGTGCACCGCGAAGACCTGACCGAACGCTCCGGTCAGAGTGTACTCCATGCGAACTCCAACATAGGTTGCCTTGGCGACGGTGGCGGCGATGCCCTGCTCGGCGCCGATCACCAGACGCGAGGGTCGGATGGCGACAGTTGCGGGCCCCTGAGGCATATCGCGAGATGACAGCGTGTGGCGGTAGCCCTCGATCTCTATCGTGGCCATATCCCCTTCGACAGAGATGATCTGACAAGCCAGCAAGTTGGCTTCGCCAATAAAATCCGCAACGAAGCGATCATTGGGTGCATCGTAGAGCTGGCGTGGCGTACCGATCTGCGCGATGGCGGCATTCCGCATCACGACAATTTCGTCTGATACCGCCAAGGCCTCTTCCTGATCATGTGTCACATAGACGACCGTCAGGCCAAGATCCTGTTGGATGGCCCTGATATCCTCGCGCACCTGGCGGCGCAGTTTCGCGTCGAGATTAGACAGAGGTTCGTCAAATAGCAGCACCTGTGGCTCTAACACCAAAGCCCGCGCAACGGCGACGCGCTGCTGCTGTCCGCCAGACAACTCTGATGGCAAACGGCCATCAAAACCTTTCAGGCCAACCAACTCCAAACCGTCCAGAGCGCGGCTGCGGGCCTCGTCTTTGGCAAAGCCCGAGAACGTGAGGCCATACATAACATTCTCAAGCACACTCATATGGGGAAACAGAGCGTATGACTGGAACACCATCGACACGTCCCGGTCCGTTGCGGGCAGTTTGGTCACGTCGCGATCCCCGATGGTGATCTTGCCCGAGGTTGCCATTTCGAGCCCTGCGATCATCCTCAGGGTCGTTGTTTTGCCACAGCCTGAAGGGCCCAGCAGCGTGACCAGCTTTCCAGCTTCGACATGCAGGTTAATGTTGTCGACAGCAACGACATCCTTGCCGAACATCTTCGTCACGGACTCGAACCGAACCGGCGCGGCTTTGGACTGCAGGCTCATGTCAAACTCTCCTAAACATTGGTCCGCGACTGCGTCATTCGCCGCCCGATCTTGGTCCGACCCACGATCAGCTGCATCAAGGCAACTACAGACAGCATCACAAAGATCAGCGTGGTGGAATAGGCAATGGCGAGACCATAGTCGTTATTCTCGACCCGCCCGATGATATAGCTGGTTGCCATGTCATATTCCGCGCTGACCAGAAAAATCACTGCCGAAATCGCCGTCATGGCCCGCACGAAACTGTAAACAAGCGCCGCCAGAATTGCCGGGCGCAACAGCGGCAGGATGATCCGGCGGAAAGTCTGCCAGGAATTTGCACCAAGGGTCAGCGAGGACTCGTCCAGACTGCGATCCAATTGCGACATGCTGGCAATGCCTGCCCGGACACCCACTGGCATGTTGCGGAAAATGAAGCTGACAACAAGGATGACTCCAGTGCCCGTGATCTCGATCGGTGGTACGTTGAAGGCTAGAATGTAGCTGACGCCAATCACGGTGCCGGGGATGGCAAAGGATAGCATGGTGCCGAACTCAAAAGCGTCTTTTCCCGCGAAACTCTGCCGGGTCAGAAGATAGGCCGTCACGAGCCCCACGGCAGCCGTCAGTGGAGCAGCAATTGCAGCGATGGTGATAGTCGTCCAGAAACTGTCCCATGCGGCTCCTGTCCAGCGAATACCCTCTGCTTCAAACCGAACCGAAAAGGCAGTGACGTAGTGTTTGAACGTAAGGGAGTTATTGACCCCCCACAATTCAACCACGCTGCCGTATACTATCATGGCATAAACGACGATGGTAAATACGGCCCAGCCAAGGGCGACCGTCAGCACCGGGATGGAGAGGCCGGTTGGCATCAATGGATGTACGCCTGCGTCGCCCTTGCCGGTGACAGTGGTGTAACTCTTTTTACCAAGCCAAGCCCGCTGCGCGTAAAATGCAGAAAGCGTGAAGAACAACAACACCATAGCCAGAACCGCGGCGCGGCCCTGATCGTATTGCGCACCAACAATTGCAAAGAAAATCTCGGTCGACAGCACATCAAAATTGCCACCCAGCACAAGTGGGTTGCCGAAATCGGCCATGCTTTCGATGAAGCCCAAAAGGAAAGCATTGGCGAGGCCCGGGCGCATCAACGGCAGGGACACAGTTTTGAAGGTCTGCCATCTGTTCGCGCGCAATGTCTGGGCCGCTTCTTCCATCGAAGGAGACACCCCTTCAACGACGCCAATCAGCACAAGGAAGGCGATGGGTGTAAATGCCAAAGTCTGAGCAATCAGAACTCCCGGCATGCCATACAGCCAGCGCGTGGGTTGTGTGCCGAATAGCTCAGCAAAGAACTGCGTGACCGAGCCCGAAAGGCCAAACAGCAGGATCAGCGCTAAACCGATCACAAAGGGTGGCGTGATGATCGGCAGAACCGTCAGTGCGCGCAATGCGCGCTTGTAGCGAAAGCCCGAGCGGGTCACGACAAGCGCAAAGCAGAGGCCAAGTGCCGTGGTGATGAAACCAACTAAAATGGCGAGGAATAGTGAGTTCCAGGCCGCCCCGCATCGCGCACCCCAGAAACATCCTAGCCCCCAAAGCCGGTCGTCAAAGAACTTCGAGAAGAAAACCGCGATGGAGTACGCGCCATCCTCCGTCACAAAGGCCGCAAACAACATCTTGGCGATGGGAAAGAATACAAACGCGGTGACGATGGTGATCACACCACCGATGGCGCTGACCACGAAGACGTCTCCGTTAATCGCCCCACGTGCAGCGACACCCTGGGTCAGAAGGAACAGAAAACTCGACGCGCAGATCATCGCGCCATAGCCCATGCCGAATTGCCGATCCCCGAGTTCTCCGAATACGGACTCCAGCCAATCGAAATTGTAGCCTCGGATTCCGATGCTAAAGCCTTGTGCGATCAGCCAGCCGAAGCCCAGCGCCCCTGACAGGATCAGAATGCGCGCATAGAGCGGATCTGATTTGGCGCGCCTTAGTACCGAAAGCGGCAACAGTAGAGCGATAAGAAGCGGCGCAAGCCACAGCTTTTCACCCTGCCCGATCAGAAAGGCCGCTGGAGCATAATCTTCGTCGAAAGGGTAGCCGTCCAGAAGCCACTCGAACGACCACAGGCCACCGTCAACCATGTACCACGGCAGCAGGCAGAATCCGACCCACCCGGCGATGACCCAGAAGATCAGAACCGGATGGGTCGTTTTTGTCGTGTCGTCAGTCATTTACTGCGGCAGTACCGAAACCTCTTCGTCCCATTTCTGCAGCAAGCGCTTGCGCTCATCCGACGAGCCGTATTTCTTGAAGTCATAGTCGATCAGCTTGATCTGGCTCATGTCCGGAGCGCTTTCGGACGTCTCGGCGCCTTTGTTTGACGGCACCTGAAATGCGTTGACCTGAAGGGCAAGGTTCTGTGCTTCGGGCGACAACGCCCAGTCATAAAACTTCTTGGCCTCTTCTTCGTTGCGAGCTCCGTCGATGATCGACATCGAACCAATCTCATACCCAGTTCCCTCGCACGGCGCGACGACCTTGATCGGGAAACCCGACACGGCCTGCTTTACCGCGTCATGCATAAAGACAATACCGATGGTATTTTCGCCGCGCCCCGCAGCCTTGATCGGGGCCGAGCCCGATTTAGTGTATTGGTTGATGTTCGAATGCAGGCCTTTCATGAAGTCAAAGCCCTCATCCTCGCCAAAAATCTGCACCATTGAGGCAAGTGTCGTGTAGGCCGTACCTGACGAATTTGGGTTCGCCATCTGAACATGACCCTTGTATTCGGGCTTCAAAAGATCCTTCCAGCACGCCGGTTCGGGCAGGTTGTTTGCGGCGACAAGATCGGCATTGTAGCCGTAACCAAGCGCACCGGAATAGATGCCGATGGTTCTGTTACCAGCACTTTCAGCCTGAGAAATCGCCCAGTCATGAAGCTGATCGCGCATGGGCGAGACGTATTCCATTGTCAGACCCTCTTCTGCGGCCTGAAGATGCGGATCACCGGTGCCACCCCACCAGACATCGCCCTTAGGGTTGGAGCTTTCAGCACGAATCTGAGCAAATGTCTCACCCGAGGATTTACGTGTCATGTTGACGTCGATGCCGGTCGCATCTTCAAAGCTGCGCGCCATCAGCTGGCACCAATCCTCTTGAGCAGAGCAATAAAGAGTCAGCTTGTCTGCTTGGGCTGCTGACATTGAAGCTGCAAGGGCGATTAGCGAGCCCAATGCGGTAGACGTAAATCTCTTCATTATTTTCTCTCCCTGTTTGGTTCATTGCGTCCGGTTTTCCCGGTGTATTATGTGCTTTTTCCTTCGAACTTTCGTTGTTCCTCGAACGTGGCCATCGCGCATTCTGTATGTCCGTTCAATTACCGTTCTCTGCGATGCCAACCAGCCAATCCATACATTGATCCGGGACTTCGAAAGAGGCAATGTTTTCCGAAGTCTCACAACAATATGAGGGTTTTGCAACAGAAATAGTTGCAAAACGCCCGAAACACCACAAAAGTGAATGTGAAGCCGAGTCGGGTTGCCGGATGTCCAAAACAGAAACACGCGGGATGAGGTCTGAAAAAAGTCAGGCTCGGGTTAAAAAATCCGATCGCCGTCGAGAGATCCTGCTTGAACTGAAGTTGCGCCCGCATGTCCGGATCAGCGAGCTGGCGCAGCGGTTCAATGTGTCGGCAGAAACCGTGCGCCGGGATTTCGATGCCTTGTCAGAAGACGGGCTGATCGCACGCGCACATGGCGGGGCATCTGCGCCCACACAGGGACGATATCCAAGTCTTGATGAACGGACCAATGCGCGTACGGAGGAGCGTGAACGAATTGGAAGATGTGCGGCCGCGCTGATTCAGGATGGCGATACGGTGATGATTGATTCCGGTTCGACCACGGTTGAGATGGCGCGCGCGCTTTCTTATCAGGGAACTGAGTGCACGGTGATAACAAACTCAATCCCCGTAGCGATGACACTCGGCCATTCGCCCACCCAGGTTCTCTTGTGCCCAGGCGAGTATCTTGCCGAGGAATCGGCCATTATTGGCACTGATACGCTCGAATACCTGTCCCGTTTCAATGTCGATCAATGCATGATCGGGGCATCCGGAATTTCGGCGGAGGGCCCGTCTGAGACAGTGCAGGGATTTGCTGGGGTCAAACGAATGATGTTGGCGCGATCAGCAAAACGGCATTTGCTGATTGATTCAGAAAAATTCGGGCGCAAAGGCCTGTCGCAGGTGGGCGACCTTGATGGGCTGGATTCCATCATCACCGACACAAAGCCGAAAGGTGATTTGCTGGGCTCTATCAATGCAGCCGGCGTTGCCATTCTTATCGGAGAATCCATTTCAAAGAACGACTAACTGTGGACAGTGACGGCCACGCATAACTGGGAGGAATAATATGAATATTGACGTCAAATTACTGATCGGAGCATCAGCATTTGCACTTTTGTCGTTGGGCGGGGCTGCGTCGGCTCAGGATTGTCCGCGCGGTGATCTGGATGAACGGTTCTGCGATGCCGACGGTGATCTGATCGCGGACATCCCCACCGATCCTTCCGAACAGATCGATCCCGACACACTGATCTTCGCCTACACTCCGGTCGAGGACCCAGCCGTTTACAAAACCGCGTGGTCGGACTTTCTTGACCATTTGAAAGCTGAAACCGGTAAAGATGTTGTCTTTTTCCCGGTTCAGAACAACGCCGCCCAGATCGAAGCGATGCGGTCTGGACGCCTGCATATCGCGGGTTTCAACACTGGTTCGAACCCGCTGGCGGTGAACTGCGCCGGGTTCCGTCCTTTCACGATCATGGCCTCAAAAGATGGTAACTTCGGGTATGAAATGGAGATCATTACCTATCCAGGCTCTGGTATCGAAAAGGTCGAGGACATCAAGGGCAAGCAACTGGCCTTTACCTCACCCACTTCGAACTCGGGATTCAAGGCACCGTCGGCCATTCTGAAAAGCGACTTTGATCTGTTGCCCGAACGTGATTTCGAACCAGTCTATTCCGGCAAACATGACAACTCGATCCTCGGTGTGGCCAACAAGGACTATCTGGCTGCTTCGATCGCAAACTCGGTCAAATCGCGGATGATCTCGCGAGATGTGATCAACGAAGACGACGTCATCACGATCTACAAATCACAGACTTTCCCGACGACCGGCTTTGGCACCGTGTACAATCTGACTCCGGAACTGCAAGAGAAGATCCGCAACGCTTTCTTTAGCTTTGAATGGGACGGCACAACACTTGAGGCTGAGTTCTCAAAATCGAACGAAGGCCAGTTCCTCGAAATGACCTATCAAGAATTCTGGGACGTGATCCGCAAGATTGATGCGGCAAACGGCGTTTCCTACGCCTGCCAATAATCCGATACTATAATGACGGGCCCTTCCGGGCACGTCTCAACCCTTACAGGGGTATTAAATGCTGCGGCTTCGAGAGCTTACCAAAACTTACAAAACCGGGGATCAGGCGCTAAAAGCAATCAATCTTGATGTGCCCAAGGGACAGGTGCTTGCTTTGATCGGCCCATCCGGCGCAGGCAAATCCACGATGATCCGCTGCATCAATCGACTGGTTGAGCCGACAAGTGGCGCTGTCATGCTAGATGAGACCGACCTGACCAAACTTGGCTCAGGTGGGTTGCGCAAAGCGCGACGCGAAATGGGTATGATCTTTCAAGAATATGCGCTCGTTGAACGCCTGACGGTTATGGAAAACGTCCTGTCAGGGCGGTTGGGATATGTCGGCTTTTGGCGCAGCTTCCTGCGGCGATACCCTCAATCTGATGTCGATGAAGCCTTTCGTCTGCTGGATCGGGTAGGACTGCTGCATATGGCAGACAAACGCGCCGATGAACTGTCGGGCGGTCAGCGTCAGAGGGTCGGCATCTGCCGCGCTCTGATTCAGAACCCCAAACTTTTGCTGGTGGACGAGCCAACTGCCTCGTTGGACCCCAAAACCAGCCGTCAGATCATGCGGTTGATTACCGAGCTTTGTCAGGAACGCGGATTGGCAGCGATCATCAACATTCACGATGTGGCGCTTGCGCAGATGTTCGTGCCGCGCGTCGTGGGTCTTCGGTTTGGCGAGATCGTATATGACGGCCTCCCCACCGGTCTTACCCCCGACAAACTAACCGAAATCTACGGTGAAGAAGACTGGGAAGCCACGATTGAAAAAGTGGACGAAGACGAAGAGATCGAGGCCGCAGAATGAGCCACACCGAACTTGATGACGTTCTTGGCAAGGGGTGGCGTAAACCGCCGTTTGTTAAGAACGCGATGCTCCGCTGGGCTCTGATTGTAGGTTTTGTCGCCTACCTGATTGCCGCCATTCTGACCATCGAGGTCGATTGGGGTCGGGTTTATGAAGGGCTGGATCGCGGCTGGGCCTTTGTGCTCGCCTTCACCAGCCCCGATTTTATATCACGCTGGAGCGATATCTGGAGCGGTCTGCTGGAAAGCATTGTCATGACTGTTGCGGCGTCTGTTGTGGGCATCCTGATTTCGATTCCGATCGGGCTGGGTGCTGCACGCAACATCGCTCCTCTGCCCATCTACGTCATCTGCCGCGGTATTGTCGCCATCAGCCGTGCCTTGCAAGAGATCATTGTAGCGATCCTGTTGGTTGCGATCTTTGGCTTTGGTCCTTTGGCAGGTTTCCTAACACTCTCATTCGCCACCATCGGGTTTCTGTCGAAACTTCTGGCTGAAGATATCGAGGCCATGGACAAAGTGCAGGCTGAAGCCATCAAAGCCTCGGGCGCACGCTGGATGCAGTGGATCAATTACGGCGTGCAGCCTCAGGTCATGCCGCGACTGGTTGGTCTTTCAATGTACCGGATCGATATCAATTTCCGCGAAAGCGCCATCTTGGGGCTTGTGGGTGCGGGTGGCATCGGAGCGACGCTGAACACAGCCTTCGATCGCTACGAATACGACACCGCAGCCGCCATACTGATCTTGATTATCGGGATCGTCATGGCGCTCGAATACCTCTCGGGTATCATTCGCGCGAGGGTACAGTAATGCCGGTTCTGGAACAGGAAGGTACGCAGATTTGGCGCAGACGAACGACCGGACAAAGCCTTGTTCGCTGGTTTGGCTGGCTTTTGGGCGTCGCAGTTTTTGTCTATTGCTGGCAGATCATCTCGGCGTCGACGACATGGTTCTTTGTCTGGGATGCACCGCGCATCGCAAATGACATCTGGACCCGTGCGACACCACCAAAATGGGACTATATTACGCAATTGGGGCGTCCGATCTGGGACACGCTGAATATTGCAACGCTCGGCACGATCATCGCCTTGTTTCTTGCCGTACCAGTCGCTTTTCTGGCTGCGCGCAATACCACGCCCTCGGCCGTTTTCATCCGGCCTGTTGCTCTTCTGATCATCGTTTCAACCCGTTCGATCAACTCGTTGATCTGGGCCCTCCTGCTGATCGCAATCATCGGTCCCGGGGTTTTCGCAGGTGTTATAGCAATCGCGATCCGGTCTATCGGGTTTTGCGCCAAGCTGCTTTATGAAGCCATAGAAGAAATCGACCACACTCAGGTCGAGGCCATAACGGCCACCGGCGCATCGCGCTGGCAGATCATGGCTTATGGCATCGTCCCACAAATTCTGCCCGCCTTTGCAGGCATCGCCGTTTTTCGCTGGGATATCAACATCCGCGAATCCACGGTTCTTGGCCTGGTTGGTGCGGGGGGTATCGGACTGCAACTATCGGCTTCGCTCAATGTCCTGGCATGGCCGCAAGTCAGCCTGATCCTGATTGTCATCCTGATTGCCGTGATGATCAGCGAATGGGTCTCTGCCAAAGTGCGGGGGGCGATCATTTGAGCCAAATCTCGATTGAAGAGGCGTTCGATGCATACGAAGCTGCGCGGCATCGTCTGCCCTCTGCTGCCGCTACTGGCCAGTCCTTTCGTCGGGTCGAAACACTTGAAGATGTAGCCGATGAGTTTGACGTCTTCCTTTTGGATGCGTTCGGAGTTCTTAACATTGGTGAAACCGCTATCCCCGGTACGCCTGAACGGGTCGCAAATCTAAAGGCCATGGGAAAGCGCGTTCTTGTGGTTTCGAATGCTGCCGGGTTCCCTCATGCGGCATTGATCGAGAAATACACTCGGCTTGGCTATGATTTTGCTTCGCAGGATGTCATCACCAGCCGCGCAACGCTGCTTGCAAATCTTGATTTGCAACGCGAGCTGCACTGGGGGTTGATGGCAACACCAAGCACGGGACTTCGCGATCTGGAAGGTTTGAATCTGACCTATCTGGAAGAAGATCCAACACCCTATGATGCGGTCGACGGATTTTTGATGATTGGGTCTGCGGCCTGGACCGAAGCGCGTCAGGCCATGTTGGAGTCTGCTCTGTCAAAGCGGCAGCGACCTGTATTGGTCGGCAACCCGGATATTGTTGCCCCCCGAGAAAGTGGCTTTTCAATTGAACCTGGCCTGTTCGCACATCGTCTCGCCGACCGAACTGGTGTGGTCCCTGAATTCTTCGGAAAGCCGTTCGGCAACATTTTCGATCTGGCATTCAAACGGCTGGGATCCATCGACAAATCCCGCGTTCTTATGGTCGGCGACAGCTTGCATACAGATATTTTAGGCGCAAACGCAGCAGGGATCGCGTCGGCTTTGGTCTCAGGTTACGGTTTTTTTGCCGGACACGATATTGAAACAGCAATCGACAATGCCGGTATCGTTCCGGACATCATCGTAAGCCGTCCTTGAAACTGGCCGAAACCCCATCGAATGCTATCCATAGGACCGCTAAGACATACCAAACCAAGAGCTGGTCAGAGGCCTATTCGCAAAAATAGAACCTGACCAGCAATTGGTGGGTTATGCGTGCCGCTACAACGTATTGGAAGACGCTCTGCTGCGTTTTCAATACTGCCCTAGAATAGCTGCAAGTCCTTCGCGCCACTTTGAATTTCGGCGAAGTTCGGCATGTTCTGCACAACCACAGGAGCCGGAGCGGTGCCCGGCATCGCGACTGTTGGTTTCGCAACAGCCGCTTTACCAAAGGCGGGTTTCTCCAGCTCTCCTCGGATATCGCGCAGCAACGTTTTGTGATCTGGCATTGATTTGAGGATCTGCGCGAGGTCCATTTTCGCACCTTTCCACCACTGGAACCAAATCGGTTTCTTCAACGGCCGAATGCGATCGCGTATGCCCGCGCCATAGCCGGTATCATAAACCTGCTTGCCCAAAAGGACGGTCTGATAAACGCGGAAGTTGAACAGCGTTGCAAACTCGATATCGTGTTCCATCGGCAGACGGTGCTGCCACAGCTCTAGGTTCTCAGCCAACCGATCCGGGATTTTCATCTCGGTGCGGGCGTCGATCCAGTATTGATCATCGGTGCGGTTCCCCAATCGGTAGTGCAGACAGATGAAATCTAGAACTTCGTCGTAGAGCTTGTTCATCTGACGGTTATACCGATTGCGCAGCGCTGGCTCGATATCGCGTGTCGGCAAATGCTCAGCGAACCAGCGTATTGCATGATCGATCATATGGATTGCGGTACTTTCAAGCGGTTCTATGAAGCCACCAGACAGACCGATCGCAAGACAGTTCTTGACCCACGCATTGCGTACGCGGCCGACGCGCATCGGGATCACGCGGGGTGTCAGACCCTTGCCGCTATCACCCAGCCACTCCAGATATTCATCCGCCGCTTGATCATCGGTACGATGCGCCGATGAATACACATAGCCCGTGCCCACGCGATTGTAGAGTGGCACCCGCCACGTCCAACCTGCACCAAGCGCCGTCGACCGCGTGACGCTTTCGATCTTCTCCGGATCGGGATGTTCGATCTGCAATGCCATGGCGCGATCGTTGGGCAGGTATTCGGAATAATCCATAAATGGCTCGCCCAGCGCCTGATTGATGATCAACCCGCGGAAGCCGGTGCAATCAATGACCATCTCGATGTCATGGCGGCCCTTGCGCTCTAACATCAAATGACTGACGTTACCGTGTTCATCCAGCTCGACCGATTGAACTTCGTCCTGAATATGTTCAACGCCACGCTTGGTGCAGACTTTGGTCAACATACCCGCAAATTTCACGGCATCCAAATGATAGGCATAGCCAAACCGCTGCTCGAATTCGGGCGCACCTAAGGGCCGCGCCCCTTTGCACAGGCGAGCAAGATCATCATGCGGCGAGATCGATTGCGTAAAATCCCGATCGCCATTGCCAAATCGTAGGAAATACTCGGCTGCTTCCAACCCTTCCAGCAATTGACCATGCGCAAACGGGTTTACATAATCAATGCGATTGCCCTTTGCGTCGTTGTTCCAGTTACAGAACTTCACACCCAGCTTGAATGACGCGTTGGTTTCGCGGAAAAAATCCCTCTCGGCAATACCCGCCTGGCGGAGCGTGACCGGCATACGCGGTACAGTCGCTTCCCCAACGCCCACGGTTGAGATATTGGGGCTCTCGATCAGGCAAATACGCGGACGATCCTTAGGCGCCGAAGTGCGTGAAAACACCATGTCCAAGATCAGCGCGGTCATCCAACCGGCTGTACCACCCCCAACGATGGTGATTTTGCGCAAACGATTATTCATGTTTATTTGTCCCTGTTGGCTCGAGGGGATTTTGCAGCTGCTTCTTGTTTTGTACTGATGTATATTTGGCAGCGTTCCCCGTTGGCTTGGGGGAAACATAACAGCTTTCCTGCGTACAGCCAGAGTCTATGGCAATTCGTTCGACCTGCACATCCACTGATCTGGTGCCAGATCCCTAAAATGCCTAAAAATTTTTTTGTTAAGAGACGTTCATTTTTTGATTGCACTTAGGAAATTCAAGCGTAGTCGCCCAAAGTTTTGCGAGATAATTGCAAACATGGGTTATTCTGCTGTTAGCCCGATTAGATTTGCAAGCTCCACTGGTGAGCTTTGCCATGTCTCCCAGTTGATATTTCGGAATTACCGCAATGAATTAATAGCTTGTAACACGAGAAGGGCCGTCCAACGAACCCGTTTATTTGAATCTATTGGAACCAAAGTGGCCAACCCTTCAAGGTCTTGTGGGTAGTTTGAGATCAGCTTTGGTTCCGCGCCGGATCTCCCATGGCGTGATCTAGCACGTTGATCCGGGCCGACTGGATGTAGCATCGATCCTCATTTCTTTCTGTAGATTAGAGGGCCGGTCGAGGCTTGCTGAATGGAGCCCTTGAGTAGCTCAGGCGAAACAGTCTGGGTGGCACGGTTGAGATTGGCGTAGACGGCAGAATGTCCAAACGACGCTTTACAGTGATTTCGGGCGATCACCTACCTGCAAATGGATAGTCGGACTGGCGACGTTCATTCTCCATTTCCCGCCATTGCTCGTGAAGGACTTCATTACCCCGTTACCTAGCATGACAGCCGCCAACATCCGTCACAGACAGTTGTTCTCGTTCCGCTGCGCTCGCAGCACCTTCGCACCCGAACGTTCATCCCGCCAAACTTGGCTCTGTATCTGCAAATGATCGCAACACTGGCTCCAAGGCGTGCCGCGTGCTCGAAGCGAGTAACCAAGTATTTCGGTTTTCCCAATGTCCGAAAAATTTTATCTTTCAGACACATTCCGGACATCTCATGCAGATACTAAACAGTTACGGCGCGCTTGGAGGATGTCTGATGATTTCTTGAGGGGGTACGAGTGCAGCGCGTCGTACCTTATCCCTCATTTCAGTGTGTGAGGCATTACGCGAGCTTCACAACCGATCCCTGCTTCAAGGAAGTGTCTGCCGCATCTGCCAGTTCCTGCGCCCGTAACCCGTCAACGATACCCGGAGAGGGAGAGGATGCGCGAGACACCGCATCAACGAAGTGTCCCATTTCTGCCCGATAGGCACTTTCATATCGCTCAAGGAAGAAATGTTGCGCGGGGGCTTTCTGAAACCCGGCAGGTGTCGCAATCTCGACCGCATTTTCCAGCATGTTTTCAGCCCGCAACATGCCCTTCTCACCATGAACTTCAATGCGTTGATCATAGCCATAGCTTGCCCGGCGCGAGTTTGAAATCTGGCAAATCTTGCCGCTCGCCGTGGTCAGGGTGACAGCAGCGGTATCGACATCTCCGGCCTTGCCGATCTCGGGGTCGACCAGTGATGAGCCAACCGCGTAGACGCTGATTGGTTCTTCACCCAGCAGGAAGCGCGCCATATCCAGATCGTGGATCATCATATCGCGGAACAGCCCACCCGAGCTTTCGATATAGCTGATTGGTGGCGGCGAGGGGTCGCGGGACAGGATGGTGACAATCTCGACGTTTCCGATTTCGCCGTTGGCGATGCGGGACTGGATATTGGCAAAGCTGGGATCAAAGCGGCGGTTGAAGGCCGTCATGAATGGCACGCCGGTGGCTTCGACAACTTTGATGCAGTTGCGGATGCGGCTTGCGGACATATCAACTGGCTTTTCGCAGAAGATCGCTTTGCCAGCATTCGCGGCTTTGTGGATCAGATCGTAGTGGGTATCGGTCGGGGTGCCGATGACCACAGCGTCAACATCCGCACTTTCAATCAGATCTTCCGCCGACAGGGCCTGTGCACCGGTATTGTCGGCCAGCATCTGAGCCGGCTCCGCAAACGCATCTGCCACCGCGCTGACTCGCGCGCCATCAATCTGCCCGATCGAGCGCGCATGAACTTGCCCGATCCGTCCGCAGCCCAGTAAGCCGATATTCAGCATCTCATGCCCCTTTGAAGGCTTGTAGAACCCGGCGTGTCGCCTCGACCACCGGTTCATGTGTTTCTTTCAAGATTTGAACGCGGTCGAACCTGTCCGGGTCGGCATTTACGGCAGTACGCAAGGCATTACCAAATGCCATTCGCAATTCGGTTCCGATGTTGAATTTGCAGATCTTCGACCCGCGTGCCAGAGCAGAGCGCTGTGTGACCGGTACCCCTGAACCGCCATGGATCACCAGCGGTACTTCAGTCACAGCTTCGATAGCGCGGATGCGGGCCTCGTCCAAGCCACCTTCTTTATTCTGCTGCAGATGGACGTTGCCGACCGAGATCGCCATCGCGTCGACGCCGGTCTCATGGGCGAATTGCGCGGCCTCATCCGGATCAGTGCCGTCCGAACCCTCGCCGCCGGAATAGCCAACAAAACCGATTTCACCTTCGCAGGAAACACCGGCAGAATGGGCCATTTCGGCAATCGCTGCGGTCTCGGCAATGTTCTGCTCCAATGGCTTGCGCGAGCCGTCGAACATGACCGAGGTGAAACCGCTGTCGATGGCGATGCGGCAGTCTTCGTGGGTGTATCCGTGATCCAGATGGGCCACGACAGGTACGCCTGCCCCCTCGGCCAAATGGCGGAACATCTTGCCCAGAACCGGCAGCGGCGTGTGTTCGCGGCAGGATGGACCGGCTTGTAGGATGATCGGCACATCTTCGGCCTCTGCGGCGGCCACATAGGCGCGCATATCCTCCCAGCCCAAAGTCACCAGCCCGGCCACGGCATAGCCGTCACGCAGCGCGGGTTGCAGCGCGTCCGATAATGTCACAAGGCTCATTTGAACTTGGCCACCATGTCCATGATTCCGGGGATGGTGTGCAGCTGGGCTGCATGGGTCGGTTGGAAGTACTGTTTTAGCGAGCGCTGGCTGAGGCCGCCGAGGATGGTGAAATAGTACATTTCGTACCCCGGCAGAACCGCGCAAGGGTGATAGCCTTTGTCGATCATGATCGTTGAACCATCCATGATGTGATAGGCATCGCCCGGCTTGTTGTCCTCACGCTGGAGCATCTGGATGCCCGAGCCATAGTCGGGCCGGAAGCGGAAATTGTAGGTCTCGTCATGGCGGGTTTCGATCATCTCGCCATCGTCACCTTTGCGGTCGGTGTCGTGTTTGTGGCTAGGAAAACCAGACCAACCGCCTTGACCCACGGTGAAAAGTTCAGACACCAGCAGGCGGCCCACCTTGTCGTGGTGGTTTGCGCCAAGAATGTGTTTGATCTTGCGGTGCGTTTTGGTGTCGTCAGAACCGTATTGAACCAGATCCAGCTCGGGCACGCGGACATCAAAAGGCTCAAGCACGCGGTCGAACTTAGCGCCCGCTATGAAGGTCTCGGTCTCGTCCGTCACGCAAGTAATGCGAACCTTAGCGCCGACGGGTACATAGACACCTTCGGGGTCGCCATCCCAGACGTCGATGGTGCGGTTGCCGAGGTTGGTATAAATCGCTCCGTCCACATCCACATCTACAGTGCCAGTGGCAGGCACAATGCAAGTCTCATAGCCAGGTACCGCGTATTCGAACACTTCGCCCTTTTTTAGCTTGACGATGTTGAAATAGTTCAGCGGCACCAGATCATTGTCGGCATCGACAATAGGTTTGTTCTGGTTGTCATGGGGCGCGATATGCATCTGCGTCTCCTTTCAGGTATCCGTGGGGCCCGGGTGTCGGGCCAGAAAATCGTCAAGTTCAGGCGTGGTCGGCATAGCCCCGGCGCAACCGGGTTTCGATACGACGATGGACGCGCAGGCCGAGCCGCGCAGCACTGCGTCGCGCAGGTCATGCCCCGCCGCGATTGAGGCCAGCAGACCGGCCAGGAAGCTGTCGCCCGCGCCATTGGGTTTCACAGCGGTGACCGGGTAGATGCCGGTGCGGATCTCTTGCCCGTCGGTCAGGGTGATGGCCCCTTCATGGCCCATCTTGTAGACCACCATCTTGCCGTTGGCAGCCAGTTCACGGGCTTTGTCTAGCCCCTTTTCAATGCCGCCCGCCATAAAGCCGAATTCTTCGTCGTTGCCGACGATTAGATCACTTTCGTTCCCAGCGCGGGTCAGAACATCTGAGGCCACCTGCGCCGAGGGCCAACTATAGGGACGATAATCAATGTCGAAGATCACTGGTAAACCAGCGGCGCGCGCGTTTTCAAACGCGCGAAACGTAGCCGAGCGTGAAGGCTCTGCCGCAAACACTGTGCCTGCCGTGATCAGGGCAGAAAACGAGGTATAATCCACCGCATCCATATCAGCTTCGGTCACCTGAAAATCGGCGGCGCCGTTGCGGTAGATGACATTCTGAAAGTCTTCGATGCAGCTTTCGTAGACAGCCAAGGACGTACGCGCCTCGCCGCCCACAGCACGGACATATCGCGTTTCAACGCCATAATCCTGCAGCTGGTTCACACAGAATCGGCCGACTGCATCATCTGATACAGATGTAACCAACGCGGCTTGACCGCCAAGCTTGACCAGCCCCGCGCAGATATTGGCGCTTGAGCCGCCCAGATCGGCATGGAACGTATCCGCATCAACGCTTTTGGTGCCGATGGGACCAGCAAACAAATCCATACCCGCGCGTCCGAACACGGCAAAGCGGTTGCCTTTTATGCCTTTGATTAGTGTCACTTGCGCCCCTCGGTATTGCCTGCCCGCGCAGCATCAAGCACCTCGGGGTAGGGATAGTTCAGACCCAGCAATTGCCGCATGTCGGGGCTTGCTTGATTGAGGAAATCTTGCGGTAGCGCAGCAGGCATATCTTCCATCGGTTTGACCCATTTGGGCAGGTACTGGATCAGGATCGCACTGCGGTCGTGATCTGCATTGTTTGGCATCGCGCAATGCCATGTCACGCCATAGAAAAGAGCAACATCGCCGGGCTCACCGGTCATCTGCTCGCATTTGTCGAAGAACTTGTCTTCAGGTGTGGGATACCGCAGCTCTTTCTGCGATCCGGGTACATAGCCGGTCGCGCCGCTTTCCTTAGTGAACGGGTCCAGCAAAACCGAGACCTGCGCGTTCATCGGAAATGACCCATTCAGACCTATGGGATGCGTTTCGGGGCTGTGAAAATCCCAATAGGGATAGTCGACATGCGGCTCTTGCCCCGGACCGCCCGGTAGGATGCGGTTGGCAGCGATCGAGCCCATGATGAACTCGGTCCCCAGAAACTTGCGGAGGATCTTCATCAAAACCGGGTGAGCGGCCATGCGAGAAAACACGTCACCCTTCGCCAAAAGGTTCCACACACGGCGTTGCAGGTTCAGCTTGCCATCTTCTTCTGCGGCCCCCTGAAAATGCGTCACTTTCTCGGCCGCCGCCTCGGAATGCTCCATGACGATCGCGCGGGCCTCGGCGATTTCCTCGGGTGTGAACAGGCCTGAGATGGCAACCGCTCCGCCGCCATTCAGCAACTCATCAACGATGACGTCAGGATCGGCTGTCTCTGCTGTAAACCGTTTCATCAGATACCCTTACGCTGCTTTTCACGCGTGGTTTCCCATTCAACATGGGCATTGCGCACGTTTTCATCGGCCGAGGTATGAGGGGTTCCAACCTCCCACCAGGCATGTCCTTCGGTCGTCCAACCTTCATAGGCGTCCACATCCATCACGATCACATAGGTTTTGTCGCTGGCTTTGGCGCGTTTGAATGCCTCGGCCAGCTCCGCTGGGTTCGCCACCTTCTCGGCCGTCGCTCCCATCGCGGTGGCATGGGCCTTGAAATCAACCCCGAAGGGTTCCGGGATGGTTGGGCAATCTTCCAGCAGGTTGTTGAAGCTTTCGTTGCCTGTGTTGTTCTGAAGCTTGTTGATGACTGCAAAGCCGCCATTGTCCAGCACCAGAACAATCATCTTTTTACGGCTCAGGACCGAGGAATAGATGTCTGAATTCAACATCATGTACGAGCCGTCACCGCAGAAGGTGATGGTGTCTTTGTCGGGCTCGCGCTCGGATTGGGCAATGCGCGCACCCCAGGCGCCTGCGATCTCATAGCCCATGCAGGAAAAGCCGAACTCGACATCGACTGTACCGATATCCAGAGTGCGCCAGTTAGCTGTAACCTCGGCGGGCAATCCCCCAGCAGCGGCAACCACACGGTCGCGCGTGTCGCACAGCTCGTTCACAACGCCGATGGCTTGAGCGTAGGAATTCGGACGATTTCCGTAGGACACATTCTCGGCCACATAGGCATTCCACTTGTGCCGTTTTTCCTGCGCAAACGAGACCCATTCAGCAGAAGCGGTATAGTCAACTGACTGTGTTAGAGACTTCAAAGATAACTTTGCATCCCCCACAACTGGCAAGGACATGTGCTTGCCTGCATCATGCCGCGCTGCATTGATCGAGATGAACTGAGCGTCCTTGGCAAAGGCGGTCCACGATCCGGTTGTGAAATCCTGTAGCCGCGTGCCGACCGCGACGATCACATCGGCCTTTTCTGCAATCGCATTGGCACTGTCTGAACCCGTCACGCCAATCGGGCCGATATTCAGCGGATGGGTTGCCAGCATGTTGGCGCGGCCTGCGATGGTTTCGACGACCGGGATCTGGTGCTTCTCGGCAAACTCCGTCAGTTCGGTGACAGCTTTGGAATACTGAACGCCGCCGCCTGCGATGATCATGGGGCGTTTCGCGCCTGCCAGCGCGGCAACCGCATCAGCGATCTCATCCGCATCGGGCGATTGGCGGCGAATGCGATGCACTTTCTTTTCAAAGAACTTCACCGGGTAGTCATAGGTCCAACCCTGCACGTCTTGCGGCAACCCGAGGAAAGCAGGCCCGCAATCGCCCGGGTCCAGCATCGTCGCAATGGCGGCGGGCAGAGATTGAATGACCTGTGCCGGATGCGTGATGCGGTCCCAATAGCGGCTGACCGGCTTGAAGGCGTCGTTCACGCCGAAGGTCGGGTCATAGTAGTTTTCCATCTGCTGCAGAACCGGGTCAGGCAAGCGGGTGATGAATGTATCCCCGCACAGCATCAGCATCGGCAAGCGATTGGCATGGGCAAGCCCGGCGGCGGTCAGCAGATTCGCAGTACCGGGCCCCGCGCTGGCGGTGCAGAACATGAATCGCTGACGCAGCCATTGTTTGGCATAGCCTGCGGCCGCGAATCCCATGCTCTGTTCATTCTGCCCACGATAGAGTGGCAACTCATCCCGCACGGGATTCAGGGCCTCTCCCAGGCAGGTCACGTTGCCATGGCCGAAAATCCCAAAACCCCCGCCACATAAACGATATTCCTGTCCGTCGATCTCGATAAATTGGTTCGACAGCCAGCGAATGATCGCCTGCGCCGTTGTCAGGTAAACAGTGTCATGTTGCGCGGACATGTCTGCGGGCTCCTTTAGGAAAATTGAGGTGCAATGCCGAATGCAGCTTGCGAGAGTCCTATTCTCACGATACAAGTTTTGCAACCGGTTGCAAATGGTTTTCAAGAAAAAGCGGAGGAGGGCGTCGGAATGGCAGATATCGGCATTGGCATTCTGGGCGGCGGGTATATGGGTAAGGCCCATGCGGTCGCTATGTCTTCGGTCGGGGCAGTGTTCAACACCGCTTTGCGCCCGCGACTTGAGATGGTGTGTGCATCATCTCAAGAAAGTGCTGAGCGTTATCGTCAATCTTATGGATTCGCGCGTTCGACAGATAGCTGGCGCGAGCTTGTGAGCGATCCGAAGGTCGAGGCGGTCGTGATCGCTACCCCTCAGGAAACGCATCGCGAGATTGCTCTGGCAGCCTTTGCGCTGGGTAAGCCGGTTTTATGCGAGAAACCCCTGGGCGCATCGATGGAAGATGGCGATGCCATGGTGGCTGCGGCAGAGGCCTCAGGTCTGACCAACATGGTCGGATTCAACTATATCCGCACACCCGCCAGCCAACATTCTCGTCAGTTGATCGCCAATGGTGAGATCGGTGACGTCACATGGTTTCGCGGCGAGCATACCGAAGATTTTTATGCCGACCCGCAGGCACCGGCGACCTGGCGCACATCTGGAATGTCCAACGGGACGATGGGCGATCTGGCGCCACACATGATAAACGCGGCGCTAGCCCTAATTGGGCCAATCGAGCGCGTGATGGCTGAGGTTGAAACGGTTCATAAAACCCGCCCGGGTGGTGAAGTGGATAACGACGATCACGCCCAGATGATGGTTCGCTTCGCTAACGGAGCGATGGGGTCGATGTATTTCAGCCGCATCGCGACCGGACGCAAGATGGGATACGCCTACGAGATCAGCGGTACCAAGGGTGCGATCCGGTTTGATCAGGAGGATCAGAACGCATTGTGGCTCTACCGCATGGAAGGCCCCGAGTCCGAACGCGGTTTCCGCAAAATCCTGACCGGCCCCGCCCATCCGGACTATGAGCCATTCTGTCAGGGCCCTGGCCATGGCACGGGCTATCAGGATCAGATCATCATCGAAGCGCGTGATTTCCTACGCGCGATCGAGACAGGCAAGCCTGTTTGGCCGACCTTCCGTGACGGGCATGAGGTCAACCGGATCGTTGCTGCGGCGCTGGCGTCGTCGTCGGATGAAAACTGGAAAAACATCGAAGATTTCTGAGCATCGGAGACAAGACAAGATGAGCATCAGAATTGGTAATGCGCCCTGTTCCTGGGGCGTGGAATTCGCGCAGGACCCGCGCAATCCGCATTGGAAAACCGTTCTCAGCGACTGTGCCGAGGCTGGGTACAAGGGCATCGAACTGGGCCCAGTGGGCTTTATGCCTGAAGACCCAGCAGTTCTGGCCGATGCGCTTGCCGAGCATGATCTGGAATTGATCGGGGGCGTGGTGTTCCGCAACTATCATGACCCCAACGCGTGGGAGGATGTGCTGGATGCCACTCATCGTACCGCCCGCGCGTTGAAGGCGCACGGGGCGCAGCATCTGGTGTTGATCGATGCGATCTCACCCCGTCGCGCACCAACCGCAGGTCGCGCCGATGAAGCCGAGCAGATGGATAAGGCCGAGTGGACGGCATATCGCGACCGGATCGCCGAAAGCGCACGCATTGGCGCGGAAGAATACGGGCTGACGGTGGGCATGCACGCCCATGCGGCAGGTTTCATGGACTTTGAGCCGGAACTCATTCGATTGCTGGATGAAGTCGATGAAAACCTTCTGAAAATCTGCTTCGACACCGGGCATCATTCTTATGCCGGGTTTGATCCGGTTGGCTTCATGCAGCGCTACGTTGATCGGATCTCGTATATGCACTTCAAGGATATTTCGCCAACCGTGAAGGCGGATGTCATTGCCAACCGGACGGGCTTTTACGATGCCTGCGGGCAGGGGATTTTCTGCAATCTGGGTGAAGGCGACGTGGACTTCCCGTCGGTCCGTCAGGTGCTGCTGGATGCAGGCTTCACCGGGTGGTGCACGGTTGAACAGGACTGCGATCCTACACTCGATCCTGATCCAGTCGGCGACGCGCGGAAGAACCGCGAATACCTCGAATCCATTGGTTTCAATTGAGGAGGCCAAGACGATGACCAAGCTGAAATGGGGCATGATTGGCGGCGGCGAAGGCAGCCAGATCGGACCGGCGCACCGCTTGGGCGCGCTGGCGGACGGGCATTTCGAATTCGCTGCTGGGGCGCTGGATCACCGGCCCGATGTTGGTCGCGAATACGCGCAAAGGTTGGGCATCGCGGCAGACCGTGCCTATGGCGATTGGACCGAGATGTTGGCAGGTGAGCGCGGGCGCGAAGACCGGATCGATCTGGTCACCGTGGCCACGCCCAATGCCACGCATTTTGAGATCACCAAGGCATTCCTTGAGGCCGGGTTCAATGTGCTTTGCGAAAAACCCATGACCATGACCGTGGAGGAGGGCGAAGAGATCGTCAAAGTTGCCGAGAAATCCGGCAAGATTTGCGCGGTAAACTATTGCTATTCGGCCTATCCGATGGTGCGTCAGGCCCGTGCGATGGTGCGCGCCGGTGAGATTGGTAAGGTCCGTCTTGTCGTCACCAATTTCAGCCATGGCCATCATGGGGATGCCACTGATGCCGACAATCCGCGCGTCCGCTGGCGCTATGATCCGGCGATGGCGGGCGTGTCCGGGCAGTTCGCCGATTGTGGAATCCATGCAATGCATATGGCTGGTTTTATCGCCGATGATGAGGTTGAGACTCTGTCGGCGGATTTCGCATCCACCATTGGTAGCCGCGAACTGGAAGATGACGCCATGGTCAATTTCAGGACGCAAAAAGGCGCGGTCGGTCGGCTGTGGACATCGTCTGTCGCCATCGGTCGGCAGCACGGGTTCGACATTCAGGTGTTTGGGGAAACAGGCGGCTTGCGCTGGGCGTCCGAGCAGCCAAATCAGTTGATCTATACGCCTGTTGGCGGTCGCATGCAGATCATCGAAAAAGGTGAGGGCGGTTTGCACGAAGAGGCTCAGCGCCTAAGCCGCGTGGCGATTGCGCATCCTGAAGGGTTCCCGTTGGCGGTTGCCAATATATATTGCGATCTGGCGGATGCCATATCCGGAGAAACCCGTGACGGTCTGCCGAATGCTGCAGACGGCGTGCGGTCGATGGCAGCGGTGCATACTGCGGTCGAGTCGGCAAAACAGGGCAGCGTGTGGATGGATGCGCGCCCACCGATGTTCCGATAAATTTAAGGGACGGGGCGCAACGTGCCCCGTTCCACCACCGAGCAGGGAAAGATGCGCGCTTCAGGGTATCGGTCAGGCTCGTTCAGGGTCGCCACCATCAACTCGATCGAGGAACTGACGATCTGGCGGATTGGCTGATGGATCGTGGTGAGGTCGATATTCTCCCACCGCGCCATTTCCATGTCGTTCAGGCCAATGATGCCAATATCCTCGGGCACGTTTAGGCCACTATCCAAAATCGCGGACAACACTCCGATGGACAATACGTCATCACCGCAGAAATAGGCATCAGCCCGTTCAGACTTCAAAAGGCTCAGCATTTCCTGACGACCTGCGTCGAATGAGTAGGCCTCGGCAAATGAGCAGGTCACAGTGATCTGAGGGTGCAGCGCCATTTCTGACATGAAGCCCGCATGGCGATCTTGTGTAGAAGTTGCGGCTTCGGGTCCGCCAAGAAAGGCCACCTTTCCATATCCGCGTGCAACAAGTTCGCGCGCCGCCATGCGCCCGCATTCCACGTTGTCGATGCCCACAACATGAACCTGGGGTGACGAAGAGGACCTGCCGAAACTGTGAACCACCGGTACACCTGCATCGCGAAACGCTTTGGCAAAACCAGGTGGCAACGTCGAGGATGCCACCACGACGCCATCAACCGAATACTGTCGCAGCATACGAACCGAGTTTGCGGGATCTACCTCATCGGTTAGGTTCACCAGCAACGGGCGCAGGCCGCGGTCCTGCAGGCCGCGGGTAAAAAGGTCGAAGACTTCAAGAAAAATAGGGTTGTGAAAGTTGTTCGAGACCAGTCCGATCAGTTTTGTACGTCCTGTTGTCAGCGAGGATGCCAGGGCGTTTGGGCTGTATCCCAGCTCACGCGCGGCCTTCTCAACCTTGCGACGCATTTTGTCGGAAACCGAGGCTCCATCGGTGAAAGTGCGCGACACAGCGGACCGGGAAACCCCCGCGCGTTCTGCAACCTCTTTCAATGTGACAGCCATATTCCGCCTGACCTTTCTAAGTTTTTAGCAGCCCTTTTACCCGTATTCTCTGGCAGATACAGTATGAAACACTTCCAATATGTTTTGCAACCGGTTGCAAAAAGATATCAGATATGTTCTAAATCGAGTCGGAGAGGTTCGGAGAAAAAACCTCGTTCCGGGAAAACGATATGTTTTGGGAGGACATTATGACTTCACTGACGAAGAAGCTGGCACTGGCCGCTGTCGTCGCAGCGACGCCTTTGATCGCAGCCACGAGCGCTGCGGCTGAGGGTGAGAAATACATTCTGGTTAGCCACGCCCCTGACAGCGACAGCTGGTGGAATACCATCAAGAATGGTATCGCGCTTGCGGGCGACCAGATGGGTGTCGAGGTTGAATATCGCAACCCGCCTACTGGCGACCTTGCCGATATGGCGCGGATCATCGATCAGGCCGCGGCTTCGGGACCGAATGGGATCATTACCACGCTGGCGGACTATGACGTGTTGAGTGGTCCAATCAAATCGGCCGTGGATTCGGGTGTAGACGTGATCATCATGAATACCGGCACCCCGGATCAAGCGCGTGAAGTTGGCGCGCTGATGTATGTGGGTCAGCCCGAATATGACGCCGGATTCGCCGCAGGTCAGCGGGCCAAGGGCGACGGAATCGGCTCATTCCTGTGCGTGAACCACTATATCGTGCAACCCTCCAGCCAGGAACGCTGCCAGGGTTTTGCAGACGGTCTGGGGATCGAACTGGGCGATCAGATGATTGACGCCGGTCAGGACCCTGCCGAAATCAAAAACCGCGTGCTGGCCTATCTATCGGCGAATCCGGATACGGATGCCGTGCTGACGCTTGGCCCGACCTCGGCTGATCCGACCATCCTGGCCCTGGAAGAAAACGGCATGGCTGGTGACATCTATTTCGGCACCTTCGATTTGGGTGGTGAAATCGTCAAAGGCATCAAGTCCGGCGTGATCCAGTGGGGTATCGACCAGCAACCCTTCCTGCAGGCATATCTGCCGGTAGTTGTTATGGCAAACTACCACCGCTACGGCGTTCTGCCAGGCAACAACATCAACTCGGGCCCCGGTTTCGTAACTGCAGACGGTCTGAGCAAAATCGAAGAATTCGCTGGCGAGTACCGCTAATTCTTTAAACGCGGGCACCCTGAGCATGGGGTGCCCGTTTTGACTTTCAGACGCAAAATCACTGCATAACTCGGAGGGGCGTTCTTATGAGCGAGTCTGCTCAAAATACGGCTGTAACCGACGAACGGATCAAAGAGATTTCTCCGCTGCGCAAGGCGCTGATCCGGCCAGAACTTGGCGGGATGGTCGGCACGGTCGCTGTGTTCACCTTTTTCCTGCTGTTTGCTTTCGACAGCGGAATGTTTAACGCACAGGGCATGATGAACTGGTCGGTTGTATCAGCGCAGTTCATGATCATCGCCGTGGGTGCTTGTCTTCTTATGATCGCCGGTGAGTTTGACCTGTCAGTCGGTTCGATGATCGGCTTTTCAGGGATGATGATCGCAATCTTCTCGGTCACACTGGCCTGGCCGGTCTGGATGGCCATCATCGTTACCTTCGCCATGGCATTGGCAATTGGGGCGCTGAATGGTTGGATCGTGATCCGTACTGGGCTTCCCAGCTTCATTGTCACCCTGGCCTTCTTGTTTATCCTGCGTGGTTTCACAATCTTCCTGCCACAGGTGATCGAACGCAAAACCATCATTGGTGGTGTAAAGGACGCGGCCGAGGGTGATTGGCTGGCGCCAATCTTTGGCGGCAAAATCCTGCAAGGCTTCTTTCAGTGGATGGGGGACGCCGGGATCATCGCCGTGTTCGAACGCGGCACGCGTCAAGGTCAGCCCGTCGTGGATGGGGTTCCGATGCTGATCGTCTGGGCGATCGTGTTGATCATCTTTGGCCATGTGTTGCTGACCAAGACCAAATTCGGAAACTGGATTTTCGCGTCGGGTGGTGATGCTGAGGCGGCCCGTAACTCGGGTGTTCCCGTGAACCGGGTCAAAATTCTGATGTTCATGTTCACCGCCTTCTGCGCCACGATCTTTGCCGTCTGTCAGGTCATGGAGTTCGGATCCGCTGGTGCCGATCGGGGTCTGCTGAAAGAGTTCGAAGCGATCATTGCTGTGGTCATCGGTGGCGCGCTTCTGACTGGAGGATACGGCTCGGTACTTGGGGCGGCGTTGGGCGCGTTGATTTTCGGCGTGGTGCAGCAGGGCTTGTTCTTTGCCGGGGTCGAAAGCTCGCTGTTCCGGGTGTTCCTGGGTGTGATCCTTCTGGGGGCCGTGATCCTGAACACCTATATCCGCCGCATCATCACAGGGGAGCGTTGATATGAATCCCGAACATGCACCCATCATCCAGATGAAGAACATCGAAAAGCACTTTGGCAGCGTGATCGCACTGGCAGGTGTCTCGGTGGATGTGTTCCCCGGTGAATGTCATTGTCTTCTTGGCGATAACGGCGCGGGTAAGTCGACCTTCATCAAAACCATGTCCGGGGTACACCAGCCCACGCATGGCGAGATTCTGTTTGAAGGCCACCCCATGCATTTCGCGGACCCGCGCGATGCAATCGAAGCCGGGATCGCGACAGTGCACCAGCATTTGGCGATGATCCCTTTGATGTCGGTTTCTCGCAACTTCTTCATGGGCAACGAGCCGGTCAAGAAGGTCGGTCCTATCCAGCTTTTCGATCATGACTATGCCAACAAGGTCACGATGGAAGAGATGAAGAAGATGGGCATCAACCTGCGCGGACCCGATCAAGCGGTTGGCACGTTGTCGGGTGGTGAACGCCAAACTGTTGCCATTGCGCGTGCTGTGCATTTCGGGGCTAAGGTGTTGATCTTGGACGAACCGACTTCGGCCCTTGGTGTGCGCCAAACGGCCAACGTGCTGGCGACGATCGACAAAGTGCGCAAGCAGGGCATTGCCGTTGTCTTCATCACCCATAACGTTCGTCATGCATTGGCAGTGGGTGACCGATTCACGGTCCTAAACCGTGGCCAGACGCTAGGCACAGCGCAGCGTGGCCAGATCACCCCGGAAGAACTGCAGGACCTGATGGCCGGTGGTCAGGAAATGGTCGAGTTGGAAGGCAGCTTGGGCGGAACTGTTTGAGCTTATTACACCCCGCTGGCTGACTGGCGGGGTGGCTACTTTTTCTCAAAGAACAAAATGACCTCACCCAACCTCACGCCATATCGTGAGACATAGGCTCGGTTCAGCAGCCGGTCATCGGACAAGAGCCACATCCAGTCATCGAAATTAACCCTCATAGTGCCGTCTTTAACCGGCAGATCGATTTTGTATTTCCAGTTAAACGTATCGCCTCGCTCAACCCCGCTGGCAGTGCCCAGCACACCGGGCGCGGTGCCGGTCCAAGTGTCTTCGCCGGTTTTGGTCAGAGTCCAAATCCGTTGCTCGGTGGCGTCATCGTCGTAGACGAAATCCTCAACAAGCGTCAGGGTCTCACCGTCCCACTTGCCGTCGATATCGACCGTGAAGCGACGAGGGACGTTGCCAAGCAAATCCTGAAACTGGCCGTAGGCGACGGTCTTACCTTCAAAGAATTCCTCAAGGTTCAATTGACGGTCTGACAGGAACGTGTTAGGGACGCGGGGTTTACCCGAGCAGGCGGCAAGCGTCGTCAGCCCTGCGATGGCGACGATCGCAACAAGAGTGCGGCGGGTGGTCATTGCAAAACCCGCATATCAGAGTCTGAATCATGCCCATTTGCACCATGCAGATGGGTCGACTTGACCTCGGGGGCCGGGCGCATTGTGGCGACCAACTCGGCAACTTTGATCCCGAATTTGCGCATCTCGGAACGGTTCATGATCACCCCATTTTCGGTCAGGTACATCCAGTCCGTCACATCCAGTGTGTGCCCGCCCGCATCTTCGGGCAGGATGATGCGATAGGTCAGCTTGACGGTCGCGCCCGAGATCACACCTTTGCCTTCGCCCACAATATCATCCGCCGTTGCGGTGAATGTGTTTCCGGTGCCTAGCGTCAGATACCATTTGCGGGTCATATGTTTGCCATTGGAATAAGTGAAATACTCGGACAACGTGCCGGTGTTGCCCTCCCATTCGCCGACCATTCGCGCAACAAAGCTGTTCGACATCTTGCCGTTCGGGCCATAGATTAGCCCCTCCGACAGGATCTCTCCATTCAGATTCTTCTTCAGCGAAAACTCAGGCCCGGTCCCGCTGTAGTCGGACGGTGATTGCGACCGGAAGCTGAGGAAACGGTTCTTAACAGCGAACACCGCAAATATGGCGAGAAGACAGAACAGGAGCGTTTTCATTTGGCAGAGACCTCTGTCGGGAGCGTCAGGACCAAGCTAAACGCTCCGAGTTTAAGAATGCTGGGCAGGACAGCATAGGCGAGGGTGAGTGTGTTCAAAGCCTCAGCCGAATTGGCCTGTCCGGGTGTAAAGCCGCTGCGTTCAAGCAGCGGCAGAGTGAAAAAAGCAGCCAGAGCGAGCCCAAGCTTGCCTGCGAAGGACCAGATGCCGAACGCGGCTGACGCGTTCAACCCGGCGCGGGTTAGAACGACCGAGAACATGGCTGGCAGGACAACCATATCTGCCCCAAGTGCCGCGCCGGATGCGAAGCAGATGATCGCGAAACCGGCCAGATTGCCGGGGGCCAGAAGCGCGGCCCCGACAAAACCGAGAATGGCCAGCGGCATGGCAATCATCAGAGTCTGTTTCGGGCCAATCCTGTTGCTGAGCTTTGCCCAGAACGGCACGCTGAGTCCCGCGCTGAGGAAGAACAAGATCAACAAAGGCCCCGCTTTGCCTGGCAGTTGCAGCCGGTCCTCGACAAAGAACAGGAAAAGGGTTGAGGTGATCGCAACGGGCAGGCTGTTAACCAACGCCAGAGCGAGTAGACGCAAAGCACCGGCCTGTCCAAGGCCCGCGAAGGACAGCTCGTGTCCAGTGATTGGCGTGCGTCGCCACATTGGCAATGTCACCGCCAATGTCACCACGGACAGAATGCCGAGGAACAGACCAAAGGCCGGATATCCCTGCGCGCCAGCACCAAAGGCTACGAACAGGGCGGGTGCGGAGGCGGCGATAATTACACCGGTCAGTTGCCCACCTTCTCGGAAGGCAGCCAGTGTCATCAACTCTTTCGGATTGGCTTGCTTGGCAAGCGTCGCGCTACGTCCGTAGAGCAATATGGTCCCAAGGCTGTAGGCTGAAAACAAAAGGATCAAAATCGATACTAATACAGGGATACTGGCCCCTTCCGGCAGTCCGAAAAGTAATGGAAACCCGACCGCCAGACCCAGCGCAGCGACCGTGGCGAACAGGGTTTGCCCGCCCGGCCAGCGATCAATCGCCCAGCCGATCAGCGGGTCCTGCACCAGATCGACTAGCCGGATGACCAGCAGAACGGTCCCGATCACACTTAGCCCGATACCAAGATTTACGGCCGCAAACCGCGGAAGATGGATGTAAAGCGGGATACCCGCCGCAGCCAGCATCAACGCATAGAGGCTGACCCGCGGATACAGCATCAGTTGCCTCGCAATGTCCGGGTGAATGATGCCGACCGGGTGTTGTCGCCCAAAAAGATCGACATGAAGCTGCGTTTGATGCCCGGATAGGACATGGTGCAAACTTTGCGCCCGTTCAGCCAGAACCCAACCTTGTTTGGCCCTTGCGAGATTGCAAGATAGCGATCGCCTTTGCTGACGGCGTCGAAACAGACATCAAGTTGGCTGCGCACGGGGGCGGCACGTCCGATCCGCTTCATCTCGTCCAATGTGGAGTTCACCAGAGCCTTTTTGGACAGGTTTCGGCGATAGCGCAGTTCAAGCCCGAAATCCTGGCTCCAGTTCAGAGGCGTGCCGCCCGGGGTGAACAGCTGCGCATCGTATATCGGGAATCCCAAATAGCGGAACGTCGCTGAGCCGCGTAACTCAGCATCGTTTAGGGCACCAAAAACGGGTGACGCTGCCAGTCCTCCGGGGGCTAGCAGCACCAGCGACACCAACGTCGCAGTTAGATTAGGCCGAGGCAGGAACGGCGATTTCTTTTTCAGAGATATCATTGTCAGCTCCGATTATCTGCGGGGTGCCAGTTATGCGCTCAACCACGTGCATGGCACTGGCGATCCCGTCTTCGTGAAAGCCATGCCGGTTATAGGCACCAGCAAACCAGGTTCGGTTCTGTCCCTGCATCTGACGAATCTGCCCTTGAGCGCGCAAGGCGGCTTTGTCGAATACCGGGTGGGCGAATTCGACCTCGTCATAGATTTTGTCCGCAGGAATGTCTGATGCAGCGTTCAATGTCACGAACAGCGGATCACTGTTGGGGATGTTCTGTAGCCGGTTCATCCAATATGTGACCCCAACATTGCCTTTTTGCGACCGGTAGGTCCAACTGGACCAGCAGGCACGCCGACGTGGCATCTGGCGGGGATCACAGTGAAGAATGGCTTTGTTCGGCTGATACTTGATCGCACCGAGAGCATGTTTTTCCGCCTTTGTCGCCGCATCACCTAAAATGGCGAGGGACTGGTCTGAATGGGTGGCCATAATGATCTCATCAAACAAATCAGTCTCGCCGCCTGCATGTACGGTGACGCCCAGATCATGCCGTTCAATCCCTTGTACGGGTGAAGCTAGACGAATATCGCTGCCTCGCTTGCGCAAAGCTGCCTCGATCCGACGGACATATTCGATGCTGCCGCCTTTCACGGTGTACCACTGATGCTGATTGGCGCGGCCGGAAGCCAGCAGCGCATGGTTACGGAAAAATTGGACCAGAGAGCGGGCGGGGAATTGATCGACAAACTCAACCGGTGTTGACCAGATCGCGCCGCACATCGGCATCAGGTAATTGTGCCGAAACCAGTGGCCGAGGCGCAGCTGATCCACCAGTTCTCCGATCGTGGTGTCATCGTCCTGCGCGGCTTCGGGAGCTTCTTTTCCAAAGCGCAGGATGTCGGCGATCATCTTGTAATAGGCTGGACGCGCAAGATTGCGTTTCTGCGCCGTCAGTGTGCGCAGGTTGTTCAGCCCGTATTCGATGCGGCCATTATCGATGGTGGCGCCAAAGCTCATTTCGCTTTTTGTGACGGGCACGTTCAATTCATCGAATAATCGCGTCAGATAAGGGTAGGTGACGTAGTTAAAGACGATAAAACCGGTATCGACCGGCTGATCACCATTCTTACCGGCCATTACCGTACGGGCATGGCCACCAAGTCGAGGTTCAGCCTCGAACACGGTGACATCGTGATTTTCAGAAAGGTAATAAGCTGCGGAGAGACCTGAAATGCCTGCACCAATAACTGCGATTTTCTTGCGTACGCACCGGGTTTCGTCGAACATTCCATCCTCGTTATTCGGCTTTTACAATAGGATACGCAGGGAATGGTGTACTGGATCAACCGGGGTAGAAGTTTTTTTCCATCGCACTACGTGATGATGACTGCCCTATGCTCAGAACACTACGCGTGATCCAAAATAATCATCGCGCCGTAGTGAACTTAGCGGTGCGAAAAAGGCCCTGAAATGAGCAAATTTGACGGAAAGACCTATTGGATCATTGGTGCCAGCGAAGGGCTAGGCAAAGCGCTGGCCGAGGCGCTTAGCCGTCAAGGGGCGCGTCTTATCTTGTCGGCGCGCAATGCGTCACGACTGGCCGAGATTTGTGAGAAGTTGCCCAATACACGTGCTGTCCCATTTGATGTGACCGATCTTGATGCTGTCTGCCGTGCTGTGGTTGAGGTCGGCGCATTTGATGGGCTTGTCTACAATGCGGGCACCTATGATCCGATCAATACTGCCGATTGGAATACCGAAGCCGCCTTGGCGATCAGTGACGTTAATTATTCCGGCGCATTGCGTGTTCTGGGCGAAACGGTGCCTGACTTAATTCAGAAGGGAAATGGAGACATCACCCTGATCGGATCGCTAGCCGGGTATCATGGGCTTCCCAATGCGATCTCTTACGGCTCCAGCAAAGCTGCCCTGATCTCGCTGGCCGAGACGATGCGCCATGATTTGGCAGGTACAGGCGTCACTGTCCGGATCGTCAATCCGGGATTCATCAAAACCCGTCTAACCAACAAGAACAGTTTTAACATGCCCATGATAATGACGCCCGAAGATGCTGCTGATCGGGTGGTCCGGGCGATGTCCCATCGCCGATTCCGTACCGATTTTCCGGCCCCATTTTCTTGGATTATCCGCCTGATCGACTACGTGCCTGACATTCTGGTCTATCGGGGCAAGTGATTTCATCCGCAGGTAAGTCTTTGAATGGTGCCTGAGCCATTCACATAGACGTTCAGCCGATCGATGCGATAATCCTGAGTGGCGATATCATCCGGGCCCAGAACGCGTGACCGTTCGGGAAGTTGCGCCTGTATGGTTGAGACCGGTTGGCCGATTGCATCAGCAAAAGGTTCACCCTTACAGAAGGCCAAATCGACAGCCACATCTTCCGATGCAAGCGTTTCATATTGCGGAACAGAGCCCTCGGTACAAGCGGTTAGTAGGATCACGAGCGGAAAAAAACGGTACATTGGCGCAGGACTTTCTGGTGGTGTCGTTTCTGAAATATCAAAGATTTAGCCAACCTGTCACGAAAGTGCAGTTGAAAAAACCCTGCAATTGACGCAGGGTCGGGCAAAACAGACAGGGAGATATGCACCATGCGAACCCGTGCAGCCGTTGCCGTTCAGGCAGGCAAACCTTTGGAAGTGATGGACGTGAACCTTGAAGGCCCCAAAGCGGGTGAGGTTCTGGTCGAGATCAAGGCGACAGGCATCTGTCACACCGATGAATTCACCCTGTCTGGGGCGGATCCTGAGGGCCTGTTTCCCGCCATTCTGGGCCACGAAGGTGCAGGTGTGGTGGTCGAGGTTGGTCCGGGCGTGACCAGCCTAAAGCCGGGTGATCACGTCATTCCGCTTTACACTCCTGAATGTCGTGAGTGTGAATACTGCCTGCACCCAAAGACCAATCTGTGCCAGGCAATCCGTGAGACGCAGGGCCAAGGTCTCATGCCCGATGGCACTTCGCGTTTTTCGACGCTGGATGGTGATCCGATCCTGCACTACATGGGCTGCTCGACATTCTCGAACCACACGGTTCTGCCTGAAATCGCACTTGCCAAAGTGCGCGAGGACGCGCCGTTCGACAAGATTTGCTATATCGGCTGCGGTGTGACCACCGGTATCGGTGCTGTTATTAACACCGCCAAGGTGGAAATCGGCAGCCGGGCCATCGTGTTCGGTCTGGGCGGTATCGGCCTGAACGTCATTCAGGGTCTGCGTCTTGCCGGAGCTGATCAGATCGTCGGTGTCGACCTCAACCCGGCCAAGGTGGAAATGGCCACCAAGTTTGGCATGACTGATTTCGTGAATCCGTCTGAAGTGGAAGGCGATCTGGTGCCTTATCTGGTTAACCTAACCAAGGGCGGCGCGGACTATACCTTTGACGCCACCGGTAATGTTGGCGTGATGCGCGCTGCACTTGAGTCGGCCCACAAAGGCTGGGGTGAATCGATCATCATCGGCGTGGCGCCTGCAGGTGCCGAAATCTCGACCCGTCCGTTCCAACTGGTCACCGGTCGTTCTTGGCGTGGTACCGCATTTGGCGGCGCGCGTGGCCGGACCGACGTTCCGAAGATCGTCGATTGGTACATGGACGGAAAAATCGAGATTGATCCAATGATCACACACACCATGGGCCTGGATGACATCAACCACGGCTTTGACCTGATGCATAAGGGTGAGAGCATCCGATCGGTCGTCGTTTACTAAGGCTTTAAACCAATCGAACAAGCAGATGCGGCGCGCTTTCGGGCGCGCCGCTTTCATTCTCCCGGTCGTGTTGCGCCTGTGTCCGAGCGTGGAGATCGCACGCGCAATACCGGCGTATTGGCCGAAGTCGTGTTCGCCCGGCTTTCACGCCAAACCACAAAAACACCAGAAGCGATGATGATGCTTGCGCCGACCGCGACCCAGATATCCGGGTGTTCGCCAAAGAATATTACGCCGAAAATCGTAGCCCAGATGATTTGGCTGTACTGACTGGGGGCAACGGCCCCTGCCGGAGCGGCTCGGTAGGCGAGGATGATCAGGTGCTGTGCAATCACTGAGAGCACGCCGACTAATGCCATCATCGCCAGATGCAGCAGTGAGGGTGGTTGATACACTGCTGGTTGGGCGATGCTCATGACCACAATGGCGAGCAGCATCGGGTAGAGGATCAAAACAGCCGACCGCTCTTCATTGCCGATCTTGCGGACCAGAACCGAGGCGAACGCGCTGCAGAAGGCTGCGGACAGGGCTGCCAGATGGCCCAATGTAATATCGGTTGCGCCGGGGCGCAGAACGATCAGGACACCGATCAGGCCGACGCCGACTGCAGCCCATCTCTGGCCGCGGACCACTTCGCCAAGAATTGGGATCGAGAGGACGGTAACGATCAGAGGGAAGGAAAACAGCAGCGAATAGACCTCGGCCAACGGCAGGACCGAAAAGGCGTAGAACGCGCAGGACATCGCAGTGACCATCAGCGCGGATCGCAGCAACACCAGCCACGGGTGGTGCGGCAAGAAGTTGCCAGTTGTTCTGTCAGCCAGAATAGTCACTGCCATCGGAACGAACGAAAACAAAGTGGCAAAGAAAATAATCTGCAATACCGAATAGGTACCGCCTAACACTTTGATGAACACATCATGGGTGGCAAAGACGGCAAAGCCCAGGAACGCAAAGGCTAGCCCACGAAGGGTGGAGTTCTGAGCGCTCATGTCAGAGGCCTCAATCACGGAAGAATTCGTATGGAGTGTTTGTTGGTTGCTTAGACTCAATTTGCCGCGACGGGTAGCCCTAATTTTACCGCTAACATCTCTTGGCAAGCTGCATTGCAAATTTTGCAATGCGCAGGAAACGGGTCGAACCAGCGGTAAGCGATGGTCATGATCTCTCAAAATCAAGGAGATACATCATGTACAGGATTGCAGCGTTACCGACCGAACAAGTTCAGGCCTACCGTTCCGGCGGGCCTGATGGTTATGGAAACCAGCCAGAGCGCGCAATTTCTGACGGTGGGGGAAATCCTTGCCGTCATTGCTTGAAATACATACCAGAGGGCAAAGAAATGCTGGTACTGGCGCACAGGCCCTTTGCGGAAACTCAGCCCTATGCGGAAACCGGTCCGATCTTTCTATGTGCTGAACCTTGCGCGCGCTACGAGGATGAAGATGGGGTTCCCGAAACGCTGACCAGCTCGCCGAACTACTTGATCAAAGGGTATGGATCGGACGATCGTATCGTCTATGGAACCGGCATCATTGCGCCTCAAGCGCAGTTTCAGGAAGCGGTTGCGAACATATTTGACCGTGCTGACGTTGCATACATCCATGTCCGATCAGCGCTGAACAACTGCTATCACGCGCGGATTGATCGTGCCTAAAGCTTGACGCGATGCATCCCGCGACGTGGTTGGTTCGGGTCTTCGACTGGCAGGTCGTCGGCCCGGCTTGAAGTGAGAGCTAGGAACACATCCTCAAGATCGGCCTCTTCGGTCCGCACATCCTGAATGCGGATACCGGCCTGACGTACTGCCTCCAGTACCTGCTCGGCCGTGGTCAGATTGCTGTGATACTGAAGCACAAGATCGCCATTCTCACGTTGTGCCGCAGTCACGTTTTCTGCCGTTGGAAGAGCCTGAATAGGGCGATCCGGCACAATCACCATTGTCCTGCTGTCCATGCGGCCCAACAGATTGGCGGTGCTGTCCTGCGCGATCTTTTCGCCGTGATTGATGATGGCGATCTCATCACACATCTCCTGCGCTTCTTCCAAGTAATGCGTGGTCAGGATGATGGTCATGCCCTGTTCGTTCAGCTTGCGCACATTGGCCCACAGCATCTGCCGTAGTTCGATATCCACGCCCGCGGTCGGCTCGTCCAACACCAGAATCTTCGGATGATGCACCAACGCCTTTGCCAGCAGCAGACGCCGCCGCATGCCTCCCGACAGCGTGCGGGCATAGGCCTCGGCCTTGTCGGCAAGCCCTACGAGGTCGAGGATTTGGTCGCTGCGCCGGTCTGCCTTGGGAATACCGTACAGTCCGGCCTGAACCTCTAATGCACCGCGCGGTGTGAAGAATGGATCAAGGTTCAATTCTTGCGGCATCACGCCGATGGCGGCGCGGGATTGGCGCGGGTTCCGATCCTGATCAAAGCCCCAGATCGAGACGCTGCCCGAGGTTTTGACCACCAGCCCCGCCAGAATGTTGATGAGAGTCGATTTACCGGCGCCGTTAGGGCCAAGCAGGCCGAACACTGATCCCCGGGGCACTGTCAGATCGATACCTTTCAGCGCCTGTTTCTCGGGCTGGCCCTTGCTGCCGCGATAGGTCTTGCGCAGTGATTTGATTGTGATTGCCGCATCGGCCATGTGGCCCTTGCCCCCGGATTGCTCATCGCTCATAAACGCACCTAATACATGCCCGCGAGGCCGACAACCAAAGAAGGATCGCCAGCCGTGACCATCGAAGCGCCGGAAACCAAGATTGTCGACACAACCCGCGTCGCCTGCGATGGCGGAGAGGGTGCACTGGGCCATCCGCGTGTCTGGCTGCAGATCCCTGAAGACACCGGCTGGGTCGAGTGCCCCTATTGCGATTGCAAGTACGTGCTACGCGGAGCGGTCTCTGGCCAGGGCGCTTAAGGGCGGCCAAGAAGGCGTGCGGTCGTAATTGGCGAGGATAGATGATGCTGTTCACAGCCAAAACGATTGACCTTTCCGAGAGCCAGCCAATTGCCAACGGGACCGTTCGCAGTGTCTTTGATTTTCCCGGACACCCCGACCTTCTGATCAAGGTTTTCACCCGATCTCAAGACCGCGTTTCGCACAGGCTTGGCAAGCGACTGGTGTGGAGACTTTTCCCCGAGGCGCAATATCGCAGCACCCTGAAAGAACTGGAATGCGAGCTTCGCGTGTCGCTGAAACTCGGGGTGGATATTGAACACTCCCCCCTGTCCAGAATGTTGGGTGTGGTTCAGACCACGCGCGGGGCGGGCGTGGTTGTGGAGCGCATCGCAGGCCTTGATGGCGGACTTGCGCCCAAGCTTAGTGAAGTCAGTCGCGGCGGGTTGGACGCCACGGCGTTGGAGGCGCTGAATGTCTTTGTCGGGCAGATGTTCGACCTTCATATTGTCGCGCGCGACATTAAACGCTCGAATATCGTATACGGGACGCGGGGCGCCGGCCCAGCCTGTTTCCTGATCGACGGATATGGGGAGCGGAACCTCATCCCGCTGCGCAGCTTGTCCCGACATCTAAATGATCGCTCGCTGAACAAACAGTTTGCGATGATTGCGCAAAAAGCAAGTTTGACCTGGAATGCGGACCAGCGCGCTTTTTCAAATAGCTGAGACCAGACTTCTGGCGTAATAGGTCGGAACGAATTGGCCAAGCGGCCTCGTCTTTCGTTCAGCCCTTCTGTACAACTTGGCGCAACCCAGCGCAGGAGCCTCATATGACTAGCACCCAATTCGGAAAAGGCTGCCATCTGCATCTAATTGATGGATCAGCTTTTATCTTCCGCGCCTATCATGCGCTGCCGCCTTTGACGCGGAAATCGGATGGGTTGCCGATTGGGGCCGTGTCGGGATTCTGCAATATGCTGCAGAAATATGTCGAAGGAAATTCCGGTCCTGATGCGCCGACTCATGTGGCGGTGATCTTTGACAAAGGCTCGCACACGTTCCGGAACGATCTGTACGACTTGTACAAAGCCAACCGTGAGGCGATGCCCGAGGATTTGCGCCCGCAGATGCCGCTGACCCGAGAGGCAACGAAGGCCTTCAATATCGCCTGCAAAGAGCTTGAGGGGTACGAGGCCGATGACATCATCGCCACCCTCGCCGTTCAGGCGCGTGAGGCCGGTGGGCGGGTGACCATTGTCAGCTCTGACAAGGACCTTATGCAGCTGGTGGGCGGCGGTGTTGAGATGCTGGATGCGATGAAGAACAAGCGCATTGATCGCGATGGAGTCGTCGAGAAGTTCGGCGTCGGGCCCGAACGAGTTGTGGATGTGCAGGCTTTGGCCGGGGATTCGGTGGATAACGTGCCGGGTGCCCCGGGCATTGGCGTGAAAACGGCGGCGCTGTTGATCAATGAATATGGGGATCTCGAAACCCTGCTTGATCGCGCTGAAGAGATCAAACAGCCCAAGCGTCGTCAGACCCTGATCGAAAAGCGCGACCAGATCGAGCTGTCGAAGAAGCTGGTGCAGTTGGACGAAAACACCCCACTAGATTTCACGCTGGATGATTTGGAGGTGAAAGATCCCGATGCAGAGACCCTGCTGGGTTTTCTCGCTGAGATGGAGTTCCGCACTCTCACCAAGCGCATCGCCGACAAGCTGGGGGCCGAAGCCCCGGTGATCGCAGATGCCCCTGCGCCTGTTGAAGCGGAAGAGGCAGAGACCCTGCCGTTTGACGCCTCGAAATACGAATGCGTGCGCGATGCTGCTGCTTTGCAGAAATGGATCGATCAGGCCTATGAGCGTGGCTGGATCGCGGTAGATACAGAGACCACCGGCCTGAATGAAATGATCGCCGATCTGGTGGGTATCTCTCTATGTGTAGAGGCCGGTGAGGCCTGCTACATCCCGTTGACCCATCGCGAAAGCGCGACCGATGATCTGTTTGGCTCCGACGCGATGGCCGATGGACAGATGCCGATGGATGAGGCTTTAAACCTGCTGAAACCGATGTTTGAGGATCCATCGATCCTGAAGATCGGACAGAACATGAAATACGACGCCAAGATATTTAAGCGATACGGCGTCGACGTCGCCCCCATCGATGACACGATGCTAATGTCATACGCCATGCACGGCGGTGAGCATGGCCATGGCATGGATACGCTGTCGGAACGCTATCTGAGCCACACGCCGATCCCGATCAAGCCATTGCTGGGGTCCGGCAAGTCGGCGATCACCTTCGACAAGGTTCCGATTGACGAGGCTACGGCCTACGCTGCCGAAGACGCGGATATCACCCTGCGTCTGTGGGAGCTGTTCAAGCCTCAACTGCATCAGGTGCAGGTGACCACGGTTTACGAAACCCTCGAACGTCCATTGGTGCCGGTTCTCAAAGAAATGGAGATGCACGGCATCAAGGTCGACCGCGATGTTCTAAGCCGCATGTCCAACGCCTTTGCCCAGAAAATGGCCGGATTAGAGGCTGAAATTCACGAATTAGCCGGTGAGCGCTTTAACGTTGGTTCGCCTGCTCAGCTGGGCGAGATCCTGTTCGACAAGATAGGTCTTGAGGGAGGCAAGAAGGGCAAAACCGGGAAATATTCGACCGGGGCCGATATCCTGGAGGATCTTGCCACCGAACATGAACTTCCCCGTCGGGTGTTGGACTGGAGGCAGCTCTCCAAGCTAAAATCAACCTATACCGACGCGCTGCAAACACATATCAATCCGGATACAGGCCGTGTGCATACGTCTTATTCGATCACCGGGGCGAACACGGGCCGTCTGGCCTCAACTGATCCCAACCTACAGAACATCCCTGTACGGACGGAAGAAGGGCGTCGCATTCGTGAGGCGTTTATTGCTGAGCCGGGCAATTTGATGGTCAGTTTGGACTACAGCCAGATCGAGCTGAGGATATTGGCTCATATTGCGGATATTTCGACTCTGAAGCAGGCGTTTTCGGATGGTTTGGATATTCATGCTATGACCGCATCCGAGATGTTCGATGTGCCTTTGAATGAGATGACGCCTGATATCCGCCGTCAGGCAAAGGCGATCAACTTTGGTGTGATCTATGGCATCTCGGGTTTTGGCCTGGCCCGTAATCTGCGCATACCGCGCGCCGAGGCGCAGGGGTTCATTGACCGCTATTTCGAACGTTTCCCAGGTATTCGGACCTATATGGACGACACTGTCGCATTCGCCAAAGAGCATGGCTATGTGCAGACTCTGTTCGGACGGAAGATCCATACGCCAGAAATAAACGCAAAAGGCCCGCATGCAGGCTTCTCACGCAGGGCCGCGATTAACGCTCCAATTCAGGGTACGGCAGCGGACGTGATCCGCCGCGCGATGGTGCGGATGCCTGGCGCGATCAAGGGATTACCTGCCAAAATGCTGCTGCAGGTTCATGACGAATTGTTGTTCGAGGTGGCTGAGGATGCCGTGGATCAAACGATCTCAATCGCGCGCGATGTGATGGAGGGGGCGTCAGACCCGGCTGTCAAACTGGACGTTAATCTGTCTGTCGACGCCGGTCAGGGTGCAAACTGGGCCGAAGCGCACTAAGGGCGGCCTGCTCATCAGGCCCTGCAGGCCCTCTTTGCAGCGGGTCAGGCCTCGGGCCTGACCAGGCGCGCGATTAGTCGTTTTACGGATGGTCCCAGCGTCAGGATTACTGTGAAGGCGATTGGCCAGCAAAATGCCCATGAACCCATCCAATCCGCGAAAGTCGACGGACCGAAGCCAATAGCCTTGACCGTTGCGATTCCCGTGACGACGCAAGACATCAGGCCCGACATGATCAGGGCGAAAAAAGCATTGGCAAATCGGGCGGGGATCATGAGTGCTGTCCTTGGGTGTCGACGTTTTAATTGCGACATTTCAGGAAGAAAATCCAGCCTTCTTCATGGCTCTACTGACGTAACCAGATCAAAGTGTCTTCGGTTCGCCGAGTTGAGGGCGTGTATTCGGCGCTGACCCAACCCTGATAATCTGATTGATCCATCGCCCGGAACAGGGCTGCGAAATCTATTTCACCTCGTCCGGGTTCCGAACGATCTGGCGCGGCCCCTATCTGGGCGTGGAAAACCCGAGCCTTGAAGCGGTCCCAGATTGTAAGTGCGTCGCCGTGGATCATTTGCGCGTGAAAGCTGTCATATTGCAGGCCAACATTTGGCCGTACAACGTGATCGAGAACGTCTGCGGCAAGCTCATAGTCATTCAGGAAGTAGTCAGGTTGTGAAACGGGATTGAGCGGCTCGATCGTGAACATTTGGTCGGGCGCGAAATCTGCGGCCCATCGCAGGTTTTCAACAAAGCACGCAAGTGCTTCTTCTCCCGAGGCGTATCCCGCCATTATATGGATATATTGAGGCTTTAGAACTTTGGCATAGCGCAGAACGCGCCGGATGTCGGATTGAAACCGGGCTGTGCCACCGGGAACGGCCGCATATCCCGGCTCACCACCAGTATAGTTTGGCGGTGGAGCGTTGATCAGCACCAGATCAAGCCCGTTTGCCAATAGCGCCCTGCGGGTTTCCTTGGCTGCCAGATTGTAAGGAAACAGAATTTCAACCGCCGTAAACCCGGCCTGTGCGGCGGCTGAAAACCGGTCGAGATAGGGCAACTCTGTAAATAACAGCGAAAGATTGGCGGCAAATTTGGGCATTGGGTGCGTGGTCTCCTGAGCGTCAGAGCATATCGACCAAGTTAGGCGGCTAAAAGAGACGGAAAACGACAGTTTGTCGAAAATCGGCCAGATCAATGGCTTCGAATCAGAAAACCTTTGGTTCAAGCGGTGCCTCGGTGCAGGGGGCTGCGTCAACAAAAGGTCTGAATACAATGGCAATGAGCCCTGAACCCGCGCGCGGGAACACCCTTGCTGTATCCGATAACAGTCAAGCCGCGTTTACCGGGAACACGTTAGCGGTAGCATCAATGTTGACCTGGGCTGCGGGTTTTCCAGCCGCCGAAGTTTTGCTGCAAACCTGGCCGCCAATAGCGCTGTTTGCGGCGCGAATGATGCTTGCGGTTCTGGTTATGGTGCCGATCTGGATACTGTTGGATGGGCCAGCGCGCGTTCTGCGCGCCCGCTGGGGGCATGCTTTTTTTGTTGGCGGCTTGGGGATTGGAACAGGGATGTTCCTAATCCTTGTCGCGCAAAAGCTGACCGACCCTGTCACGGTTGCAATCATCGCTTCTTGCGCACCTCTGATCGCGACGCTTTTGGAACTGGCAGCAGGGACACGACGATTGCGGTGGAAATTTGCGATTGGTATGGGAATTTCGATCATAGGCGGATTGATTGCGACCAGCGCCGTCGCGCCTGCGCAGTTGGGGATCGGTGCGGTTTGCGCAGTGGTGTCGACCGCGCTGTTTTGTTGGGCCAGCATGGCAACGGCGCGCGATTTCCCCGAGCTCAGCCAGCTGGGCCGTTGCACAATAACGCTTGTCGGAGGGTTGCTGACCGCGGTCGTACTGTTGCCGGTAGCCGGTTTTCTGGGGTTTGAAGTCATGCCCACACGGTCGGTCGACGCAGCACAGATGGGAATGTTGGTTTTCTATGCACTGTTCTCACTGGGCCTGAGCCAATTTTTCTTCATCGCATCTGTTGGGAAATTGGGAGTGGCGCTGGCCTCATTCCATATCAACATCGCGCCATTTTACGTGATGGTGATCATGATGGCGTTGGGAGAGGAGTGGAACTGGACCCGTGCGCTGGGTGCGGCGATCGTGGCGCTGGCGGTGGTGTTGGCACAAGACCGAAAGCCGCGACCGGTTCAATCTTCAAGTGCAGCAGAGGCGATCAGCGGAAAAAACTGACCTTCAGACCAGACACCGAACCAACCGTCATGATGGTTGCCGATCTCAACCAATCGGTAAAAGCTCTTGCGATCGATGCGCGCCTCTAGGTTGTCGCGAACCAAAATGTAGGGTGACGGCTCATCTGTTTCCGCATCAAATACAATACGGATTGGGTGATTAGGCCCAGCAGTGGCTGTATCGCCCACCTGCGTGGTAAACGTCAGGCGCTGGGAGTCGCTCTTACCATCCTGATCGAAATCGACGGCGATGAACGGCGCATCCTCGACGGTGATTCCCACCTTTTCGACCGGGGTAACCAGAAAATATTTGCCCTCTTCTTTCTTAAGAATTGAGGAAAATAGCTTCACAAGCTCGAACCGGGTGATGGGTGACCCTAGATAACTCCAAGAGCCATCTTTTGCGATCCGGATGTCCAGATCGCCGCAAAACGGAGGATTCCATAGGTGAACGGGCGGTAAACCCCGTGTTTTGGCCGCTTTGACCGATGCCGCCAGACCGTCGGGCGAGGGGGTCACGGGTTTTTGTCCGCTCATTGCTTTTGCCATTTCCTCTCAGCGCGATACACTTCAATCATAACAGTCCACGGAAGGGAACCTCATGTCCGAACCTGCCGACCTCGTGTCCGAGATCGAAGCGCTGGAAAACAAGCTGCAAGAGGCCAAAGCCTCGATCACCCGCCGCTTTATCGGGCAGGAAAAGGTCGTCGATCTGACCTTGACCGCCTTGTTGTGCGGCGGTCACGCGTTGTTGATCGGATTGCCGGGGCTTGGCAAGACACGGCTGGTCGAGACGCTGTCGACGGTCATGGGCCTTCATGGCAATCGCATCCAGTTCACCCCGGACCTTATGCCAGCGGATATTCTGGGATCCGAAGTATTGGACACAGCCGAGGATGGCAGCCGCCATTTCCGGTTCATTTCCGGCCCGATCTTCTGCCAGCTGCTGATGGCGGATGAGATCAACCGCGCCAGCCCCCGGACCCAATCGGCGCTGCTGCAGGCGATGCAGGAACGCACCGTGACCGTTGCAGGAGAGGATAGGGACTTGGGCGTGCCATTCCATGTGCTGGCCACGCAGAACCCGATTGAGCAGGAAGGGACCTATCCTTTGCCCGAAGCTCAACTGGACCGTTTTCTTGTGCAGGTTGATGTGGAATATCCGGATCGCCAGACCGAACGCGACATTCTGCTGGCCACAACCGGTGTCGAAGAAGCAGAGGCGCATCAGATTTTCACTAAGGAAGAATTACTGGCCGCACAGGTTCTGTTGCGCCGGATGCCGGTTGGAGAGTCGGTTGTCGAACTGATCCTCGATCTGGTCCGTGCCTTCCGCCCGGATGAGGCAGGCGCGTCCGAGCGGGTGAGGGAAACCGTCGCTTGGGGCCCCGGCCCGCGTGCTGCGCAGGCGCTGATGATGACCGTACGTGCCAATGCGATGCTGGAAGGTCGACTGGCCCCCAATGCCGAGGATGTGCTGACCATGGCGCGTCCGGTTCTCAGCCACCGCATGGCGCTGAACTTTGCAGCCCGAGCACGGGGCGACAGCCTGTCTGACCTGATCGAGTCCACCGCTGCCGGTCTGGTCCGCACCGAGGCTGCGGCGTGAACGCCGCCCAGACCCTACGCGAACGATCCGAGGCCGAGGCGTCCCGGCTGCCGCCCCTTTTGGCGCGCGCCGAACATCTGGCCGGAACCGTGTTATTGGGAGATCACGGGCGCAGACGCTCGGGTCTGGGGGATGATTTCTGGCAATACCGTCCAGCGCAAATCGGCGACAGTCGCCGGATGATTGACCATAGGCGCTCGGCCCGTGGCGACCAGCAGTTTGTGCGCGAACGTGAGTGGCAGATTGCGCAGTCGATCATGCTTTGGGTCGATCAGGGTGCGTCGATGCGGTTTGCTTCAGACAAGACCTTGCCAACCAAGATCGACCGCGCCCGCCTGATGGGGCTTGCAACGGCCATCCTGCTGGTGCGTGGCGGTGAACGTGTTGGTTTGACGGGAACAACCCTGCCCCCACGCAGGGGCAATGCACAGATCATAAGATTGGCGCAGGCCTGGTCTGAGGATTCGCAAACCGATTATACACCACCCGAACACCGCGCGATGATTCCGCATGCGCGCGCAGTGTTTATCTCGGATTTCCTGGGACCGCTGGATGAGGTTGAGTTGGCGCTTACCAAAGCAGCCGACCGAGGTGTTCGCGGCGTTCTAATGCAGCTTCTGGATCCCAGCGAGGAGTCTTTTCCCTATTCCGGGCGTACCATCTTTGAAAGCGTCGGCGGCACTGCCCGGCATGAGACTTTGAAAGCTGCAGACCTACGAGATCGCTATCTGGATCGCCTTGCACGGCGTAAAGACGCATTGACGCATCTTTGCCGCGCGACCGGCTGGCAGATGGGGCTACACCATACGGGTGACAGTGCACAATCGGCTCTATTGTGGCTCTATCGCGCCTTGGATGGGGGGGCGCAATGACAGTTCTGGCGGGAATTGGCTTTACCGCGCCTTGGGTGCTGCTGGGGCTTTTGACCCTGCCGATCCTTTGGTTGATCCTGCGCGCTGTCCCACCAGCGCCCATCCGCCGCCTGTTCCCGGCTGTGACGTTGTTGTTGGGCCTGAAGGATGACGAAAGTGTCTCGGACCGCACGCCGTGGTGGCTGTTGCTGCTCAGAATGCTGGCGGCTGCGGCAATCATCATCGGGCTGGCAGGGCCGGTACTAAATCCCTCGCGCGATGAAACCGGATCCGGGCCGTTGCTGCTGGTGCTGGATGCCAGCTGGGCAGGTGCGACGCGCTGGTCATCGACGCTGGATCAGATCGATGCACAACTGACCGAAGCCGGCCGTGCTGGTCGCCCGGTCTCGATCTTACGCCTGACCGAACCTGAGCCCCCTGTGTTTCAGGCCGCCGAAGCTTGGCGCGGGCGATTGCCAGGTCTTACACCGATGCCTTGGCAACCTACCGAAGCACAGATTCCCCAAACTTTGGCCGCACTGGAACAGGTAGAAGGTGGTTTTGACACCCACTGGTTCTCTGATCAGTTGGCGTTTGAGGGTCATGATCGTCTGGTTTCGGCCCTGCAGGGGCGGGGCGAAGTGATCGTTTATCAATCCCCCGCATCCGCGACCGCGATCCTGCCTGCAACGTATCAGGACGGAGCGATCCAGCTTCGCGTTCTACGTGCCAATCCGGGCCCAGCCGAAAGTGTTACTGTGCTGGCGCAAGGGCGCGATCCAGCGGGCGCGATGCGCGTGCTGCAATCCACGCCACTGGAGTTTGAAAGCGGCTCTACACAGGCGCAAATCGATCTCGCGCTGCCCTCGGAATTGCGCGCTCGAATTACACGGTTCGAGCTTCAGGGCCAGCGCTCTGCCGGTGCGGTGACCCTAACAGATGACAGCCTGAGGCGGCGCGAAGTGGCGCTGATTGCGGGCACGCTGAACCGTGAAGGGTTAGAGCTGCTTTCACCGCTCCACTATCTGACACAGGTGTTGATCCCAACTGCTGATTTTGTTGAAGGAGGTTTGACTGAAGTCCTCCCCGCCAACCCGGATGTGATCGTGCTCGCGGATGTGGCGAGGCTTTCTGGTTCAGAACAGGCTGAGGTCATTGAGTGGGTTGAACAAGGCGGCCTTCTGCTGCGCTTTGCTGGACCGCGTATGGCCGCAAGCGATCTGGGTCGAGATGAAGAAGATGATTTGCTGCCAGTACGTCTGCGTAGCGGTGGCCGTTCCGTCGGCGGCGCGATGAGTTGGGGCGAGGCCAAAGGTTTAGCGCCGTTCTCAGAAAACTCGCCATTCTACGGGCTAACCATACCCGAGGATGTCACGGTGACGACACAGGTGATGGCACAACCAGACCCTAATCTGGCCGACCGGGTGATTGCGTCACTCTCCGATGGTACGCCTTTGGTTACCCGCAAACCCTTAGGATTGGGGCAGGTGGTGCTGTTCCATGTTACGGCGGATGCAGAATGGTCAAGCCTGCCACTATCTGGCCTATTTGTGGAGATGTTGGACCGGTTGGCCGTCGCTTCTGCCGCCAAATCTCGGCAAGAGGCGCAGATGCAGGGAACAGTGTGGGAGCCGGTTCAGATACTGGATGGTTTTGGTACTCTGACCGATGCCGGAACGTTGGCCGGGGTCGATGGGGTCGAGCTGGTCTCGGGCCAGATCGGACCAGACTTGCGCCCGGGCCTTTATGAAAGCGGCAAGCAGAAACTTGCACGGAATGTGTTGGCCGAGGATGCGGTGCTGACGCCAGCCGTTTGGCCTGCCGATGTCCCGATCCGGGGACAGGATATCACAACAGAGACGCCGTTGGCGGGTCTGTTGCTCAGCCTTGCGCTCGTGCTGTTGACGATTGACGTGATCGCGTCATTAGCTCTTTCCGGACGTTTGGGTCTGGCGCGCGCGGCAGCCGTGATGCTGGGCGCATTGCTGGTTGTTCCGGATGCGCAGGCGCAGACGCCGGATGATACCGATTTCGCGCTGAATGCGACGCAGGAACTCGTGCTGGCGCATGTCCTTACGGGCGATGCGCAAGTAGATGATATCGCGCTGGCTGGGCTGCGCGGGCTCGTGCAAACGCTGCATTATCGCACCTCGGTCGAGCCTGCTGATCCCATCGGGGTCGATCTGGAACGCGATGAGCTTGCGTTCTTTCCATTGCTTTATTGGCCGATCACAACCGATCAGCCGCAACCTTCGGCCGAGGCCTATGCCAAGCTCAACGCCTATCTGCGATCAGGCGGGATGATCCTGTTTGACACGCGCGACGCCGACATCGCTGGCTTCGGGGCGTCAAGCCCCAATGGGCGCAAGCTGCAGCAATTGGCTGCGCCGCTAAATATTCCCTCATTAGAGCCGGTTCCGCGTGATCATGTTCTCACTCGCGCCTTTTATCTGCTGCAGGATTTCCCCGGTCGCTATTCCGGCACCGAAGTCTGGGTCGAAGCCGCGCCGCCGAATGCCGAGCAGATCGAGGGGATGCCGTTCCGCAATCTCAATGACAACGTGACTCCGGTAGTGATCGGGGGCAATGACTGGGCCGGGGCCTGGGCGGTGGATCGCAACGGTCAGTCCCTGTTGCCTGTGGGTCGCGGCTATGCTGGCGAACGGCAACGTGAACTGGCCCATCGCTTTGGCGTTAATCTGGTGATGCATGTACTGACCGGAAACTACAAATCCGATCAGGTCCACGTGCCCGCCCTTTTGGATAGGTTGGGGCAATGACCGGCACCGTCATCTTTGATCCGCTGATCCCATGGCCCGTCTTGGCCGTTGTCGCCGCCATCGCGCTTGCTGGGGTAGTGCTGGCGCTCTGGCGTGGCTTGTCGGGTTGGGCTTTGCGTGGTTTGGCTGCTTTGGTTGTCCTCTCCGCACTTAGCGGTCCAGTATATCAGGTCGAAGATCGTGCGCCGCTCACCGATATCGTGCTGATGATCGAAGATGAAAGCGCCAGCCAAACCCTGTCGGATCGTGCCGAACAGACCATTCAGGCCGCAAACGAGCTTGCGGCTGAAATCGAAGGCCGCGACAATACCGAGCTACGCCGCATTCAGGTTGGTGACGGCGACGGGGATGAAGGCACGCAGGTCATGGCCGCTCTGAACGCGGCCCTCGCCGAAGAACCCCGGGCGCGGATTGCAGGCATCATCGTGGTCTCAGACGGTATAGTGCACGACGCAGACCAAGCTCCTGACCTACCTGCGCCGATGCATTTGTTACAGACAGGGCGTGCGAGTGATTGGGATCGTCGGCTGATCGTGCGCAATGCACCTGCATTCGCCATAATCGGAGAGCCTGTAACGCTTACCCTACGCGTCGAGGATACCGGCGTAGCGCCTGTCGGTGTCACAAACGCCCCGCTTGAGATCTCGGTCGACGGTGCTGAGCCTGAGCGCTTCACCATTCCCATCGGTGTGGACGTAGAGTTGCCGATTACCTTGCCGCATGGTGGGCGAAACGTCATCCAGTTCTCGGTTCCGCAGGCCGAAGGCGAGTTGACCGAACGCAACAACACCGCCCTTATCCAGATGAACGGCGTGCGGGATCGTCTGCGCGTCTTGCTGGTATCGGGCGAGCCGCATCCTGGCGGGCGCACGTGGCGCAATCTGCTGAAATCCGACAGCTCGGTTGATCTGGTCCATTTCACCATCCTGCGGCCACCGGAAAAGCAGGACGGCGTGCCGGTAGATGAACTCTCATTGATTGCCTTCCCAACGCGCGAGCTGTTTCTGGAAAAGATCAATGACTTCGACCTGATCATCTTTGACCGCTATAAGCGGCGTGGCATCCTGCCTGCGATCTATCTGGACAACGTGGGAGACTATATCGTCAATGGCGGCGCGGTGCTGGTTGCTGCGGGCCCCGATTTTGCCACCGCGGACAGCCTTTTCCGCTCTCCGCTTGGGCCAGTCCTGCCCGCAAAACCCAGCGCACGGGTCTATGAGGAACGGTATGTGCCTCTGGTTACCGATCTGGGCCAGCGCCACCCGGTGACTACTGACCTGGGCGATTCTGAATCATGGGGCGCGTGGTTGCGCCAGATTGATGTCAGCCAGCTATCCGGCGACATGCTCATGACCGGCGTGGATGACCGTCCGTTGCTGGTACTGGATCGCGTCGGCGAAGGACGTGTGGCGCTGATGGCCTCTGATCACGCTTGGCTGTGGAGCCGCGGTTTTGAGGGCGGTGGCCCCCAGTTGGAGCTACTCCGCAGGCTGGCCCACTGGATGATGAAAGAACCCGAGCTTGAGGAGGAGGCGCTGTGGGCCGAAGCGAATGGCCAGTCGATGCGTATCATCCGCCAGACGCTGGAGGATGAGGTTGGCCCCGTGACCGTTACCCGCCCTAACGGCGACACCTTGGATATCACGCTGAACGAGGTCTCGCCTGGTCGGTTCGAGGCGCAGTATTTCGGCCCCGAAATTGGCCTTTACCGACTGGAAGAGGGTGAGCATTCCGCCGTGATCGGCCTGGGCCCTGCCGCACCCAAGGAATTCGAACGCACGATCGCAACCGATGTAATCCTAAGCCCGGTTCTGGCCAGCCTGCGCGGCGGTTCGATTCGGGTGGAAGAGGGCCTGCCCTCAATCCGGAACGTCCGTGTGGGCCGACCGGCAGCAGGACGGGGCTGGATTGGGCTGACACCGCGCGACGCCTACGAAACCCGCGATGTTACACAGGCCGGGTTGCTTCCCCCCTGGCTGGTGTTGCTGCTGGCCGGTGGGTTCCTCTTGGCCGGTTGGTTGCGCGAGGGGCGTCACTAGCGCGGCTTAAGCACTTTTTCACGCTCTCCCGCGATGCTCTGAGCAGATTATCGCGGGAAAATTTTACATGAGTCTTGCTGAGAAACTGGCGCGGGAACGGCGCGCGCGATTGGCTGCTGAGCGCCTGTTGCATCTGAAACAGGCCGAGCTCTCTGCCGCCAACCGCAAACTGGGGCGTCATGCCATCGCTCTGACACGTCAGATCGATGAGACTCAGGCCGAGGTTGCGACGGTTCGCGATGAAAACGAAAAGGTCAAATCAGATCTGACCGTAGCCAATGCCAAGATAGAGGTGGCTGAACGTCGCCTTTGGCACTCGATCCAGACCATCCCCGACGGGTTTGCATTTTTCGATGGCAACAACACACTGATCGGTGCCAATGCCGCTTACCTTAGCGTTTTCGATGGGCTGGAAGAGGTCGCACCGGGGATCAGCTATCCGCGTATTCTTGAGATTCTGACCCATGAAGGGATCGTGGATATCGGCGCGGAAAAGATCGCGAACTGGCAGGCCCGTATGCTCGCACGCTGGGCGCAACCGCACCCCGAACCTCAAGTGATCCAGCTGTGGAACGGCCAGTATATCCGGTTGATCGATCAGCGGGGCCACGGCGGCGACGTGCTGAGCCTTGCGCTGAACATCACCGCCTCGGTCCGGCATGAGGCCGAACTGAACGCCGCGCGTGAACGGGCCGAGGCTGCCAACCGGGCCAAATCCGCCTTTCTGGCAAATATGAGCCATGAGATTCGCACGCCGATGAACGGGATCGTTGGCATGACCGAACTGCTGACCGAAACTCCGATGAACGAAGAACAAAGGCTCTATGTCAGCACAATTCGTAATTCGGGCGAGGCACTGCTGGCCATCATCAACGATGTTCTCGACTATTCAAAGATCGAGGCCGACAAGTTGACGCTGCACCCCGAGCAGTTCGATTTTGAGCGCTGTATCCTAGAGGTCGCTATGCTGTTGCAGCCTAGCGTACGCGACAAAGGCCTGACTTTGTTAGTGGATTATGACCTGTTCCTGCCCACGCTTTTTGTAGGTGATCCGGGGCGGATTCGTCAGATTCTGACCAACCTCGTGGGGAACGCGGTGAAGTTTACTGCACAAGGCCATGTATTGATCCGTGTGACAGGCGTACCAGACATGACCACAGAAAGCTGCGATATCCACGTAGCCATCGAGGATACGGGCATCGGGATTGAGGCTGACAAGGTCCCGCACATCTTTGGTGAATTCAATCAGGTCGAGGATGCCCAGAACCGCCAGTTCGAAGGCACGGGTCTGGGGCTGGCGATCACCAAGCGTCTGATCTCGATGATGGGCGGTGTCGTTTGGGTCGAAAGCGATGCGGGCAAAGGATCTTGCTTCGGTTTCCGCATATCGTTGCCCACTGCTGAAGGTCCGCAACCTATTCCACCCGATTTGGCGGGGCAATTGGGGCGTGTTTTGGTGGTCGAAGATATGGCCGTCAACCGTGCCATCCTGACCAAGCAATTAGACCGCCTCGGGTCTCAGGCGCTGACCTGTTCGACGGGGGCCGAAGCGCTGGCTGCAATGGACAAAACGATTGATCTGGTCCTGTGCGATCACGATCTGCCAGACATGGATGGGTTGGAGCTTGCCACCACTCTGCGTGACAAAGGATGGGGTGATCTGCCAATCGTGGTGATGTCGGCCAATCCAGGTGTGATCCACGCCGATCCGGCCCATCGGCTCATTAATGGCGTGTTGCAAAAACCCATCCCGCGCGCCGAGCTGTATTCGCGGCTGATGGCGCTGGGCGCACCTGTATTCAAGCCGGATCGCAGTGACAACGACGCCTCTGATCCCGAGACTCATGTACAAGTTCCGCAGGAACAGAGGCTGATGCGGGTTCTGGCAGCCGAAGACAATCGAACCAATCAGTTGATCCTTCGAAAGATGACTAAGGAGCTGAACATCGATTTGAAATTTGTCTCCAACGGGTTGGAGGCGGTCGAAACCTTCGCCCGCTTTGATCCGGATCTGATCTTCATGGATATCTCGATGCCGAAGATGGATGGCAAAGAGGCGACAGGTGAAATCCGGCGACGCGAAATTGGAACAGATCGCCATGTCCCCATTGTGGCCCTGACGGCCCATGCCATGACAGGGGATGACCAGGGCATACTGGCGGCGGGGCTTGATCATTACCTGACCAAACCGTTGCACAAGAAACTGATCCACAAGATGATACTGGAACATCGACCTGCCGAGGCTTGTGCGGTCGGTGCAGACGGTGAAGGCACGGAATAGGATCGATTGATGTCAGATGAGCGCGGTTTTCGTCCCCGAGGATTGGGCGAGATTGCAATTCGCTGCGCCGATATGGCGGCAATGGTGCAATTCTATGAGAAGGTGATCGGGTTGCAGCGATTGCAAGGTGACCATAACAGCGCCATCACCTTTTTTCGCATCGCTGAAGGGTTCAGCGGGCATACACAGGTGCTGGCCCTGTTTCACCAAACTGTTGGCTCTGAGCGTGGATCGGATCAGACTGGCATGGCAGTGCCGGTAACAGGGGGCGCCTCAGCCCTGCACCATATCGCACTGTCGTTGCCCTTTGCAGAACAGGACGCTGTCATGCGCTGGTACGACCAGATCGACCAGCCCTATCGGGTTGAGCATTTCGGCTGGATCGGTTGGCGCGGCATCTTCACCCAAGACCCCGAGGGGAACACGGTGGAACTTGTGGCTTACGATCCTTCGATGCTTGATCAGGCCTGATAGGGGCGTACAAACACGGGTTTGTCGTCTTCCGACAGATCGGCCCGGTATTCGTACCCGCCGCTATCAAAATCCAGCAGGCCTTTGGGGTCGGTCAGTCGATGTTGAATGATGTACCGGGCCATCGCACCACGCGCCTTCTTTGCAAAGAAGCTGACGATCTTGGGGGTGCCGCCCTTGTCCTCCATGAATACCGGTGTCACAACGTGTAGCTTCAGCGCTTTCAGGTCGACCGCACCGAAATACTCCTGGCTGGCGCAGTTCACCAGAACTTTGCTGCCAGCCTCAGCAGCTTGGGCGTTCAACGCCTTGCTCAACTGATCGCGCCAGTATTCATACAGGTTCTTGCCACGGCGGGTTTTCAGCTTGCTGCCCATCTCAAGCCGATAAGCCTGAATGGCATCCAGCGGGCGCAATACGCCATAAAGCCCGGACAAGATGCGCAGGTGATCCTGTGCCCACGCCATTTCATCCGCGTCCAGCGACGCGGCTTCAAGACCCTGATACGTATCACCCGCAAAGGCCAAGGCGGCGGGGCGTGTCGCATCTGGCTCGGGTGCATCTGAAAACACGCGATATCTGTCACGGTTCAGGCGGGCCAGATCATCGCTCAGATCCATTAGTTTTTTCAAATCGCCCAGGGTCAAGTTGCGTGCAGTCTTCGACAAGCGGATTGCGTCGTCCTGAAAATCGGGTTGGGTCACTTGGACGTTTCGTTCTGCCCAATCCAGCCGCTTGGCCGGGGAAATCACTACCAGCATATCCGCCCTCGTTTCTTACCTGTTGGCTCGTATCTAGCCCGCTTGCTGCAGCACGTCCAGAAACGCCGCGCCAAACCTTTCGTGACGACGGTCGCCCAGAACCTGCTCCATCGCTCGTGGATCATCCGGGCGCAATTGCGCCACCTTGGCCAGTTGCGATGCCGAACAGCTCAGTGGTTTGTCGATCCCGTCGGGGCCTCGCGACAATTGTGATTGAACCTCAAGCAACTGATCGTAGATGTCGCCCTGATCGCGGCCGGCAAGCTTGCGCCGTGCCGGGTGCAACTCTTCTACCGCGCCGATCAGCACCTCAAGGAAGGTCGCACCATAGCGCTCCAACTTTTTTGCCCCAATGCCGCTGATCCGGGCCATATCGTCCAGATTTGCGGGTCGGGACTCCGCCATTTCGATCAGGGTGCGATCTGGGAAGATGACATAAGCCGGAACCCGCGCGGCCTCGGCCAATGCGCGCCGCTTGGCCTTGAGCGCCGAGAGCAGCGGCGCGTCTTCCTCGGACACCATCGCCTTGACCGCGGGCCGACGTGTGGCTTTGCGGATGGTATCCTTGCGTAGATCGATCTGCGCCTCACCTTTCAGGATCGGTTTGGCGGTTTCGGTCATGCGCAGTGCACCGTGGCGTTCGGGGTCGGGACGGACCAAATCGTGCCCTATCATCTGCCGGAAGATTGCCTGCCATTGCGGGCGCGACCAGTCTTTGCCGATGCCGTAGGTTGACAGGTTGTCGTGTCGCCGCGCGCGGATTTTGTCGGTCTCATTGGCCAACAGGATGTCGATCAGATGACCCGCGCCGAACCATTCTTCTGTGCGCAAAATAGCGGACAGGGCCATGCGAACCGGCGTGGTGCCATCGAACACTTCAGGAGGGCTGTCGCAAAGATCGCATTTGCCGCAAGGTTCGATCTGTTCTCCGAAATACCCGAGCAAGGTCTGGCGGCGGCATTTCAGTGCCTCGGCCAATCCAAGCAACGCATTCAGGCGTGCATGATCCGCCATTCGCCGCTCAGGTGGGGCCAGTCCTTCGTCGATCTGAGAGCGTCGCAGTCGGATATCGTCAGGGCCAAACAAAGTAAGGGTTTCGGCAGGACCACCATCGCGCCCGGCGCGGCCGATTTCCTGATAGTAAGCTTCGATCGATTTAGGCAGATCGGCATGCGCGACCCAGCGGATGTCGGGCTTATCGATACCCATGCCAAACGCGACAGTGGCGACGACGATCAGCCCATCCTCGCGCGCAAAGCGGGTCTCGACGCTGCGGCGATCTTCGGCCTCCATCCCGCCGTGATAGTGGCAGGCCGTGTGACCTTCGGCGCGCAGGGCTTGCGCCAGCACTTCGGTCTTGTTGCGGGTGCCGCAATAGACGATGCCGGATTGGGACTTTCGGGCGGCAGCGAAATCTAGGACTTGTTTGCGCGGTCCATCCTTGGCGGCAAAGGCCAGATGGATATTGGGTCTGTCAAACCCGCGCAGGAATTTACGCGGCTCAACACCGTCGAACAGCTTTTCGACGATCTCTTCCTGCGTTTCCGCATCCGCTGTCGCTGTAAATGCGGCGAGGGGCACGCTCAAAGCGCGACGCAGCTCTCCGATCCGCAGGTAATCAGGGCGGAAATCATGGCCCCATTGGCTAACACAATGTGCCTCGTCCACGGCAATCAGATTGACGTTGATCCGACGTAGCATTCCCAGCGCAGACCCTGCAGCCAGCCGTTCCGGCGCCATATAAAGCAGCTTGAGCCGACCACCCTCTATAGCATCCCAAACGGCATCAGTTTCCTCAGGTGTATTGCCCGAGGTGAGCGCGCCTGCCTCGACACCGGCCTCTTGTAGCCCACGTACCTGATCGCGCATCAGGGCGATGAGCGGAGATATCACCACAGTTACCCCGTCTCGCAACAACGCAGGTAGTTGGAAACACAGGGATTTACCACCACCGGTCGGCATGATGGCCAGCACGTTTTCGCCCGCGGTCACGGCATCGACGATCTCTTCCTGCCCGGGGCGGAAGTCGTCGAATCCAAAGACGTCTCGCAACAAGGGTGCGGAGTCGAACATGTGCCGGAGGGTCCTGTATTAAGGTTTATCTGCTCTTAAGACAGGACCATCACATACTAAGATTTGGTGAACAAGAGGTCAGTAGAAATAGACCGCATTGTTGATCAGGATGATCCGCAGGGCATAGACCCCGATCAGCACGACCAGAGGCGTCAGATCCAGACCGCCCATGTTGGGCAGGATGCGACGGATGGGGCTATAAATCGGTTCTAATATCCGATTCAGCCCATACCAGATTTGCGCCACCAGTTGCTGGTGCAGGTTAAGAACCTGAAAGTTGATCAGCCAACTCATGATCACATGGGCAAGAATGATGAACCAGACAATGTCTAGTATCAAAAGCAGGATTTGGATCAGCGACAGCATGGGCACTCCGTTCGTCAATTGCCCAGAGACCTAAGCGCGCCTGCGCCAAAGAGCAAGTCTGCAGCAACACAACGCTTGCGAATTACCACAAAGCCCCCTCTTATGAATTCAACAAGAACAGGGGCAGAAATGGCGGAAATTTCCAAGCGCAAGCGCATCTGGGGCTGGTGGTTTTTCGACTGGGCTTCGCAGCCCTATCACACCTTGCTGGTGACCTTTGTATTTGGCCCATATTTTGTAAGTGTTGCTGCACAGTATTATCTGACATCAGGTCTGGTGGAGGAGGCTGCCAAGGCGCAGGCGCAGGTTGTCTGGGCGAACGGCATGACCATTATCGGGCTGATCATTGCCTTTGGTGCGCCATTGCTGGGCGCGATGGCAGATGTCTCGGGACGGCGTATCCCTTGGATATTTGGATTTTCGCTGATGTACGCGGTGGGATCCGCGGCGCTTTGGTACACGATGCCTGATGGCTCGAATATGTGGCTGATGATTTCGGCCTTTGGGCTGGGCTTTGTGGGGGCCGAATATGCGCTCATCTTCATCAATTCTCAGCTGCCTGATTTGGGGGATGACAGTGAGGTCGGTGAGATCTCGGGATCAGGTTTTGCGTTTGGCTATTTCGGAGGACTGCTGTCGCTGGCGATTATGCTGGCACTGTTCGTCGAGCAGCCCAATGGCAAAACCCTGATCGGGATAGACCCGATGTTCGGTCTGGATGCGGCAACGCAGGAAGGTACTCGGTTTGTCGGGCCCTTCACAGCCGGGTGGTTCATCCTGTTCATGGTGCCGTATTTTCTTTGGGTCAGGGACGACCCGAATACTGATAAACAAGGCAGCGTGGGCGAAGCCTTGCGGTTGCTGGGAAAATCCGTCGCTGCCTTGCGTCATCGGGTGAGCCTGGCGACATATCTTGGGTCATCGATGTTTTACCGCGACGCTCTGAACGGGCTATATACGTTTGGTGGAACATACGCTGCACTGGTCCTGGAATGGGATATCGTCAAGATCGGTGTGTTCGGGATCGTCAGCGTGCTGGCTTCGGCCATCTTCGCATGGGTCGGCGGTAAGATGGATCGGAAATACGGCCCTAAACCGGTGATACTGGTCGCCATTTGGGTTTTGATCTTTGTCTGCTTGACGGTTGTGTCGATGGATCGAACACAGATTTACGGAATTTCATTGCCCGAAGGCTCTGGCTTGCCGGATATGGCGTTTTTCGGATGCGGAATTCTGATCGGCGGTATGGGAGGCATCCTGCAATCGGCCAGCCGATCTATGATGGTGCGCCATACTGATCCCGCCACCCCGGTTGAAAGTTTTGGGCTTTATGGGCTTTCGGGTCGGGCAACGGCCTTTGCAGCGCCGCTTTTGATCGGAATAGCAACGGCAGTGACCGGTAGTGCAAGACTGGGGGTGTCACCGATCATTCTGTTGTTTATTCTAGGACTAGTCCTGATGCGCTGGGTGAAACCGGAAGGGGATCAGAGCAGATGATTTTATTACGTTTTTTAGCCGTCTTAACGGTGATGACACTGGCAGGCACGGCGGGTGCGCAACCGCTGGCCAAGCAATTGTTCGGGGCCCAGAAGGTGGGGTCTCAGCAAAAATCAGCGGCTTTCGGCAGTTATTCGCGCGGGTGCGCTGCAGGGTCGGTGCAATTGCCCGAAACTGGGCCAACATGGCAGGCGATGCGCCTGTCCCGCAATCGCAACTGGGGGCATCCGCAGGCGATCGACTATGTTCAGGATCTCAGTCGGTTTGCAGCCAAGCAACCGGGGTGGAATGGTCTCTATATTGGCGATATCAGCCAACCACGGGGCGGGCCAATGACCTCTGGCCATCGCTCTCACCAATTAGGGCTGGATATCGACATATGGATGCTGCCGGGCGACAACATGCGCCTTAGCCGTAAAGCGCGCGAGAATATCTCGTCCATATCCTTACGCCGCGCGAACGGCGCCTATGTCAACGGCAACTGGACCAAGCAGCATCATGCGGTGTTGCGCGAAGCCGCCAAGGACAAGCGCGTTGCCCGGATCTTTGTGTTCCCTGGTGCCAAGGTGCAGATGTGCAATGACGAGAAGGGCAACAAAGCCTATCTGCGTAAAATCCGACCGTGGTGGGGGCATCACTATCATTTTCATGTGCGTCTGAAATGCCCAAGGGGATCGAAAGGCTGCGTCAATCAGGATCCACCTCCCAAGGGCGATGGCTGTGCAGAAGCGGAACAATGGGTCCGCAATATCCTCAACCCGCCTCCACCCGACCCAAATGCGCCTCCACCAAAGAAACGACGAGAATACCGTCTGGCTGACTTGCCCCAGCAATGTACCGCTGTTTTGCAAGCCAACTGATATTAGCGCTGCTGCTAACAGGGCAGGTTTGGGCAGTTGAGCTAAAGCGGGCTTCGTTGCTGGATACTTACGTCTGGCGCAACACTTCTGATTGGTTTGGTGGATTTTCGGCGATTCACATCGCAGAAGGCGGCGAACGTTTGATCGCGATCAGTGACCGGTCAAGGCTGATCACAGCGCGGGTCAATCGGGACGGTGATAAGATCATCGGTATCGAAATTCTCGGGCAATGGCCAATCCTGTCTAGCAACGGGCGCGTCCTGAAGGGACGGGCAGGGGATTCCGAAGGGATTGCGGTTGCTTCGGATGAAAGTATATACATCTCGTTCGAAGGTGTTCACCGCATCGTACATTATATGGCGCACAACACAAATACACGGGTTCTGCCGCGTCCACGAGAGTTTCTGAATTTGGACCGCAACGGGTCATTCGAAGCGCTGGCGATCGACAATCTGGGACGGCTTTATACACTGACTGAAAAAAGCAGAACCCTTCGCGGGGATATCCCGATCTATCGGTGGGATGGCAGCCGCTGGTCAACGCCCTTTGTTCTGCCCGCGCGCGGAAAGTTCCTACCAGTTGCCGCTGAATTCGGTCCTGACGGGAGGTTTTATGTACTTGAGCGTGCCGTAGCATTCATTGGCTTTCGAACGCGCCTGCGTCGATGGGAGATTGTCAATGATGCCCCTCAGTCCGAAGAAGTGTTACTTGAAACCGGCACCGGACTTCACGACAACCTCGAAGGATTGTCGATCTGGCGCGACGGTCAGATGCGTTTGCGCGCTACGATGATCTCGGACGACAACTTTCTGGCACTGCAACGGACAGAAGTGGTTGAATACCTGTTGCCCGATTGACAGGTCGTTATCAAAGGTCTAAACGCACGGCCTGCCTTGGGATGAACCTGGGGCCAAGTCGCCGCTACCTTGTCAAAACGGGCATCTGAAAATGCAACGCAGCTTTATTCCCGGCATCATTGCCATGGCCGCCATTGTCGTGGCCTCAAACATCCTGGTCCAGTTCCTCATCTTTGATGGGCTGTTGACCTGGGGTGCTTTCACTTATCCGCTGGCCTTCCTGGTCACGGACATCATGAATCGCGTCTATGGCGTAGGTCCAGCCCGCAAGGTCGTGTTTGCCGGTTTTGTCACCGGTATCATCTGCTCGCTGATCGGCAGCCAGATCATGCTGCAGGGTGACGGCTTCACCTATGCCGCCGTACCGCTGCGGATTGCCGTCGCCTCGGGCACCGCGTTCCTGATCGCACAACTGACCGATGTCACGGTGTTCAATTCACTGCGTGGCGGACGCTGGTGGCGCGCACCGCTGGTCTCGACGCTGGTTGGGTCTGCACTGGACACCGCGCTGTTCTTCACCATCGCCTTCTCGGCTTCGGTCACCTTCTTTGGTGCCAATGCTGACGCTGCGATCAGTTGGGCGTGGGAGCCTGTGCCATTCATGCTGTCTGGCCCGATGGCGCCGCTCTGGGTGACACTGGCTTTCGCAGATTGGCTTGTGAAACTGTCACTGGCTTTGATCGCGTTGATTCCGTTCAAAGTGATCGTTGCCCGCTTGACCGCTGCACAGCCTGCGTAAAAAAGTTCTTTGAGATTGGCACAAGTTGTGTCACGCTCCTTTCTAACCGCAACAGATAGAAAAGGAGGTGATCCAGTGTCGAGAAAGAGATTGGAGAGAGGTGTCGGAACAACCGGGGGGATCGCCTGTTAAGGCAGCCCTTGGCGGAGCGCTCGCTTCGGCTGGTCGATTGATCTAACCGACCCCACCTCCTGAACTTTCGAAGGGCCGTCCCACCGGGGCGGCCCTTTCTGTTTTTACCTGTGCCTAGTATGGTCTGACCCATGTTGCGCATCAACGACGATATCACCCTGCAAGACTGGGAAATGACGGAAAGCTTTGTGCGGTCTTCTGGTCCGGGTGGGCAGAACGTGAACAAGGTATCGACGGCGGTTGAATTGCGGTTCGAAGCAGCGCGCTCACCCTCCTTGCCCGACCCGGTCAAAAATCGATTGAAACGTATTGCTGGGCGGCGATGGACTAAGGACGGAGCGATTGTCATCCAATGCGAAGAAACCCGTTCCCAGGCCCGCAACCGCGAGATTGCGCGCGCCCGGCTGGGGGAACTGATTGCCCGCGCCTTGGTCAAACCCAAGCGTAGGATTGCAACGAAACCGACCTATGGCTCGGTCAAGCGTCGATTGGCAGCCAAAAAAGCACGCGGCGATGTAAAGGCGCTGCGGGGCAAAGTGTCCGAAGAATGAACTGGCATCTCGGCTCTTGGTTGATAGTCTGACCCGCAACAAGGGCAGGAGGGCAACAACATGAGGCTGGAGGGTAAAACCGCAATCGTGACCGGTGGTGCATCCGGGTTCGGTGCGGGAATTGTGCAAAAGTTCCTTTCCGAAGGTGCCCGCGTTATGATTGCCGATATCAACGGCGATGCCGCCCGCGATATGGCCGCTGCATTGGGCCAGGATGCCATTTCTCAGCAAGTTGACGTCTCGGATGTGGACTCCGTTCAGGCCATGGCTGATGTCGTACACAGTGATTTCGGGTCGCTTGATGTTCTGGTGAACAATGCGGGCGTGACTCATATGCCAACGCCACTGGAAGAGGTCAGTGAAGCTGACTTCGACCGGGTTTTTGCAGTGAACATGAAATCTGTCTACTTGACAGCGCGCGCCTTTGTGCCGGGCATGAAGGCGCGCGGATTGGGCGCGATCCTGAACGTGGCCTCAACAGCAGGTCTGTCGCCGCGCCCCAATCTGAACTGGTATAACGCGTCCAAAGGTTGGATGATCACGGCAACAAAAACGATGGCGGTGGAACTCGCACCATCGGGCGTACGTGTCAATGCGATCTGTCCGGTAGCAGGAGAAACGCCTCTGCTGAAATCCTTCATGGGCGAAGACACACCGGAAATTCGCGCCAAGTTCCTCTCGACCATCCCGCTGGGCCGCTTTTCGACCCCTGAAGACATGGCCAACGCCGCCTGTTTCCTGTGCTCGGACGAGGCCAGCATGATCACAGGCACCGCGCTTGAGGTGGATGGGGGCCGATGCATCTGATCCACCCTTCATCTGGCCATAAATATCCCCGCCGGAGGCAGCGCGCCGCGGCACGCTTATCTGCCCAACATCAGAGGTTTCGATGATACCCGGCCCCAAAAACCTGATCACCGATGTCCCGGGCCTGAAGGTCGGCAATGCGCAGGATGATGCGTTGAAATCGGGCACAACCGTCTTGACTGCGGATCACTCTTTCACCGCTTCGGTGCATGTTATGGGTGGGGCGCCGGGCACGCGTGAAACCGATCTCTTGGCGGCCGACAAATCCGTTGACCGGGTTGATGCGATTGCGCTTTCCGGAGGATCGGCCTTTGGGCTGGATGCCTGTTCGGGTGTATCCGATGCTTTGCGCGCAGAGGGGCGCGGTTATGTAGCTGGTTCGGCGATCGTCCCGATAGTGCCGGGGGCGATTCTGTTCGATTTGCTTAATGGCGGAGATAAGGACTGGGTCGAAAACCCCTATCGCGCGCTGGGGAATGCCGCATATCTGAACGCCTCACCAGAATTTGAACTGGGGACTGCCGGGGCCGGAACCGGCGCATTGGCGGCAATGCATAAGGGAGGACTGGGCTCGGCCTCGCTAGTACTTGAGGATGGAACAACTGTTGGAGCACTGGTTGCAGCCAACCCGCTGGGCAGTGTGAGTACGCCCGGAGATCGCCATTTTTGGGCGGCACCATTCGAGATCGGTTCCGAGTTTGGCGGGCATGGTCCGGATCCGGCCTCGGATCTTGGCCGCATCCACACCAGCCGCAAGGCGGAGGCCATGAAACCAGCCCAGCCAGATCGGACAAACACAACCATTGCTATCGTTGCAACCGACGCTGCACTGACCAAACCGCAATGCCAGCGAATGGCGGTGGCTGCCCATGATGGCATCGCCCGCGCCATTGTTCCCGCGCACACGCCCGGCGATGGAGATCTTGTATTTGGCCTCAGCACAGCTGCCCGTGAAGTTGAGGTCGAAGCAATGGCGATGATCGGCCACGCGACCTCAATCTGTCTGGCGCGGGCGATTGCGCGCGCGGTCTATTTGGCGTCACCCAGTGCAGGCGATCTTCTACCCTGCTGGTCTGCCGTACATGACTTAAGTTAAGGACGAACTAGTATCTGCTGTGACACAGTGCTCTCGCGCGGCAATCTGCGCGTTGACTCTCTGCTGCGCCAAAGGTCCTTTCTGTGCAGCCAATTCGTATCGGAGCAAAAGCTATGAATCGTATCCTTGCCACCGCAATTGCTGGTCTGCTGGCCCTTCCCGCCTATGCTGAAGGTGACGCCGAAGCTGGCAAGAAAGCCTTTAACAAATGCAAATCCTGTCACCTGATCGCTGATCCCGCCGGTGAAGTGATCGTCAAAGGCGGCAAGACCGGACCGAACCTCTATGGTGTAGCGGGTCGTACGGCCGGCACTGTCGAAGGGTTCAAATACGGCGACAGCATTGTCGAAGCGGGTGAAAACGGCTTGGTCTGGGATGAAGAGACTTTTGTTTCTTACGCCCAGGACCCCAAAGCGTTTCTTAAAGACTATCTGGGTGAAACCTCGGCCAAGTCAAAAATGACCTTTAAACTGAAAAAGGGCGCTGAAGACGTTTACGCTTATATCGTGAGCGTTTCGGGCGAATAACTAGGTTCGTCTAGATCATGTATAAAAGTGCAAAAGGCCGCAGCCCCTGCGGCCTTTCGTGCGGTTGAACGATGCCTCCATCGGCGTCACTTTGGATAAATACCGGCATGACTTTGAGCGCCGGGATTCGCCAACAGGAGACGACAGATGGGAATCATGATCCCGGCCTGGGTTGAAGGCGAACTGACCCCCGTTGACAAGCTTGAGGCACACGAGAAAGGCCTCAAGCACAAGGCCGTATCGGTCTTCGTTGTGCGCGGAACCGAGATATTGCTGCAGCGCAGGGCGATGGGCAAATATCACACGCCGGGTCTTTGGGCGAATACCTGCTGCACACATCCAGATTGGGAAGAAAGCGCCTCGCATTGCGCGGTACGTCGTCTGCGCGAGGAGCTGGGCATTACCGGGCTATATCCTGAATATCGCCACAAGCTTGAATATCAAGCCGACGTTGGCAATGGCATGGTTGAGAACGAGGTGGTCGATGTCTTTCTGGCGCACGTGCGTGGACCATTGAAAATCGAGCCTAATCCTGACGAAGTGATGGATATTCGTTGGGTCGACTATCACGATCTGCTGGCTGAGGTGAAACGGCATCCGAACCGCTTTACGCCATGGCTCAAGATTTATCTGCACAACCACGCGGATACGATCTTTGGGCCTGACTTGATTATCTCAGCCAAATCGTAACTCTGTCTTGCAAGGCGCTCGCAAGCGGAATACATCAACGCGTCATGGCCAAGCAAAAGCAGAAAACTGACCCGAATTACAAAGTGATTGCCGAAAACCGGCGTGCACGATTCGATTACGCGATCGAAGACGATATCGAGTGCGGCATCGTACTGGAAGGGTCCGAGGTCAAATCTCTGCGCGCGGGCGGGTCGAACATTGCTGAAAGCTATGCGTCGGTTGATGATGGAGAGCTGTGGCTGATCAACAGCTATATCGCGCCCTATGAACAGGCGAAGGTCTTCAAACACGAAGAACGCCGCCGCCGTAAGCTGTTGGTGTCGCGCAAGGAGTTGGCAAACCTGTGGAACGCGACTCAGCGCAAGGGTATGACGCTGGTGCCGTTGGTGCTGTACTTCAACCACAAAGGCCGGGCGAAGCTGAAGATCGGCATCGCCAAGGGTAAGAAACTGCACGACAAGCGCGAAACACAGGCCAAGCGCGACTGGTCACGCCAGAAACAGCGTCTGATGAAGGACCACAGCTAGAACGCCATGGTCGCCTGAACGGCCCGCTGCCAGCGCGCATAGGCCGCGTCTCGGTCGGCCTCGGCCTTCTGGGGTTCAAACCGACAGTCAAGATTCCAGGTTTCGGCGAATCCTGCCTGATCCGGGTAGACACCTGCTTTCATTCCCGCCAGCCATGCGGCACCCAGCGCGGTGGTTTCCTGCATCACCGGGCGGTCAACGGGCGCGCCCAGAATGTCCGAAAGCCCCTGCATGGCCCAGTCCGATGCGCTCATTCCGCCATCGACGCGCAGGATCACGTCAGCCTCGGCCCCCCAATCGCCCTGCATTGCGTGCCATAGGTCGCGGGTTTGGAACGCAATGCTTTCCAACGTGGCGCGCGTGATTTCGGCGCGGCCGGAATTGCGGGTCAGGCCAAAGATTGCGCCGCGGCAATCGGGTTTCCAATAGGGCGCACCGAGCCCGGTAAAGGCAGGCACAAGGACAACATGTTGGTTTGGATCAGCTTGCGCGGCCAGTTCACCGCTTTGCGGTGCGGCTTCGATGATTTGCAACGCATCGCGCAGCCATTGCACTGCCGCACCGGCGATGAAGATCGAGCCCTCAAGTGCATAAGTTTTCTGCCCGTCCAGCTGATAGGCAATGGTGGTCAGCAGGCGGTTCTTCGATTCAACCGGCTGCGCACCGGTATTGAGCAGCGCGAAACATCCCGTGCCGTAGGTGGATTTCATCATGCCCGGCTGGAAACAGGCCTGCCCGATGGTGGCAGCCTGTTGATCCCCTGCCACGCCGAGAATCGGGATTTCACTACCAAACAGGGATGTTGATCCGAAATCTGCGGCACAATCCCGCACATCGGGCAACAAGGCCTGGGGGATGTCCAGCAAGTCACAAATCTCGCTGCTCCATTCCCCCTTGTGAATGTCGAACAGCAATGTACGAGCGGCGTTGGTGGCGTCGGTGGCGTGCATGCGCCCTTCGGTCAGTCGCCAGATCAGGAAGGTGTCGATTGTGCCGAACAGCAGCTCTCCCGCGGCGGCACGGTCGCGCGCGCCTGGCACGGTATCCAGAAGCCATTTGACCTTTGTGCCCGAGAAATAAGGGTCCAGCAGCAGCCCCGTCTGGGCGATCACGTCATCTTCGCACCCCGCTTTGCGAAGACGTTCGCAAATTTCAGCAGTGCGCCGGTCTTGCCAGACAATCGCGTTGTGAATCGGGGCACCGGTGGCGCGATCCCAGATAACTGTGGTTTCGCGTTGATTGGTGATCCCAATTCCCGCGATCTGGCTGGCGGCAACACCCGTGGTTTCCAACACCTCCCGGCAAACGGTCAGGACGCTGTCCCAGATTTCTTCGGCATCATGTTCGACCCAGCCTTCCTGCGGGAAATGCTGCGTAAACTCGTGCTGCGCAGTGCCGACGCGCTGCATTTGCGCGTCAAACAGGATCGCACGAGACGATGTGGTGCCCTGATCGATTGCCAGAATATAGGTCATGCCTGCGCCCCTCCCGCATTGGTTTTGCGGGACTTTAGCGCAAACAATGCCAAACGTGCCAGAGGGGAAATCAGACCTTTGACACCGGCAGATTATCGATCAGCCGCACGCCTTCAAGCATGGTCGCCGCGAACAAGCGCGCCGGGCGATCGGCGTGGGCTAGCGGGTCCAGCGTATCGGCACAGCGGAGTTGGAGATATTCCACCTCAGCGAAACCGGCGGCCAGCAGTTCAGCCTGGGCTTGCGTCACCAGTGAGTTGAACGCCTCACCATTCTCCAGAGCCTGAACAAGTGCGCGCATGATGCGATGTTTTTTAGCCGCAATTACCAACCCCCGATCTGACAGTCTCTGGTTGCGCGAAGACATGGCAAGACCCGAGGGCTCTCGTACCGTCGGGCAACCAATCACCTTGATCGGAATATCCAGATCGCGGGCCATCCGTCGGACGATCATAAGCTGCTGATAGTCTTTTTCCCCAAAATAGGCTCGATCCGCCTGCGTTTGCAGGAACAGTTTGGCGACAACGGTCGCCACGCCATCGAAATGACCCCGGCGGAATTCACCCTCCATTGTGTCAGTCAGGCCCGAGACCGAGACTGTGGTGGCGAATCCCTCGGGATAGATCTCCTGAGGGTCGGGTACGTAAATCGCATCAACGTCATAAGGGGCCAGCTTTTTCGCGTCTTCCTGTTCGGTGCGTGGATAGTTGGCAAGGTCTTCTGGGTTGTTGAACTGTTTGGGGTTCACAAAGATTGTCACGACCACCCGGTCGCAATCCGCCTTGGCGGCTTCGGCCAGTGACAGATGTCCTTGATGCAGCGCGCCCATGGTCGGGACGACTCCGATCACCTCGCCCTTTTGGCGCCATTCACGGGTCAGTGCACGCAAATCCGCCAGACGACGCAGAATAGGCGCGGTCATGACTTGGACCCTTTTGAAGGGGTCTGATCTGCAAAGACATGTTCGTCTGCCGGAAAGCTGCGAGCTCGAACCTCGGCTGCGTATTCTGCAATTGCTGCTTCGGCCAGCGGGCCAAGATCGGCATAGCGTTTGACGAATTTTGGTTTGAAAGCAGTGAAAAAGCCCAGCATGTCGTCTACCACCAGAATTTGCCCATCACACCCGGCCGAAGCACCAATACCGATGGTGGGGATCGCAATCTGGGACGTGATCCGGTCAGCCAAGCTTTGCGGAACCTTCTCTAACACGACGGAAAACGCACCGGCCTCGGCAACGGCACGGGCGTCGGCCAGTACGGCATCGGCCTGTTTGTCGCGCCCCTGTACCTTGTAGCCGCCCAGCGTGTTGATTGATTGCGGTGTCAAACCGATATGCGCCATCACCGGGATGCCGCGTTTGACGAGAAAACGAATGGTTTCGGCCATCTCCACGCCGCCTTCCAGCTTGACCGCGCCTGCACCGGTTTCGGACATTAAGCGGGCCGCGTTTCGGAAGGCCTGTGCCGGGTCGTGTTCGTAACTGGCGAAAGGCATGTCTATCACCATCATGGCTCTGTCCAGCCCGCGGGCGACGGCCTGACCGTGCATGATCATCATGTCCATCGTCACCCCGAGGGTCGAGGTCAACCCGTGCAGCACCATGCCGACGCTGTCACCGACCAGAACAAAGTCGCAATGCGCATCCATCAACCGCGCCATCGGCGTCGTGTAGGCAGTCAGCGAGACCAGAGGTTCAGTGCCTTTCCGGGCGCGGATATCCTCGGCGTTCGGGGCTTTCTTGCGGGCGGTGGCGCTCATGATCACTCCTCGCAGGGTTCATGTTGCAGTGCGGCATAGCAGATGCGGCAGATGCAAAGAAACCCCGGTTGCGCCAACAATCCCTTGATTGACCCGGGGTTTCTGGCAGGATCGGTCTCAGAACGATCCGTAGTCAGCGGAATAGTCGTATAATGTGGGGAGAGATTTTCATGACAAAGCAGCGCTTTCGCTCATTCGCGTCGGCCTTGGCCCTAGGTGCCAGCCTGTTTGCCACGCAGGCTCTGGCTAAATCCGACATCACCATCGCCATGCAGCTAGAGCCGCCGCATCTGGATCCAACCAGCGCCGCCGCTCAGGCAATCGATTCGGTTGTCTACACCAACATCTTCGAAGGTCTGACCCGCTTTATGGGCGATGGATCGGTTGTTCCCGGGTTGGCTGAAAGTTGGGAGATTTCGGATGACGGAACCGTCTACACATTCAAACTGCGCGATGGTGTGACTTTTCATGACGGCACCACGATGGAGGCCGAGGACGTCAAATTCAGCCTCGACCGGGCGACTGCGGAAGACAGCGCCAATGCACAAAAGGCTCTGTTCGCTGGGATTGAGACTGTCGAAGTTGTAGATCCTCTGACCGTACAGGTGACGTTGAAGGAACCGAACGGTAATTTCCTCTTCAACCTTGCCTGGGGTGACGCGGTCATCGTTGCTTCGGAAAGTATCGAGAATATTAAGACCAACCCGGTTGGCACGGGTGCGTTCACCTTTGCCGATTGGGTGCAAGGGGACAGCATCACCCTGAAGCGAAATCCCGACTATTGGGGCGATCAGCCCGCGTTAGAGACTGCAACGTTCAAATTTATTTCGGACCCGACCGCCGCCTTCGCCGCCATGATGGCCGAGGATGTGGACGTGTTCGACAATTTCCCTGCGCCCGAGAACCTGCCTCAGTTCGAGGCCGATCCGCGCTTTCAGGTCCTTGTCGGTTCGACTGAGGGTGAGACAATCTTATCGACCAACAACAAACAAGAACCCTTTGATGATATACTCGTGCGGCAGGCCCTAGCCCATGCCATCGACCGGCAAGCCATCATCGACGGCGCGATGTTCGGTTATGGCACGCCCATCGGCACCCATTTCGCGCCGCACAACCCGGCTTATGTTGATCTGACTGGTAATTCGGCCTACGACCCCGAGACAGCTAAGGCCCTTCTCGCCGAGGCCGGATATCCCGACGGGTTCGAGACTACGCTGCATCTGCCACCGCCCTCTTACGCTCGGCGCGGGGGTGAGATCATCGCTGCTCAGCTGGCCGAGATTGGCATCAAAGCCGAGATCATCAATGTGGAATGGGCGCAATGGCTGGAAAGCGTGTTCAAAGGCAAGGAGTTCGGCCTGACCATCGTCAGCCACACCGAGCCGATGGATATCGGTATCTATGCGCGTCCTGACTATTACTTCCAATATGACAGCACCGATTTTCAGGCTTTGATGGACACGCTGAATTCCACCACCGACCCTGATGAACGCGCTCGTCTGTTGGGAGAGGCGCAGCGCCTGATCGCAACCGATTACGTCAACGGGTATCTGTTTCAGCTTGCCAAGCTCGGGGTTGCCAAGGCGGGTGTTCAGGGTCTGTGGGAAAACGCGCCCACCGCAGCGATCGACCTGACTGCCATCAGCTGGGACGAATAGACCCTAGGGAGGTCCGTGCATGGTCAAGTCAATCTTCGTCGCTCTTACCCTCGCGGCGCAGATCGCTATTACACCTGTTGCTCGGGCCGACTCATCGCTTGGCCAGGCGGTTGAGTTGTGGCTGCAAGGCGACGATGAGCAGGCCCTGCCCATGCTGGCAGAGCTTGCCGCTGAAGGTGACGTAGAAGCGCGCTTGTTACTGGGTCGGATCGAAACATTGGATCTGGGGCCGTCGCCATATCGTCAATCGCTGGGACCCAAACAGTCGCGAAAGCTTTTTCGCCAGAAAGATTGGTCGGCCTTTGGGCAGTCGTGGTTAACGGTCGAGGCACGCGCTGGAAACGAGTTGGCGCAAACCTTACTCCAGGCCAAGCATCCGAACCCCGATCTTGAGCTGATCGCAAAACTCAACGCTCTTGGCGAGCATCAGGCCACGGATTATCCAACACGCATCGTGGCTCTGTATGGTAACGCCAGCATGCGTGAGACGTTGCAGGCCAACGATCAAGTCATGCAGGCCTTGAAACCCTACTTGGCCTACCTGTCCCAAACTCCAGAACCACGCGGAGACGGGCTGGCCGCATTGCGCCATATTCAACCTGATCCGGTCGACGCAAGTTCGGACCAGGCGCTGGGTATGGCGGGTCTGCTGGCGCTTGGGTTAGGGTACGGCGATATCTCCCCGGACAACCCATGGCGTCAATCGGTGGAAAACTGGCTGATGTCTTCGGAAGAGACACACCCCATTGCCCAACTTTGCAATCAGCAATGTACCGATGACGCTCCGGCCTGCGCTTTTGCATTTTTGACACTGACGGGCGGGTATTATGAGGCCATCCGGATCGACAGCCCGCTTGAAACGGTGATCCCGCAAGATGAGTTTCTGGATAGTCCGCGCGCCCGGCTGATGGTCCTGCGTCGCGCGGCGCTGGCTCGTACCGAAACCAATCTTGAATGGCTGTCAGAGACCGAACCCGCCGCCAATCTCTCGGCCTGTGCGATCAAACTGGTCAACGACGAACGACAGGCCTACGAGTAGGTGCTGGACCCGCGCAATCCAGACACTTAACCTGTTACCAATGCTACGTTATGCCCTCAAACGCCTGCTGTCGCTGATCCTGAGTCTGGCCGTCGCATCGGTTGTCATCTTCGCGGTGATCGAGATTGCGCCCGGTGATCCGGCGTCGTTCATGCTGGGTGTGAACGCGCAGGCAGACACTTTGACCGCATTGCGGGCTGAATTGGGTCTCGATGTCTCCAAAGTCGAACGGTATTTCAACTGGGTCGGCGGGATGCTGGTTGGGGATTTCGGCACATCCTACACTTATCGTACGCCGGTGTCGCAGATGATTACGGATCGACTATGGGTGTCGTTGCCGCTGGCGTTGTACGCACTGACCCTGTCCACGCTTATTGCGTTTCCCGCTGGTATCTATGCAGCGGCACGGCGTGGCAAACCGGGTGACCTGGCTGTAATGGGCGCAACGCAACTCGGGATAGCAGTGCCGAACTTCTGGTTTGCAATGATGCTGGTGCTGATCTTTGCGATCAATCTGCGCTGGTTCAATGCCGGCGGGTTCGCGGGTTGGGAAAACGGCGTCTGGACAGGCCTGCATTCTCTGACCCTGCCTGCGATCGCCCTAGCCCTGCCACAGGCGGCTATTCTTGCGCGGGTCATGCGATCGGCATTGCTGGACATTCTGGCCGAGGATTTTATGCGTACCGCCCGCGCCAAGGGCCTGTCACGCCGTCAGGCACTGTGGCGACACGGGGTGCGGAATGCTCTGATTCCTGTGCTGACGATCATCGGGCTCCAATTTTCCTTCCTGCTGGCAGGCTCAATCATCATCGAACAGGTTTTCTATCTGCCAGGCCTCGGACGGCTGGTGTTTCAGGCGATTTCTGCACGTGACCTGATCGTAGTGGAATCGGTCGTCATGTTGCTGGTCTTCGCCGTCATCATGGTGAACTTTTTGGTCGATTTGGCCTATGCCGCCGTCGATCCAAGACTGAGGAGCAGGACATGAGCCGCAACCTGATCCTTGGTGCCGCACTGTCCTCGCTGGTGCTTCTGGCAGCGCTCGTATCGTTTGTCTGGACGCCATATGACCATGCCGCGCTCAATATTCCGGCCAAGCTGCAACCGCCAAACGCGCAACACTGGTTCGGCACCGATCATTTCGGGCGCGACATGTTCTCGATGATCATGGTCGGCGCTCGTACCTCGATTGCGGTAGCGTTGGTGGCCGTCGGGATCGGCATGGCGCTGGGCGTCCCCTTGGGCCTGACCGCTGCCGCGCGCAAAGGATCGTGGCTGGACGAAGTCATCATGCGCGGCAACGATCTGGTCTTTGCATTCCCCTCTCTTGTCATCGCCATTCTGATCACCGCTGTCTTTGGTGCCGGGGCCATCAACGCGATCATCGCCATTGGTATCTTCAACATCCCTGTCTTTGCGCGCATCACCCGCGGTGCTGCCCTGTCGCTGTGGGAGCGCGAGTTCATCCTCGCCGCCCGCGTGTCAGGCAAAGGGGCGGCACGCATATCGGCTGAACACATCCTGCCCAATGTCGCCAATCTGCTGATCGTTCAGGGAACGATTCAGTTCTCTCTGGGTATTCTGGCCGAGGCCGGGCTGTCTTATGTCGGCCTAGGCGCGCAACCGCCCACACCAAGCTGGGGCAGAATGCTGGCCGACGCGCAGACTATGGTCAGTTTTGCCCCACATTTGGCTCTGATTCCGGGTTTGGCGATCATCGTGACGGTTCTAGGTCTGAACCTTCTGGGTGATGGCTTGCGCGACTGGTTGGACCCTCGGATACGGGTGGCCCGCGCATGAGCTTACTTGAGATCAAGGACCTTTCGCTAACCATTCACGGCACTCAAATCCTGAAACGGATCAACCTATCACTTGCGCCGGGGAGGATTGTGGCTGTGACGGGCGAGAGCGGTTCAGGCAAGTCTTTGACCGCCCTTGCCGTGATGCAGTTGCTACCCAACGGGGCTGATGCGGAAGGGGTGCTGCAGCTTGACGGTCAGAACCTGCTGAATCAGTCAGAAGCAGAGATGTGCGCCCTGCGGGGTGCCGCTATCGGAATGGTTTTCCAAGAGCCGATGACTGCCTTGAACCCGGTCAAGACAATTGGCGACCAGGTGATGGAGACCATCCTGATCCACAAGACCATGCCCCCCGCCCAGGCGCGCGAACGGGCCGAAGAGGTTTTGGCGCGGGTCGGATTGCCCACCGACCGGTTCCCTATGACACGCTTTCCGCACGAGCTGTCGGGTGGGCAGCGTCAGCGTGTGGTGATCGCCATGGCGATTGCGTTGCGCCCCCGGTTACTGATCGCTGATGAGCCGACAACGGCGCTGGACGTGACGACGCAGGCACAAATCCTCGACTTGCTCAAAGGGCTGGTGACGGAATACGGCATGGGTCTGCTGATGATCACCCATGATTTGGCAGTGGTTGCTGGCATGGCGGATCAGATCGTGGTTATGCGGCATGGCGATGTGGTTGAAACCGGCGCAACTGAACATCTGCTACGCCATATGCAACACCCCTATACCCGCTTGCTGTTCGAGGCTTCGGGGCATCAGGTCAACCTGCCGGTAGCCCCAGAGCCACGGCCATTGCTGGAAGTCGACAAAGTGGTTCGGGACTACCGCCTGCCCAGAAAGCGCTTGTTCGATGCACCTGGCCATCACCGGGCCGTCGATCAGGTTAGCTTTACGCTGAACCGAGGGGAACGATTGGGGTTGGTTGGTGAGTCCGGCTGCGGAAAATCGACCCTAACACGGGCGATATTGGGTCTCGAAGAGGTGCAACAAGGCCGAATATCTCTGGATGGTCAGCCTGTATTTACAGGCCATAAGCCCAATCTGGCAGTACGTCGCAAGATGCAGGTGGTGTTTCAGGACCCCTACGGCAGTTTTAATCCGCGCCACAGGGTTGCGCGCCTGATCACCGAGCCGTTTCACCTACTCGAAACCCCGCCAAACGGGTCCGAACGGCAGGATCGCATTGCCGAAATGCTTACTGCGGTTGGCCTCAGCCCGGATGACTCAAGCAGGTATATCCACGAGTTTTCGGGCGGGCAACGCCAACGGATCGCCATCGCCCGTGCGCTGATCATCCAGCCCGAGTTGATCCTGTTCGATGAGGCTGTCTCGGCCCTCGATGTCTCGGTACGCGCCCAGATCCTCGATCTTTTGGTCGAGCTTTGTGAGGCTTACGATCTGACATATCTGTTTATCAGCCACGATCTGAGTGTGGTTCGTACGATAACCGACCGCGTGTTGGTGATGCAGGCCGGCAAGATTGTCGAGCAGGGTGAAACCGAGCAGGTCTTTATCCAGCCACAGCACCCTTACACGCGAACCCTAATTGATGCAGCGCCCAGTCTGCCAGAGATCGGACAGGGGGCTGCATGATCCAAAAGTACTTTATTAGAGCCTGTTTAAGGAGTTTCTGATGTCTAATCCCCTCTGGTTCGATCCCAGCCTGTGTCTGATTGGTGGTGAATGGAAAACACCTGCTTCAGGGCAATGCTTGACGCTTGTTAATCCCTCGGACGGCTCTGAAATCTGCCAGATCGCAAGGGGTAACGAACGCGATATAGATGCTGCGGTGCAGGCCGCCCGTTCTGCGCGCGATGATGAATGGGGTCGCATGACCGCGCTGGAAAGAGGGCGTGTTCTCACCCGGTTGGGGCAACTGGTTCTGGAACGGGTCGATGATCTGGCACAGCTTGAGGCGATGGATGTCGGCAAACCGCTGACCCAGGCGCGGGCGGATGCCGTTGCCTTGGCGCGCTACTGTGAATTCTACGGCGGTGCTGCTGATAAAGTGATGGGCGAGACCATTCCCTACTTGGATGGTTATACGGTCTACACGCTGCGTGAACCGCATGGTGTGACCGGCCATATCGTGCCGTGGAACTATCCGATGCAGATCATTGGCCGCTCGGTCGGGGCGGCGCTGGCGATGGGCAACGCCTGCGTTCTGAAACCGGCGGAAGAAGCCTGCCTGACCGCATTGGCCTTTGCGCACCTGGCGACACAGGCGGGCTTGCCACCCGGGGCCTTGAATGTGGTGCCCGGACTGGGAGGCGAGGCAGGCGCGGCCCTGTCGGCGCATCCGGGTGTGGATCACATCTCATTCACAGGTTCGGTCGCGACGGGCGCGTTGGTTCAGCAGGCGGCGGGTCGAAATGTCGTTCCGGTGACACTGGAATTGGGTGGCAAGTCGCCGCAACTTGTCTTCGATGATGCCGATCTGGATGCGGCCCTTCCGTTTCTGGTGAATGCGGGCATTCAGAATGCGGGCCAAACCTGCTCGGCCTCGTCTCGCATTCTGGTTCAGCGGGGCGTTTATCAACAGATCAAGTCCCGAATGTCAGAGGCATATGGCGAGCTATCCGTGGGACCGGCGATGAACGATCCGCGCGTCGGGCCGTTGATCTCGGAACGGCAAAAACAGATCGTAAACGGTTTTCTTGAGAAGGGCGCGGATTTGACCATCGCCGGACAGGGGCAAATCGTGGAAAACGCCCCAGAAAATGGGGCTTATGTCCTGCCCACACTCTTTGCTGACGTCCCTCCTGACCATGTGCTTGCGCGGGATGAAATATTTGGCCCGGTTCAGGTTTTGATACCGTTTGAAACCGAGGAAGAGGCTCTAAGCATAGCGAATAGCACCGACTATGGCCTTGTCGCCAGCGTCTGGACGCGGGATGGGGCACGCCAGATGCGACTGGCCAAGGGGCTGCAGTCGGGACAAGTCTTCATCAACAACTATGGTGCGGGCGGCGGTGTTGAGTTGCCTTTTGGAGGTGTTGGTAAATCCGGCCACGGCCGCGAAAAAGGCTTCGAAGCGCTGTACGGGTTCTCACAGCTTAAGACGGTCGCTGCCTATCACGGCTAAACGATCACCTCGATCGCTTTCTGCGCTCCGACGCCAAAAACCCGCTTGTACCGCTCAATCTGATCTGTTGGCCCCATTGCCTTTTCCGGGTTGTCAGACAGCTTCACGGTTGGTTTGCCATTGGCGGACACTGCCTTACAGACCAACGAGAAGGGGGCCAGCGCGTCATTTGGAACAAGCCCGCGAAAATCGTTGGTCAGCAGAGTGCCCCAGCCAAACGATACGTTAGTCTGATCAGCAAACTGGGCGTGCAGCTCGCGAATTTTGTCCACGTCCAATCCGTCCGAGAAGATAATGCGTTTCTGAGTGGGGTCTTCACCTCGAGATTTCCACCAATCAATTGCAATTTCGGCCCCGGTTGCAGGATCGCCGCTGTCGATACGTATTCCTGTCCAGCCTGCCAGCCAGTCGGGAGCGCGGTCCAAAAACCCTTTGGTGCCATAGGTATCAGGTAGAATAATACGCAGATTACCGTCATGTTCTTCATGCCAGTCGCTAAGCACATCATATGGCGCTTGGGCGAGCGCAGCGTCATCTTCAGCCAGAGCCGAATAGACCATGGGTAATTCATGTGCATTGGTGCCGATAGCCTCTACTTCGCGGCGCATCGCAATCAGGCAGTTGGACGTACCGGTGAAGGATGATCCCAAACCTTCGATCATCGCCTGCACGCACCAGTCCTGCCACAGAAACGAATGCCGCCGTCGTGTGCCGAAATCCGCAATCCCCAGCCCCTCAATGTTGCGAAGCTGGGCGATTTTTTCCCAAACGCGTGTCATTGCGCGGGCATACAGTACCTGAAGCTCGAACCGGCGCATCCCGTTTAGAACTGCGCGCGAGCGGAGTTCCATCAGCACAGCCAATGCTGGGATTTCCCACAACATGACCTCGTGCCACTTGCCTTCGAAGGTCAGTTCATACTGATCGCCTTTGCGTTCCAGATGATAAGGCGGCAGACGCAGATTTTCGAACCACTCCATGAAATCAGGGCGGAACATCTGGCGTTTGCCATAGAACGTATTGCCGCGCAGCCAGGTGCTTTCACCTCGGCTGAGACTGAGGGATCGGATATGATCCAGCTGTTCACGCAACTCACCTTCATCGATCAATTTGGCCAATGGAACGTGATTCGACCGGTTAATGAGCGAAAAAACCACGTCTGTTTGGGGCTTATTACGAAACACTGACTGGCACATCAGCAGTTTGTAGAAGTCTGTGTCTATTAATGACCGCACAATTGGGTCAATCTTCCATTTGTGATTGTAGACCCGCGTCGCGATGTCGACCATGGGGACCTCCTGCGATTTCCGTTGTTAGATCAATCAGCGCGCTGATTGGCAAGAGTCGCCGGATTGGTAACAATGCCCATGACAAGTCACATTGCGGGCATATTATGAGTGTCCTTCACGCTTTAGTGAGGGGGTGGGGATGGTTGAGAGGTTGAATTTGGTGAATGAGTCTCGAGTACGACTTTGACATAGTGGCGATTGCTCCGGATGAGGTTGATCCGGAACATGGACACACAGCGGTAACAGGGCGACCCCCGGTGCGCGCGCAGTTCAGGAATATCAAGACTGCAGATGCCTTGCGGGCAGCTTCGCCTAAAATACGTCGCATATTTCTGGAATCTGGCTTCAGTCTAGATACGGTGAGTGACAATCGGTCCACCGGATATTACCGGCCCGAGGATTCCGAGAATCGCGTCGTAATTCTGAAACGGCTTTTTGCAAACATTCGGAACATGGGTGTTCAGGGCGAATATTGCGGCGAGTTTGATTTTCATCACTTCCTGGCGCACATCAGGGCAGCTAAGCCCGGTCATGTTCTCCGCCCGGCACCTGCGCGACCTTTACAAGCCCAAAGCCCCGAGTCGGTACGACCGGAACGGCGCACCCTGGTTGGGCGATTGGGATTTGCGTTGGGGCTGGCTGTGATTTTGTTTGTGTTGCTGAAGCTCCTGGCGGAGTACGGCGCAGCGAATTGATCCTCAGGCCAATTTGACACCCGCTTCGCGCATTGATTTCTCGGCGGCTGATAATGATCCATCCATATCTATCGCACGGCACAGACCGGTTCTGATAGTAACGTCAAATCCAAGATGTGCCGCATCTGCCGCCGAATAATGGACGCAGAAATCTGTCGCCAGTCCAACCATCGTCAACTGTTCGATCCCACGCGTCTCAAGATAGCCTTTCAGACCAGTCGGAGTGGAATGATCATTTTCGAAGAATGCCGAATAACTGTCGATGTCGCGGCGAAAGCCTTTTCGGATGATCAGGTCGCCATCGGTACGCAGGTCCGGATGAAAGGCCGCGCCATCCGAGCCTTGAACGCAGTGATCAGGCCACAGGACTTGTGCGCCGTAGGGCATCTGGATCATTTCGAACGGGGATTTGTCGTCATGTGAGCTGGCGAAAGACGAATGCCCCGCCGGATGCCAATCTTGCGTCAGGATCACCGCATCGAAATCGTCCATGATCGCGTTGATCGGAGCGACGATTTCATCGCCACCCGCAACGGCGAGTGCACCTCCCGGGCAGAAATCATTCTGAACATCGATAACGAGCAGCGCGTGGGACATGTTGGTCTCCTTCAGTTACATAATCGGTATGGCGCGCAGCAGGGATCGTCAATGCTGTCTCTTGTGTGTTTTCATCAGGCGCATTAGATCGCGCACATGTACACAATCGCTGCCCTTTACCATTTCACACGCTTCCCTGATCCTGACGCGTTGCGCCCTGCCCTGCACGAGCTTTGCCGCGCGCAATCGGTCAAAGGTACCCTGTTGCTGGCGCAAGAGGGGATTAACGGCACCATAGCCGGCCCCCGCGCTGGGATTGATGCGGTGCTGGCGCATATCCGCGCGCTTCCGGGTTGCAACAATCTGGAATGGAAAGAGGCAACCGCGGACCACCCACCATTTGGTAAGATGAAGGTGCGTCTGAAAAAAGAGATCGTGACGATGGGGCAGCCCGATGTCGACCCACGTGCCAGTGTCGGAAACTATGTTGAGCCCGAGGACTGGAACGATCTGATCCGCTCGGACGATGTGGTGGTGATCGATACGCGCAATGACTATGAAGTTGCAATCGGCACGTTCGAAGGCGCAATAGATCCAAACACGGCAAGTTTCCGCGATTTCCCAGCTTGGTGGGAAGAAAACAAAGAGAGATTTCACAACAAGCGTGTCGCCATGTTCTGCACCGGCGGAATTCGATGTGAGAAGTCCACTAATTATCTGCTGGGACAGGGCGTCGAGGATGTCTACCACCTGAAAGGTGGCATCTTGCGCTATCTCGAGGAGATGCCACGCGAAGACAGCACGTGGCAGGGTGAGTGTTTTGTCTTCGACAATCGCGTTTCAGTTGGTCATGGGCTGGTCGAAGGCCCACACAAGCTTTGCCATGGCTGCCGCCGCCCAATCCTGCCTGAAGATGTAAAGCGCCCTGAATACGAACATGGTGTATCTTGCCATCGATGTGTTGATGAGACGTCCGAACAGGACAAGGCACGGTTTCGCGAGCGGCAGAGACAAATCCAGCTGGCCCGCACGCGAGGTGAGGAACATCTGGGGTCAGATTGAATTCATCTTGCAGGCTATGTCGAAAAACGGATGATGCCTTTGGGCCTGCCTGATGGAGCGGAATGTGACTCACGAACCCAGAACCCTGGAAGAATGGAAATCCACCCTATTGGCAGCCTTAGGGTTGGTTCTGGCTAGTTTCCTCGCTTGGTACGGTTTGTCGCGTCTGAATGAAACCACCGCAGGTGACACGATCGGTACGATTGCATCGGTTGGGCTAGTGGTCTGGATGGTTTCTCAATCCTACTACTACATAACCCAGGTGAAATCCCCGCGCAGGATACTGTTTTTGATGGGGGTGTCCTTCATTCAGGTCGTGCCGTTCCTATTTGCCGCGGTCTACGGTGCCTTTGGCTATGAGGATCATTGTGTTGTCGGCGCCAAAGGACCGGCAGATATTCTGTATTTTTCGTACGTTACCTTCACCACGGTCGGATATGGCGACATGTCCCCAACAGGCCTATGCCGTGGGTTGGCCGTGGCCGAGGCGGTTACGGGCTATATCCTGTTGGGCATGTTTGTAGCCGCAGCCGTGGCGCTATACGCGCGCAGCCATAGCAAGTAGACCAGCTTATTTGTTGTGATCGATCCATCGAGACATCAATTGTCTGTCGCGGAAACACTCGGATGGGATCGGACGCCGTTTAGTGCGCGAAATACGCTCCGCAAACGCAACCTGCTTGCCCGTTGGGTAGTTTGCGAAAGGCGACGGGTCATGCGGCTTATGGGCCGATATCCAGTCTGATAGTGATTTACGGTCGTGTTGCGCTTCGACAGGAATCTCAAGCGCGGACTTTTGTGCAATCGCGCGGGCATAGCGCATCTGCCGATCTGTCACAGGCAACAGGTGATAATCGTTTGACGTGCCGCCAAGTGCGGCTTTTCGCATGTTCTGGGCCATCGGGGTTATCCTCTGACTATGTGGAACATAAATAGAACATTAACCTTTCATTTCAAGAGAAGGCCATTTGGATTCGGCGAGAACCTGCCAATCGCTGGATTTATTGACTGGTCAATCAATGAAAGCTAATTCTGTCATCAACACACACCTCCCCTTGCACAGGGGTGATCCGAAAAGAGAAGGATTCGGCATGAAATTTCAGCCCAAGGCCAGCCATTTCATCAACGGCGAATATGTTGAAGATACCAGAGGCACCCCAATCGACGTTATCTATCCAGCCACCGGTGAAGTTATCGCGCGGCTGCATTCTGCAACACCTGAAATCGTAGAACAGGCTCTAAACAGTGCAAGATCGGCTCAGGCAAGCTGGGCCGCCATGTCGGGCACGGAACGGGGCCGGGTCCTACGGCGTGCGTCAGACATCATGCGGGATCGCAATCGGGCGCTTTCAGTTCTCGAAACCCACGACACCGGCAAACCACTGCAGGAAACACTTGTGGCGGACGCGACCAGCGGCGCAGATGCTTTGGAATATTTCGGTAGCTTGGCAGGGTCTCTGACCGGCGAACATATCCCATTGGGGGGTGGCGATTTCGTTTATACGATCCGCGACGCATTGGGTGTCTGTGTCGGCATTGGCGCGTGGAACTACCCGACCCAGATCGCCTGTTGGAAAGGTGCCCCAGCGCTGGCTTGTGGCAACGCGATGGTTTTCAAACCGTCCGAGACCACGCCTCTGTCGGCCTTACAGGTGGCCGAAATCTTGATTGAGGCGGGCGCGCCAGAAGGTATCTACAACGTGGTGCAAGGCTATGGTGATGTCGGGGCCAGCCTGGTTACCGATCCGCGTGTGGCCAAGGTCTCGCTGACGGGGTCGGTTCCAACAGGCCGTAAGGTCTATGCGGCTGCAGCCGATGGCATGAAACACGTCACCATGGAGCTGGGCGGGAAGTCCCCGATGATCGTTTTCGATGATGCAGATCTCGACAATGCGGTCTCGGGTGCGATCTTGGGCAATTTCTATTCTTCGGGGCAGGTTTGCTCCAACGGTACGCGCGTCTTTGTACAAAAGGGTATCAAGGAAGCATTTCTTTCGCGTTTGTCCGAGCGTCTGGACACCGCGAAAATTGGTGATCCGCTGGATGAGGAGGTCAATTTTGGCCCGATGGTCAGCGAAAACCAGATGAATATTGCGCTGGGCTATGTCGAAAAAGGTAAAGCCGAGGGTGCGAGGTTGGTCTACGGCGGCGACAGGATCGCAGGTGACGGGTTCTACATGCAGCCCACAGTTTTTGCCGACGTCACCGACGATATGACAATCGCACGAGAAGAGATTTTTGGACCTGTGATGTCGGTGCTGGATTTTGAAACCGAAGAAGAGGTGCTGGCGCGTGCCAATGATACCGAATTCGGTCTGGCTGCCGGTGTCTTCACCAATGACCTGACCCGCGCCCATAGAATTGTGGCGGGGTTCGAAGCTGGCACTTGCTATATAAACACCTATAACCTCGCCCCGGTTGAGGCTCCGTTCGGTGGGTCCAAGATGTCGGGCGTGGGGCGCGAGAACTCGAAACTGGCGATCAACCACTTCAGCGAGATGAAGACAGTTTACGTTTCGATGAACGATGTCGAGGCCCCTTATTGATCAAAACCGGTCATTCAGGTTCTGTTCCCGACATTTCGCGTCGGGAACAGAGCATAACCTGACATATGGCTGTGGCTGACTTTCCTGAGAGCACTAAGTTCGCAGACAGGAGATCAGACCATGAAGACCCACGCTCAGGCCGTCGTGATCGGAGGAGGATTGGTTGGCTGCTCAATCCTCTATCATTTGGCCAAGCTTGGTTGGACCGACGTGGTTCTGTTGGAACGCGATGAGCTGACCTCGGGCTCGACTTGGCATGCGGCAGCGAACATCCACGGCCTGCATGACAACAACAACATCACCCGCATCCAGCACTATACGATGAACCTGTACAAAGTGCTGGAGAAGGAAACCGGGCAGGGCTGTGGGGTTTTCCAATCTGGTTCGTTGTATCTGGCGCAAACCGAAGATCGCGAACATCAGCTACGTCTGCAGGAGGCGAAAGCTCGGTTCTACGGTTTGAACTTTTATGAGATCAGCCGCGAACAGGCGAGTGAACTTCACCCGTTGGCGCAGTTTGACGACATCCGTTGCATCATGTTCGAACCCGATGGCGGCAATGTCGATCCGTCTGGGGTTACCCACGCCTACGCTGCGGGTGCGCGGGAAATGGGGGCCACAATTGAGCGGTTTTGCCCTGTAATAGGGACTGAACAGCAATCCGATGGCTCTTGGATCGTGCGCACGGATAAGGGGGACATTCACACTCGATGGGTTGTGAATGCGGGGGGCCTGTGGGGGCGCGAAGTGGCTGCAATGGCGGGCATCGAACTGCCACTGCAACCGACCGAGCATCAGTACTTCGTCACTGAAGCCATCGACGAAGTGGCTAATCTGGGGCGCCGCCTACCGTCGATCGCTGACCGGGATGGAGAATATTACTTCCGCCAGGAAGGCAACGGCCTTCTGATCGGCGCCTACGAGAAAGACATGCGGTTTTGGGCCGAAGACGGCACGCCGCTGGATTTTGCCCATGACCTGTTCCCAGACGATCTGGACCGGATCATGGAAAATGTCATCCGCGCCACAGAACGGGTACCGGTCGCTGCCACGGCGGGCGTCAAACGGGTGATCAACGGGCCGATGATCTGGTCTCCTGATTCAAACGCAATCTGGGGCCCAGTGCCCGAGCTGCAGAACTATTTCTGCTGCACCGGCATCATTCCCGGTTTCTCGCAATCGGGCGGGCTGGGTCTGCTGTCTGCGCAATGGATGATCGAAGGCGAGCCGCAATACGACATGTTCGCCTGGGATCTAGCCCGGTTCGGCGACTGGGCCGACAAGGCCTTTACCAAGGCGCGGGTTGAGGATGTATATACTCACCGTTTCGCCATCCATTTCCCCAATGAGGAGCGCAGCGCGGGACGCCCCGCGCGCCTGCGCCCCGCCTATGAAATGCAAAAGGATATGGGCGCGGTCTTTGGCTTGAACTGCGGCTGGGAACATCCGCTGTGGTTTGCCGATCAGCCCGGTGTACAAGAAACCAATGGGTTCACCCGTCAGAACTGGTGGGAACTGGTGGGCCGCGAGGTGCAGATGCTGCGCTATCATGTGGGTGTGATCGACATTTCGAACTTCGCCAACTACGTCGTGAAAGGCCCAGGTGCTTATGACTGGCTGGATCGTCTGGTGGCCAACAAGGTCCCGACCGAGGTTGGTCGTTCGTGCCTGACGCCCCTGATTTCGGTTCGCGGCGGCGTGGCTGGTGACTTTACCATCACCAAGGTAGCTGATGAAGAGTATATGATGATCGGCTCGGGTATGGCCGAGCGTTATCATCAGCGGTTTTTCAACATGATCGGCTTGCCCGAAGGCACCACGCTTGAGGTCGCCACCGATCGCATCGCAGGCTTCAACGTGGCTGGGCCCAAGTCGCGCGAATTGTTACAGCGGCTGACCAATGCAGACCTTTCAAACGACGCGTTCCGCTTTATGCGCTCGCGCACCATCGAGGTGGTGGGCGTAAATTGCCTGGCCATCCGCGTCAGCTTTACTGGTGATCTGGGGTGGGAGTTGCATTGCGCGGAATCAGATCAAACCAGGCTCTATTCAGCGCTATTGGAGGCCGCAAAAGACCTGAGCGGTGGCCCGGTTGGCGGTCGCGCACTGGGATCTTTGCGCATCGAAAAGGGGTATGGCTCGTGGGGGCGAGAGTATTCTCAGGAATACTGGCCACAAGAGGTTGGCCTGTCAGGTCTGATCAAGTTGGACAAAGAATTTCTGCACAAAGATGCTTATCTACGGGTCAAGGATAACGCCCCGCGCGAGGTACTCTCGATCTTCGAGGTCGATGCGGACGAAGCCGACGCCACTGGCGGCGAACCGATCTTCACCCCCGACGGTACCCCGGTGGGCAGGGTAACTTCCGGCGCATATGGGTATTCGGTCGGCAAATCCCTGGCCCTGGGTTACGCCAACCCCAAAGCCGCAAAACCCGGAGACACGGTCGACATCTTCATCCTTGGAAAACCACACAAAGCTAAATTCCTTTCAAAGCCACCGTTCGACCCCGCCGGAAACAGATTACGCGATACGAAAGCCGTTGCGGAGCCAGTGAAATGACCAACGTTTTTGACCGGGTTGCCGAGTTTGCTCTGAACTGTACCGCCGAAGACATTCCCGACACAGCCCGCGAGACAGCTGCGTATTTGTTGCTGGATACGATGGGTGTTCTGATCGCTGCAGGATCGATGCAGGCCGGTGGGATCGCCCGGGATACCGCAGCGTTGCTTTTTGCAAGTTCAGAGCCTGATTTTAGTGCTCGGATGCTGTTCGACGGGCGGCGCGTCAGTCTTGCAGGTGCAGCTTATGCAACTGCCAGCCAAACCGATAATCTGGATGCCCATGACGGGTTCAATCCCGTCAAAGGCCACATCGGAGTTGCCATTGTTCCGGCGCTTGCTGCGTTGGCCGAACAATGCCCGGATCTGTCGGGTCGTGAGGCTCTGGCGGCTATGATCATCGGGTATGAAATCGCGGGTCGGGCTGGCCTGACCCTACACGCAACGGTCAGTGACTATCACACTTCCGGTGCTTGGAATGCGCTGGGCGTCGCTGCTGTGGCGGCGCGTTTGCGCCGTCATGCCCCAGATCAACTACGACAAGCGTTGGGGATTGCGGAATTCCACGGGCCACGCAGCCAAATGATGCGCGAGATTGCAAATCCAACAATGTTGCACGACGGTTCCGGTTGGGGTGCCCTGGTGGGGCTGTCATCTGCCATCCTGGCCGAGCGCGGATTTACCGGAGCACCTGCAATCACGATCGAGGCGAAAGAGGCTGTTCCATTCTGGGACGATCTTGGCCGGGTCTGGCAAGTTGAGCAGCAATATATCAAACCCTATCCAATCTGCCGTTGGGCACATGCATCAATTGACGGTGTTCGGATGCTGATGCAGGAACACAAGCTGACATATCAACAGATCGCAGCCATCCGCATCAACAGCTTTAGAGAAGCAGCTTGTTTGTATTCTGGCCATCCTCTGACTACCTCACAAGCTCAATACTCGTTGCCATTTGCTGTAGCGGTTCAGGCAGTTCACGGCCGCATTGGCGTGGAACATATCTCGGGCGAAGGCCTGTCCGATCCAGTGGTCGCAGAGATCACAAGGCTGATTAAGGTCAAAGAGAGCCCACGTCACTCTGCCCGTTTCCCAGCAGGACGATGGGCAGATGTCGAGATCGAGAACCTGGACGGATCTGTTTATCATTCAGGTGATATCAACGCGCGCGGTGGTCAGGAAAATCCCCTGAGCAAACATGAGATCACCGATAAATTCACCGAATTTGCAGCGCCAGCTGTGGGTGGCGATCGGGCCGCCCTGATCCTTGCGGCCACATTGAATTTGACCCAACCCGGGTCGAGCTTTTCCAATCTGTCTGCCCTGATATACGACCCACCCGCATGTTGATACAGCACCACGCCGAATTAAATTACATGATCGAGAGTCGCCAAGTTAGAGACTGATATAAGGTGTAAAACGAATGACCAACTCTGAAACAGCATAACCACTGGGCGCTGCGGGTCCGATCAATTCAATCCGCCTGTTTGCACGATTTCAAGCATATCAGAAATTTGCGCGCGGGCATTGGCGCTCTCCTTAATAAGCGTTTTGGCATCTGCCAGAGGTTTGTCAGATTGCCGTTCAATCGGTTGATCTAACGATATTCTGATTCGATTTAGATCGCTGAAGACATTCGAATCCTCGGCATCAATCTCATTCGTGCCCGCCAACCAGGATAGGCGGTCGGCAGCCTCGATCGGACCAGTTTCTCTTAACAATTCCGCCGCGGCGTAGAAGTTTTGCACCCGCGCCAAAGCTTGAGCCCGCAATACTCGCGCGTCGTCCGAGGGATCTTCAGACAATTCCAGCAAAGCCTGGCGAGGATGGTCGCTTAGTAGAGCTGAACGCGCCCGAATCCGGGCACGCTTGATAGCAAGGTTCTGATCGCCTGACGGGTCTGTCCATTCCCGGGCAGCGCTCGAAAACCCAAGATTGACCAACCTATGCGCCACCGATGTGGCCGTATCCACGCTCACTGTAATGCGAGTTTTCTCCTCCAGTCCGATTATGTAGCGTAGGAAGGTGATGTCATCCGCCCGCTCAGCAAGCAGTTGCAGCACCTGATCTCGCGTGCGGCGCCAATCCTTATCGTCAGGTGCATTTTGGATATGATGCATGGCACTATCGAACTCCTGCGACATCGACAACGCGAGCACATGAGAGCGCGCCATCATGGGCCCGAGTTCGGAGTTTCTGAGTTCACGTGCGTAACCTGCCGCTAAATCGAGATTTTTGGGTGGTATCGAACCCCGATCGGCCCATCTTTTTTCGATCAACCGCGCCAGCGCCAGAGGTGCTTCCTCAGAAGCACTTGGGGTGGCTATGACATCAGTCAAGTGAGCATTCGCAGTATCTGCATTGCCTTCGGCATCGGCGATCGTGGCCTTGGTCAGGGTCACGTCGGCCGTTTCAGCTGTCATCACTCGGTCTACCGAACGCAAAATACGCCGCGCTGCTTCCAGCCGCCCGGCTGTTGCCAGCAAGTCTGCCAGAGTCGACCCGAGTTGCCGCCTAAGGTGTTCGGGAAGCCGGTTGAAGGCTTGCTCGATTATGTTCAGCTGTGCCTCCGGTGCCAGTTTCTCCTCGGCCAGAAGTGCCCATAGCGCTGCAGCGCTTTCGCAGCTTTGTTGACCCGCGAATGAGTGCGGTTCAGACGCAGTCAAACCATCGAGAGTAGACGCCATCGCCGAAACACGTTGTTGCTCTGCCGTCGTTCCTGGCAGCAGATTTAACACCTGCAGCGCTTCGGCTCCGAATCCATAATATGTGTACAGCTTGGCCAGATTCAGGGCCTTTTCCTGATCGAGTCGATCAAATTCCTGGAATAGCCCCGTTCGCAGTTGCGCTACCTGCACCACAAATGGTTCGGGGCCTGTCCAGGAGTCGAACTCCAGCTCGGCATCGGTGATACATTCAAATTTGGCATCGAATTCCGGAAGTTCCAGATTTTCGAGACCCCGGGCGTGGTCCAGAACCGAAGACAATCGTAAGTTGGGCGCTTGTGCGCTTGAAGCTCTCAAAGGTCCAAAACGAGCGGATTGTCTGCGCCCAATACCAGCAAGTGTGAGGTCAATAACCTCACGATCTGCGCTTTGTAATATGCGGGATATCAGCTCGTCCTCAAAGTTTTGATGACTCATTTGCAACAAGGGCAACGCCAGCGCAGTTGCAGGGATGTGTGCTGGAGGCGGAGCTTGTTTTGCGATGTCCGGGTGAAGGTCTGTCACCACGTCGACTTTTGGAACCGCAACTGGAATGAATTTACCGGGCGAGATGTCCACGACCACCATAGTTTGTTGATGCAGAAATGCGGTGGCGACACATTCACATCCAAAGACCATCTTCAGAGCTCCACCTGAACTAGCCTGAGCTAGAGACTGAAGTCTTTTGCTGGTCAGCCGGTCAAATACGGTTCCGGTATCGAATGTGGCGCCTTTGATAGCAATATTCAGATCAGCACCGCGTTCGTTTGGAGTCATAACCCAATCGGTGCCGGCAGGCACTTGTATCACCAGACGCGTGTACCCATCGTGTTCGCCCGAGCGAACACGCAGCACCTGCGCTGACACACTGGTGCCAAGGGCCAATAAAATTAATGTCAAAGTCCGTATCATTCAGCCGCCTGTTTGATTTCTTTCAAGGCCTCTTCAAGCTCTGAAAAATTTGGGCGGTTGTGGGTTGGCGTGTTTTGGCGTCCGACCTCGATGCACATCGCAGCGTTGTGATTGTGCAGATTCGCGACCAGAACCTCCTTGATGAGTTGATAAAAATGGTTGTCTTCTTCAACTACAGCTTTCAGTTTGCCAGCAAACGGACCGACCAAACCATAGGCAAGAAAAACGCCCAGAAAAGTGCCGACCAACGCGCCGCCGATGAGTTTTCCCAGCACCTCTGGCGGCTGGTCGATCGAACCCATGGTTTTGATAACGCCTAGAACCGCAGCTACGATACCAAGAGCAGGCAGGCCGTCGGCAACAGTTTGCAAGGCATGGCTCGAGTGCATGGCATGATGGAAATTTGCCTCCATCCGTTTTTCAAGCACCTCTTCGACTTGATGCGGGTCGTCATAGTTCATCGCGGCTGAGCGCATGGTGTCGCAGATCAAATCCACGGCTTCTTTGTCGGCTTGAATCTTGGGATAAGCTGAGAAAAGCGACGATTTTTCAGGCTCTTCGATGTGTTGTTCGGCCTCAACCGGGTTTGCGCGCGCGATCCGGATCAACGAGAACAACAGGCAAAGCAGATCACGATAATCTTCGGGCTTCCACTTCGCGCCTTTGAACACTTTGCCAATATCTTTCGCGGTGTGTTTGACCCCACCCATGTCGTTACTGATCATAAAAGCACCAATCGCGGCGCCTCCGATCATCATCATTTCATACGGTAATGACTTCATGATAATCGCCATCTTGCCGCCAGCGGCGAGATATCCGCCAAAAACCATAACGAAGATAACTGCAATTCCGATGAGTCCGATCATAAGTGATCTCCGGCGTTAAGGTGGGAGAAATGGTTGCCCATCAGCATTATTCCTGTGGGGCGCGGGCGTTGCGCCCAGCCATGATGACGCTGATTCCATAGGCGGCCTCGGGGCTGAGACCGGCCATCACATTGGCGGCAGCCTCCGGTGGCATGCGTGACAAGAATCCGGCGGCGAATACTGCATCCATCGTTTCGAACAAGGCCGCGGCATCCTTTGGTTTCATGCTTTGGTAAACGTCAGTCAGTTGCGTCAGGTCGCTTTCGGCGGCTGTTTCGGCAATAGCGACGGTCTCACGCAGCGACTCTTCGGCTTCCTGCAGCATGGCCAACCGGGTCTCAATAGCCTGATCTGCGATGTCCAGCGCGTGTTCTCGATCGACAATCATGCTCTCCCGCTGATTCAGTTCGACTTCGCGGCGTAGCAGTTCTGTTAGCAAAACTTGCAAATCCGCGGCGCTGGTCTCAATGCGCTCCGACTTGATTTGCTTTGCAAAGGCCGGATCAGTCCCACGCGCCACCGCAGGCCCAGCCTCAAGCCCGATCCGAATGATGGCAGACCCGATCATCAGCAAGGAGATGACGGTCAGAACTCCTCCGCGCGGGCGCTGGTCACAATTCTTTTTTCTTTGGCGGATCATTGGCCCGACCCGCTTGACGCTGCAGCATGCCGAAAGAACATCAAGCCCTCGGGCTTTGTTACGGGTTTTAGGGATATGGGCTCAGAACTTTCTGGAACAGTTTCTTCGACAGCGTCCACGTCAGATTTTTCCTGCGCGTGCTCTTCGGGCTGCTCAGGGCTTGGTTGGTCTTCTTTTACGACATCGTGCATCGAGGCCATCATCAGTTCCAATCGCTGCGCTACCGACTCTGCCCGTTCAGTCAAAGTCTGCAGGGCAACCCCGGACTCGTCGGAAGACTGACGGGCGCTATCGAGCGATTTTCGCAGCTCTTCCGCTTGGGCCGAAAGAACGGAAACCGCACCACCTACGCCCTTTTCAAGATCAGTAAATCGACGCAAACGACGCGCCAAAATGAAACAGTACAGTCCTGCCCCAAGCGCGCCTGCTACCAGCAGAATATCGGCAATCAGTTCCACCTTCGCCTCCTAATTCAATACAAATTCTGTCACCAGAACGTCGCGCACACGGCCGTCACCTACGACAATTCCTATACGTCGCAGCAGGTGCCCACGGATGCGCACCAAGGCGAGTGAATCTTCAAGGTCGTTCAGCTCGACCGCGCGTAGATAACTGTTCAGAACATCCATGATTCGCGGCTGCATCTTTTCAACCTCGGCGGCGTAGCCCGCGTTCACCTCGAGTTGTGCATGGAACTTGAGATGCCGTGAATCGCCTGCATTGACCGAAACGATCACCGGCGGCAGATCAACAAAGCTCACGTCTGGCAACGCCGTCGCTGGCCTTTTATTGCTATTGCTATCTTCTTCTTTTGCTTCGGCACCGCTACCAATTGGCAGTAAGCCAGAGGCGGTTATGAAATAGCCACCAACACCGCCTGCCACGGCCAGAATCATCCCAAGAATCAGGTCCTTTTTTCCTGATTTTTTAGGGGTTTCCACTTCGTCAGCTGTTGCGTCGGTCATGCCGTCCTCATGAATCTGTTCGGCAACTGTCATAACCCCGCAGGGACTAACCGATTGTTAAGGGAAATCGTCCAAACAGGGGTTGAGCCGAGCAGAATGTCGGTGAGCCGGAGGTGAGTGTGCAGCAGATCGGAACTGTCTGGGCAAGTTTGGACAAGCGCAAACAAATTTTCGTGGCCGGTGCGGTAGTGCTGGTGTTTCTGGGCGTGCTTGCGATGTCACGGATTGCGACGGCACCGTCGATGACGCTGTTATATTCAGGTCTCGAAAGCGGTGCGGCGGGTGATATCGTGCGATCGCTGGATCAGCGCGGTGTTGCGTATGAAATCCGGGGTGGTTCGATCTATGTACCGGGCTCGCAACGGGATGAGTTGCGCATGACGCTGGCCAGTGAAGGACTGCCAGCAAACGGCAACCGCGGATACGAGTTGCTGGACTCACTCAGTGGATTTGGCACGACGTCGCAGATGTTTGACGCTGCTTATTGGCGGGCAAAAGAGGGCGAGTTGGCCCGCACGATTGTCGGCAGCTCACATGTCAGCCAGGCACGCGTACACATCGCCAACGGTTCGGCCAACCCGTTTCAACGTAGTGTTGCGCCAACCGCTTCGGTATATTTGGTGCCATCGGGTGCGCAGGTCACAGGAGATCAGGCCAAGGCGATACGGTTTCTGGTGGCGTCAGCTGTCAGCGGGCTTGCACCAGAAAACGTCACCGTAATCGATTCGAACGGCGCTGTGATCGGAGCACAGGAATCAACCGTGGCCGCTGATACTGCAGACGACAAAGCACGCCAGTTGCGGGAAAAAGTTCTTCGACTTGTCGAAGCACGCGTCGGGGCCGGTAATGCCGTGGTCGAGGTCAGCGTGGATACGGAGACCGAAACCGAGTCGATCCGTGAGCGCCGCTTCGATCCTAAAGGTCGCGTAGCGATCAGTACGGATGTTGAAGAACGGTCTGACAGTGCGCGAAATCAGTCTGCAGACGTGACCGTGGCGTCAAATCTGCCGGATGGGGATGGTGCTGGCGGGGACGAATCCAATTCAAATGCCACCCAGACCCGCGAGCGGGTGAATTATGAGGTTTCCGAGACCGAACTCGAGGTTCACCGAGCGCCGGGCGCCATCAAACGTCTGACCGTTGCAGTGCTGATCAACGGTGCCCGAACGGTTGATACAGAAGGGGTCGAACGATTTGAACCCATTCCGCAGCCAGAGCTTGACGCATTGGAGGAACTCGTTTCCTCAGCCGTAGGTTATGATGCCGAACGCGGTGACGTCATTACCCTTAAATCGCTTGATCTACCTGTTGTTGAGCCGCAGGGTACATTGGTGTCGTCGTCGGTCTGGCAGAAGATTCATCTTGATGCCATGTCGCTGGTTCAGATGTTCGTTTTGGCACTGGTATCCCTTGTTTTGGGTCTGTTTGTCATACGACCCATTTTGACACAATCTGCTGCACCTGCGTTGCTACCGGCAGGCATACCGCCGGAAGCGGAGCCTGCAACTTACTTGACGGGAGAGATCGCAAATGGTGATGCGCAAGAGTTCACATCACTTCCTGAGACCGCTCAGACAAATGTTCCGGTAATAGCCAGCGCCCATGGTGAAGACCCCGTCGACCGATTGCGCGCCATGATCGGTGACAAACAGGAAGAGACGGTTGAGATCCTGCGAAGCTGGCTTGAAGAAGGTGAGGAGAGGGTGTGATGTCTATCGTTCATCTCCTTGAGGATTTCACCGCCCCAGCAGCAGGTGTCGCCGTTCATCTCTTGGATGAAGAGGCATTGGAAGAACAACGCCTTGCGGCCTTTGAGCAAGGCTATGGTGCCGGTTGGGAAGATGCGGTCGAGGCGCAGGAACAGGGTGGGGCGCAACTGAGCTCTGACTTGTCTGCAGCGCTAGCAGACCTGTCGTTTATCTATCAGGAGGCGTTAACCCGCATGACATTGTCGCTGGAACCGATGTTTCAGAGCCTGATACAGGTGGTTTTGCCCGAAACCGTCGAACTGGGCTTTCCCGCCAGATTGACTGAACAGCTTTGTGAGATGGCCCGGGAACAGATCGGGCAGCCGATGCTACTTACCGTTCCGGAAGGTGCCGCCGATCAGGTTCAGGCGGTTCTCCCACAAGATTTCACGCCTTTGCCGAAAGTTGTCGAGGACCCTTCTCTGCAGGCGGGACAGGCGCGTTTGCAAGTGGGCACCGCCTGTCGAGAGGTGGATTGTACCGCGTTGCTCGCGTCCATTGCCGCATCTTTCGACGCCTATCTATTTGAAGCAAAAGAGGCTCTGTCAAATGAGTGATCCCCAAGCTCCGAAATCCGAAAAGCCAAATCCGTTCGAAGCGGTTCCGATCGAAGTCACAGTTTCGGTTGGTCGGGCGCGACCTTTGATCCGTGATCTGCTGAACATGGGCGAAAACGCTGTTCTGGCGCTGGACAAACGCATTGAAGACCCCGTCGACCTGTATGTCGGGGACCAATTGGTCGCACGCGGGCTGCTGGAGGAAATGGAAGGAGATCAGGCTGGGCAGCTGGCTGTGCGGCTGACAGAGATCTCGGATCTGCAAAACGGGATCGGATGATGCGCCATCTGATCTGGCTGGCAATTCTGCTGGTCGTCCCCACCAGCGGCATGGCGCAGGAGTTGTCGCTGTCTATGGGCGAAGATGGATCGATTTCGGCCCGGACGATTCAGCTGATATTGCTGATCACGGTGCTCAGCCTGGCACCGGGTCTGGCGATCATGATCACCTGTTTTCCATTTCTGATCACCGTATTGGCGATACTGCGGCAAGGGATTGGGTTGCAGCAATCGCCGCCCAACATGCTGATTGTCAGTCTGGCGCTGTTTCTGACCTATTTCATCATGGAGCCGGTTTTCACCGAAGCGTGGGAAGTCGGCATCCAGCCAATGGTCGAGGAAACAATAGACGTGGAGCCCGCGCTGGAACGCGCGCTGGTGCCATTTCGCAGCTTCATGGCGGCGCGTCTGGATGTCGATACGTTCCAGGCGATGGCAGCATTGCGACCAGATGGCGCGGATTTGCGGCTGTCACCCGAGGCACCTCTGTCCGTTCTGATGCCTTCATTCATGCTGTCGGAGATTGCACGGGCATTTCAGATCGGGTTTCTGATATTTTTACCGTTCCTGATCATCGATCTGGTTGTTGCGGCGGTCCTGATGTCGATGGGTATGATGATGGTGCCTCCGGCTACGGTTTCCCTGCCGTTCAAACTGGCATTTTTCGTGATTGCAGATGGTTGGGCTTTGATCGCAAGCGCGCTGGTACGCAGCTATTCGCCCTGATCTATTGCCGGGTGATCTGCAGGCAAGCGCGCAAGCCTTGGTCTCCGGCCTCAAAGCTCAGCGTTCCGCCATGTTGCTCGGCAACGGTGCGTGCGATGGTCAGGCCAAGCCCAAAGCCATCTGACGAACCGGTGTTTGACCCACGCTGGAACGGGGCCAGCAATGCCTCGATATCATCAACCGACAAATCGGTGCCTTTATCTTCGACAATAATCGTGGCGGATTGAGCATTGGTTTCCAGCTCAACCTCGGCCCGGCGCCCATATTTCAAGGCGTTGTCGATCAGATTTGACAGCGCCCGCCTCAACGAGATCGGTCGACCCATCACCAGAATGCGCCGTGTCTCAGGCAGCGATCCGTGCCCCCGGCGCGACATGAACAATGACGGCGCACCTTCGACAGCCACAGGTTCAATCGCTTTCAAAGATACGGGCAAGTTCATATCCTGATAGTCGGCGACCAGTGACTCGACCAGTGAGGTCAACGAGATCTGCCGCGGTTCCTCGACACTGAGCTCGGACCTTGTATAGGTCAGTACACTTTCGATCATGCCGGTCATCTGATCCACGTCTGCTTCGAGCTTCTCGCGCAATTCGGCATCGTCGATCAGGGCGGCACGCAGCCGGACACGCGTTGCCGGCGTACCCAGATCGTGGCTAACACCCGACAGCACTATGGCGCGTTTCTCAAGCTGCGCGCGTTCAGCCTCAAGGTGATCATTCACCGCAGCCACGATATCGCGCAGCTCTTCTGGCCCGTCCGCATCATAACTTTGTGGCCCACCGCGGCGTTTGCGGTCACCAAGTGCCTGTGCAAAGCGCGTGAAGCTGTCCGAGACATTCCCGACCGAGGTCAGCAACGCGGCCAGCGCTACTATTCCCAGCAATATCGCGGGCAGGCGCAGATCAATCGGAGCTGCCTTACACCCCCAGATTTCAGTGCCATCAATCTGTTGCCAGACACCACGTCCAAATTGCGCGATCAGGATCGGTTCGCTGCAATAGGTCGCAAGCAGGCGCGTCAGATTGCCCATCTTCTCGGGCCCGGTCTGATCGTTGCCCGAAACGATATCAGAGACCGGATAGACCAGACGATCGGACAATACCGCCAGCGTCAGTTCGCGTCCACTCAGAGGTGCTGAACTGTCGGTCAGGATCGACAGATTGGTGACAAAGCGGCGATCCGAAAAGCCGGGCATTTGTTGGAATTCTCCCCTATCGGCAAGTGCGGCGGCCTTGGCAGGCAAGGGATTGATCAGCAAGCCGGGTGGCGGTGCCATCCCCGTCCGCAAATCCTCGTATACGGTGAATCCCGCAACAAATGCCTGAGTTTGGAAACGGTTCCAAGCCTGTGCAGAGGTGAACCACAATGCGGTTGCCAACAGCCCTGCAGCGAAGGCTGACAGCGTCCAGACCCATCCAAAGCTGCGCAGGCGCAATGTCATGCGTCCTCATCTACCGATATGTCGGCGGTAAATATGTACCCAACCCCACGCTCAGTGCGCAGCATCTGAGGCTCCTTCGGATTAGCCTCGATTTTAGAGCGTAGTCGCCCAACCAACATATCGATGGCGCGGCCTTGCGCCTCGGGTTTGTCAGCCTCGCCAGTGACATCCAGTGCGGTGGCGATCTCATCCCGGGTTAGCGGGATGTGTGGATTTGCTAGCAAGACTTTCAGCAGGGCGGTTTCGCGCTGAGAAAGCGAGACTAAATAGCCGTCGGGCGAATGTACCTCGTCCCGTTTGCCGTCAAAGACCCAGCCGTCAAAGTGAAATGTACGGGTACGGCGGCGATAAGCCAGCGAAGGGGTGCGTTGCGCGCGCTGCATCACAGCACGGACGCGGGCCAGCAGAAGCTGCGGGTTGAACGGCTTGGCAATGTAGTCATCCGCGCCAACTTCATATCCCGCCATGCGCTGGTGATCTGCCGACAAGGCAGAGACCAGAATGATCGGTACATCTTGCTCGGCACGCAATCTGGCGCAAATTTCCACACCGTTCTCATCGCCCAGCATCACGTCCAACAGGATCAGGTCGATCCGACCTGAGGTCAGATGCGTGCGTATTTCACTTTCCGAACTGGCAGGCAGCGCTATATACCCGTTCTGCTGAAAGAACTGGGTCATCATCGAACGCATCTCAGAATCGTCGTCCACCACCAGGAGCCGGGGAATACCCACTCTAATCCTCCTCTCAAACTTCCTCCGCTGCCGCCAATTGTAACGAATGGAAACGGATTCAAGCCCAAAGTAACACGCGGTAACAAAAGCGGTGAAAATTTCCGCCTTGTCAGGATATTGCTCTGCATTCTGCGTTGCCATGCGGCATTCTGTTAGCGCTATATCGGGCATCGCCGCCCATTGGGTGGCACCGAATTCTCAGGGAGGAGAACAAATATGAAGCGTTTTGCATTTGTCACTGTGTCGACCTTTGCCATTGCGGCCGGGTCGTCGGTAGTGGCCGAACCGCAGGCAGAAGTTCTGCACTGGTGGACATCCGGCGGTGAAGCGAAATCGGTCGCGGTTCTGCAGGAGGAGTTTGCCTCGAACGGTGGCACATGGACCGATATGCCGGTCGCAGGCGGCGGCGGTGATGCGGCCATGACTGCGCTTCGCGCACGTGTTCTGGCCGGTAACGCGCCGACAGCTGTTCAGCTGAAAGGCCCCGCCATTCAGGAATGGTATGAAGAAGGCGTTCTGGCAGACATCTCGGCCGTGGCCGAGGCAGAAGGCTGGGCTGATGTCCTGCCTGCGTCGATCGCGGGCCATATGAAGTGTGAAGGGACCTGGTGCGCGGCTCCGGTGAACGTTCACCGTGTTGACTGGATCTGGGCCAACGCGGACGTTCTGGCCGCAAACGGTATCGAAATGCCCAGCACTTGGGATGAATTCAATGCCGCTGCCGAAAAGCTGCAGGCCGCTGGTGTGATCCCGCTGGCTCATGGCGGTCAGGCATGGCAGGACGCCACCGTGTTCGAAGCAGTTGTGCTTGGCGTTGGTGGACCTGAGTTCTACCAGAAAGCACTGGTTGATCTGGATCCCGAAGCGTTGACCTCGGACACCATGGTGCAGGCGTTTGATCAGATGCGTACCCTGCGCGGATACGTGGACGAGAACTTCTCGGGCCGCGACTGGAACCTCGCCACCGCGATGGTGATGAACGGCGAAGCTGCGTTCCAGATCATGGGTGACTGGGCCAAGGGTGAATTCCTGGCGGCTGGCAAAAAGCCCGGCGAAGATTTCCTGTGCGCCTCGACCCCCGGTGACGGGTATCTGTACAACGTCGACAGCTTTGCCATGTTTGACGTGGAAGGCGACGACAAGAAAGCCGGTCAGGACCTGCTGGCCAAGCTGATCGTTGCACCGAACTTCCAGAAAGTGTTCAACCTGAACAAAGGCTCGATCCCTGCGCGGACCGATGTTGGTCTGGAAGACTTTGACATCTGTGCCAATCTGTCGGCCGAAGACATGGGCTCGACATCTGCCGCAGGTTCGCTGCTGCCGTCTTACGCCCATGGCATGGCGCTGCGCGGGTCGCAGTCCGGTGCGATCACCGATGTTGTGACCGCACATTTCAACTCGGATATGTCCTCGGCTGACGCGGTTCAGCAACTGGCGGACGCGGTAGCAAACAGCTACTGATCCAATACGCTCTGCCCCCTATACTGAGGGGCAGAGCATCTTTCCCCGGAGGCTAAAATGTCCGAATGGCTGGAAAACCACCTGCCCAAGGTGGTGCTGGCACCGTCGTTCATCGCCGTATTGATCTTTGTCTACGGATTTATCGGATGGACCGCATGGGTGTCGCTAACCCGATCGAAACTACTGCCGAAATACGAGATCAAGGGCTTCATTCAATACGAACGCCTGTTTGACTCGCCCCGTTGGGATACGGCGATCAACAACCTGTATATCTTTGGCGCGCTGTTCATCGTCATCGCGATGGTACTGGGCCTGTTGCTGGCCATCCTGCTGGATCAGAAAATCCGCGTCGAAGGAGCCATCCGCACGATCTACCTCTACCCGATGGCACTGTCGATGATTGTGACCGGTACCGCGTGGAAGTGGATTCTGAACCCGGGTCTGGGCATAGAATCCATGGTGCAGGGCTGGGGCTTCACAAACTTCGAGTTCGATTGGTTGGTGAACCCTGATTACGCCATCTACACCATCGTGATGGCCGCGATCTGGCAAAGCTCGGGTTTCGTCATGGCGCTGTTCCTGGCCGGTCTGCGGTCAGTGGACGGAGAGATCATCAAGGCCGCGCAGGTCGATGGCATCCCGACATGGCGCATCTATACGGCGATCATCATCCCCTCGATGGCCCCGATCTTCCTGTCAGCCTTCATCGTACTGGCGCATCTCGCGATCAAAAGCTTTGACCTTGTCATCGCCCTGACGGGTGGCGGTCCGGGCTACGCGACTGATTTGCCTGCCACTTATATGTACGCCATGGCGTTTTCGCGCGGCGATATTGGTCAGGCGGCCTCGTCCGCGATGATCATGATGCTGGTCGTCTTTGCCATCGTGGTTCCCTATCTTTACTCAGAGCTGAGGGCGAAAAATGACTGATCTGTCGATGCCCCAAACCCAAACCCGTACCCAAAGCGCCACTGGTAAGATTGCCCTGCGTTGGCTGCTTTACGTCCTGCTGGGCCTGTTCGCGCTGTATTACCTGATGCCGCTGTTCGTGATGTTGACCACATCGTTGAAAAGCCTTGAGGAAATCCGTACTGGCAGCCTGATTTCGCTTCCGCGAGAGGTCAGCTTTGACGCCTGGAAAACTGCATGGTCCGGCGCCTGTACCGGTATCCAGTGCGAAGGTCTGCGGCCTTACTTCTGGAACTCGGTCCTGATCGCGGTCCCTGCGGTGGCCATCTCGACCCTTCTGGGAGCGTTGAATGGCTACGTCGTGGCGCAGTGGCGGTTCAAAGGCGCGAATATCATCTTCTCGCTGATGCTGTTTGGTTGCTTTATCCCGTTCCAGGTGGTTCTGCTGCCCATGGCGCGCCTTCTGGGCATCATGGGAATCGCAGGAACCATTCCGGGTCTGATCTTTGTCCACGTGATCTACGGGCTGGGCTTCACCACGCTGTTCTTCCGCAACTACTATGTCACCATTCCGGCTGAGCTGACCAAGGCTGCGCGCGTCGATGGGGCCGGGTTTATGCGGATCTTCTGGTCGATCTTCCTGCCGCTGTCGCTGCCGATCATCGTGGTGACCGTCATTTGGCAGTTCACGCAGATCTGGAATGACTTCCTGTTCGGTGTGTCCTTCAGCCAGGCGGGGACACAGCCCGTGACCGTGGCGCTCAACAATATCGTAAACTCCACCACCGGCGTCAAAGAATACAACGTCGACATGGCGGCCGCGATCATCGCGGGTCTGCCGACGCTGCTCGTCTATGTCGTTGCCGGTAAGTATTTCATCCGCGGCCTGACCGCTGGCTCAGTGAAGGGATAAGACCCATGGCTCCCATCCTTGATATCAACAAACTCTACAAGAATTACGGCCCTGTCGAAATTCTGAAAGACATCAACATCTCGATTGAACCGGGCGATTTCCTGGTGCTTGTCGGCCCCTCAGGCTGCGGTAAATCCACCCTGCTGAACTGCATCGCGGGGCTGGAGGAGATCACCGGCGGCACATTGTCCATCGGCGGCAACGACATGACTCATGTCAGCCCAAAGGACCGCGACATCGCGATGGTGTTCCAGTCCTACGCTTTGTACCCGACCATGTCGGTCGCCAAGAACATCACCTTCGGCATGAAAGTGCGTGGGGTCGATCAGGCCACTCAGGATGCCAAGCTGAAAGAGGTCGCGTCGCTGCTGCAGATCGAACCGCTGCTCAACCGCCGCCCAAGCCAATTGTCGGGCGGTCAGCGTCAACGGGTCGCAATGGGTCGGGCGCTGGTGCGTGATCCTAAGCTGTTCCTGTTTGACGAACCCCTGTCGAACCTTGATGCCAAGCTGCGGGTCGAGATGCGGACCGAGATCAAGAAGCTGCACCAGACGCTGGACGCATCGATCGTTTACGTGACCCACGACCAAATCGAAGCAATGACACTGGCGACTAAGATCGTCGTGCTTAAAGGCGGGATCGTGCAGCAGATCGGAACACCGGCCGAGATCTACAACAACCCGGCCAACCTTTTCGTTGCGGATTTCATGGGCTCTCCGGCGATGAACCTGATCCCAGCACAGGCATCGAACAATGGTTCGGGGACGCAGATTTCGATCACGCGAGAAACCGGCGATACGCTGGTCTTAACCGATGCGCGCGCACCGGAACTGCCGCAGGATGTCATCCTCGGTCTACGCCCGGAAGACATCGCCGAGGCCGGTTTCCGCGCCGGGGCAGGTGTGCAAGAGGCGGCCTGCATGGTCGATATGGTCGAACCTGCCGGGGCCGACACCTATGTGGTGTCGGAACTGGGGGGCAAGCAGGTCACAGCGCGGCTGCATGCCGAAACCAGCGCGCAGGCGGGCCAGATGTTGAACCTGGCTTTCGACATGAGCAAGGTGTCGTATTTCGCCAAGGAAACCGGTGAACGGCTGAATTGATTCCGTGGATTCAGGCAACGGATCGCCACTGTGCCGCTGGTGTTAATCGGCGGCACGCTCGTTTTCGGATATCAGGATCAGCCGGTGTTTTCCAGGTCCTTGATCAGGCGATTCAGATCACCGCCACGCGCATCCAGCATCGCGCCGATTTCGGTGCGCTCGGTCAGCAGCAGGTTCACGCCTTCGATGAACATGTTGTAGAACTTGCCGCGGCCCGATTTGTCTGACACCAGGAAGGTCACCTCGAACGGAGATGAGCCGCGTAGTTTGACCGAGGTTCTGACCTCGTATCCGGTTTTGATCTTACGCGCATTGCGTACGGTGACCTCACCGCCGATGAACTCGCGGAACCGGCGACCGTATTTTCGCGAGATATAGCCCTCAAACGCCTTGGTGAACTGGCGCAGTTGTGCGGAGGAGGCTGTGCGTGCATCTGCCCCCAACGCATATCGGGCCATGATCGGCACATCACCGTATTGAACGAAAATCTTCTGAAAATCGCGCAACATGGCGTTCTCGGATTTACCCGAGTCGATGATACGTGTGATATCGGCCACCACGCTGTTGACCAGTTGCTTGGCCTGCGCTTCGGTCAGCGCAAACGCGGGCAGAGGCAATGCGGCAACTGTCATCCCGGTAAGGGCAGCGGCTACAAATCGGCGTCTGTTCAACAGGTTATTCGGCATAGGGGTCCTCATACGGGTCAAGATAGGGGTCTCTGACAGGGTCGGTCCCGGTGTTGGCGTAGGGATCGTCATACAGACCCAGATAGGCGTCTTCATCATCCCTTGCCAGTTCAAAGCGGCGATTTTGCAAATAGATCGTACGTGCCTGCGCGTAACTATCGGCACTGTCATAAAGAATTGAATCGACCGTATCCGAGAACCGTCCACGATCCCCCATGCGCCGCACAACCTCGGCATAGACACCAATGTTGTCGACCGGACGCACCGGAGAGAAGTTAATTGGGTTCGAGAAAAGATTGAATACGACGCCGACAGCATCTCGCGCGGTCGACGGGCCATAGAAAGGAAGTTCCACGTAGGCGCCCTCGCTGACACCCCAAACATGCAAGGTTTCTCCGAAATCGGTGTCGACGGGCGGCAGGTTCAATTCATCCGCCGGAGCGGACAGGCCGAATCCACCCACGGTCGAGTTGATCAGAAAGCGCAGCAACGCGTTGCCTGATTGTTTCAGATTGCCTTGCAACAGATAATCCAGAGCCTGCCCTGGCATGGTCAGGTTTTCAGCAAAGTGATTGAAGCTGGTGACCATCGGATCGGGCACGATCTTCACATAGCCTTTTGAGGCTGGACGGAACAGGAACCGGTCAACGCCCAGATTGAACTTGTGAATGCCACGGTTGGCACCTTCGTAAGGGTCGAAAATCTCACCTCGCGCGGCAGCGTCCTGTGGCTGCGTTGCGCATGCCGACAGAACCGTCATGATGGCGAATATGAATAGGTGCTTCAGGCGAATATAGCTTGGCACTGTCTTCTTTACTCCAAAAATACCCGGTGGTGTGCCGGGCCTTCAATCAATACGGCCATTGCGCTCATGGTGCGCAATTCGTCTCACATAGAGGTTTCGCGCGGAATATGAAACAACGACTCGCGTTTACCTCAGTAGGTGGGAGGTCGTAAAGTGACACGAATTCAACACTTCCTGAACAGGAGAACACCCGCGCAGTTCGCAGGCCTTAAGAAAATTACCGCTTTCCCGCTTTCCGAAACCTGCGTTCCCGGTTAGCGTCCGCGCGGAATCACTGTGAGATGAGGATCAACCACATGAGTATTGCAGCAAAACTGGACAGCTTGGGTGTCAATTTACCGGACGCGCCCGCGCCCGCAGCAAACTACGTTCCGTTCGTGCGCATCGGCAACATCGTCTATGTGTCGGGCCAAATCTCCAAGGCGGACGATCTGATCACAGGCAAGCTGGGCGATGACATGGATATTGAGGCAGGTGCGGCTGCGGCCAAGGTCTGCGCCATCAATCTGCTGGCTCAGGTAAAAGCGGCGTGCGACGGCGATATCGACAAACTGGTGCGGGTGATCAAACTGACTGGTTTCGTGAACTCGACTGCTGATTTCATCGCGCAACCGCAGGTGATCAATGGCGCGTCCGATTTTCTGGTTGAGGCGCTGGGTGAGGCTGGTCGTCACTCGCGCTCAGCCGTCAGCGCGGCGTCGCTGCCGCTAGGCGTCGCGGTCGAAATCGAAGGCATCTTCGAGGTTCAATGACACCTTCGCTGCCCCTTGAGTTTCTGAAGCGCCCGATTGCACATCGGGCGCTGCATGACGTTGCAGACCAGCGGCCCGAGAACAGCCGGTCCGCCATTCGTGCTGCGATCGACGCGGGATATGGCATTGAAATTGATCTGCAGCGCACGCGCGATAACCGTGCGATGGTGTTTCATGACTATGACATGACTCGCCTGACCGGACGCGCGGGACCTATTCAGCAAATCACTGCGGCGCAGGCTCAGGCGCAGCCTCTGCTGCATTCCGACGGTGAGAGTATCCCGTCATTCGAAGAGGTGTTGAACATGGTTGCCGGTCGGGTGCCTCTTCTGATTGAGCTTAAGGATCAGGATGGGGCAATGGGACCTGATATCGGTGCGTTGGAAGCGGATGTAGTAAGTGCGCTGAAAGGCTATGTCGGACTGGTCGCACTAATGTCATTCAACCCACACGCGGTTGCCGAACTCGCGCGCCTTGCGCCACACCTACCGCGCGGTCTCGTTACCGGCTCTTACGACCCAAAGGCCGAGCTTTTGCCGCAATCCATTTGCGACCATCTGCGCAATATCCCGGATTTTGACCGTGTTGGGGCCAGTTTCATCAGCCATGAAGCTTCTGATCTTGACCGACCCCGGGTCGCCGAGCTGAAGGAGCAAGGTGTGCCGATCCTGTGCTGGACGGTGCGCTCGCCTGAACAAGAGGCCGAGGCGCGCAGGGTTGCCGATAATGTGACCTTCGAAGGCTATCTGGCCGAATATCCCGCTTGATCCTGCCGCGCGCGATCACAGATAAAGGTGCAGCGCGGAGGGGACATGGATCAGGCACAGATAGAGGTTCGGGTTCTGACATCGCTATCGCAGATAACAGCGGGCGATTGGGACAGTTGCGCCTGTCCTGAGGTTGCTGATGGCGGGCGACCGCATGATCCGTTCACCACACACCGATTTTTGCTGGCTTTGGAAAAAAGCGGTTCAGTCGGACGCGGCACAGGCTGGCAGCCGCAATATCTGACGGCTTATCTAGATGGAATGCTGATCGGTGCGGCACCGATGTATGCCAAGTCGCATTCGCAGGGTGAGTACATCTTCGATCACAGCTGGGCCCATGCTTATGAAAGTGCAGGCGGGCGATACTATCCGAAACTGCAGATTGCTGCGCCATTTACACCCGCAACAGGCCGACGTTTTCTGGTACGGCCCGGCTATGATGCGGTGGGCATGTCAGCGCTGGTGCAAGGCGCGGTGCAGTTAGCCGCCGAAAATCGCATCTCCTCACTGCACGCCACCTTCTGCACCGAGGCCGAGGCGCTGGCTGGTGAACAGATGGGCCTGATGGTCAGGCATTCGCAGCAGTTTCACTGGCTCAATGATGGATACACCGATTTCGATGGGTTTCTGGCAGCGCTATCTTCGCGCAAACGCAAAAATATCCGGAAAGAACGCGAGCAGGCCTGTGACTTCGGCGGGCAGATTCGTACGATCACAGGCGATGATCTGCGGCCGGAGCACTGGGATGCCTTCTGGCGATTCTACCAGGATACCGGCGCGCGCAAATGGGGATCACCCTACCTGACGCGGCAATTCTTTGATATCGCTCAGGAAACCATGACAGATGACATCGCTCTGGTGCTGGCCGAACGCAACGGATACCCGGTAGCCGGGGCCTTGAATTTCATCGGCCGGGAAACGCTCTATGGCCGCTATTGGGGCTGCGTGGAACACCATCCCTGCCTGCATTTCGAACTGTGCTATTATAGGGCGATCGACTTTGCCATTGCTGAAGGGCTGGCCCGGGTTGAGGCAGGTGCCCAGGGCGAGCACAAGCTGGCGCGCGGTTATATGCCGACCCGCACGCATAGCTTGCACTGGGTCGGTGATCCGGGTTTTGCTGATGCAGTTCAGAAATATCTGGACGCCGAAGCCCACGCAGTGGGAGAAGAGATCGAGATTCTGACGGATTATGGCCCGTTCAGGAAATCGAACCCGGAGGAACAGCAATGACCGAACTTCTGTCAACCGAGACCCGCGGCCCGCTGCTGGACCCGCTGTTCAGAAATGGCTGGACCATGGTTGAGGACCGCGATGCGATCACAAAGACCTTCATCTTCGATAATTTTGTCGCCGCTTTCGGCTGGATGACGCAGGTGGCGATCTGGGCCGAGAAATGGAACCACCACCCCGAATGGTCGAATGTCTACCGCACAGTCGAGGTGGTGCTGTCCACCCATGATGTTGGCGGCCTGTCCGCACAAGACGCCAAGCTGGCGCGCAAGATGGATAGCCTTCTATCGGTCGCCAGCTGACCCTGCACCACCTGCCAGCAACGCAGCGGTTCCTAGTTGTTTGAAATCATCTGGAGAAATGGTTCCTCCGCTGATATCGATATTGGCCGGAATTCTGATCGTGCGGCTGCCGACCGAGCGGACGCTGCGGGTCGACGGGTTGATGTCGAGGCACCGTGTCTCATAACAGGTCAAACCGGCGGTATTGATGTGAATGCGGGTCTGTCCGTCTGGGCCGGTAACAACAGGTGATTGCGGTACATCACAAGCCGCGAGCACCAGAAGCGCGCCGAGGCTGATCCATCTCGTCATCTTACGCCTCCTGATTGAGCGCTAGTTTAATTGCCCATTGCCATCCAGATCAGCCGAGGTGAAATCGCTGTCCATCTGGGCGTCGTATTCTGGCCGGGAGATAGTGTTATCTCCATCGCGGTCAACATTCTGAAACTGCTTGATGTCTAGGAACGGTTTAGCTTCATCCAGGCCAAGTGTGCCGTTCTTGTCTTCGTCCATCGCTTGAAACGCATAATCCGAGAAGGCGTTGAATTCGTTCCGGGACAGAAACCCATCATTGTTCTTGTCGATATTGTTCAGCTCGGCCTCGTGCAGTTCTGCGACACTTTCGGCGCTTGCGGTGCCAGACATCAGAATGACAGCGATGATCATCAATGCTTGTTTCAAATCCAATCTCCTCAGCATGCGTAACGTTCGCCAGACAACCCACCTGCAGCAGCGCCCGCCGCCGTCAGAATGGTTTTGCCCGATCCACCGCCAAATTGATTGCCGATCACTCCGCCGATCAATGCGCCGCCTATGGTGCCGCTCAGACAAGCGATCTCGTGTTGCCGAGCAGCTTGTTGCTGGGGTGTAGGGGCAGGGCCGCACGCGGCTAAGGCGCCGGCGCCACCAAGAATCAAAGTGATTAATTTCAGTCGCATCAATGAACTCCCGGGTTGTATGTCCAAGTATTGGCACATCGGGTCGTTGCATCAAGTTAAATGCGTTTCATGTGGCCCCGGTGATGCCGGGGCCAACCGGGATCAGAAGGTTTCAAGCAGACCTTCGCCAGCCGAAATCTCGCAAACGCCCGGATTCTCTTCGATGTTCAAGGCGATTACCTTTCCGTCATTGACGAACATGGCATAGCGCTTGGACCGTGCCAGCAGACCAACCGGTGGTGCGTCGAAATCCATGTCTATCGCCTTGGTGAATTCCGATGCGGCGTCGGCCAGCATGGTCAATCCTGCGGCAGTTGCTCCGGTGCTTTCACCCCAGGCGCCCATCACGAAGGGATCGTTGACCGAAATACAGATGATCTCATCAACTCCTTTTGCGTCGAATTGGCCTTTTGTCCGCATGAAGCTTGGGACATGCGCGGTCGTGCAGGTCCCGGTAAATGCGCCGGGCACAGCAAAGATCACCACCTTGCGCCCTTTTGTTTTTTCTGAAATCCGCACCTCTTCAGGGCCATCGGCTCCCATCTGAATCAGCGTCGCGTCGGGCAGCATGTCACCTGTTGAGATCATTTATTAAGCTCCTGTCATTTGGATTTGCAGAGTCGGGCTTTGTCGCAATATAGGTTGTCGAAAGAAAGAGACCATCGGAATTCTGCAGGGGAGCACAACATGAGCCATATCGTCGTGATCGGGGCAGGGCAGGCTGGTGCTTCACTCGTGGCGCGGTTGCGCAAGGACGGCTTTGAAGGCGACATCACCCTGATTGGTGCCGAGCCGCACCTGCCCTACCAGCGCCCGCCATTATCCAAAGGCTACCTGTTGGGCGAGATGGAGTTGGAACGCCTGTTCCTGCGGCCCGATAGCTTTTATGCGGAAAACAATATCACCCTCCGACTGGGGCAGCGCGTGACCGGAATTGACCCAAAGGCCAAAACGGTAACCATAGGTGATGACGTGATCGCCTATGATGAGTTGGCTCTGACCACAGGCTCTGATCCGCGTCGTCTGCCCGCAGCCATTGGTGGCGATCTTGAAGGCGTCCATGTGGTGCGCGATCTTGCGCATATCGACGAGATGGAGCCTCGGGTAACCGATGGTGCACGTGCTCTGATCGTCGGTGGCGGCTATATCGGGCTCGAGGCCGCTGCGGTTTGTGCCAAGCGTGGGGTTAAAGTCACGCTGATCGAGATGGCAGACCGCATTCTGCAGCGTGTCGCCGCGAAAGAGACCAGCGACTATTTCCGTACGCTTCATACGGAATACGGAGCCGACATTCGCGAAGGCGTTGGGCTGGATCGTTTGGTTGGTGAAGATGGCAAGGTGACGGGTGCTATTCTGTCCGATGGCACCGAATTAAAGGTGGATTTCGTCGTGGTGGGGGTCGGCATCGCACCCTCAACGCAACTGGCTGAAATGGCGGGATTGGAGCTGGACAACGGCATCAAAACCGATGCCCATGGCCGCACGTCGGACCCGTCAATCTGGGCGGCGGGTGATTGTGCCTCGTTCCCGCATGGTGAGGGCCGCATTCGTCTGGAGAGCGTGCCCAACGCCATCGACCAGGCCGAGATTGTGGCCCAGAACATGCTGGGTGCTGCCAAGGATTATACCGCGACGCCGTGGTTCTGGTCGGATCAGTACGACGTCAAGCTGCAGATTGCGGGCCTAAATACAGGCTATGATCGCGTCGTGACCCGAAAGGGTGAAGGCGCGACGGTGTCCTTCTGGTACTATAAAGGCGATCAGCTGATTGCGGTCGACGCGATGAATGACCCGCGCGCTTATATGGTAGGTAAACGCCTGATCGATGCGGGTAAAACAGCCGATCCGACGGTGGTGGCTGACCCAGAAGCGGAGCTGAAACCGCTGCTCAAAGCGTGAGGATCATCGCCGGTAACTTCCGGGGCCGCGCTTTGGCCTCGGTCGGCAAGGGCGATGCTGGAGCACATCTGCGCCCCACCACCGATCGGGTGCGGGAAAGCCTTTTCAACGTCCTGAACCATCAGATCGACATTGATGGTTTGCACGTGTTGGACCTGTTTGCAGGTACTGGTGCGTTGGGGCTTGAAGCGCTGTCGCGCGGAGCGGCCCATGTTACGTTTGTCGATGATGGGCGAATTGCGCAGAGTCTGATCCGCAAGAATATCGATCTGACCGGAAGTCGGGACCAGACCACTCTGATCAGACGTGACGCAGCGCGGTTGGGGGAAAACCCAGGCGACGCATGCGATCTGGTCTTTCTTGATCCGCCTTATGGCAAAGACCTGGGTCAAAAGGCGCTGGCGGCGGCCACCAAAGGTGGCTGGCTGGCCCAGGACGCCCTGATCGTGTGGGAGGAAAACGCCCCCATGATTCCTCCAAATGGGTTCACTCTGCATGACGCGCGAAAATATGGCGACACGTGCATTTCGCTGATGTGGCGAACTGGGGGCTGATATGCATGATCTGGTCATTTTCGATTGCGACGGGGTTCTGGTTGATAGCGAGGTTCTGTCCAATCAGGTCATGATCGACAATCTGGCCCAATATGGTCTGCACCTGACCCTTGCAGAGTGCATGTCTCTTTTCGTCGGTGGTACGATGACTGGTGTCCGAGACAAGGCGCGCGATCTCGGTGCGGATCTGCCTGACGACTGGACCGATCAAATCTACTCGGAAATCTATGAGAGGCTGCGAGCGGGCACTCCTTTGGTTGAAGGCATCCCAGAATTGCTGACGCAATTGGATGCAGCCAGCATTCCTTATTGTGTCGCCTCAAATGGCAGGCCAGAGAAAATGCAGATTACTCTGGGTCAGAACGGTCTGTGGGAGCGGTTCAGCACGGTCATGTTTTCGGCCCATGTGCTGGGCTCAGGTAAACCTGACCCCACCCTGTTCCTGACAGCGGCGCAGCAATTTGGCGCCAAATCGCCGGTCGTGATCGAAGACAGTGAGAACGGCGTCACCGCCGCCATCCGTGCCAATATGCGCTGCCTCGCCTATGCAGCCCACGACGACGGCGCGCGGCTGGCTGCGCTGGGGGCCGAGGTCTTCACGGATATGTCACATGTGCCGGGGCTTTTGGGACTCTGACCGAGAAATATGCTAAGGTCGGCCCATGGACCGCGCCATCACACCTCCGTTTTGGGGCTTTTTGACAGACAGCGACGCCACCACCGGGCCGCCGACCAAACCGATGCGCGCGCCGGTGTTTATCAACGACGCGGTGATCCCCTGGCGCGATGAGACGTTGTTGCTGAAACTTTTACGCGATCAGGCGACTGATCAGGACGAATAAGTCGGGTGATATTTGCCACCCGGTGACAGGGTGAAAATCTCAACCCCATCGGCCGTCACACCCACCGAATGCTCAAACTGCGCCGACAGAGATTTGTCGCGAGTCACGGCAGTCCAGTCATCGGCAAGTGTTTTGGTTTCGGGGCGGCCCAGATTGACCATCGGTTCGATGGTGAAGAACATGCCTTCTTCCAAAACCGCGCCTGTACCCGGACGGCCATAGTGCAAGACATTGGGCGGCGCGTGGAAAACACGGCCCAGCCCATGGCCGCAGAAATCGCGGACAACGCTCATCCGGTGCGCCTCGACATAGGCCTGAATGGCATGGCCTATATCCCCGAAGGTATTACCCGGCTTGACCATATCGATGCCCTTGAACAGCGCATCATGGGTCACCTGAATCAGCCGCTCGGCTTTACGCGGAAGCTTACCAGCCACGTACATACGCGAGGTGTCACCAAACCAGCCATCGACGATCACAGTGACGTCGATATTCAGGATATCGCCATCCTTCAACTTCTTCTCGCCGGGTATGCCGTGACAGACTACATGGTTCACGCTAATACAACTTGCGTGCTGATAACCTTTATAGCCAATGGTCGCTGATTCTGCGCCCGCGTCCTCGACCATCTGCGTGATCAGCCCGTCAATCGCACCCGTGGTCTGACCGACAAAAACATGATCAGCAATGTCATCCAATATCCGCGCAGCCAATGCCCCTGCCGCGTGCATCCCGGCAAAGTCACTGGGTTCATAGATGCGGATACCGTCCTTGGTCAGACGGCCACGATGTTCTTTCATCGGTGCGAGACTCCAAATATTTCACGCAGCACTTCTTTTACGCTGCTTGTGCAGAAAGTACCAGAGGGTGTGCGGTCGTGGATGTTTTTCAGTTAATTTGATTTAATACAGAGACTGATAAGGGCTCTTGGTGATCAAGGTAGACGAAAGTGAGTTGGAAATACGCCGACACTGCTTCCGGGGCCAACAAGAATAATCTTCCTTCCGGTTCGCAAACGTCTGCGAATACTGTTCGGGACATCACAAACGACGTTAACGGCACGCGCCGTGTCTTTCAGAGCGATTGGCCTAGGGCACCTCCGATAATCTCCCATATTGGGATCACTAACAACAAATGTTATTTCTACCGTGCGAAAAGAGGGAAGAGAAATAACCATAGGGATCGTCGCCGCCACTACAAGAAACCCCGCAAACGCACCTGCCAAAGGCATGAACAATATAGACAATGTTGTTTTTATTGGCTCTGAGAATAGGATGCCTTCCGATAAGCTAAGATGAACCGCCCAAAGTGCTGTTGCTCCTGAAATTGCTCCCACTTTGCATGCAGGCCAAAATGCCAAGGAAAGCCAAACTGGAGAGGGAATAAACCCTACACCAAAAAATCTTGCCAATACAGGTACGCCACCCAAAATCATTAGAGTCAGTGAGATTGTTCGAATACGTTTTTCTAAGCGGGTGTTCTCAGTCTTCGATGGGGCAGTCATTCAGTTGTCCTTTGAGAAACCTAGGCAAATTCGATAGAAATAGTCGGATTCATCTGAGTTTTCTCTCAACAATTGATTGACGAGTTACCAAAATACCCATTGGCGAAATCTGCGTCCCGTAAACCAACTTCTCCACCCCCTGTGCCCGCGCTGCTTCAAACGCCGCCGCATAGGTCGGATCAATATCCGCCGCCAGCGCAAACCGGTCGCAATCGGTCCGCTGCACCAGATACAGCATCACCGCCCGATGCCCTTGTGCCGCCATAGCCGCCAGTTCGCCCAGATGTTTAGTGCCGCGTGCGGTGACACTGTCGGGGAATTCAGCCAGCCCGGGTTGGCGTGAGAGGGTGACGCTTTTGACCTCGACATAAGCATCTGGCAGGCCGGGCTGGGTCAGCAGGAAATCGATGCGGCTGTTTTCACCGTATTTGACCTCAGGGCGGACGGTTTCATAGGCCGCCAGTTCGGGGATTTCGCGTGCCTCAAGCGCCGCCCGAAGCGCCTTGTTTGGGACGGATGTGTCGACTCCTGTGAAATGCCCGTTCTCATGATCAACAAGCCGCCAGCCGTATTTCAGCTTTTTCTTCAGATCATCATTCGGCTCCAGCCAGATTTTCTCACCCGGCTCCGCCAGCCCCATCATCGAGCCGGGATTGGCGCAATGGGCTGTTACTTCGCGCCCGTCTTCCAACCTGCAATCTGCCAGAAAGCGCTTGTAACGTCGGATCAGGCGGGCGGGGACAAGGGGGGTTTTAAATCGCATGGCCTAGGGCCTATACCTGCCCTAACGGTCGATCAAGAGGGAGGGCGCGCCATGGCCAATCCAACCGCTGCAATGTTGGTGATCGGGGATGAGATCCTCTCGGGCCGAACCCGCGATGCCAATATGCATTATCTGGCTGGAGAGCTGACCAAACACGGCATCGATCTGAAAGAGGTGCGCATTGTCAGTGATGATGCGCCCGCGATTGAGGCGGCAGTCAGGGCGCTGTCCCAGGCCCATGACCACGTGTTTACTAGTGGCGGCATCGGCCCGACCCATGACGATATCACCGCCGATTGCATCGCTCGAGCTTTTGGCGCGCATATCGATGTTCGCCACGACGCGCGGGCGCTGCTTGAAGCGCATTACGAGAAGTCCGGGCTGGAGCTGAACGACGCTCGCCTGCGTATGGCGCGTATCCCGGACGGGGCGGAATTGATCGACAACCCGGTCTCGACCGCGCCCGGCTTTACGATTGCAAACGTCCATGTCATGGCCGGAGTACCGTTGGTTTTTCAGGCGATGGTGGCGAGTGTTTTACCTTTGCTTACCGGAGGCAACCCGCTGTTGTCGCAGACTCTGCGTGTGGACAGAGGTGAGGGCGATATAGCGTCGACCTTGGCCGCGCTCGCCAAAGATTTCGGCGACCTCTCGATCGGATGTTATCCGTTTCAGAAAAATGGCGTGTTCGGGGCGAATGTGGTTGTGCGCGGTACCGATGGCGGGCGCATCGATGCCGCCATGACCCGCCTCGCGAAAGAGATCGAGCTTTGAGCACCGATTGGGCTGCAGTTGTAGACGGCACATGGCCTGCTGCGGGCTATCAATCGCATGGCCCATTTCGGCTGCGACAGGGGCAGGGCGGAGGGTCACGCGTATCCGCCGCCAGTCGGATTGGGGACGTAGCCAGCGCCGATATCGACGCGGCTGAAGGCGCCATGCAGGCGATGGGCCAGAAACGCATCTTCTGCCTGCGACCGAGAGATGAAGCACTGGATGCGATGCTTGCCGAACGCGGCTACGACATTCTCGATCCGGTCAATATCTATTCCTGCCCGGCGCAGCAATTGACCGATATCCCGATCCCGCGCGTGACTGTTTTCAACATCTGGGAACCGCTGGCCATCATGCGCGAGATCTGGGCGCAGGGCGGTATCGGCCCCGAGCGGATTGCCATCATGTACCGGGCACCGGGCCCAAAGACCGGCCTTTTGTTGCGCCACAGCGATCAACCCGCAGGAACGGGTTTTGTGGCGATCCACGACGGTATCGCGATGGTGCATGCGTTGGAAATCCTGCCGGATCATCGCCGCAAGGGGTTGGGCAACTGGGCAATGCGAGCCGCGGCTTTTTGGGCGCTGGACAATGGCGCGCAGACGCTTAGCGTGATCTGTACCAAGGCGAATGAGGGGGCCAATGGCCTCTACCACTCGCTGGGGATGAAGATCGTCGGAGAATACCACTATCGCCAGCGCGTCTGAGGAGAGCGAATTGAACAAACAGGACATGCCCACTGCCCTGGATCTGCCAATGGTGGATCTGCTACCGCCGGAGACGCAGAAATACTTCGATATCTGTGTCGAGAAACTGGGAATGGTGCCGAATGTCCTGCGGGCCTATGCCTTTGACATCGACAAGCTGAACGCCTTCACTTCGATGTATAATGACCTGATGCTGGCCGAGAGCGGGCTGACCAAGCTGGAACGTGAGATGATCGCGGTCGTGGTGTCCTCGATCAACAAGTGTTTCTATTGCCTCGTGGCCCATGGCGCGGCGGTGCGGCAGCTTTCAGGTGATCCGCAGCTGGGCGAGATGCTGGTCATGAACTACCGCGTAGCCAAGCTGGATGCGCGCCAACGTGCGATGCTGGATTTCGCCGCCAAGATGACAACCGCCAGCACCACAATCGAAGAGCCCGATCGCCAGCACTTGCGCGATGTCGGTTTCTCAGATCACGACATCTGGGATATTGCCAATGTCACCGGTTTCTTCAACATGACCAACCGCGTGGCCAGTGCCACTGCGATGGTCCCGAACCCCGAGTATCACGCCCAGTTCCGATGATCCGAACCCTGTTCATCTGTATTGCTTTGCTGGCCGCGCCTGCCTTGGCGCAGGAGTTGAACTTTCCTGCGGGCTCCCGGCAGATATCTGACCGCACCAGCGCGCTTGACAGCTATGACTTGCCGACCGGTGTGTTTGCCGATGGCTCGGTCCCGTCGCGCACCGTCGAAGGGCGCGTCGAGCGGCTGACATGGCGGCTGCAGGCGGGGTCCAGCACAACGCTGCAAATTCTTGCACCTCTGCGGGATCAGCTTCAGGCGCAGGGTTTCGAGATCGCGTTTGAATGCGAGGCGCGCAATTGTGGCGGGTTCGATTTCCGCTTTGGCACCGAAGTGGTGCCGACACCCGACATGTATGTGGCGATCCACGATTACCGCTTTCTGTCCGCCACCCGCGGCGACGAAGTGCTGAGCTTGCTGGTCAGCCGTAATCCGCCGGATGGCTATGTGCAGATGATTTGGGTGACCCCACTGGGCACGCAGCCCGTGCCGCCATTGGTGATCGAGGAAACTGTTGAAGGTTCGGCCGGGTTGCTCAGCGATCTCAGCGGCACCGGACACGTCATTCTCGATGACCTGCACTTTCGCACCGGCGAAGTCGCGCTGGGCGAGGGGCCTTTCGCCTCGCTGGCGCTGCTTGCGGGTTATCTGGCCGACAATCCTTCGACCCGCTTGGCGTTGGTCGGACACACTGATGACACGGGCGCTTTGCAGGCCAATATTGCGGTCAGTACCAAACGGGCCGAAGCCGTGCGCGCGCGCCTGATTGAAGCGCATGGCGTTGCCGCCGACCGGATCGAGGCGCAGGGTGTGGGCTATCTTGCGCCCATCACCTCGAACGCCACACCCGAGGGTCGAGATATCAATCGCCGGGTCGAGGCGGTATTGCTGGTCAACTGACGGGCGCAGGCATCGCAGTCGCTCTGCGCCCCTATTGCCCTGATGCCGCACCCTGATGCACACTTGCAGATGAACGGGGCATCTGCCTTGCCGTCGAACCTGTTGGCAGGCAGTCCCACCCGCCACCAAGCTTAGGGAGGAGTGCGTCATGGCTTCCAGTACCGACGATTCCACACCGCCGGACAACATGGCCCCACAACCAGCCATGCCCGAGGTCAACAGGCTGACAGCGGCAGATATCACCGCATCGCTCAAGGCCGGGTTTTCCGACTTCCTCGCACGCCCGGTCATGAGCGGTTTTTTCGGCCTGTTCTATGCGGTTTTCGGCATCCTGTTCGTCTGGTGCCTGGTTTGGCTTGGCAAGATCTGGATGATCATTCCTGCGGCGGTAGGCTTTCCGCTGGTCGCGCCCTTCGCAGCCGCGGGGCTCTATGAGATGTCCCGTCGCTTGCAAAAAGGGGAAAACTTCGGGTGGTCCGAAATCCTCACCGTCATGGCCAATCAACGCAAACGCGAGCTGGGCTGGATGGCCTTCGTCACCCTGTTCATATTCTGGGTCTGGACCTATCAAATCCGCCTTTGGCTGGCGATCACTCTGCAAAAAGCGTCATTTTCCGATTTTGAGGGGTTCTTGAACATCGTGCTTTTCACGCCGCAGGGCTGGACCTTCCTTGCGATTGGCACCTGCGTCGGGGCGTTTCTGTCGGCTGTGCTGTTCTCGGTAACCGTTATCGCCATGCCGATGCTGCTGGATCGTGAAACCAATTTCGTCTCTGCCATGCTTACCTCGGTTCGCGCCGTCTCCGAGAATCCGGTGGTGATGCTCGGCTGGGCTGCGATCATTTCGGTCACCATGCTGATATCACTGGCACCCGCGTTTTTGGGACTTGTCTTTACACTGCCGATCCTGGGTCACACCACATGGCACCTGTATCAGCGGGCTGTATCACCTGCTGAGGTTTGACCGGCAGATTCAGATCGAACGAGCGACAAAAAAAGACCCGCACTGATCAGCGCGGGTCATTTAGGTTCCACAGGGAGAATTCTACCAATCCATCGGACCTTTTTCAGCGAAGGATGCGACCAGAAAATCGATGAAAGCACGCACCTTGGGCTGGGTGAACCGGCCCGGCGGATAAACTGCGTAAACGCCTTGCACCTCGTCCGGAAGCGAAGGCATCGCATCCACCACCTCGCCCGATTTCAGCGCGTCGGCATAGAGATAGCTGGGCAGATGTGCGATCCCAAGGCCCGAGATTGCGGCGTTTAACAGCGACTGTCCGTCATTTACGCTTAACCAACCAGCGGTGCGCACCTGACGTTTCTCGCCCGACGGCGCGGTCAATTTCCAAACGCTGCCCGAGGACTGACTCGAGTAGTGCAGTAGCTTGTGTTCATTCAGGTCGTCGATCTTTTGCGGGCGCCCAAACTGCTCGATATAGCTGGGCGCTACGACCATGCGTTTTACGGTTTCGGTCAGTTTGCGGGCGCGCAAGGTGCTGTCTTCCAGTTCCCCAATGCGCACGGCCACGTCAAAGCCTTCTGAGATCAGTTCGACGTAACGGTTGTTCAGCACCATGTTCACGGTGATATCGGGATAGGCAGACAGGAATTCCGAAAGCACAGGTGATAGGTGATTGACGCCGAAATCCGTCGCCACACTGATCCGCAGCAGACCAGAAGGGTCGGATTGCATCGAGGTTACAAGCGCATCTGCCTCGCCCGCGTCGTTGAGCACGCGCCGGGCGCGATCATAATAGGCCAGTCCAATCTCGGTCGGTGAAACCCGGCGTGTGGTGCGGTTTAGCAGTCGCGCACCCAGCCGCGCCTCAAGGCTCGACACGTGTTTGGACACGGCTGATTTGGAGATACCCATTTTTTTGGCCGCGTCGGTGAAACCACCCTGGTCCACCACGTTGGAAAAGGCCTCCATTTCGGTCAGTCGATCCATTCTCGTTCCCCAGGTCTTCTGTTCGTTGTCTCTTTATCGCGATCAATCTGGGCGAGAACTGGGCAGACATGAGATAATATCAGGGTTTTGATAGGGATCGTTTGCGACTGGGAAACGCCGAAGTTGTCGTGCTGTAATTCCAAACACCCAACACAAATAACCGATATCTGGACTTTTTCTCTATCGTGCTATGATGAGAATGGCATTTTTGTGACCATGGAGGAGATCATGAAAGCCCTATTTGCTGCTGCCGTCCTGTGCCTGTCCGCAACTCTCACGTCGGCCGGAGGAGAAACGCCGTCAAACCCTGATGCAAGGGTTTATTTCGCAAATCTGACTGACGGAGACACCGTACAATCACCCGTCACGATCGTGTTTGGCCTAAGTGGCATGGGTGTTGCTCCTGCCGGAACCGAAAAGGAGAACACGGGCCACCATCACCTTCTGGTTGATCGTCCTCCGTTGGGGCAGGGTGAAGACGGCGCGGATGATCTGGCCTATGGGCTGCCCGCAGATGACAACCACATCCACTTTGGCGGCGGCCAGACCGAGGTCACGCTGGAATTGAGCCCGGGGGAACACACTTTGCAGCTTGTGTTGGGTGATGCGGGTCATGTACCCCACGCGACGCCAATCGTTTCAGAGGTGATTACAATCACTGTAGAGTAGTGGTTAAGCGCTGAATTGCGCGTCGAACTCAGTCTCTCCTGTTCGGGTAAAGCGGATGATGCGGCTGTCAGGTATACGCACCAGCCAGCCGACCTCTTCCATGCGGGTCAGCATGGCGCGGCCGAGTTTGCCGGCCAAATGCGTTTCCCGTTCGCTCCAGTCTAGACAGGGGCGGCAAAGCGGTGCGCGGCTGCGGCTGAGTCCTTCCAGATCGATGCCAAAGCCGGTGCAGAATTGAGTGCCCTCTTTGGTTAGGTGAACCGCGTCCTCCGTTGTCTCAAGGTACCCTTGTTTCTGCATGGCGGTGAACATCTGCACCCCACGGCTGCCCGCAAGATGGTTGTAGCAAACCCGTGCTGACCGCAATTCCGCATCTTTTGGTCCGGTCTGCGTCCGCAGATGGCCGCGCCCTTCAGCCAGCCCCATAAGGTTTTCCAGCACATGCGCCACATCTTCTCCGGACAGTCCGTAATATTTGTGCCGTCCCTGTCCACGCACCCGGACCAAGCTGCCTGCAAGCAGCTTTTTCAGGTGTGAGCTTGCGGTTTGGGGGCTGATCCCGGCCTCACGCGCCAGTTCGCCAGCCGTCAGCGCTTTGCCCGACATCAGTGCTGTTAACATATTGGCACGCGCAGGGTCGCCAATCAGCGCTGCGATCTGTGCAATATCCGGTCCGTTTCACATACTTCGATCATAGTCGAAACATAAGCTTCATCCAAGAGGTTATTCTTTGCCAATCATAAACCGGAGGCGTCTATGCTCACTTGTATAATCCAATACCAGATCGATCCGACGAAAAAAGAGCAGTTTCAGACCTACGCGCGCAATTGGGGACAGGCGATTCCGCGATGCGGGGCTGATCTGATCGGATATTTCGCACCGCACGAGGGGTCATCGACCTTAGCCTATGGAATCTACAATATTCCCAGTCTTGCTGAATATGAGTCCTACCGCGCTCGTCTGTCGGCTGATCCACTTGGGCAGGAGAACTACGCCTTTGCGCTACAAGAAGGCTTTATACTACGAGAGGATCGAACTTGGCTCAGATGTGTCTCGGCGCCGCATGATAGAACGTAACGAACCACGCCTTTTCTTCCTGCTTCGCACCCTTCGGAATACTCGGTTCGACAAAGGACAGAATTGCCACAATCGCAAGCAGGCTACCGGCCGAAATGGCAGCGACCGCCCATACGATTTCATTCATGTGGGCAATCGCAGCCAAAGCCGCTGAGATGGCGACGACGGCAACCCGCACCAGCGTTTGTGAGATCGCTTGCGCCGCGATCCGTTGGGATTTTGGGGCGACGTCCATAAAATAAAGCCCACGAGCACTGCCCAACCCGGTGACGGCTACAGTTACGATAAACAGCGACACGGCATGCAGATGCACGTTGTGATCAAATCCCCAACGATGGATCGCTACCAACCCTATCCCTGTAAGGGCAACCATCGACGCCCCGGCCACCATGACGACTCGATTGGAATAACTGCTGAGCGCCCTCCAAAGGGGCGACGCCACCAGCAATGCGGCTGCCGACGATACAACAAGCGCTGTCAGACCCTGCGACGAGCTGTGGTGCGCTTCTGCCGCCAGCAATGCGTAGAACGGAACCGACAGGCCGGTCAGAACAAAAGCAAGCCGGATCAGAACGTATTTCTGAAACCAGCGTTCTTTCAGTAGCGCTTTGGCCTCTTGCCAATATGCCTTAAACGCCTCCGAACGTGTGTTGGCGGACGACGCATTGCTCGAGGTCTGATCCGGCGATTTCTCTTGCAGAGTCATGATGAATACGGCTGAGAAAACGAAGCAGGTGGCACCAAGTCCGACTACTGTGCTGTGTCGTGTCAGTGCGGGGGCATCCTGAAATAGCTGATGCAGCAACAGTACAATGGCAATCGTAGCAGCGCCTCCAAGCGCCTTCTGCGTATAACTAATTCGCATCCTGTCTTTTGAGGTCAGATTGTCGCTGATGAAATCGATGATCATCAGGCTCTTGATCTCTCCCAAGACACCGATGACGAATATCCCAACAACAAATGCTGCAATGGTTATCGGTCTACTGCCGTAGGTAACGGCGAAAATGACAAACAAAAAACAGACCGCAACCGCCAGATCAGCCCGGGCGATAGCTGACTTCTTTTGGGAAAGCCGGGCGATTGACTGTGCAAAGAACATGTCCGCAAGCGTGCCCGCCGCGTGCCGAATGGTCACCAAAAGGCCAGCCAAAAAGACGGGCGGGTCCAGTGACACCGCAAGAAAAGTCAATACGATCGCCGGGCTGGCCATGGACCAGGCCATGACCGACAGCGCACCTTGCCCGGCCATAGTTGGCAGGTTGCTGCGGCGCGGTACGAACGGCTCCTGACTCATAGTCCCGTTTCAAACAACGTGTGTTGATCGTGCCAACTTCACGATAAACGGGAGATTATAGCAAGGATTGGCAACAGGACTGGCGCCAACCCGATGCAATTTAGAAAGTTGCCGCCAGCCGCGTCCCCTGATTGATTGCGCGCTTTGCGTCCAACTCGGCGGCCACATCTGCGCCGCCGATCACATGAGGTGTTATCCCACGTTCAATTAGCTCATCTGCCAGTGAACGGTCCGAGACCTGACCCGCGCACAGTACGATCGTATCCGCCGGGATCACAGTCGGGTCTTCGTGGGCTTCGCCAAAGCTCACGTGCAGGCCGTCATCATCGATGCGCTCGTAATTCGCGCCGCCTACGAAATTAACGTCTTTCATCTTTAGGGTCGCACGGTGAATCCAACCCGTAGTCTTGCCGAGCCCCTTGCCGTGACGCTGTGCTTTGCGTTGCAGCAACGTGACCTGCCGCGCGGGCGCCTCAGGCTGAGGACCTTCGGGTGCCAGTCCCGAGCGATGTTCGGCCGGGTCAGTGACGCCCCATTCCTTCATCCAAAGAGGCAGGTCCGTGGTCGGGCTGTGGCCATCTTCCAGCAAGAATTCGGAGACGTCGAACCCGATGCCTCCGGCCCCGATCACAGCAACCGATTTGCCGATCTCGGCCTTGTCGCGCAGCACGTCGATATAGCTGAGCACATTGTCTTGCTCTTGTCCGGGGATCTGCGGATCGCGCGGGGTGACACCGGTGGCGATGACCACTTCATCGTAACTGGTGAGATCATCCGCGCTGACTTCGCGGTTCAGTTCGACCGTCACGCCCAGATCGTCCATCATGGTGCGGTACCAGTCGACCAGTCCCCAGAACTCTTCTTTCCCCGGCACCTGTTTGGCCATGTTTAATTGTCCGCCAATCTCGGCGGCGCGATCAAACAGGGTTACGTCATGGCCGCGCTGGGCGGCAGTCATCGCGGTCGACAAACCGGCAGGTCCCGCGCCGACAATGGCCACGGTCTTGCGTACCGCGGACTTGCCGATCACCAATTCGGTCTCATGACAGGCACGCGGGTTGACCAGACACGAGGTCAGCTTGCCGCTGAAAGTATGGTCCAGACAGGCCTGATTGCAGGCGATGCACGGGGCGATCTTCGCTGCCTCACCGGCGATTGCTTTGTTCACGAAATCCGCATCGGCCAGCATTGGCCGCGCCAAAGACACCATATCGGCACAACCGGTCGATAAAACTTCTTCGGCAACCTCAGGCGTGTTGATCCGGTTCGAGGTGATCACCGGGATGCCAACTTTGCCCATCAGTTTCTTTGTAACCCACGCAAATGCAGCACGGGGTACGCTGGTGGCAATCGTCGGAATCCGCGCCTCGTGCCAGCCGATACCGGTGTTGATGATTGTGGCCCCAGCTTGCTCAATCCGTTGCGCAAGTTCAACGACTTCGTCATGGGTCGACCCATTGGGCACCAGATCAATCATCGACAGGCGATAGATGATGATGAAATCGGTCCCCACGGCTTCGCGCGTGCGGCGTACCACTTCGATAGGCAGGCGCATCCGATTTTCATAGGACCCACCCCAGCGGTCGGTGCGCTTGTTGGTGTGGGTTACGAGGAACTGGTTCAGGAAATACCCCTCGGACCCCATGATCTCGACCCCGTCATAGCCCGCCTTCTGGGCCAGAACAGCGGCGTTGACGATATCGCTGATCTGCTTTTCGATGCCCTCTTCGTCCAGTTCATGCGGCGGAAACGGAGAGATTGGAGATTTCACTGGGCTGGGGGCCACGCATTTCGGCCCATAGGCGTACCGCCCCGCATGCAGAATCTGCATTGCGATCTTGCCACCCGCCTCATGCACGCGTTTGGCCACGATGGAATGGTTCGCCACTTCTGTTTCCTTGGTCATCATCGAGGCCCCGGGCAGGACCGAGCCCTCTAGGTTCGGGCCAATCCCACCCGTCACCATCAAGGCCACACCGCCACGCGCGCGATCCGCGTAAAACTCGGCGACACGGTTCCAGTCGCCAGTCTCTTCCAGCCCGGTATGCATCGAGCCCATCAGCACGCGGTTCTTCAGCGTGGTGAAGCCCAGATCCAGCGGGGCCAGCATGTTTGGGTACGCAGTCATGGCAAACTCTCCCTCCCGACTTTGTCCGTCAGATTGACCTTCGCGTCACCGTTGTCACGCGAAACCTAACGTCATTCCCTTTGCGTTTTGCGCAGTGCTTGCTACAGACGCTTAAAAGCATGTTCATGAGGCCGCATATGACCCCCGACCAGATAGCAACACTTCCCTATCGCCCCTGTGTCGGGCTGATGCTGATGAATGCCGAAGGATTGATTTTTGTCGGTCAGCGTAACGACCGTCACAAAGACGCCTGGCAGATGCCTCAGGGCGGTGTGGACAAGGGCGAAGACCCGCGCGATGCCGCCCTACGCGAGCTTTGGGAAGAAACCGGCGTGACCGCAGATCTGGTCGAAATCATCGCCGAGACCGACGGCTGGCTTCCATATGACTTGCCGCATGACATTGTGCCCAAAATCTGGAAGGGCCGGTATCGCGGGCAGGAGCAGAAGTGGTACCTGATGCGGTTTCTGGGGCAGGATGATCAGATCAATATCGCAACTGAACACCCCGAATTCACTCATTGGAAATGGCAGACACCGTCACGGCTCGTTGATGATATCGTACCCTTCAAACGCGGCGTGTATGCGCGTGTGGTCGAGGTCTTTCGAGGACATTTGCCTGAGATTTGACCACAGTTCACTTCACTGAGTGCGTGTCGGTTTGCAGACAGTCAATCTCTCAAAGCGGAGCGGTACCGAAGGGTCTGAAGAATGGCCGATATGCGGAACAAAGCAGACTTTGTCATCCGCAACAACTATCGCCATTCTGGATCGGCGGGCAAGGCACCGTGGCATAGGAGCAGTAGACACAACAGTCCCCTTCCAACGGCTTCAAGACCGCTGCGCAAGACTTGCATTCATAGAACCACTGGCAAGCATCCGTCGGCATTATTTCGGTTTCGCTGTGACCGCATTTCGGGCACGTCAGGGTGCTTTCAAGCACTACAGTTTGCTCTGTCATCGTCTCACATCTGCATTATCAGGTAGTCGTTGATCCGGGCCTCGTTAAAGACGACGACCCAAGCTAACGCGGTGATTGCGGTCGTCCCCGAAAGCCACCATTTCAACTTTGTTAGGGAACCGCGCTGATAAGATACAAGCCACGATATAGCGACAAGCACCGTCGAAATCGCCAATACGTAGTTGCTTGCCGCCGCGATCTTTCCGAAAATGGCAAGCCAACTGCCTCCTAGTCCCATCAACATCATTGTCATGGGCAATACACAGCAAGTCGCGACGCCGAGTGCTGACAGTGATCCCAGATAACTAACGCTAAGGTACTTCTGCATTTCTTTCCCTTGACTAGTTGGAGTTGTCGAAGTGTCAGCCGCTTGTATAACTTCTGTAGTCGCTACAGGATCAAGACGGGAAAACTCACATGTTTGCGATTGGGGAAGCATCCCGGCAAAGCGGTGTCGGCATTGAAACGATCCGCTACTACGAACGCGAAGGGATCGTGCCCAAACCAGAACGGGCACCTAATAACCGGCGGATGTACTCCGCGCACGATGTTGGCAGGCTTCGTTTCCTGAAGAAATGCCGTGATTTGGGCTTTCCACTAGCCGATACAAAGACGCTTCTCAGCCTGTCCGAAGGCGACGGAGAGGATTGCCGATCCGTAAAAGAGCTGGCTGAGCTTCATATCTTCAATGTGCGGGAAAAGATAAACGAACTGAAGCGATTGGAAGCGGCGCTGAACGAACTCACAGCCAAATGCGAGAGCGGGAATGTCTCTTGCCCGATGCTCTCAAAACTGCGCACCGACTAGTGTAACTTTGGGCTCAAAGCAGCCCTTTCCCCCGCAACAACTCAAGCATGTTTGCCTCCGGCCTTGGCCCGATATGGCTGATCACCTCCCGGGCGCAGACATTGCCGATCCGCGCGCAGGTCTCGTAATCGCGGCCTGTGGCCATGCCGAACAGGAACCCGGCAGCAAATTGATCACCTGCACCGGTCGCGTCCACAGGGACGACCTTTTCAACTGGCACATCGATGCGTGCATCGCCGTTCAGAACGGTGACCCCATCGCCCGACCGGGTGCAAACGACCAGAGGGCAAATCTCGGCAGTCTTGGCCAGCGCTTCTTCCAAATCGTCGGTTTCGAACAGCGATTTGATCTCGGCTTCATTGCCGATCACAAAATCCAGTTCGTTCTCGATCAGCAGCAGGAAATCGACGCGGTGCCGTTCCACGCAGAACGGATCAGAAATGGCGATGCCCGCCTTGCCACCGCCCTTGTGGCAGTTGCGCGCAGCTTCCAAAAACGCCGCCTTGCCCTTTTCCTTGTCGAACAAATAGCCTTCGAGGAACATGATCTGGCTGTTGCCTGCGACATCTTCCGAGACATCCTCGGAAGACAGTTCAGAGGAGATACCCAGATAAGTATTCATCGACCGCTCACCATCCGGCGAGACAAAGATCATTGAGCGCGAAGTCGGCAGCTCACCACCCGGCACCGGCGGGTTCACGAAATCAACCCCATCTTCGTTCATCGCATCGGCATAGAACCGACCCAGGGCGTCATCATGTACGCGTCCGATGAAAGCGGAATCCAGGCCCAATGCACCCGCCCCGGCGATGGTATTTGCAACCGAACCGCCCGGTGTCTGCACCCGACCTTCCATCGAGGCGTACAGCACTTCGCCGCGTTCCTGCTCGATTAGCTGCATGATGCCCTTTTCGATACCCATCAGCTCAAGGAAACTGTCATCGGCCTGGGAAATCACGTCCACAACGGCGTTTCCGATGCCCGTCAGTTGGTAGGTCTTCATAGAGTCTTGTCCTCAAATTCGCAGAGATCGCGGATGATACAGGTCGGGCACTGCGGTTTGCGTGCCTTGCAGTGATAGCGGCCATGCAGAATCAACCAATGATGTGCATGCAACTGGAAATCGGTCGGGATGTTATCTTCGATAGCGCGCTCAACCGCGTCCACATTCTTGCCCGGGCAAATACCGGTGCGGTTGCCAACGCGGAAGATGTGCGTGTCTACTGCCTGCGCCGGATACCGCCACCACATGTTCAGTACGACATTAGCGGTCTTGCGCCCCACACCCGGCAGCGATTGCAGCGCGGCGCGGGAGTTCGGCACCTCGCCTCCATAGTCCTCGACCAGAATGCGGCTCAGCTTGATCACATTCTTGGCTTTCTGACGGAACAGACCGATGGTCTTGATATGTTCGATCAGACCCTCCTCGCCCAGATCCAGCATCTTTTGCGGGGTATCGGCGATCTTGAACAAGTCACGGGTGGCCTTGTTGACGCCCGCATCGGTCGCCTGCGCCGACAGCGCGACGGCCACGACCAGCGTATAGACGTTCACATGCTCCAACTCGCCCTTGGGTTCAGGGTCGGCGTCATGAAAACGCGTAAAGATCTCGCGGATCTTGTGGTATCCAAGTTGCTTGGCCATCCGAGCCTTAATGCCCTGCCAGACAAGCGGTCGCAATTGAAAAGGTGCGTTTTGGTTTTGCTCAAGTGCGGGTCTTGGTCGATTTGTCCCTGTGCCTTACCTCTGCGGTCGGAAATCTACGCCCGCCGTTGCAAGTTGATTCCTGATCCCGTGCCATCGGCTCGGGTCAGCCACCAGAACGGCTGCCGGATCGATCTGAACCCGGTATCCTCGATTGAGCGCGCCCTGCGCGGTTTTGTTCACGCAATGACACCCGTCCAACCCTGTCAGAACCAGCGTTCCGATCTGTTTTTCTTCCAGGAACTGCTCAAAAACCGACGAAGAAAAGGCGTCACCCACAGACTTTACAAACTCGGCATCCGGATTCAGCGCGAGACGCGGATCCAATCCGATCCCGTCTGATTCTGCATTGCCACGCCCCTGATTGAACCAACCATTCAGCATGTTCGCCAGCCTCCCTTCGAATTCATGCCGAATGACGATCACAGGCCTACGAGACTGATGGGCGCTATCCGTCATCGACCGGATCGCCGATAAGGCGCCCTCAATCTGCGCGTCATCCCATGCGGACATCGAGGTAAAATCTGTTTGCATATCGATCACCAGCAGCGCCGTTTCAGGCCGCGATGCAAGGTTTATTTTGGGCCCGGTGGTCGGAGTTCCAATCTTACGGATTTCCAGGAGTATATATAAAACGGCGATCACTATCCCGGTCGCTATGATCCAAAGGACGGACATGTCAGGTATCCTTGGCGAGGTCTGCAAAGTACCGGGTCAGGGCAAGTTGAACCTTGTGGTAAGCGGCAAGCTCTGACGCAGAAAAATCCTGTGCAAAGCGTGACAGCTTTGTCATCTCATCCGCTCTGATTGCCGTGATCGTCGCATCGCCCGAAGGGCTCAGTCGGTAGCAATGGGTGCCTGCACGTCCGGAATTGGGTTGGCTTTCGATCAGCTGTTCGCTCATCAACTCTTTTAAGATGCGCGAGACATATTGCCGTTTCAGCTGCAGCTTGGCGCACAGCACCGGGGCGGTCGCGCCTGGAAATCGCGATAGACCTTCCAGAAGGGCACGTTGTCCGACGGTCACGCCTTTGCGCTGGCTGCCCTGCTCAACGGCTGCCGTGATGTTCCGAAGCAATGGCCGGGCGGCCTGCACTGCCTGATAAAGCTGATCCAACCTGTGTTCCATACCTGAATAGTAGGGGCACACAGATTGATTCGTCAACTCAGTTGACAAGATAAAGCGCAGGTTCCGGGTCGCAAGATCGCCGGGGGCAAGTTACTGTTACTGTAACTGATGAGGTGACCGATGAACATCCAGACAGCAGAAAGCGGATATCATTACAACGTCATGCGGCGCGCGATCGAATTGATCGATCAGGGTGGAGAGAATCTCAGCCTTGATGAGCTGGCCCGCCAAATGGATATGAGCCCAGCCCATTTCCAGCGCCTGTTCTCGCGCTGGACTGGGGTGTCACCCAAGCGATACCAGCAGTACCTGACTTTGGGCCATGCCAAGGCACTGCTGCGCGAACGTTTTACCACGCTGGAGACCGCGCATAACGTCGGATTATCCGGTAGCGGGCGGTTACACGATCTGTTCCTGAAATGGGAATCCATGAGCCCCGGCGAATACGCACGTAAAGGCGCGGGTCTGACGATCTATTGGGGTTGGTTTGAAAGCCCGTTTGGCCCGGCTCTGGTCATGGGGACTGACAAGGGGATCTGCGGCATCGCATTTGGCGCTGAAACAGGTGAAGAAGAGGCGATGGAAGACATGCTGTCGCGCTGGCCTCAGGCCGAGTTCGTCGAAGACCCGATGCGCCTGCGCCCATGGGTTCTTAGTGCCTTTGGCGCGGAAAGTGACCGCTTGCAACCGACACCGCTCTATCTGATTGGCTCGCCGTTGCAGATTAAAGTGTGGGAGGCGTTGATGCATATCCCATCTGGACAGGTCACTACCTATTCAGAAATCGCGCAGCGGGTTGGCTCGCCACAAGCGGTGCGTGCGGTGGGCACGGCGGTGGGCCGGAACCCGGTCAGCTGGCTGATCCCGTGTCACCGTGCTTTGCGCAAATCGGGTGGTCTTGGTGGTTACCACTGGGGACTGCCGGTCAAACGCGCCATGCTGGCCTTTGAGGCGGCGCAGGCAGACGCCTGATTGACAGGTCGATCCGAGGCTGCCAAAAGGCGCGGCAGGTTCGGGTCCCCTGCCGTTCGCAGCCTTTGGTTTTGGTGAAACCCGGTTGAATAGCATCTGTTGCCTTTTCTTGGCGCGCGGATGGCAATGCGAGCCCCGTCCAGATTTCGCGCCCGTTCAAGGAAACGAGGCACATCATGACACAAACTCAAAACATCGCTCCGGTTGCGGAGCTGAAAGAGCAGGCAAAACGCCTGCGCAAACGCCTGCAAGATACAGGTGTTACGCTATCGCATAGCGAGGCGTTGGAATTGCTGGCACATCAGCATGGTGTGCGCGGTTGGAACACCCTGCACGCCTTGGCCGGTAACCGAATGCAACTACGCGTTGGTGACCGGGTTGAGGGCCGATATTTGGGTCAGCCCTTTACTGCGGAAATCCGTGGCCTGACAATCTTGGGTGATGGATCACATCGGCGGGTGACCCTGCAGTTCGACGCGCCTGTAGATGTGGTACAGTTCGATAGTTTTTCGGCTTATCGGCAGCGTGTCACCGGCGAGATTGGCTGGGATGGTCGATCCACCCGGCACACCTCGAATGGAGAGCCTCAACTGACCATTCGACCGGTTTGATGGCGAGCTCCTGCCCGGCGATTGCAGGGCAGGAGCATTTCTATTCTATCCGCAGCACCCGCTCCCGGTTGATTTTGCGGGCGCGCTGGGTGCTTCATTCAGGTTTGCGCCTCGCCCAAGCCATGTGCGTTCGGCCAAATAAAAATCCGAGAACTTCTGATCGAAATCCGCGGGTACGGATTTCGCCGGAATTCCCGTCAGCAGCACAGCCTGCTGCCATGCCTTCACCTTGGGATAACCCGCAAGCATGTCATAACCGCTGTGTTTTTCGACAATAGCCGCGCGGTGCAGCAGCGGCAGCCACGCGATATCAACATTGCCGAGTTCTTCGCCGGCAAAAAATGAGTCCTCGCCCAGTTGTTTCTCAATCCTGGCGAATGACGCATCCAGTTTGCGGATGCGATCATCCAGCGTCGCCTTGTCGGAGCTCTGCATCGTACTGCATTGGACCAGATAGTGTTTCGTCGCCTGATGGCACCAAGCGCGATTAACTGCGCGTTGCTCGGGCGAAATGTCTGTCTGCAATGGCGCTGTGACATCGTCAATATATTCCACGATCGCGTCGGATTCGAACAGCGCGGTACCGTTCTCGGTTACCAGGACAGGCACTTGGCCCGTCGGTGAAATTTCCAAAAACCAGTCCGGTTTGTCGCTTAGGCTGATGTATTCCACGTCATAGGCTACGTTTTTTGCTTCCAGCATAGCGGTGACACGCTGCACGAACGGGCAGATTTTGAAGCTGATAATTTTGATCATCGTTTTATCCTTTTGATACGTTCACCTGTAAGACGGCGCCCGCATCAAAAAGACGAAGAATGGCTCAACATTTTTTGCAGTTATCAGATTTTAAATGATATTCCGCGATATTTCCGCGTGTATCGATGGTCCAATTACAGCAATCGTCAAATGCTTTACGCAGGTCGTCGCGACCCTTTTGAACTCTGGATTTCAATGTCGAATAAGAAAGTCCGTGAGCCTTGGCATATTCTTTTTGGGACATGCCATTGATGTCGATATCCATAAGTAGCTTTGCCGTCTCGGCGGGCAAGCCGCGGATAAATGGCTCGACGCAATTTTCCAGCTCCTGACGGATGCCCGGATCGTCACTGGAATACCAAAGATCTTCAGGATCAACGGTCTTTGCCCGCGCGTTTTTTCTGTAGAAATCGATGATTGTGCGGTCAGCAGTCTGGAACAGCCAGGATTGCAACTTGGAAGGGTCGCTGAGTGTCGGCAGCCCTGTGAAAACCTTGATCGAGATTTCCTGCAAAAGGTCATCTACATCCGCCGGGTTTGCCACCTTGGAATGCAGGAACGCCTTGATACGTGCGCGGTAGTTTGGCCAGATTTCTTCTATTTGCATAACTGGCAGGTATGGTCACTCAGAAGGCTTTTTTCAAGTTTGGCCAGTTCCGAGACGCAGGGATGCGTATCCAAATGTAAGCGGAGCGCGCCTGAGAAGCGCACTCCCCCAAAGTCAAATGTTATGGATACTTACTCCGCAGCCCAGCCGCCTACGGCCTTCACTTCCAGGAAGTCTTCCAACCCCCACACGCCGCCTTCACGTCCGTTCCCGGATTGCTTCATACCCCCAAACGGTGACCCTGCACTGCGAGACTGGCCATTCATCTCAACCATGCCGGATCGCAACACGCGGGCCATTCGATTGGCGCGGTCGCCATCTTGGGTCTGCACATAATTGGTTAGCCCATAAGGCGTGTCATTGGCGATCTCGATGGCCTCATCCTCGGTATCAAACGGGATCATGGTCAGGACGGGGCCAAAGATTTCTTCGCGGGCGATAGTCATCTGATTGTTTGCATCAGCAAATACTGTGGGGCGCACATAATAGCCCTTGTTCAATCCCTCGGGCCGACCGGTGCCACCAGCAACCAGGCGCGCCCCTTCGTCGATACCCTTCTGGATCAGGTCCTGAATCTTGGTCCACTGAACCTCATTCACCACCGGCCCGATATGGCGACCTTCTTCAGCGGCGCTGCCCACGGTAATCTTGTTGGCCACCTCGGCGGCGGTCTCAACCGCCTGGTCATAGACCGGACGCTGCACCAGCATCCGGCTGGGCGCGTTGCAGCTTTGGCCGGTGTTGTTCATCATGTGCAGCACGCCGCGTTTGACTGCTTTCTCATCGGCATCCGCAAAGACCACATTTGCGCCTTTGCCACCCAGTTCCAGATGCACCTTTTTCAGGGTATCGGCAGCGTTTTTGGAAATTGCAGTACCTGCGCGGGTCGAGCCGGTGAAGCTGACCATATCCACATCCGGATGCCCCGATAGCTGCGAGCCGACGCCGACTCCATCGCCGTTCACCAGATTGAAGACGCCTGCTGGGAAACCAGCTTCATCCATCATCTCGGCAAAAATCATCGCGTTCAGCGGGCTCTGTTCCGAGGGTTTTATCACCATCGTGCAGCCCGCGATCGCGGCGGCGCCCACCTTGAGCGTGACCTGATTCATCGGCCAATTCCAGGGCGTGATCAGGGCGGCGACACCTACCGCCTCATAGATGATCCGGTCATTCGGCGCGTGATCACCCAGCGGACGTTCGAACTGAAACGCCTTGGCGGCGCGGATAAAGTTTTTCAGGTGATAGATGCCCGCACCGGATTGCTGGGTACGCGCCATGTCAATTGGCGCACCCATTTCCATGGACATCGCCTGCGCCAGATCCTCCGAACGCGTAGCATAGATGTCGACCAGCTTTTCCACCAAGCCGATGCGCTCTTCGACGGGTGTGGCCATCCAGCCGGGCAGGGCGGCTTTGGCCGCAGCGACCGCCGCATTCGTGTCGGCCTCAGATCCCAGCGAGATCACCGCGCAGGGCTCTTCGGTCGAGGGGTCGATGACTTTGAAATCATTCGGTTCTGATGGGGCAACCCATTTGCCGTCGATATAGAACTCGCGCTTTTCGATCATGGCTCATCCTCCGGAGCAAAAATAAATCGACCGTACGGTCGGTTTTCATGTGCACTCTGTCACCTGACTTGGTGCAAGGCAAGTGAGAATCATAATTTGATCAAATTATGTATCTACCGAATTTCCTGACAGGGCAACATGAATGGTTTAACCTTTGCGGTAAGTGATTAGATTGGCAGCAACCGACTCACGATTTTCACAGTAGAGGAGTTTTCCAATGGGTTTGCGTATCAACGACACCGTCCCGAATTTCACAGCAGAAACGGATCAAGGTACCGTCCAATTCCATGACTGGATCGGCGACAGCTGGGCAATCCTGTTCTCGCATCCCAAGGATTTCACCCCCGTCTGCACGACCGAGTTTTCGGCCGTTGCGCAGCTGAACGATGAATGGGCGGCGCGAAACACCAAGGTGATGGGTGTGTCGGTCGATGGTGTCGAAGACCACAAGAAGTGGAAGAAAGACATTGAAGCATATGGCAACGCCAACCCCGGCTTCCCGATCATTGCTGATGATGGGCTGGCCGTGTCCAAAGCCTTCGACATGCTGCCGGCAGAAGCGTATCTGCCCGACGGTCGCACTCCTGCCGACAGTGCCACCGTACGTTCGGTCTTTATCATTGGTCCGGACAAACAATTGAAGCTGTCGATGACCTACCCAATGACCGTGGGCCGGAACTTTGCGGAAATCCTGCGTGCACTGGACGGGCTGCAAATGAGCGCCAAGGGCGTGGCAACTCCCGCCAACTGGGTGCCGGGTGAGGATGTGATCATCCCGCCTGCGGTATCGAATGATGAGGCGAAAGAAAAGTTCGGCGAGTTCGAGACGATCTTCCCTTATCTGCGTAAGACCAAAGCGCCGTCCTAAACGGATAGACGGGCAGGGGGCAAAAGCCCCCTGCTTCTTTCAATGCAAAAATGCTGGTGTGGTCCCGGAAGGGGCGCACAAACCCGAGCGCAAGATCTGCACTTCGAATGATCTCAGCACCGGCAACACGGTATCACCATAGCCGCGTGCACCCGACTGCAGTTCGGGAAACAGATCGAATAGTTCTTCCTTCACCGCCACGCTCATCACGTCGAGTGTATGGTCGCCGGGATAAAATGATTCCGACCACAACCCTTCAACATTCACCAACTCATGCTGGTCGAACAGGATGTGAATATACTCGACACCTCCTTCCGGCGGCAGCTGATTGATGTTCTTACCGTTGATCAGAGATTTAGCAGTCGCCAGCATCATCGAGTGACTATGATGAAGTTCCATTGCCGGTGACGAAACGACCACCCGATGCTGCGGCGACAGCAGCAGATCTCGTGACGGCGTTTGCGGTCCAAGACTGCCTGCGCTGATCCGGATCGGACAATGCTTCGGGGTCTGATGCAGATCCGCCTCGCTCAGCCACCGCCTGCCCACCCAGCGCACGGCCCGGCTGGTGCCATCCGCGACGATCACCTGATCCCCGACTTTGATCTCTTCAATCAAACGGCGACCGGACGGAGTTAGGATGTAGGACCCCGATGTGAAGCAGACAAAGCTAGGCAGGCTGTCATAGGCCACCGGCGGCGCGGAGTTCTGCGCCAGCGTGTTGCCTGTCAGAACATCGCCGACTTCAACATCGCCAGAGGTCACGACGATGTATTGCGTACCTGAAAAATTAATCAGAGTATAGGTAACTGGCGCCCCGCTTACAGTGGCCGTGTAACCTTCGAAAATCTGGAGGTTGCCCGAGTTGTCCAGGTTAGGAAGCGTACTGGTGTTAAACTGCTGGCCGCCGTTTCCATCCGGATCCTCAAGAAGGCCGTCATCATCGGTGATTTCGACCTGATACCCTTCGGTGATGGTCACGCTTGGATTGCCAAACGGGTCGCCGCTGATTTCATAGATGGTGATCGAGGCCAAAGCGGAGCGATTTCCCGGATATCGTTATATTCCTTAACTTTGAGCTAACTCAACTTATAAGTGTTAAGAATTGGTTTACCGAACCAGCACCTGAGTGCGGCTAAGGACGGTGTGAGCGGAACCCGAGGCCCCGTGGGTGTCCCCTTTCTAATGAAGCGCGCATAGGGTCTCACAGCTTTATTGACCGGCCAAATCAGGATCAGAATCCAAGGCAGATTGACTAAGTATCATGTGCACCCCACACTTGCGGCTTTTGAACACTTGGGGGTTTTGACATGGGCAATTTTGAAGAATCTCTGGATCCGGAAGACTGGACCCTATCGCGCAATCTTGCACATCAGATGGTTGACGATGCGATCGGGCATTTGTCCCAGGTCCGTGATCGGCATGTCTGGCAGGAAATGCCGGATACGGTTCGAAACTTCTTCAAATCCCCGGCACCCATGACGCCGCAGCCGCTTGATGCCGTCTATGCCGACCTGCGCGAAAACCTGTTCCCGTATTCCATGGGCAACATCCATCCACGGTTCTGGGGATGGTATATGGGTTCGTCCAATTTCACCGGTGCACTGGGCGATTTTATTGCCGCGGTTGACGGTTCGAACCTTGGTGGCGGCAACACGGCTGCGGCGATGATCGACAATCAGGTGGTTGACTGGTTCAAGGAATTGATGGGCTTTCCCGAGGACGCTAGTGGAACTCTGACCAGCGGTGGCTCGATGGCCAATATGGTGGCTCTGAATGTGGCGCGAAACGCACTTGCCGGCGTTGACGTTCGCGCCGAAGGCATATTGGGCATGCCGCAACCCCTCAGGTTTTACTCTTCAGACCAAGTACATAGCTGCCATCAGAAAGCACTCGAGACGATGGGCCATGGCGCAAAGTCGCTGACAGAGGTTGCAAGCGATGACCACAATCGAATGCGCATCCCTGCGTTGGAAAACGCCATCGCAGCAGACCGGGCCAAAGGCATCAAACCGGCCTGCGTGATCGCGACGGCAGGGACGACGAATACCGGTGCAATGGATGATCTCACTGCGGTCGCGGAAATCTGTCGTCGCGAAGGGATGTGGTTCCATGTTGACGGCTGTATTGGTGCTTTCCTGCGCTTGGCGCCCGCCAACAAACATTTGGTTGATGGAATAGAGTTGGCCGACTCCATCGCCTTGGACCCGCATAAATGGCTGCACACCCCTTTCGAAGCTGGCTGCGTACTGGTCCGGGACGCAAAGCGCCATTTCGATACGTTTGAGATGCACGGCGACTATCTGCAAATTCAGGAACGCGGGCTGATCGCTGGCAAGTTTTTGGCCGACTATAGTTTTGAGCTTAGCCGTGGGTTCAAAGCACTCAAGATCTGGATGTCACTGAAAGAGAACGGGGTCGAAAAGTTTGGCCGTCTGATCGATCAGAACATCGAACAGGCGCGATATCTGCAGCAATTGGTGAGTGCCGACCAGCGGCTTGAACTCGTTGCGCCCGTGGATCTGAACATCGTGTGCTTTCGCTATACCAATGGGATCGCGGATGAAGATCGGCTTAGGGAAATCAACACAGAAATCATGTTACGGGTTCAGGAATCCGGCATCGCGGTTCCCTCTGATACCACCCTGGACGGGAAGCATTGCTTGCGCGTGGCGATCAACAATCACCGCACGCAGCGGCAAGATCTGGAGCTATTTATCGACACTGTTCTGCAATTCGGAGCGGATTTGGAAAGAGAGCTCCGCGCCAACACATAGGTCAGAAGCGGGCAGTACTTGTTTCTGCTGATGCGCACCATACCGACAAAAAAGGCCCCGGCAGATCACCGGGGCCTTCGCTTTCAAAGAAGAGGGCAGATTACTCTGCGCTTTCCTCTTTCTTTTCTTTCTTCTCGGGAACGATCTCTTCGCCGGTTTCCTGATCGACCACTTTCATCGACAGGCGCACCTTGCCGCGGTCGTCAAAGCCCAGAAGCTTGACCTTCACTTCCTGACCTTCCTTCAGAACGTCCGAGGGATGGTTCAGGCGGCGGTTTTCGATCTGGGACACGTGCACCAGACCGTCGCGCTTGCCAAAGAAGTTCACGAAGGCACCGAAGTCGACGATCTTGACCACTTTACCTGTGTAGATCTGGCCCTCTTCCGGCTCAGCAACGATCGAGTGGATCATCTCATAGGCCTTCTTGATCGATTCACCGTCGGGCGACGCGATCTTGATGACGCCGTCGTCATTGATGTCGACCTTGGCACCCGAAACCTCGACGATCTCGCGGATGACCTTACCGCCCGAGCCGATCACTTCGCGGATCTTGTCGGTCGGGATGTTCATGGTCTCGATGCGCGGGGCGTGGACCGAGAATTCGTTGGTCTCGGACAGGGCTTTGCCCATCTCACCCAGAATGTGCATCCGGCCGTCCTTGGCTTGCGCCAGGGCTTTCTCCATGATCTCGGGCGTGATGCCTGCAACCTTGATGTCCATCTGCAGCGAGGTGATGCCGTTTTCGGTACCAGCCACTTTGAAGTCCATGTCGCCCAGGTGGTCTTCGTCACCCAGAATGTCCGACAAGATGGCGTATTCGCCGTCATCTTCCAGGATCAGACCCATGGCCACACCGGCAACCGGTGCTTTCAGCGGAACACCCGCATCCATCATCGACAGCGAACCGCCGCAGACCGACGCCATCGAGCTTGATCCGTTGGATTCGGTGATCTCGGACACGATGCGGATCGTGTAGGGGAAGTCGGTCGCCGCAGGCAGAACCGCCTGAAGCGCGCGCCATGCCAGCTTGCCGTGGCCGATCTCACGACGGCCCGGGCCACCCACGCGGCCAACTTCACCAACCGAATACGGAGGGAAGTTATAGTGCAGCAGGAAGTTCGATTTGAAGTTGCCATGCAGCGCGTCGATGAACTGTTCGTCGTCACCGGTGCCCAGCGTGGTCACGGCCAGCGCCTGCGTTTCACCACGGGTGAACAGCGCGGAACCGTGGGTCCGCGGCAGCATCGAAGTTTCTGCTACGATCGAGCGGATATCGGTGGTCGAACGACCATCGATCCGCTTGCCGCCTTTGACAACGTCGCCACGCAGAATGCCAGCTTCCAGCTTCTTCATCGCGGAACCGAGGTTGCCGTCTTCCAGCTGCTCTTCGGTCAACGCTTCCTTGATCGCTTCACGGGCCGCGGCAACAGCAGCGGTGCGTTCTTGCTTGTCGGTGATCGCGAAGGCGGCGCGCATCTGCTCTTCACCGGCAGCCGAAACAGCGGCGGACAGCTCCGAGTAATCCGGCGCTTCGAAGTCGAACGGCTCTTTTGCGGCTTCTTCGGCCAGCGAGATGATCAGGTCGATCACGGGCTGAATCTGCTCATGCGCAAAGGTCACCGCGCCCAGCATTTCCGCCTCAGACAGCTCGTACGCTTCCGATTCGACCATCATCACGGCGTCTTTGGTGCCGGCAACAACCAGATCCAGACGCTGCTCGGGGTTCAGGCGCAGGTCCTGCATGTCATCGACGGTCGGGTTCAGAACGTATTCGCCATCCTCGAAGCCAACGCGAGCACCGGCGATCGGGCCCATGAACGGCGCACCGGAAATGGTCAGGGCAGCGGATGCCGCGATCATCGCAACGATGTCGGGATCGTTGACCAGATCGTGGGACAGCACGGTGCACATCACCAGAACTTCGTTCTTGAAGCCGTCAACGAACAGCGGGCGGATCGGACGGTCGATCAGACGCGCAGTCAGCGTCTCTTTCTCGGTCGGGCGCGCCTCGCGCTTGAAGAAGCCACCCGGAACCTTACCGGCGGCATAGTATTTCTCTTGGTAATGTACGGTCAGCGGGAAAAAGTCCTGACCGGGTTTTTGCGCACGGGCAAAGGTCACGTTCGCCATGACGCTGGTTTCGCCCAGCGTGGCAATCACGCTGCCGTCCGCCTGACGGGCAACCTTGCCGGTTTCCAGTGTCAGCGTCTCTTCGCCCCACTGAATCGATTTCTTTGTTACATCAAACATATGCGTATCCTAGATGAGAGCACTCCCGCCCCTGCGGGTCTCCCGTTTTGCATGGCGGCCCCATTGCCGCCGACCCCACTTTATCTTCCATTCGAGTGCCAGGGTCAGGGCACAACGTCTCAGATGACTGGCCCATACATCAGTTTGCAAGCTTTGGAAAGTCGGGAGTTTTTAAGGGGCAGGGGATTGCCTAACCCCTGCCCAAGCCGGGCAGGGGCCGATATATCAAAGGATCGCGTGCGCCAGGATCATCACCACGCCGCAGCCGAACGCATATCCAGTATCGACCGCGATGGCGAAGCCGCTTTTCTGCGCCCATGCCCCGACCGAAGCCGTCTGCGCTACGACTGCAAGGATGGCGAGTACCGCAACCCCAAGGCTGTTGGTCGTCTCAGTTACGGCGATCACTGAGGCCAGCAGGATCAAAAACACGATCTGGGCTGCCATTTGCGGCAGAGGTGGAGAAGCGGGTGGGGTGGGATCGATCCGCGTGCCTTCGGCCCAGCGTTTCTGCAATCCGATGGGGCCGTAGACCAGCCACCCCAACAGAAAGGCGGCGATTACGCCCGCGCCCAGGGCGAGCCAGTTGATCACAGCGCACCCTCCAGCGATTCAAGGATTCGGGTCCAGCCGCCTTCATGATTGTCGCGGCTTTCCTGTGACGGAAAGCGGATGTGGTGCAGGCGCAGTTTGGTGCCCTTTTCAGTGGGTGTGAAATCCAGCGTCACGGTGGAATCGTCCTGGCTGTAGGGAGAGTTCCAGGTGAATTGCAGCCGGTTGGGCCGGTCGATGACCTTATATTCGCCCTCATGCGGGAGGTCTCCGGCCTCGGGTGCGCGCATGATGATCTTGAACCGGCCACCGACCTGGGCGTCGGATTGTGCCTCGGGCACGGTCATGTTGGGGCCGGGCAGCATGAATTTAGCCAGCATTTCCGGGTTCAGCCACGCGTCAAACACCTTTTCAGGCGGGTGCGGGATGGCGCGCGTTATTTCAAGGGACAGTTCCGTCATCTTCTGGGTCCTCCAAAGCAGTTTCCAAGGCGTCCAGCCGAAGCGCCCAAATCGAACGCAGCCCGGCAAACCATTCATCCACGGCTGACAAGGGATCCATCTGAACCTCGATCAGATGTTCGCGCCATTCTGTCCGACGCTGCGCCAACCCGGCATTTTCCAGCACCTTGATGTGCTTGGATACCGAATTGAGGCTCATCTCGAAGCGTCGCGCGATATCCGTCACCCGCAAGGGACCCTGCTGCGCAAGCATTGTCAGGATCGCTCGGCGTGTCGGGTCGGACGCGGCCTTCAATATTGCGCCCAGGTCATAGCGACTCTCTCGTTCAACCATTTGGATGAATTATACCCCTTTCATGCTTCAGTCAACCATTTGGGTGAATAATGCATCACCCAGGGTTTTGACCAGCCAGTTCCTCAAGCTGTTTCCACAGGGCTTCGGTGGCAGGCTGACCCGGTCCTGCCTTTCGTGCAGCGCATATGTTCCAGGTAATCGGCGGCGTGGTCTCGATCAGCTTGACCGATCCGTCCGCGACCAGTTCGGCGAAGGTTTCAGGCATCCCGCCGACAACAAACTCGGGGCCCGTCAGCAGCGACGTCAGAAAGGCATAATCATCACTTTCCACCTGAGGCAACGCTCTGACTTTTTCAACCGCATCGTCGCTGCCGCCCAATGCCCGCGTGATCGCCGCACGCCAATGCTTATGCAGATGCGGCGAGGCGAAAGGATACGAGAATAGCGCATTCAAGGTTACAGGGGCGGTTTCATGCAATGGATGTGAAACATGGGCAGCAAACACCACCGCACGCTTTTCGAACATCATCAGCTCGATATTATCGGTCTCTGACGTATGGGTCAGATCGCCCAGATAGATGTCGATTTCACCATTCTCGAGCATCTCGATCGGTGCCTGCCGCGCGCTGACATCCACCCTGAAACGGAATGCGGGGGATTGCTGCAAGGCGGCCTGAATCGCGGGCCGCACCAGCGTACGCGGCGTCAAAGGGCCACAGCCGATCCGCACGGTTTGACCGGTATCCAGACGGATACGCTCCACTTGATCAGCGCAGCGATTCAAATCCGCCTGCAGAGTTTTTGCCACCGGCAGGAACGTTTGCCCCTCACGCGTCAGTCCGCTGTTGCCGCGTTTGCGGTGAAACAGCGGAAAGCCGACTTGTTCCTCGGCCATCGAAACATAACGCGACAGCGACGCGTTCGAGACGCCCAGACGTTTGGCCGCTTCCTGAAAGTTGCCCGTCTCGGCAAGGTGCAGAAAGGCGGAAAGAGTCTTTTCAGTTAACACGATGGTCCTCAAGTTTCAGTTACTGAACATTAAGTTTCAGATCCTGCAAAAAAGTAAAGCCGCGTTTGCGGAGCGAATGGTCCACCCGCTAGGACATACCGCATATCGGCCCACTCGGCCAATCCGATTGAACGCAGGAGTCGAACCGAATGTTTCGAATAAAATCAGTAACTACCAGCCTCGCTGCGGCTTTGTGGGCGGTTGCCACGACGGCCGTTGCACAGTCCGACAAGCCCAATATCCTGGTGATCATGGCTGACGATGTCGGATGGGCCAGCCTTGGCAGCTATCATCAAGGTGTCAAAAGCATCCAGACTCCGAATCTGGATCAGCTTGCCGCCGAGGGCGCCCGGTTGACCGACTATTATGCGCAACCCAGCTGCACCGCAGGGCGTTCCGCCTTTATCACCGGTCAGTTCCCGGTACGTACCGGCATGCACACGGTGGGCCTTCCGGGCGATCCGGTCGGGCTTAGCGACGAAGACCCGACGTTGGCAAATATCCTCAAATCCATGGGCTATACCACGGGGCAGTTCGGTAAGAACCATCTGGGCGATCTGAACAAGTTCCTGCCAACCGCCAAGGGTTTTGATGAATATTGGGGCTGGCTCTACCACCTCAACGCAATGGAATACACGACCGACCCCGACTGGCCGGATGATCCGGAATTTGCCGCTCAGTTCGGTCCGCGCAACATTATCCACTCGTTTGCCACGGATACCGTTGACGAGACCGTCGACCCCCGCTGGGGGCCGGTGGGCAAACAGCGCATCATTGATGACGGTCCAGCCCCGCCTGAACGTCAGAAAACCCTGGATGATGAGGTCACGGCCCACACCATCGATTTCATCAACCGCGCAGTTGACAGCGAAACCCCGTTCTTTGTCTGGATGGCGCCTGCGCGGGCGCATGTCTGGACCCATCTCAGCCCGGAATACGAGGCGATGCTGGGCGACGGGCGCGGCCTGCAGGATGTGGTCATGAAAGAGCTTGACGATAATGTCGGCAAGGTGACCGCGCATCTGGAAGAGCTTGGTATCGCCGACAACACCATCGTTATCTTCACCTCGGACAATGGCCCGGAAACGATGACATGGCCCGATGGTGGCACCACGCCATTCCACGGCGAAAAAGGCACCACCTGGGAGGGAGGATTCCGCGTTCCCGCGATCATCCGTTGGCCCGGCAAAGTTGCCGAAGGTCAGGTGCTGAACGGTATCTTCGACGGCATGGATTGGATGCCCACTCTTGTCGCGGCAGCAGGCGGATCGCAGAACCTTCCTGCCGATCTGCTTGAAGGGTTCGAAGGCTATCAGGTGCATCTGGACGGGTATAATCAGCTTTCATATCTGACTGGCGAAACACCCAGTAACCGCAAAGAGATTGTCTATTACGAAGGCACCGATCTGCAGGCGATCCGCTATAACGACTGGAAGGCGCATTTCACCATTCAGGAAAAGGGCTGGGCCGGTCCTAAAGAGGAACTGAACGCGCCATTGCTGTTCAACCTACGCCGCGATCCTTATGAGAAAGCGGCCGAGGAATCCGGGATGTATACCCGCTGGATGGGCAACAAGATGTGGGCCTTTGGTCCGGCAGCCCGGCTGGTTCAGGCACATCTGGCGACTTTTGCGGATTTCCCTCCACGTGGTGCGACCGTGGGCAATGAGACCCACGTTCAGGAACAGGTCAGCAGCGAAGGTGGCATGTCGCAATAGCAGCCCGAGTTCACCTGACCCCCATTAAACGCCCGCCGAGTTGCGGGCGTTTTCAATAGTGCGCATTGCTTCGATATTTGGCACTGGAATCCCGATGACAGAGGCCGGATGTGATGACATTGGCGCGCTATTGTATTGGGTCTTCGCGCGCGCGCGGTTTCGCCGGACTCAGCTGTTCCTCTCTGAGAATTCCTCGGAGAACAGCGGCGGTTTCGACCTTCGATATTGGTTTTCGCGTTCCATCTGGGCTGGAAGGCACCACCGATGATTTAACAACATCAGCCGTTCGAATTGTTTTAGTCGAAAACACTCTGTCCAGAACAGCTTTCAATGGCATCGTTCACCTCCCAACAACTTAATTCGCCCAGATGCTTGTCGCTGCGGGTCAGATCTGAGCCTCGAGGGAGAAGCTCAAAGATCATATGCCGTGAGTGGTAACCCGCAGCGACACGGCGCATGTATGAAAAATTTGACTTTGAGAAAGGGGGAAGGATTCCACGTTTCGCATCATTTTTGATCAAGTGGTAAAAATATAGCTGTATTACTTACGCTTACGTCAACCATCGGAGCTATCGCCATAAGGTCACGACGCCACGTCACAATTAGACCCTTGATTGATTAAGGGTCTTCTCGTCTTCCGGAGCACGAACTTCTTCCTGGATTTGATGCAAATCGGCTGAGAATCGCTCGCATTCCGGGAGATCAAGGTAACAAAAGGGCGCGCCTGTCAGAGGCGCGCCCAGTAAAGATAGGGAGGACTATGAAAACCTGACGCCCGAAACAAAAGAAGCGCCTACTCACTAACAATGTCAGCATGGCGCATTCTTTTGGTCTGGTCAGTGAAGTGGTTCACAGGAAGTTAAAAAATTTGCCTTAGCGCAAAAATCAATGCGAAGCTTTTGGGGCGAAGTAGATGTTTTTGCAGGAGAAATGTCTAAGGCGCGTTAACCATCGGACCGGCTTCGCAAGAAATGGGTTTAGAAGCCGGTAGTGTTTTTTAAGAGCTTCATTGGCTGTCGCAAGCCGCAGAAATTAAGAGCTCATTTGAGACTGTTTTGACTGCATGTTGAAGACCTAAATCCCTATTTTGATTAGCTTTATATCCAGCTAAATATCGGGGTTGTTTGCAAATTTACAAAAATTGATACCCTTCTCTCATTCTTAGTGTTTTTTCTGAGTGCTTTTCTGGGGGAAAGTTATGGTTAAGCTGCTTACAAGCGCTTCATGCGCGGCAATTCTCATCGTATTTGAAACTCACGCTGCAACGGTAACCACCGGTGATGGCATTGTGTATCTAGCGAACGGATTAGAAGGTGGGCAGATAGATGCGGGTCGCAGCGGCGATGGCACTGTCACCATTGATGGTGGAGATACTGTTACGCTGAATAGTGGAACATCACCTGTAGAATTTGAAGCGCGCCCCAAGATCGACGTCGGTGATGGCGGGGTTGGCACCGTCACCATAACCGGTCTGGGGACCACGGTGAACTTGAACGGTACAAACTCTGGTTCCAAGCTCGAGGTTGGTACTTTCGCCGGCAACTCCGGGACTTTGGAAGTACTTGATGGTGCTACGATCAACATGACGGATGATGGCCCGATTTCAGGAGACGATAACGAAAATATCCTTTTGCAGTTTGGTGAAGATCAGGCCGATGGCACACTTTTGATGAACAATGGGACGATTAACGCCACCGGGCACAGCCGGGTTGGCTTGTTGGTTGGCGTTGACGGAAACACGCCAATCGCCGGCAACGGTGTGATCGATATGACCGATTCCACGATCGACATGACCAATCTCACAACTACGCAGCGAAGTTTCATCGTAGTTGGGGATCAGGAAAATGGCACTGGGGATATTGGTTTGGTGAATTCAGAGATCACTCTGGACACACCAAATGGACGAACTTTCCTCGGTGTGGGAACGGATGGCGGAGACGGCAACATCTCGATGGCGTTCGGTTCAAATTTTGAAGTGACCGGGGATGGAATCAACGCCGTTTTTGGTGAAGGTTCTGGTTCGTCAGGAACGATGTCTGTTGGAGCCATTTCCACCGCTGCCTTGCGTTCATCGGGTGAGGTCAACCTTGAAATTGGACGCAGCGCCGGAAGTACAGGTTCTATTACTGTGCTTGGCGGAAGCGATTTCGAAGTCAGGGGAACGTCCGGTCGCGTGCAGATTGGTTCTGATAGTGCTACCACGGAGGCCGGCTCGGGTACTTTGTCCGTTCTGGGTGCGACCTTCGACTCAGATGTTGGCATTCAATTTGGCTCGGCATTCTCCGGGACGAACAACCAGACTGGTGAAATTATATTGAACAGCGGTGTGCTCCGAGCCCCAGAGGTTGTCGTCGGCACCGGAGGCAGCATTACGGGCAACGGAACGATCGATGCGGTTCAAACCGTTTTGTCGGGCGGGTTTATTTCAGCAGGATTTTCGCCGGGCACGCTTGAATTTACGGGTGATCTGGAATTGCGCAGTGGGTCAATGCTGTTTGAGATCGGCGGTACCGCACCATCATTATTCGACTCGATACTGGTTGGAGGAAGCCTGTTCGCAACGGATGTATTCGATATCGAGATCAGTTTCATTGACGGTTTTCTGCCATCTGAAACGGATACATTTGAGCTTTTCAGCGCAAACCTGATCGATTCCAGTTTCTTTTCGTTTGCGAACTTTTCCTCGAGTTCGCCATTCTCTTTGGATAGCAGCAATGGTTCCTTGAGTGTGAGTTTTGCTGACGTCGCGCCGGTTCCACTTCCGGCAGGTCTGCCGTTGTTGCTGTCCGCGCTGGGAGTCACTGCATTTCTCCAGCGCCGTCGAAAAACTCAATTTGAGAAGACCAAGAAACACTCCGATTGTCGCGGAGTTTTTTGCACCAGTTAAACAGAAAACGCTCGCCAATAGGCGAGCGTTTCATATGCGATATTTGTGTTAATTGGTTTTAAGTAAAGCCCAACCAACGACCACAAAAAGCGTTTAGCGGCGGATGCCCAGCTTTTTGATCAGGTCCTGATAGCGCGCTTCTTCTTTGCCCTTCAGGTAGTCCAGCAGCTTACGGCGCTGGGCGACCATTTTCAGCAGACCGCGACGACCGTGGTTGTCTTTCTTGTGGGTCTTGAAGTGCTCAGTCAGGGTGGTGATGCGCGAGGTCAGGATTGCAACCTGGACTTCTGGCGAACCGGTGTCGCCGTCCTTGGTTGCGAATTCTTTCATAACGCGTGCTTTTTCAGCGGCAGTAATCGACATCGGGGTCTCCTTTAAAGGTTAGAGTTGATGGCGCAGGCCGGGATGTCGTCCAGCACAGGCCCATGGAGAAAACCGCACCGATTCCGAAGCGGATGGGCGCATATAGGCGCTTTTGCTGCGAATGGCAAAGGGATTCTGCGGGTTCAACCAGTGAAAGCGTATTGTGCCAATTGGGCTTCGGTCACAAACAGAATATCCTCTGCGGCTAGACCTTCTGCACCAAATATCTGCGCAACATTCACGCCGTTGACCCTGACATGGGTCAGGTCATTGTTTTCGCTGTCTGGCTCGATGGTCAGCTCAGGGTCTTCTGGGCCGTCCCAGGTGACTAGCAGCTTATCGTGACCAATCTGGAAATCCATGATTGTTGCGGCTTCCTGATCCGGTTTTGGCTGCACGATTATTTCGTCATCGCCGTCTCCACCGGTGACGATATCTCCGTCTTTGGCCAGTATGACATCATCGCCAGCGCCGCCGTTCAGAAAGTCAGGGGAAGTCTCCTCCCGACCATCGTTGCCGTTCAGAATGTCATCCCCGTCTCCACCGAACAGGGCATCTTGTCCTGCACCGCCTGTCAGATAGTCATCGCCGTCGCCACCTTGCAATTGATCGTCGCCGTCATCGCCCCTCAAGACATCATCGTCCTGACCGCCGAAAATCCGGTCATCGCCGTCGCCACCTTCCAACTCATCCATTCCGAAATGACCATACAGGTCGTCATTGCCTGACATTCCGGCCAAATTGTCGTCGCCATACCCGCCATGGAGCACATCGTTCCCGACGTTTCCGATCAGCGTGTCCTCTCCGGAACCACCGTAGATGATGTCGTTTCCGTCCCCCCCGTCGATGAGGTCGCCGCCTTCGTACCCATTAATCTGATCATTACCCTCTTGTCCGGTCAGAACATTTGCATCCTCATCGCCCGCGATGACCAGACTTCCCTCATGCTCAGAGATGATTTCACTTGTGTTGGCATCTTCGGATGAATCGGGCTCTTCAACATCTTCATCCAGTTCGAGGAGGTTGCCTTCGGTCAATTCATCCTCAACCGAGTCATAAATTTGCTCACCATCCTCCTCGGTTGTTTCGTCGGGTACGAGAACGTCGCTTATCGCATAGGCGGCCCCTCCTAATGCAGCCATCCCGAATAAACCGATCAGAAACATGATTACCCTCCGCAAGCACACTTGCCCCGAGTGTAAAAAATCTCATGCAATCAAGAGGTTGGTCAAAGCCAAGTTGCAGGCGTGGTTAACCCTTCGTCACCACAACTGAGGCTGTTGCGCGTAAGCGATGTAGAGCGGGTGCTTTGGATGGCCGTCTTTGGTGAGCCCCAGATGATACATCGGTTGACCAGTGGCGCGCAGCAGTGCTTCGACAGATCGACCGCGATCAAGATGCGCGCCATGTGTGCCCCATCCAGCAATAACCTGATCGGCCCAGCCAACACCTTCCAGAATGGCTTGGTCGTTCTGCGGTCCAACAGGATCCGCGGCTGCGCGCATTTTGCGCGGGTCGGTATCGCGCCACGCAAAAATGTTGGTAACCTGAAATGCGCCGAAGCCCAATGTTCGCGCCCGCCGTTCACAGCGTTCAACCGTCGGGTCGTTCTGTACCTCGGTTGCGGTTGATGGGTTCAGCATCACAAACAGCGCCTTGCGCCCCGCCGGATCCCAGATGCGGGTCAGGCTATAGCGATACTTTTCGCAGTCGGAGTAGATGGCGGTCGAGGGCGCGTCGCCCTTGGTATGAGAACGGGTGATCATGCCCTTCGCCTAACACGTGGTTCAAACGACGAACACCCGGCTGGGATGCAATTCGCCGGATTTGTATATCCCGACGGCCACAGCCTTGCCATCCAGCGAAGCCCAGGCCTCGTCGCCGTATTCGACGTCGGATGCCAGCACCATTCCCGGATTGCCATTGCGCAGTCGGGTTGCCCCTTCCGAGGTGCATTTCAACTCAGGCAGATCAGACAGGCCGGTTTCCAACGGGTGCAGGTATTCATCCAATGCTGTGGATTTGGCCATCTCGTCGATCTGTTCGATGGACAGGCCGTCTTCGGCCTCGAACGGACCCGACCAGATGCGACGGAGTTCTTTGACGTGGCCGTAGCAGCCCAGCGCTTCGCCCAGATCGCGCGCGATCGAACGGACATACCCGCCTTTGCCGCAGGTCATTTCCAACACCACATGATCGGTGTCGGGTCGGTCGACAAGGATCAACTCTTCAACCCACAGGGGGCGTGCGGACAGTTCCACATCTTCGCCATCGCGGGCCAGTTTGTACGCGCGCTGACCGTCGATCTTCACAGCTGAAAACTTGGGCGGCACCTGCATGATGTCCCCGAGGAACGGTGAGAGCGCCTGTTTGATGTCTTCATCCGTCGGGCGTGCAGAGCTTTCCGAGATAACTTTGCCTTCGGCATCGTCGGTATTAGTCGCCTGTCCTAATCGCACAGTGAATGTGTAGGCTTTCAGCGCATCGGTGATGTAGGGAACAGTCTTGGTCGCCTCGCCCAAAGCTACCGCCAGAACGCCGGTCGCTTCGGGGTCCAGCGTGCCTGCATGGCCTGCTTTCTTGGCATCCATCGCCCAACGCACCTTGTTGACCACAGCGGTCGAAGTCATGCCCGCAGGCTTGTCCACCACCAGCCAACCGGAAATGTCACGACCCTTGCGTTTGCGTCCCATCTTGCACCTTGAAACTTACTGAGGCGCGCGAGTTAGCGGATCGCTTCGACGCTGTCAATTTGCCGGTACGTTCTCGACGACGCCTACTATTGGTCCCAGTGAAAACCCGATGTCCGATCGGTTGTTGGCGCGGTCATACATCCGCGAAATATTGCCATCCAGAAACAATGCGTTCGGAGTATCCAGCGCGTCGCGGAACAACCTGCCGAATTCATGGAAGGTGACGTAATCCTCAGAGATTGCAAATACCGCACGGGTCCCTTCAGCGTTGGTTCCGACCCCATTGCGTATATAGAGAGAGGTCGAATCCGGCAGGAATCGGGGGTGCAACTCTCCATAGATGACAAGCATCGGGCCGGATTGGGTGGCGAACCGGCATTCCGGCGCGCGTTCGATGTAATCCAATGTCTCAAACACATCGGCGCGTCCGTCGCGAATGCAGAACACACCGTTGGGCAACAGACCGAAGTTTCCCGGGCCAGCATTCGGGATCACACGCATCTGTTCTTCGCCGTCTTCAACAAAGTGACCCACGGGCGAGCGATCATCATGATACATGCCCGCGTTCATCGCAAAGGCCAAACGCTTACCGTCAGGGGCCAGAGCTTCGTTCACTGACGAGAAATGGCCCAACAGGTCGCCATTCTCATCGTTCAGGAACAGGCGCAAATCTTCGGATGCCGCGTCTACCTCGCAAATGGTATAGCGCTTGTCCTCGTGGGTCAGCTTTTCACAAGTCACTGCCCCAGCCTGTGCGGCCCAAACAACTGCGCCTAATGTGACAGATAGGCGGATCACTCGTCCAGATCGCGGCGCACCGCGTCCTGTTCGAACATGCGACGGGTGTCATCCAGTCGGTCGAATGTGTCATCCAACCGAAAACGTAGATCGGGAGAGAATTTCAGTCCGACCTTCTTGCCGACCATGCGCCGCAATTCACCCTTGTTGCGAGCGAGCAGTTCGATCACGTCCTCCTGCCCTTTGCCGCCCAATGGCAGCACATAGGCGGTGGCGATCTTTAGATCGGGCGAGGTGCGCACCTCGCCCACGGTGATCGACATGCGGTTCAAATCGGGGTCGTGGACATCTCCGCGCGCCAAAACTTCGGACAGGGTACGGCGGATCAGTTCGCCGACACGCAGCTGTCGTTGGGACGGGCCGGGGCCATCGTGGAATTTGTTCTTAGCCATAAACCCCGATCTAAGCGCAAAGCCGGGCTTTGCCAAGCGGGTGCGAACGGGGTAGGAGGCTTTGAGCCGACTTTAGAAAAGGACCAACGCAATGACCCATATTCCGGGGATCGTCATTACAGGGGCTTCGGGCCGTATGGGGCAGATGCTGATCAAGACCGTGACCGACAGTGATCAGGCACGCCTGGTTGGTGTGGTCGAGCGCAAGGGTCACGATTGGATCGGTCAGGATGTTGGTGAAGCAATGGGTGGCCCTGCGCTGGGAGTTTTGGTCACCGATGATCCGCTGGAGGCCTTCGCGCAGGCGCAGGCGGTGATCGACTTCACCGCACCCGAGGCGACGCTGGAGTTTGCCGCTTTGGCCGCGCAGGCGCGCTGCGTGCATGTGATCGGCACCACCGGCATGAGTGACGAACAGATTGCGGCGCTGGAACCGGCCTCGCGCCATGCGGTGATCGTGCGGGCAGGAAATATGAGCCTTGGCGTGAACCTGCTGGTGCAACTGACCAAAAAGGTCGCCGCCGCGCTGGATGAGGATTTCGATATCGAAGTAATTGAAGGTCACCACCATCATAAAGTCGACGCACCCTCTGGTACGGCCTTGATGCTGGGTGAAGCCGCTGCCGAAGGGCGCGGCGTCAAATTGGCGGATGTGTCCGACCGAGGTCGCGACGGCATAACCGGCGCGCGCAAACGCGGCGATATCGGCTTCCACGCCATCCGCGGTGGAGACATCGTCGGCGAACACGACGTCCTGTTTGCCGCGCCAGGAGAACGCATCGTATTGCGCCATCTCGCCACGGATCGCGTCATCTTTGCCCGCGGCGCGCTGAAGGCAGCGCTATGGGGGCAGGGCAAGGCACCGGGTCAGTATGACATGGTGGATGTGCTCGGGCTGTAAGCCATCGACGGGCCGCGCAACGGCGTTAAACTCGGGCCTATGCGGAACCTTACATCTCGAGTGGCGACCGGATTGGTGCTGATCGTGTTCTATCTGACGCTGCTGCCCTTTTTGATGCACGGGCTGGGTATGATCGGTGTTGGCCTGTCCGAGGACGCGGCTAGGCAGAGCTATCTCTTTTCCGACCGTCAAGATGTCGGCAACGCGGTCATGATGCTGCATATCTTTGCCGGAACTTTGCTGGTGGCGCTGGTGCCGCTGCAGCTGCTGCGGGGTCTTCGGCTGCGGTTTATCGGATTTCATCGCATGTTGGGCGGGCTGCTGGTCACGATGGCGCTGATAACCGGCCTGGCGGGCATGACCTATATCCCGTTGCGCGGAACCATCGGCGGACCGCTCATGTCTGCAGCGTTCTTTCTGTATGGGCTCTGCCTGTTCACCGCTGGATTAATGGTGGCGAGGATGGCGCTGATCAGGGATCGTGCAGGGCATTGGGCCTGGGGGTTGCGGCTGTTCTGGCTGGCTCTTGGGTCATGGCTATACCGTGTTCATTACACGCTTTGGTACCTGCTGACCGGTGGAGTGGGGTCAGAGCCCGATTTCTCGGGCCCTTTCGATCTGGTGCAGAACTTCGCGTTCTTCGTGCCTTATCTGCTGGTCGTACAGTTCTGGATCGCCCGCAAACGTTCGAGTCATCAGGCGGCGTTGGTCATAAATCCCTGATCTTGTCCGCTCGCAGCGGGCAGGCCAGATAGACGCCGAATTCTTTCCCGATATCGGCGCTGACGCGGGCATGAACCCGTCCTTGCCGGTCAAGGAAACGCTGGTGGTCTTCGACCGGGAAAATCCCCTCGTGCCAGATGCCGGGGTGAATATAGAGCCCGCGTGAGCCGTCGCACCAGAACGCCACCACTTTTTCGGGCGTTAGGTTGTCGCCGGGCAGGGCGGCGGGGACGATGAAGGGTTTGTTGTCCAGCGGCCAGAACATCTGCCCCCCGTCCGGGTGGTAGTTCATATGCCACAGCAAGACCTGATCGCGGGGTCCGGTTTGACGGCCCTTCTGTGCCTTTTGCGGATCGGTGGACCAACCCAGAACGTAGTGGCCTTTGACGGCCTCGTTCTCACCATAAAGAACATCGCCCTGCCAGTCGCAGTTAAACGTGCCTTCGACCCAACCCGCTTCGTCGCCGGTTCCTTCGTCAATTGGTCGCCAACCTTGCTGCGGCCAGCGCACAATTTCGATCTCGAACGTATCCGGGGTGTCGACCAGACAGCCATACCCCTTGACCGAAGTATCCGTTGCGCGGATCAGCGGCACCTCGTGCCAGGGCAGGGATGGTTTTGAACTGGCCTCGAAGATGTACTCTGGCGCGGTCATGACGAACCCAGATGTTTATCGACCATGCGCTGCACCATCGGCGCGAAATGGGCGAAATCCGGTGTTTCCATTTCCGCGCGCTTGCCCGCCTCGTCGAGATAGCGCACCTGGATGATCTCTTTCAGGTTCGGGTTGGCCTCAAACTCCGCGACCTCCGCGGCGCTCATCGGGCCGCCTTGTAGTTCTAGCGTATGAATCGAGGCGGCGGACAGGCGGTTGAAATAATCAGGCTTCGTCGCGCAGAGATATCGCTTGGCCGCCACATGATAACGGCAGCAATCGGTGATGACCGCGGGGAAGAACTGCTCGAGCACCTCTGCTCCCGCGTCCTCGTGGTGGCGATCTTCGGTGTCGTCGGGATGATAGGTGCCAAATTCAGATGTGAAGTGACCAATGTCATGCAACAGCGCGCCGACAATGATTTCTTCGGGCTGCCCATTTTGTTCGGCAATCGTGGCACCTTGCAGCATGTGCTCGGCCATGGTCACGGGTTCGCCCAGATATTCCTCGCCACCACGGCGCTCGAAGATGTCGCCGATAAATGCCACGATGTTGTCCTGGTTCAGGGTTGAAAAGTCGGGTTTCATTCTGCTGCCTCCGGCTGTGCCATCCGCATGGCTGCCAAGGTCGAAAGCAACCCATCCTTGTCAGCATAGCAGCCCTGCAGCCAGCGTGACCCCGCGCCGGAGTAACCCAGACGCGCATGCAGGACGCGGGTGTTGTCGACAATAAAGCTTTCGCCCGGTTCCAGCTTGAAAGACACGCCCATGGCAGGATCGTCGATGATCTCACCCAACAGACGATAGGCGGCGTAATAGGCCTCCATCTGATCGAAAGGCACATCAACGAACGGAGCGGAGGAACGGTTGTTGAAGCGGATGCCGATCAATTCGCCATCCGTAGACAGTTCGATCATCGGGCGACGCGACTGCAGACAGACGCCGTCAGAGCCTTTGTATTCAAACCGCGCCGGATAGCCCGCCAGCAGGGCGAAACCTTCGGGGTTCTGATCGCGTAGACGCTCGGCCGCGCGGAAGCCATCGACAACAATGGAATCCCCACCTTCGGCCGAATTCTCAAGACAGTAGAGGATTTGCAGCGTCGGGACCGGGTCGCGATAAGGGTTGTCGGTATGGGCCTGCAACCCTAATCCGGTATAGGCGAGGTTGGTTGGATTTACCTCGGTCCGGACCTCAAAATAGGGACCATAGTTGGTCTCACGCACATAGCCGAACAAATCGGCCACTTTCAGCAGCGATTCTGGCTCGGTGGGGCCATCTGTTAGCTTAGCGAACCCGTATTCCGCCACTGCGGCCAGCCAGTCGCGCTTGGCTGTGGGGTTGGCATGTACCGCATTCCAGTCACCACACGGCGCGTCGATGCCGCGTTCCCAAGTTGTGATGTCTGGGGCCAGGCGGCCGATCTCGCTGTCCCGATCGCGATCATAGATGTGTTCGGCCAACCAACTGGCCGGAAAAGTCACAGTTTTGTCTTCGGGTTGGAATGTGACGATCAGATCTCCGTTAACGACCTCTGCCGCGCTGATCGAAGTCTCAGCCGGAATATCGCTGATTGTGATCAGGCGCTGACCATTGCCCGACGCTCGTGTTTCGGGGTCCAGAGCGTTGTCGCGCAACCAGATGGCGTGAAATCGGGATTGAGTGCCGTTCGCAAAATCGATGGTGACCATCGAGGGGTCATGGGTGGCAGAGCGCAGCATGGGGGTTCTCCTGTTCAGCGCGGGCTTTGCTTGAGGAGATACGCGCTTCGTGGCATTACCACAATTAAACCTTATTGCCACTGAGGCCTGGAAAATCTTATGGCTAAGAATAAGATCGGATTACCCCCTCTGGACTGGCTGCGCGTGTTCGAAGCTGCCGGGCGACTGGGCGGTTTTTCTGCCGCTGCGCGCGAATTTGGTCTGACGCAGGCAGCGGTCAGTCAACGGATCGGCAATCTTGAGGCTTGGTTGGGTCGGTCGCTGTTTGTGCGCGAGGCACGGGGCGTGTCGCTGACAATCGAGGGTGAAAGCTATCTGCCATTGGTGCAGGACAGTCTGCAGGCACTGGAACGCCATACCGAGGACCTTTTCGGAAAAAACCCGCGCGAGCTTCGCGTCGCAGGACTTTCGTCGCATATCCACGCGCTGGTTCTCCCTGCCTTGCCCACGTTCCTGGAGGCGCAGCCCAAAGTGCGTGTGATGACAGATTCGATGGCGCGTCGCGCTTCGCTGGAGGAAGAGCGTACCTGGCTGCAGATCCGCTATGGCAGAGGCGTCTGGCCTGGGCGAAAGGCAAAGCTTATCGCGCCTGAAGTGCTGGCACCGATGGCAGCATCTGGCATCAAGTGGGGCGCGCCGCTGATTGATCTACGCGGAGAACGCCCCGGCTGGAAGGATTGGGCGCAGGTTGCGGGGGTTGATGAATTGCCGGCTGGCCGGATCAGTTTCGACTCGGTGGGTCATGCCATCACTGCAGCGCGTCAGGGCATGGGGATCGCGTTGGGATCACTCCCATTGGCGTCGAGCAGTTTGGAGACCGGTCAACTTCGCAGACTGGATATGCCCGAGCTTGCGACAAAAGATGGCTATTGGCTGACATGGCCCGAGGATAGGGTGCGCTCGAACCGACAGCGCGCTTTGATCGATGACTTCTTGCAGGCGTTGCGCGATGGCTGATCAGAAATCGATTGCGATGCCCTTTTTCTCCCAATCACCGTAACGGGCCGGATCTGGTCCGTCGCGCCCGCCCAGCTCTTTGGGCCGTGCCTTCGCTTCGGCCTCTGCGTTTTTGCGGCGTTCTTCTGCCTCGGCAAGGGCGCGCTGGGCGGCAGGGGGCAGGTCTTTGCGCTCGTCACTCATGACATTGGGTTCCTTTCCGTACAGGGCCTTGATATACGCCCTCGTCCGCCCAAGGCAATGCGGGCAAAGGTCACGAGAGGCACTCAGCATCATGTTAAATTCCGCCACAGCAGCGCGCCGAAGTGCGATCTATCTGCTGGATCAGATACTCGGCGAGGGGCGGCTGTTGCCCGAATGTCTTGCGGCAGGTGCGCTGGATCGATTGGCCCCTGAGGATCGCGCGCGGGCGCAACGATTGACGATCGAAACCCTGCGCGGGCTCGAGCGTGCCGACCGGCTGCTGGCCGATCACCTGCGACAAACGCCCGCGCTGACGGTTCACAACGCCTTGCGGCTTGGCACAGTCGAGCTGTGTCAGGGCGAAGCAGCGCACGGGGTGGTGAATTCCATGGTCGAGATCGTGGGCCGTTCGCGCAAGCATGGTCGACTGAAGGGGTTGGTGAACGCGGTACTGCGCAAGATTGCCGCCGACGGTCCCGACGCTTGGCCTAAGATGCGCGTGCCTCGCCTGCCAGAGTGGTTGCGCGAACCGCTGATCATGGCGTGGGGTGAAGACGCCGTGAAAGGTATGGAGCACGCGCATTTCAACGGGGCACCATTGGATTTGACGCCAAAACCAAGCGTCGAGATCGCGGGTGCAGAGATCTTGCCCACCGGTTCGGCGCGGCTGCAGGATGCGGGGCAGGTCTCGACCCTGCCGGGATATGAGGCCGGGGATTGGTGGGTTCAGGATGCGGCGGCGGCGTTACCCGTTCGGGTTCTGGCCCCGAAAGCCGGAGAGAAAATTCTGGATCTCTGCGGCGCGCCGGGTGGAAAAACCTTGCAGCTATCTGCTGCAGGTGCAGATGTCACCGCTCTGGATATCTCGGAAGCGCGGCTTGTGCGCGTTCGCGAGAACCTGAAACGAACCGGCCTGAAAGCTAAGGTTTTCGCCCAAGATGCGCTGGAGCATAAGGGCCAGTATGACGCTATCTTGCTGGACGCACCCTGTTCGGCAACGGGTACGATTCGCCGCCATCCGGATTTGCCTTTCGCCAAGGACGGTTCGGAATTTGGCGGGTTGATCGAGTTACAGGCGCGCATGCTGGCCCATGCCTGGACTTTGCTGAAGCCTGGCGGGCGGTTGGTCTATTGCACATGCTCGCTGCTGCCGGACGAGGGTGAAGTACAGATTGAAGAGGCACTGGATAGCTATTCCGATATGCAGGTTGACCGCGCCGCTCTTGAGATTGCGGGCGTTGAAGCAGATTGGATCACTGAAGAAGGTGGCCTGCGCTTGCGTCCCGATTACTGGCCGGACAAGGGCGGGATGGACGGGTTTTATATCGCCTGTCTGAACAAATCCGCCTGACGCGACGCTTTTCGATGACTTGACGAGCGGACCGGTCTATCGTGTGCTCAAGCGCCCGCAGAGCGCAAGGGGCAGAGTCGCAAGCGTCATGTCAAACACGGATACAATGGCCAATCGCTGGACGCGGTTTCAGAACCGTCTTTACGCGCGCCTGAGTCAAAGGCGGAAGGCGGTCTCGGGATTCGTCGGCCAGCCCGAGCCGCGTACGGTTGGGTCTTTTGCCCGTGGTCGGCAACTGGTGGCCGGGAATTTGCTGTTTGCGGGATATCTGGTCGAGGCTGATGACACCGACCTCTGGGATGTGGTCGCGCCAAGCCTTGATTTCGATGACGAACGCCACGGTTTTGTGTGGCTGGACGATTTGGCGGCCGTGGGCGACATGCGCGCCCGGGAAAAAGCGCAGCGTTGGGTCTGGGGTTGGATAGATGCGCATGGGCGCGGCAAAGGCCCTGGTTGGGCGCCGGACCTGACAGGGCGGCGGGTCATGCGTTGGATCAATCACGCGGTTTTTCTGCTGCGCGGTGTTGATGAGGCGCAAAGCAAGGCTTTCTTTCGATCGCTGTCGCAGCAGACGTGGTTTCTGTCCAAACGCTGGACAGCGGCAACACCGGGATTGCCAAGGTTCGAGGCTCTGGCCGGTCTTGTGCAGGCCGGATTGGCGTTGGAAGGTCAGGAGCAGATGGCAGACCCGGCCTTGCGTGCTCTGGCCCGTGAGTGTGAACGTCAGATTGATGCCGAAGGCGGTATCCCAACCCGCAATCCCGAAGAATTGCTTGAGGTGTTTACCTTGTTGTCCTGGACTTCGGCGGCTCTCAGCGAAGTGGGCCGCGGCACACCTGCTTCGCAGACCGAAGCGATCAAACGCATCGCGCCGACGTTGCGAAATCTGCGCCATGCGGATGGGGCGCTGGCCAGATTTCACGGCGGTGGGCGCGGGTTGGAAGGACGGTTGGATCAGGCGTTGGCGCAAAGCGGGGTAAAGCCGCAGCAGCACTCGGACCTGTCGATGGGTTATGCGCGTCTGGCGGCCTCGCGCACGACGGTTCTGGTGGATGCCAGCGCGCCACCCAAAGGCGCAGCCTCGTATAACGCGCACGCGTCCACCCTTGCGTTTGAACTGACCTCGGGCCGGCGCCCGCTGATCGTGAACTGTGGATCGGGTGGCAGTTTTGGTCAGGATTGGCGACGTGCGGGGCGCGCAACCCCGTCCCATTCAACCCTGTGTGTCGACGGCTACTCCAGCGCGCGGCTTGCCGAAGTCGCAAAAGGATCGTCGCAGGAGGCGCTGGTCGATGGCCCTCGGGACGTCCCGGTGGATTTCGAAGATGCCTTTGAGGGCACACGGTTCATGGTCGGCCATGATGGTTACAACAAAGTGTTCGGTCTGACCCACGCCCGTACGCTCGAGCTGCGATTTGATGGGCGCGAGCTTGAAGGGGAAGATATACTGTTGACCGCAACCGACAAAGCCAAACGGCAATTTGACCGGGCCATGGACGGGGCGGGCCTGAATGGGATCGCCTTTGATATCCGTTTTCACCTGCATCCCGACGTTGATGCGGCGTTGGATTTGGGCGGTGCGGCCGTGTCGATGGCGCTCAAAAGCGGCGAGATCTGGGTTTTCCGCCACGATCGCGTTGGAAAGTTGTCAGTTGAACCAAGCGTTTACTTGGAAAAAGGTCGATTAAAGCCGCGCGCGACAAAACAGATCGTTCTATCTGGGCGCGCAATGGAGTATGCGACGCGCATCCGGTGGACGCTCAGCAAGGCTCAGGATACAGCCTATGCCGTGCGCGATACGCACCGGGACGAGCCCGTTTTCGACTGACGCCAAAAGGACCATTGGACCCATGACCGATCTTCACCCCGTGCGCCGCGCGTTGCTTTCCGTTTCCGACAAGACCGGATTGATCGAACTGGGCAAGGCACTGTCCGAACGCGGGGTCGAGTTACTTTCGACTGGCGGCACGGCCAAAGCGTTGCGTGATGCTGGCCTAGAGGTCAAAGATGTGAGCGAGGTGACCGGTTTTCCTGAGATGATGGATGGCCGGGTCAAAACGCTTCACCCGATGGTGCATGGCGGTCTGCTGGCGCTGCGCGACAATGATACCCACGTTGCCGCGATGAACGAACACGGGATTGCTGCGATCGACCTGCTGGTCGTGAACCTCTATCCGTTTGAAGCGACCGTGGCGAAGGGTGCAAGTTACGATGAGTGCATCGAGAATATCGACATTGGTGGACCTGCGATGATCCGGGCGGCGTCCAAGAACCATGCCTTCGTTAACGTCGTTGTGGATGTCGAGGATTATTCTTCGCTGCTGGATCAACTTGAAGAAAACTACGGTAAGACGTCGCTGGGTTTCCGACAGTGGCTGGCGCAAAAGGCCTATGCCCGGACCGCCGCTTATGACACCGCCGTGTCCAAGTGGATGGCCGACGCATTGCAGCTTGAGGCGCCGAAACGCTGCGCCTTTGCGGGTGAGTTGAAACAGACCCTGCGCTATGGCGAGAATAGCCATCAGCAGGCTGCATTCTACACAGATGGTACGGATCGCCCTGGCGTGGCGACCGCTGTGCAGCATCAGGGCAAGGAACTGAGCTACAACAACATCAACGACACGGACGCAGCGTTTGAGCTGGTCGCCGAGTTTGATCCGGCGGACGGCGCAGCCTGTGCCATCATAAAGCACGCGAACCCGTGCGGTGTGGCCAAGGGGGCTACGTTGCTTGAGGCCTACAAAGCCGCGTTCGATTGTGATCGGACCTCGGCCTTTGGCGGAATCGTTGCTCTGAACCAGCCTCTGGATGCGCAAACCGCGCAAGAGATCACTGGAATCTTTACCGAGGTCGTGATCGCTCCGGGTGCGTCGGACGAGGCCAAAGCGATATTTGCCGCGAAGAAGAACCTGCGCTTGCTTACCACAGAGGCTCTGCCTGACGTGACAGCAGGAGGGAAAACCGTGCGTCAGGTCGCCGGTGGCCTGCTGGTGCAGGACAAGGATAACGGCTTTGTCGGCATGGATGACCTGAAGGTCGTCACCAAGAAGGCCCCGTCTGACGAACAAATGCGCGATCTGCTGTTTGCCTGGAAGGTCGCCAAACACCTAAAATCCAACGCTATAGTCTACGTTAAAAACGGCGCAACCGTAGGCGTTGGTGCAGGCCAGATGAGCCGCGTCGATTCAGCGTTGATCGCCGCCAAAAAGGCCGAGCGCATGGCCGACGTACTGGAACTGCCCCAACCACTGACCATCGGCTCGGCCGTGGCATCTGATGCGTTCTTTCCCTTTCCCGACGGATTGATGGAGGCCGCCGAGGCAGGCGCCACTTGCGTCATTCAGCCCGGCGGTTCGATGCGTGACGATGAGGTGATCGCGGCGGCAGATGAGGCAGGTCTGGCCATGGTCTTCACCGGTATGCGGCATTTCCGTCACTGATGCGCAGCCCGCTCCTCCTCTGGGCCGGACTGGCGGCGTTTTTGATCGACCAGATCAGCAAGTATCTGGTCGTTCATGTGCTGCGCGTGGCGCAGGGCGATATCGGCGTCCTGCCGCCGTTTCTGGTGTTCAAATACGGTGAGAATCGCGGCATCAACTTCGGGCTGTTTCAGGGCGACAGCGATGCAGCGCGCTGGGTCCTGATCGGCATTTCTCTGGCGATTTGTCTGGGTGTCCTGATTTGGTTGGGCCGAATAGCTCCGACGAGGTTTCAACAATTCAGCGGTGGCCTGCTGATCGGCGGCGCGCTGGGAAATGTCGTGGACCGGGTGCTTTATGGCTATGTTCTGGATTTTCTGAACATGTCCTGCTGTGGGATCAATAACCCGTTTGTGTTCAATCTGGCGGATGTGTTCATATTTGCGGGAGCATTGGGTCTGGTCCTGTTCGATGGCAAAAAGCCCTCGTGACCTGCCCGATGATATGCGATAAAAGCGCCTGAAACTGACTGGAGACACTGATGCGTATGCCACGCACCATTCTTGTTCTGACACTCGCCGCGACAGTTGCGGGCTGTTCTGATATTGGTTTGCGCAATCTTCGGGCGCCCGGACCCGGGCCGGATGAGTTCTCGGTCCTGCCGGTTAAGCCGCTGACCCAACCAAAGGATTATGCGTTTCTACCTGCACCTACCCCCGGTGGTGCGAATCTGACGGATCCCAATCCAAAGGCAGATGCTGTTGTGGCTCTCGGCGGCAGCGAAGCGGCCCTGAACCCCAATACCGCGATCCCTGCGAGTGATGCAGCGCTGGTCACAGCTTCAAGCCGATATGGTGTTCCCGCCAATACGCGGCAGGTTGTTGCTCAGGAAGATGCGGATTTCCGTAAGAAGAAGCAGCGCTTCACGCGTTTGCGCCTTTTCCCGGTGGATCGTTATTCGCAGGCATATCGGCGCGAGTCGATCGATGCGAACAATGCAAACGAAGCGGCGCGGCAGCGTGGTATCGAAACACCTTCTGCGCCTCCGTTGGAATGAACTTTTCTTAACATTCCGTCATTGGCCTTGAACACTGGCAGCACCACCGTAGTTTGAATACCAGAAACGAAACGGAGGATGCCCCATGGTTCGGGCCCTGGCATTGTCGGCTGCCCTGATCGCAGCATCCCCTCTTTTGGCCAAAGAGGGGCATGAGGCGGTTACCACTTTCACGCTTGATAACGGCATGGACGTCGTAGTGGTCGAAGACCACCGCGCGCCGGTGGTGCAGCATATGGTCTGGTATCGGGCAGGCTCGGCAGACGAACCGATCGGGTCCTCTGGTGTAGCGCACTTTCTGGAACATCTCTTGTTCAAGGCCACAGATACAATGGAAGCGGGCGAGTTGTCGGCCACCGTCGCGGCCAACGGGGGAAATGACAACGCATTTACCTCGTATGACTACACTGCCTATTTCCAGCGCGTTGCCGCCGATCGGTTGGAACTGATGATGCGGATGGAGGCGGACCGGATGCGCAACATCCGCCTGACCGAAAATGACATCGTGACCGAGCGCGACGTCATCCTTGAGGAACGTAACCAGAGGACCGAGAACAATCCACGCGCGCTGTTTGGCGAACAGATGAACGCAGCGCAGTATCTGAACCACCGCTATGGCGTTCCCATTATCGGCTGGAAGCACGAGATGGAAGAGCTCGACATGGACGATGCCCTGTCCTTTTATCAGACCCATTATGCGCCCAATAACGCCATTCTGGTCGTGACTGGTGATGTTTACCCGGACGAGGTCAAAATGCTGGCAGATCAGTATTATGGTGTGATACCCGCCAATCCGGACCTGCCCGAAAGGATCCGTTCGCAGGAGCCCCCGCAAACGGCTGAGCGCCGCCTGACCTACAAAGACGCCCGAGTCTCGCAGCCTTATGTGCAACGCAGTTATCTGGCACCCGAACGCGATGCAGGCGCACAAGAGAAAGCCGCGGCGCTGTTTCTTCTGGCCGAGTTACTGGGCGGTAGCACTACATCCTATCTGAATGAAAAGCTGCAGTTTGAGCAGCAACTGGTCGTCTATACCGGTGCGTTCTACCGGGGCGTTTCACTGGATGACACAACCTTTGATCTGATTGTTGTTCCGGCTGAAGGTGTCTCGTTGCAGGAGGCCGAGGATGCGATGGATCAGGTCGTTTCAGACTTTATTGCCGAAGGCGTGAATGAAGAGGATCTGGATCGCATCAAGATGCAGCTTCGCGCCGCTCAAACCTATGCGCGCGACAATGTGGACGGTATCGGAAACCGCTATGGACGCGCGCTGACCAGCGGGTTGACGGTTGAGGATGTACAGGCTTGGCCGGATATCCTGCAGGCGGTGACAAGCGATGACATCATCGCGGCGGCACGAGAAGTGATACAGCCCGAAACATCTGTAACCGGTTGGTTGATGCGCGATGATGAGGTGACACAATGAAACGCATTCTCGCGACCCTGATCGCTGTTGTTATCGCGTTGCCCGCATGGGCTGAAATCAAAATCCAGGAGGTAACCTCGCCAGGAGGAATCACCGCATGGCTGGTCGAAGATCACTCAATACCCTTTACCGCGCTTGAGATGCGATTTCGCGGCGGCACCTCCTTGGATGATCCCGACAAACGCGGCGCGGTTTACCTGATGAGCGGGTTGATCGAGGAAGGCGCGGGCGACATGGATGTCCGGACCTATGCGCGCGAGCTTGAGGCATTGGCGGCCTCATTCAGCTACCGCGCGACGGATGATACAGTCTCGATTTCAGCCCGCTTCCTGACCGAGAACCGCGATGATGCGGTCAATCTGTTGCGGACTACAATTCACGAACCCCGCTTTGACCAAGATGCCATTGAACGGGTGCGGGGGCAGGTGCTCTCGGGTCTGAAATCGGACCAAACTGATCCGAACGATATTGCCGGACGCAGTTTTGCAGCAATGGCTTACGGAGATCACCCCTACGCGACGGACGGAAAAGGGACGATCGAAAGTGTTTCGGGGCTGACCCGTGACGATATCATTGCGGCCTACCAGAACGTTTTTGCCAAGGATCGGCTATATGTTGGGGCCGTCGGTGACATCACCGCCGAAGAACTGGGCACATTGTTGGATACGTTGCTGGTGGATTTGCCAGCAACAGGGAAAGCCATCCCGGATAAGGCCGATGTTAAGATCGATGGCGGCATAAGTGTGGTGGAATTCAACACGCCTCAATCGGTTGCTCTTTTTGGCCAAAAAGGCATTGACCGCGACGATCCTGATTTCTTTGCAGCCTTTATCCTGAATCACATATTAGGCGGTGGTGGATTTGAAAGCCGCCTGATGCACGAAGTGCGGGAAAAGCGTGGTCTAACCTACGGTGTCTCGACCTTTCTGGTGCCCAAGGATCTGGCCTCGGTTTACCTTGGTTCGGTCTCATCCGCCAACGACCGGATTGCCGACGCGGTTAACGTGATCCGAGATGAGTGGGCCCGGGCTGCGTCCGAGGGATTTACCCAAGAGGAACTGGATGACGCCAAGACCTATCTTACAGGCGCATATCCGCTACGGTTCGACGGGAATGGTCAGATTGCGGGGATCATGGTGGGGATGCAGATGGAAGACTTACCCATCGACTATATCGCAACCCGCAATGACAAGGTGAACGCGGTGACACTGGAGGATATAAACCGGGTAGCGACCGAGTTTTTGGACCCCGAAGGCCTGCATTTCACCGTGGTTGGGAAACCGATCGGTCTGGACGGATAGCGGCCAGACGACCTTGCTGCGCGTCATGACGGTGTGATTGTGTTGAGCTAGTCGCAATCTATAAATCTGCCAAGGGTACCAGAAATCCCTTGGCGTGCAATTTTGTGACTTAAGAGTTCATTAATGAGTCGCGGTCATAATTTGGCCAGAAACATCAAGGATGCTTTCATTGTCGAGGCGATTGAGCGGTTAGATCAAACCGGTGTCTCGTTCGACAATAGGTAGGACAGAAAGACGCCATGATAGTTGCGGCATTAGGAATTGGGATACTTGCGGGGCTGCTGACATTTGCGGCCTCTCTGGCTCTCGGCCAATCCCTGCTCAGCGCATTCATTCTCTATGTTGTGGCCGGTTCGCTGACTACGTTTTTGGTTGCAGCTGGACTGTATGTCAAACGCTCCTAGCCTTATTTGAAACGGTAATCCCGCGAGTCCTAAAATGTTGGCGATGCCAATGTCCTGACAGGTGCTCAGTTCTGTTTTGCCTGTGCACGCAGCATTTGCCCCATCATTTGCCCGAACTTGCCTGACCCGCGCTGATAAAGTGCCCCGTCGACCGCCAGAACCGTGCCACTGATATAGCTCGCCATATCTGAGCTGAGGAACAGGCAGGCGTTTGCCACGTCCTGCGGCTGGCCCCAACGGCCCAACGGTACGTCTTTGCGTAACGCTTCCCCAGCATCCGGGGTGGGGGCAAGGCGTTTGGCTCCCTCGGTGCCTTCGATGAAACCGGGCACGACCGAGTTCACACGAATGCCTTCCACACCCCATTCCATCGAAAGGGTCCGGGTGATTTGATCCACGCCCGCCTTTGCCGCGCAGACATGGGCCTGACCTTCATAAGGTAAGTAGGCCTGCGGGGCCGAAATGTTGATGATGCTGGCGCCGGGGCGTTTGAGGAACGGGTAGGCCCCCTTCATCACGTGGATCGTGCCCATCAGGTCGATATCGATCACAGTTTTGAACGCATTGACTGACATCTCTGCCGCCAGCGCCGGGAAGTTACCTGCTGCGCCCGAGACCAAAACGTCAAAATCGCCTAATGTATTATGGAACTGTTTCAGTCCCGCCGCTACGGCCTCAGGGTTCCTCACGTCAAACGCTGCACCGATGGCATCTTGCGCGCCAGCGGCTTTCAGAGCCGCGACTGTATCATCAACCTTTTCCTGCGAACGACTGGCTACAGCCAGTTTGGAGCCCGAGGCCGCAAAGGCCTCGGCAATGCCGCGATTGATGCCGCTGGTTCCGCCGATGACGATGACGGTTTTTCCTGAAAAATCCATGTAGACCTCCCTTGGCAGGGAGCCCTACTCGCCGTAGGGCACCCAGATGTTTTTCACTTCGGTCGCAGCCTGAAGGAAGCGGCGGGAATGGTCCACGCCCCAATCAAATGCCGTCGCGTTATTCACCCAGGTCCGTTTCAGGTTCCCGGCCGAGACAACCTCGATCTCTTTCGACAAGTCGGTGGACGAGAACGACCAGACCGCATCGACGTTCATATGTGAGGCCAGCGGTTTCGCCAATTCCGCATGACTGCCGGTCAGGATATTGACCACGCCAGCGGGGACGTCCGAAGTTTCGAGGATCTGGTAAAAGTCTGTTGCCGCCAGTGGATAGGGCTGGGAAGCCAGCAGAACTGTCCGGTTGCCCATAGCAATCGCCGGCGCCATCGCAGAAACCAGACCCAGAAGTGGTGCCTCGTCGGCACACAGAGCACCGATCACGCCAACGGCCTCTTTCATCGCAATAGCGACTCCCCGGATCGGAACGCCATGCACTTGACCGTCATACTTGTCGGCCCAGGCAGCGGCGGCAAACAGACGCTGGATTGAGGCTTCAACCTCTTTCGCGCCGTCCTTTTTGCCGGTCATTGCGTCGATACGCGCGGCGAATTCATCGGCACGGGCCGAGAGGTTTTCGCCGATGTAGTACAAGATCTGCGCGCGCAGGTGGCCGGTTGTCTTGGACCAACCCTTGGCACCAGCTGCGGCCTCAACCGCATTCCGGATGTCCTTGCGATTACCAAGCCCCACATGGCCCAGCAGACCGGATTTACCCCAGACGGGCTTTGAATAGCCACCGTCAGGCCGCGCCTGTTTACCGCCGATATACAATTTGGCGGTGCGGTCGATTGGATCGACCGGAGCACCTTCGCCCATGGTCGCCTCGATCTTCGCCAGCGGTTTACCTTTGCCCTTGGGCTTTGTGTATGCCGCCAAACCTTCCCAGCCGCCTTCGCGACCAAAGCCGCTTTCGCGCACGCCGCCAAACCCGGCGGCGGCGTCAAACAGGTTGGTCGCGTTCACCCAGACCACACCAGCAACCAGCTTGGGCGCGATGTCCAGCGCGAGGTTTACGTTTTCGGTCCAGACCGTTGCGGCCAACCCGTAGCGGGTGTTGTTAGCCAGTTCGACCGCTTCTTCGGGGGTGCGGAAGGTAGACGAAACTAGTACCGGTCCAAAGATCTCTTCCTGCATCAGCGGGTCAGAGGTCTCCAACCCCGAGATCAGCGTTGGCGGGTAGTAGCAGCCGTTCGCGGGCAAGTCGCAAGCGGCCTGATGAACGCGACCAGCGGTGTTACTTTCAACCATGCCCTTGATGGTCTGCAGCTGAACAGGGTCCACTACAGCGCCCACGTCGATGCACTTGTCCAGCGGGTCACCGATGCGCAGGGTGTCCATCCGGGCACGTAACTTAGCGTGGAAACGATCGGCGATGCCCTCTTGAACCAGAAGGCGCGAGCCTGCGCAGCAGACTTGACCCTGATTGAACCAGATGGCGTCGACCAGACCTTCGATGGCACTGTCGATATCGGCGTCATCAAAGACGACGTAGGCGGACTTACCGCCCAATTCTAATGTCAGCTCCTTGCCCGACCCTGCAGTCGCCTCGCGGATGCGCCGCCCCACAACTGTCGAACCGGTAAAGGCGATCTTATCGACGTCCGCGTTTACGATCATCTCGCCCACCGCACCGTCTCCGGTCACGATATTGACCACGCCTTTCGGCAACCCGGCCTGCGAGCAGATATCGGCGAACAGCAGTGCGGTCAGCGAGGTGTACTCGGCCGGCTTCAGAACCACCGTGTTGCCCATTGCCAGCGCAGGCGCGATTTTCCACGCCAGCATCAACAGCGGGAAGTTCCACGGAATGATCTGGCCGCAAACCCCCAGCGCCTGAGCGTCGGGCAGTTCGCTTTCCATCAACTGCGCCATGCCCGCATGGTAATAGAAATGCCGCTGCGCCAGCGGGATGTCGATATCGCGCGATTCACGGATCGGCTTACCGTTGTCGAGGCTTTCGAGCACGGCAAACAGGCGCGAATGCTTCTGCAGCAGGCGCGCAATCGCGTAGAGATAACGTGCACGCCCCGCGCCGCCCAGCTTCTCCCATTTGGGTTGCGCCTTGCGCGCGGCGGCAACGGCAGCGTCCACGTCACCCTGTTTCGCTTGCGTCAGCTTGGCCAGAACCTCTCCGGTCGCCGGATTGCGGCTATCAAACCCTTTGCCGGGTTTGGTGAATGCGCCATCGATATAGTGGCCGAACTTGTCGCCCTGATCGACCAGCCAGGCCAGAGCCTCGGCTGCGCTTTCGGGGGCAGGGCCGTAGTCCATGGTCTCGAAAATCTCTTTGACTGTCATTGTTTTTGTCCTCAGCCCATGGAGTGACGGTAACCAGCGGAGTAAGCGCCGGTGACATAGTGTTCCAACTGCCGCTCGATATCGCCCAGCAGTGATGAGGCGCCAAAGCGAAACAGATCCGGTTCCAGCCAGCGGTCGCCCAGCTCATCCTTGATCAGCGACAGATAGACCAGCGCATCCTTGGCTTTCGAAATCCCACCCGCAGGCTTGTAGCCTACGCGATAGCCGGTGCGGTCATAATAGTCGCGAATGGCTCGGATCATCACCAGCGAAACAGGCAAGGTTGCGTTGACGCTTTCCTTGCCGGTCGAGGTCTTGATGAAATCAGCACCTGCCATCATGCAGACCAGAGAGGCGCGGGCGACATTGCGCAGGCTGCCCAGTTCGCCGGTGGCAAGGATGGCTTTGACATGGGCATCACCACAAGCGACGCGGAACGCTTTCATCTCATCATAAAGGGCCTGCCAATCGCCGGACAGCACATGACGGCGCGATATCACAATATCGATCTCTTCGGCGCCCGCTTTCACACTTTCTTCGATCTCGGCCACGCGCAGATGGAATGGAGATAGACCAGCCGGGAAGCCAGTGGATACCGCCGCAACCGGAATACCAGTGCCTTCCAATGCGTCCACAGCCGTTTCGATCATGTCATGGTAGACGCAGACCGCTCCGGTTGTGATTGGCGGCATGTCCAGCGCCTGCAGAACCGACGATGCCACTGGTTGCCGAGCCTTGGCACAAAGGCGGCGAACCCGCCCTACTGTGTCATCACCCGATAGGGTGGTCAGGTCGATCATTGTGATCGCCTTCAGCAGCCATGCTGCCTGGTATTCCTTCTTTACCGACCGCCGACCGGGCAGCGTCGCGGCGCGGCGTTCGATGGCCGAAGTGTTGGCCTGTACGGCCCGCACCCAATCCAGATCCAGGTCCATTCCCGGGTTCCGGGGCTCGGTCACTTGCGGCAGATGCGGGGTGCGCACGGGGCTTTCTGAGCTCTGCGTTTCCATTTTTCCGTCCTTTTGGAGGTTTGCGCCAAATTCGCATGGGCTGCGAAGAAAAGAAAGGTGTGCCGACCCCTGCAAAGAGTAAAATTTTGACCAAATGGACAAAAAAGATGTTTTCTTGCGAGTAATTCGCATTTGCATTGACTTAGTTGCGAATGGTTCGCATATTCAGAGGTAACAAGGCACCTAAATGGAGTCGCAAATGATTCGCCGTACCTTTCTTGCAGCATTGGCTTTCGTTGCTGCATTACCAGCCGCCGCTATTGCCGAGGCGCCGTTGAAGGTTGTCGCAACGACCGGCATGATCGCTGATACGGCCCGGCAAATCGGCGGTGATCAGGTTGAAGTTAAAGGTTTGATGGGCCCAGGTGTTGACCCACATGCTTATCGTCAGACGCGCACAGATATTGTTGCGATGACCCGCGCAGATCTAGTGCTGTGGCACGGCCTCTATCTCGAAGCGCAGATGGAAGATTTCTTCGATGATCTGGGACGCAAGCAAACCGTTGTGGCAGTTGCGGAGGGTGTCGACAAAGGCAAATTACGCGCTCATGACGACTACGCCGACAAATATGACCCGCATGTCTGGATGAGCCCGGTGCTATGGCGTGATGTTGTGCTTGAGGTGCAAGACGCTCTGACTCTAGCTCGCCCTGAGGCTGCAGAATTCTTTTCTGCAAATACTCAAGCGTTTCTGGCCGAGATCGACGCGTTGAGCGCTTATGGCGAACAGATGCTTACTGCAGTTCCTGAAGACAACCGTATGTTGGTAACCGCCCATGACGCCTTTGGCTATTTCGGTGCTGAATATGGCTATGAAGTGCTGGGTGTTCAGGGCATCTCGACCCAATCAGAGGCCGGTTTGAACCGCATCGGTGAGTTGGTCGACACACTCGTGAACCGTCAGTTGAAAGCGGTCTTCGTGGAAAGCTCGGTCTCTGACCGGTCTATGCGTGCTCTGATCGAGGGTGCCGCGGCTGAAGGCCACGAGGTCGGTGTCGGTGGAGAGCTTTACTCGGACGCGATGGGAGAGCCCGGCACATATGAGGGCACTTATATCGGAATGCTTGATCACAACATCACCGTGATTGCCGGGGCGCTGGGCGCGGATGTGCCGCAGCGTGGCATGAACGGCAAACTGTCGGCGGGGTTCTGAGCCATGCTGGAACTCGCAACAGTTCAAGGTGTTTCAATTGAAGGGCAGGATATTGATCGCTGCCCGCTCGCCATTCGCGGTCTGACTGTCTCGTACGGTCAGAAGCCCGCAGTGTTCTCGGTGGATATGACGGTGCAACCCGGCGCGATGACGGCGATCATCGGACCGAATGGGGCTGGCAAGTCCACTTTGCTCAAGGCCGCGTTGGGGATCGTATCGCCTCTTTCCGGTCAGGTGACGGTGTTTGGCCAGCCGCTCGAAGATCAGCGTGCGCGCATCGCCTATGTCCCGCAGCGCGCCAGTGTGGATTGGGATTTTCCGACACGCGTGATTGACGTGGTTCTGATGGGATTGTCGCGCCAGTTGGGTCTGCTGGGTCGTGTTCGCGCACGTCATATGGCCCGCGCCATGGACTGTTTGAACCGTGTCGGAATGCGAGAGTTTGCTGACCGTCAGATTGGTCAGCTTTCCGGTGGTCAGCAGCAGAGGGTCTTTCTTGCGCGTGCATTGGCACAGGATGCTGATCTGTACCTGCTGGACGAGCCCTTTGCGGGCGTAGACGCCGCGACCGAAAGGGCTATCATTGCTGTACTGAAATCGCTGAAAGAAGCTGGCAAGACCGTTGTCGTGGTACATCACGACTTGGCGACGGTCGCGGACTATTTCGATCATGTGTTCCTGATCAACACCCGCAAAGTGGCCGAAGGTTCGGTTGAGCAGGCCTTTACTGCGGAAACGTTGCAAGCCGCTTTTGGCGGACGCCTCGCAACGGCACAGATCGATCAGATTTCACGCGCACTGGGATAATCATGCTTTGGGATGCTCTGACCCTGCAGCTTGGCTATAACGCCACGCTGGTCGCGATCGGTGCGACGTTGCTGGGCATTTCAGCGGGAGTGACCGGCACGTTTCTATTCCTACGTAAGCGTGCCCTCGTAAGTGATGCCATTAGCCATGCGACCCTGCCGGGGGTTTGCCTTGCCTTCATGGCATTGGTGGCGTTTGGAGGGGATGGGCGCAATCTAATTGGACTGTTGGTCGGTTCGGCCATATCGGCTTGGGTCGGCCTGCTTTGCATGAACTGGCTAACGCGCCATACGCGGCTTGCAGAGGATGCTGCAATCGGTGCGGTTCTTTCGGTCTTCTTCGGGTTTGGTGTTGTCCTGCTGACGGTGATTCAGACCATGGGTGTTGGACGTCAAGCCGGTTTGGAGGGGTTCTTGCTTGGGTCCACCGCCGGAATGCTCTGGGCAGACGCGCTCGTGATTGCAATCGGTGGTGCGGCGACTCTGTTGCTGGTGATGATTATCCGCCGTCCGATGACGATGGTGGCCTTTGATCCTGAATACGCCGCCGCGCGTGGATTGCCTGTGCACCGGATTGATCTGGCGATGATGGGGCTTGTTATGGCGGTCACTGTGGTCGGGTTGAAGATCGTTGGCCTGATCCTGATTGTCGCGCTGCTCATCATTCCTCCGGTGACTGCGCGGTTTTGGACAGAGCGATCCGATCGTGTTGTGCTGCTGGCAGGGATATCCGGGGGGCTTGCTGGCTTTTTGGGGGCAGGAATTTCGGCCTCGGCACCGAACCTGCCAACCGGTCCGATCATTGTCCTGGTCAGTTTTGGATCTTTCGCGCTGTCACTTTTGTTCGCACCGGTTCGCGGCGTTTTGGCGGCGGTACTGCGGCACCTTAGATTCCAGCGACGCGTGCATATCCGGCAGGGTCTTCTGGCGCTGGCGCAAGGTCAGAAGATCTATGAGCCACTGACCATTCGCCTGCTGCGTCGTGCGGGTATCGTGCGCGCCGATGGTGTCGCGACCGATGAAGGGAAAGCGCGCGCCGCCAAAGCGCTGCGGGACGAAAAGCGGTGGGAATTCGTACGTGCCGATCAGGCGCACGAGGCCACCGCGGCGCTGTACGATGGTTTGCGTGATATCGAGACTGTTCTAACGCGCGATCAGATCGCCGAAATAGACCGTCGCATCGGTGGCCCGCAGGAGGTCATGCCATGAGTGGTGAAGAATTTGTCCCTCTGTCGCTGACCCCTCTGTTGATTGGAACATTTGCAGCCATCGCTTGCGCGCTTCCCGGAAACTTTCTGGTTCTTCGTAAACAGGCCCTTATTGGCGATGCAATCAGCCATGTGGTGCTGCCCGGCATTGTCGTGGCGTTTCTGCTGACAGGTGCGATCTCTACTTGGCCCATGATGCTCGGCGCGGCCGGGGCCGCTGTCGTTGCCGTTGTGATGATCGAGGCGATCCGACGATTAGGTCAGATTGAACCCGGCGCCGCAATGGGAGTGGTGTTCACAACCATGTTTGCGGGCGGGGTATTACTGTTGGAACAGACTGATACTTCGACGGTTCATCTGGACGTGGAACACGCGCTTTATGGCAATCTGGAAAGCTTGATCTGGTTGGATGCCACAGGATGGTCGTCTCTGCTGGACTTACAGGCATTGGCTGGTCTGCCCCCCGAATTGCCCCGAATTGCACTGACGATGGTGGGTGTCATCTTGTTTACCTGGTTGTTCTGGCGGCCGCTCAAGATCTCGACATTCGACGAAGGATTTGCTCGTACCATTGGCATCCGAACCGGAGCGTTGGGTATGGCGCTGGTCATCACAGCGGCGATCGCTGCCGTAGCTGCATTTGATGCCGTGGGATCAATCATCGTGATCGCCATGTTCATCTGTCCACCCGCTGCGGCTCGGATGATGACGAACCGACTGGAAACCCAGATTGTCTGGAGCGTTCTGTTCGCGACCATTTCAGCCATCTCGGGATATGTTCTGGCTGGGTACGGCCCATTGTGGCTGGGGGGTGCAGATGCTGTTAGTGCTGCGGGAATGATCGCGACGATATCTGGCTTGATACTGGCGCTGACCGCCGTCCTTGGCCCCTGTCGAACCCGCAGCGGAGCCCCCAGCCAGGCTTAACTTGGCGTATTCACGCCAATGGTTTTCGCAAGGTTTCGGCTGAACTTCGCCAAATGGAAACAATTTCCAAATATTAACGGGATTTATTCTATGTGCGATGGTACGCAAGCGTTAATCAAATACCACAAGACCACCACTCACTCTGGTATATCCGGCCAGTATTGACCTAAGTCGCTACCCCCTTTACGACAGGGTCAAGCTGGCCGGATACCTCATTTGCTCGCCCGCTGAACCATCCAAACCTGTGGTCGAATCGCGCATATCTATGCTAGGTCTAGTGGTATGGTGTATGCAGACCCCAATATCAGCAACGATCGCCCGGTAATTCGGCAGCTTGATGATGCAGCGATCAATCGGATTGCTGCTGGTGAAGTCGTGGAACGGCCGGCCTCTGCAGTTAAAGAATTGGTCGAAAATGCCATAGATGCCGGGGCCAAACGCATTGCCGTCGAAGTCGCGGATGGCGGCAAGACCCTGATTCGTGTCACCGATGATGGCTGCGGCATCGCCGCTGAAGATTTACCGCTGGCGTTGTCGCGTCATGCGACATCAAAGATCGACGGGTCCGATCTGCTAAATATCCACACATTTGGGTTTCGCGGGGAAGCGCTGCCCTCGCTGGGAGCGGTTGGTCGTTTGACCATCACCAGTCGGGTACCGGGCTCTGAAGCCGCTACAATCCACGTGGCGGGTGGCAAAATGGAGGCGGTGAAGCCTGCCGCTTTGCGCACGGGGACAGTGGTCGAGCTGCGAGACCTATTCTACGCCACCCCGGCACGGCTGAAGTTCATGCGCACGGACCGGGCTGAGGCGCAGGCAATTTCCGACATCGTGAAACGTCTTGCAATGGCCGAGCCTGCAATAGCGTTCACCCTACGTGATGTTTCGGGTGGTGGAGAAGGTCGCGTGACCTTCCGCGCCGACCGCGAGAATGGCGATCTGTTTGATGCGTTGCACGCCCGATTGGCGCGCATACTAGGACGTGAATTCGCTGAGAACGCGTTGCAGATTGATGCCACCCGCGAAGGGCTCAGGCTGTATGGCTATGCCGCGCTTCCGACCTATTCGCGTGGGGCTGCCGTCGCGCAGTATCTGTTTGTCAACGGACGACCCGTGCGGGACAAGATGCTAACCGGAGCTCTGCGCGCGGCCTATTTCGATTTTCTCAGTCGCGATCGACATCCGGCCGCAGCGCTGTTTATCGATTGTGATCCAACGATGGTGGACGTGAATGTGCATCCGGCTAAATCCGAGGTTCGGTTCCGCGATCCGGGCCTAGCACGTGGGTTGATCGTATCCAGCCTGCGCCACGCGCTGGCCGAGGCCGGACATCGTGCGTCTTCGACTGTCGCAAATGCAACCTTGGGTGCGATGCGGCCCGAGCCCGCGCCCGCTGCGCCAACGCGGGTGTATCAGATGGATCGTCCGTCGCCGATGGCGCGTCAGGCGGCCTATCGTGCGCAATCTCCTGGCTTTGCGGAGCTGTCACAGAATTATAGCGGGCGTATCGTGGAGCCGGTGCCAGAAACTGCTCCAGTGGAAGAACCGCAGGACCTGCCATTGGGGGCCGCGCGAGGTCAGGTGCACGAGAATTACATCATTGCCCAGACAGCAGATGGCATGGTGATCGTGGATCAGCACGCCGCGCATGAACGGTTGGTTTACGAAAAGCTCAAACGCCAGGCGGCCGAAAACGGCGTTGCCGCCCAAGCCTTGCTGATCCCTGAAATTGTCGATCTGACAGATGGGGACTGCGCGCGGTTGATGGCAGCCGCTGATGATCTTGCGCGCTTTGGGCTGACCATCGAACCCTTTGGCGGTGGAGCGGTCGCTGTGCGCGAAACTCCGGCCATTCTGGGTGAAGTCGATGCTCGAGCCATGATCCTCGATATCCTGGATGAGCTTGCCGATCAGGGCGAAAGCCAAACCGTGCAGGCACGGATTGAGGCGATCCTCAGCCGGGTGGCCTGTCATGGTTCAGTCCGATCAGGCCGTCGGATGCGGGCAGAAGAAATGAACGCCCTGCTGCGCGAGATGGAGGCGACGCCCCATTCCGGCCAATGCAACCATGGGCGGCCGACCTATGTGGAACTGAAGCTCAGCGATATCGAACGCCTGTTCGGTCGCAGTTGATCCATCGGCCCTGTCGGGCTATGAAGAATAAAACAAGAACATCCGAGGCGACATGATCGAGATAGCTGGTACTCAATATGCGTTGAATGACCCCGTCATCCTGATCGCTGGCGGAGTTGTGGCGTTGATTCTGCTCTTGCTGTTTCTGTCGCTACGGGCGTCACAACGTTCGGCCCGGATGGCCGAACCCTTGGCCCGGCAGATGGCCCATTTGGGACAGCATGTGCAGCAACTAGGCCAAGGGCAGGAGCAACTACGCGGCGGATTGCAGCATGTCTCGGACACGCAGGCCAATGCGCAGGTGCAGGTGATCCAAACTGTCGAATCCCGCCTGTCTTCCGTGCAGCAGCAGATGAATGACCGGCTGGCAGATAACGCGATGAAATCGGCGCGCGCCTTGGCTGAGATGCAGGAGCGGATGAAGGAATCGCTGCATGGTTCGTCGAAACAGACGGCGACCTCGCTGACGCAATTGCAGGAACGTCTGGCGGCAATCGACAAGGCGCAGGACAATATCACCAAGCTTTCCGGCGACGTGCTGTCTTTGCAGGATATCCTGTCGAACAAGCAGACGCGCGGGGCGTTCGGGGAAATTCAGCTGAACGATATCGTCTCGAAGGCGTTGCCATCGGATAGTTTTCAGCTGCAGGCAACTTTGTCGAATGGACGACGGGCGGATTGCCTGATCAAATTGCCAAACCCTCCCGGACCTATCGTGATCGACAGTAAGTTTCCGTTGGAGGCCTATGAGGCGCTGATCGGATCGACCAACGATATGGAGCTGAAAGCTGCGGTGCAGATGTTCCGCAGTACCGTGCGCAAGCACATCAACGACATCGCCGAGAAGTACATTCTGGACGGTGAAACAGCTGATGGGGCGCTGATGTTCCTGCCTTCTGAGGCGGTCTATGCCGAGCTGCACGCCAAGTTCCCGGAACTTGTGCAGGAGAGTTTTTCGAAACGCGTCTGGATCGTGTCCCCGACCACCTGCATGGCGACGCTGAACACCATGCGCGCGATCCTCAAAGACGCGCGCATGCGCGAGCAGGCCGGTGCCATCCGCAAGGAGCTGGGAATGCTGCACAAGGATGTGGACCGTTTGGGTGAACGTGTCTCGAACCTGGATCGCCATTTTGGTCAGGCGGCCAAGGACATCTCGGAAATCAAGATAAGCGCCGAAAAGGCGGGTCGCCGGGCGCAACGTTTGGACAATTTCGATTTCGAAGAGCTTGCGCCGGATGACCACACCAACGTCGTGCCGCTGGGAAAAACCGAAGGCTGAGCGTTACTGGATGGATAGGTCCAGATTATAACCAACCGTCTTGCCGGTGTCGCGATCGTTCCCCATCAGATAAACACGTATGGTGTAGTCGCCATTATCTGGAAGCTCGATCCGGGCGGTATTGCCATCAATTGAACCATTGTAAATTGCAACTCCGTCACTGTTCGGGGGCAGGATATTGAAATAGATCACGCCATAGCCGTTGGTGTCACTGACCTTGAGGTCGGCGAACATCTCCTGCCCAGCCTTGGCGCCCAGTTTATAGTCGAAATACTCGTTTCCGGTTACAGTACCATTCACCATCGTACCGAAATTGCCCGGTTGGAATTTCACGTCGGCTGTCATCTGAGCGGAAACGCTGGCTCCGAAGGCCATCAACAGCGCCATAGTTGCCATCCTTAACATTGCTGAAATCCCCCAGTTGGTTAGCGTCGATAAACAACCCTACCATAACGGATCAGATTCGAAGGAATGGCTGGAACAGGCGCGGCATCAGCTTGCTGAACTTCAGTGGAGCATCGGTGACGGCCAGACAAATGCAGTCTTCAGAGATGTCTGCCGTAGGCGTGTGATGGATAGATTGGTCTGCAATTTCGACATCGCCGCGGTCGAAGCGGTCGATCTCGTCAGAGAATGCACCCTGCAGGACCATCGTCAGTTCTATGCCATTATGGCTGTGATCCGGCACCGCTGCCCCGGCGGGGATAAACAACAACCGGGCGGTGGCTTCGCTGGTCGTGGGCAGGATTGCCTGTTTGACACCCATGCCGACGGGCTTCCATTTGATCGCGTTCACGTCGCCGCCAACATAGTCCTGCAGCGGTGCCGGAAGCACTGCACAAGATGGGCGCGCGGGTTTCGCCTTTGGTGCACCCTGAGCAATCAATGCCATTGTTGCCGCCAATGAACCGTCGCTCATGCTTGCAGACGCATCTTGTTCCTGTAAAACGCATCCGCCAACTGCGTCGAAGCTTTCAGCGCGGGCGCGGCAGTGGTCGCAAAGAGATAGGTGCGTGGCGACCATCAGGTCGAACGCTTCGGGCAGATTGCCTGCGGCATAGGCCATCAGCAGGTCGTCTGTCAGGTGATGTTTAATCTCGTTTCTCATGCTCGTCATCTCAGTTCATCGCGTAGCGCAAGCGGTCCAGCGCCAGCCGTATCCGTGATTTGATCGTCCCCAAAGGTAACCCGGTCTGAGATGCGATTTCTCGATGGCTCAGATTTCCGAAGTAGGCCTTCTCGATCAGCTGTCTTTGCGCCTCGGGTAATGCCGCCATGGCATCACGCAGCTGCGCGGTTTCCTGTTGCAGCGCCAGAACGTCTTCCTGTTCCGGCTCCGCCTCTGGGCCCCACCAGAGGTCTTCGGGTTCAGGGCGGCGTTGCTTTCGCAATACGTCAATGCGCTTGTTTCTTGCGATAGTGAACACCCAGGTCGCAACCGTTGCCCTTGTCGGATCAAACAGATGCGCCTTGTGCCACAAGGTCGCCATGACCTCCTGCGCGCATTCCTCCGCCAGTGCAGCGTCTGACCCGGACTTGATTAGAAATGCCTTTATTCGAGGTGCAAAATGCTGGAACAGTTCAGCAAATGCGATCTGATCCTTCGCATCTCGGATGCGACGGATGTGATCCACCCATTCCTTTCTCGTGTCACAACCTTTGTTTTGTCCGTTCACCGATTTACCTTTGAATCGTTTGGCTCCGTGCACGGCACTTTTGACAGCAGGTTGTGCTGCCGCATCGTCCAAGGTCACGGTATCTATCTCGGTAAACATAACCTCATTACGTTGTCTGACCCAAGTTGGATCAGTCTGGTGCAAAAAATTTCATCCAAAACGAGCAGTATTTCGTAATGTATGATGCAGGGGCATTCGGAAATGGATGTCTTTTGAACAGTTTGCAGTCAGTACGGAACATCTGCGTTATGAACACTGTTGATCACATCGCGGGTCATACCTTTCACGGGCGCAAGGGTGCGATCGATAATTCGTTTCGCTATTCAATCGATTATGTTCTGTTTGACCCTGAAGCATGTGCCAAGACGCCCTTTTTGTTTTCGTTCAACAAGGTGAATCTGACCGGATGGCGAGATAGCGATCACGGTGGCGAGCCTGGTCGGGGTCGCGGCGCGATTTGGCTGCGTGAGTGTTTTGAGGCGCAGGGTATTCCTCAGCCGGATCAGATCACTCTGTTGACCCAACCGCGCATGCTTGGGCATGTGTTCAATCCCGTGAGTTTCTGGTTCTGCTTAGATGACGTGAATCAGCTCTATGCTGTGGTTGCTGAAGTGACCAATACTTATGGTACGCGTCACAGCTATCTGTGCCACAAACCCGATCATTCGCCCATCGCGTCAACTGATCGGATACTGGCTGACAAGTTGATGCATGTCTCACCGTTTCAAGAGATTGAAGGGACCTATACGTTTCGATTTGATTATCGCGACGAGCGCGTGGGTGTCTGGATCGATTATGGTCGCGACAGCGGGGGGCTGATCGCCACCCTGACGGGTTCACGCCGGCCGCTTAGCAACCGCATTATTCTGAAATCGCTCTGGCGCCGACCTTTCGGAGCGCGAAGGGCGGTGTTTCTGATCCACTGGCAAGCGCTTAAGCTATGGGTCAAGCGCGCACGATTCAGCCCCTTTCGCACCGCTCCCGTCCCTGATCAGCCTGTATCGCGTTCACATCAGTAAAACCCTCTGCTTTGCGCAAGATCAAAGACGGTCGCCTGTGGCATCGTTCAGATAACAGTGAACCGCGAACACGAGGAGTTGGGACATGTTGGAAATCTCGGCAAGAAAAATCGCCCAGGTTGCCATGATGGGGCGAGAGTTGAACCGGGCCGAGGGCGAGTTACGCGCATTCATCGAACGCATGAGCGAGGATGAACAAGCAGAACTGGTCGCCGTCATGTGGGTCGGTCGTGAGAGCTTCTTCGCTGAAGATCTGGCCGAGGCCATTGCTACCGCAAAGTCCGAGGCCTCAACCCCTTGCGCGGATTATCTGATAGGAACGCCGCATTTATCCGATCACCTGGAAAATGGGTTGGATGCGCTGGGAATCTCTGCCGAAGATGTTGAAAACGATCTGATGTAATCCCTGTTCTCGCGTTATGGCGTATGGGTTGGTCCGGATGCTGGCGCATCGGATTGGTTGATCCGCTTTCATTAAACAATATTAATGCGGCGTTCCTCCGAGGTTAATGTCGAGTTCTTTTATCAGGTTCATCAACAGCAACGATGAATACTGGAGGAATTCGACATGGCACACGTCAATACAACCGCGGCTGATTATCGGTCTCTTTTCTTCGGCCAGTTTGCGAACCAGCCTGAGGCCCCATCTGCATGGCAGCGTCGCAGAGTTTACAACAAGACGATCCGAGTGCTTGAAAAGCTCAATGATCATCAGCTTAGCGATATCGGCATCCCACGCGCTGAGATACGGCAGCGCGTATATCGAAACGTTTATCACAACACGCCCTATCAGGCCTGCTCTTAGGTACTGTCCGGTGCGATCCGAAAAGCAATCTATGTAAGTAAGCGCGAGGTAACGAATATGCTGGATAGCAACCCAAATCCGAAACAGAACGTGTCTAACAGTGCGCTGTTATTGTTCGATCAGGCGATGAGAATGCGCGCAATCCAAGCCGATATCGTTCGCGCCGGTCAAGAGCTGAACCGTCTTTCAGATTTCGAATTGTCAGAGCTTGGGCTCAATCGCTGCGATGTTGAAGCGGTGATAGCGCAATATATTTGACGGCTGTCAGCGACGCCACAATGTGATCAGCCGCTTCGCGTGTTCGAAGCGGCTGATTGCGTTTTAGGCAGTGTGGTCCGCGATTTGCAGGTGTTGCGCCAGTGTGTCGATCTCGTCCATCCAACCCTGTACCAGTTTCGGATCACTTGGCGCGGCGTGGACACCGGCAGGGATAGCACGGTTCAGGACGGCTTCGACTGCAAGGGACACCGGGATCGAAACCAGGCGTGCCATGGCCGTGCCGCGTTCGTCACCCCAAGCGTCCATGACATAGGTCTTATGCCAGACCTCAACGCCTTCTTTCTCGGCTTTCAGGCCCACACACAGAACCACGCGGTCGGGTTCGCCCTCGTCATAGGCGTTTTCTTCCCAGAACTGATCCGACATCTCTTTCAGGCGGGCGTCGCCTTCTGGCCCTGTGAGGGTCTCGATTTCAGTAAACACATCCGACCACGCGTCAGCCCAACCGTTCAGGCGCAGGGTGCCGCGGACGAATTCTTTGACCGGCCAGTGATCCTCGAACTGGTACTCGGCCTTAAACGGGATCGAGTCGCGGTTCGGGTAGACCTCGAAGCTTTCGGGCGTGGGCAGCGGGGCGATATAGCTGCTGATCGCGTCCCACGGGCGCGCGACGTCCAATGGGGCATAGTCGCGGATTGATTTCGACGGTGAGCGCAGCGCCTTTAGAACACCCAATGGAGACCAGCTGAACTTGTAGCGGAACGGGTTTGGGTTCTTCGGGATCCCGCCGCAATACGAGATAAAGCTTAGGTGGTTCTGGGGATCGAAGGCGCCCGAGGCGCGGTAGTCGGCGACCAGAGCATGCGCCATCAGGTGGTCGATCCCAGGGTCCAACCCGACCTCGTTGACCAGCGCGACACCTGCCTCGCGCGCCTTGTCGTCCAAAGCGCGCATCTCGGGCGCGATGTAGGAAGACGACACAAAGTTGGCCTCTTTCGAAATTGCCAGCTCTGCCAGTGGTACATGCCAGTCACCCGGCAGCATCGAGACGATGATGTCGCCCTTCTCAAGCACCGCGCCTAGGGCGTCGATGTCGAAGGCGCGGATGTCATCAGTCAGGTCTCCGACCTCGGCCTTGGCCTTGTCCACGGTCCGGTTCCAGACAGCGACCTTGTGCCCGCCTTCGATTAGGCGGCGCAGGCCGGGGATGGCCGACAGGCCGGTGCCACACCAGTGAATCGTCATCTCTCAGATCCCTTCGATATGTGTTTTGTAGGTTGCCTCAGCCCGTCCCCAGACACCGCTGTCCAGATCGGTCAGCGTCAGCAGGGACGGTAGCAATTGCGCCGCGTAGTCTTGCGAGCTTTCGACGGGCAGCATCGACGGCAAATTGTCGATGGCCATCACATCCATGACCGGGTTGGTCGCCACGCGCAAAGCAGGGGCGTTCCATGAGGTGGCACGGTCATAGACCGGCACTGGGTTGTAATCGCTGTCCGGGTCGCAGGCCACGTCGCCGATGGCCGTCAGACTGCGTTTTGCGCTCAGAGCATCGCGCGGGACAAAAACCGGGGTGCCCGGTCGGGCGAAGATGCAGTTCAGGAAGAGATCATGATCAAGGATTTCGGGAAATGGCCCGCCGCTGGACGTCTCGGCAATGTCCCATTTGGTGACGGCAACCCCCATGGCCTCGCACATATCGGCGGCGCCGGTGCCGACACGGCCTAACGCGCCGATAACGATGGCGCGGGGACGCTCGGCTCCTGTAGCATCCAGTTCGGCCATCAGTTCAGCATTCAACGCGTCTTTGTTGGCATAAACACCAACGGGTGGGCATTCCCGCCCGCGTTGCTGCGCTGCCCATGTTTTCAGTGTAACTGCAGCCCCGGCGTACCCAGCCCAATAGCCAAAGGCTGCAACCCTGCGGCCATCTGCGTCCACCAGATATTCCAAGTCATAAAGCGTGCCGCCACCGGCCTTAAACCGCCGCAACAATTCGCGTCCAGAATGCTGACCCTTATAAGCATGGCCAAACATGATGTGGCGGTGAGGCAAGGGCGTGCCATCCTCGGGCAGCTCTTTCAAGCCAAAGACGATTGCGTCAAGCGGGGCTTCTGGCCACGAATTTTCGGACGCGATTTCGCAACCTGCCTGTCTGTAACCATCCAAAGGAATAGCCCGTACAGAGCTTTTTTCGACCGTCACACGAATGCCTGCAGCGATCAGTGCGGCGGCACCTTCAGGGGTAAGCCCGACCCGTTCCTCGTTCGGGCGCTGTTCCGCCCGGACCCAGAGATGTGTCATCATACTTCCTTTTGTCAGAGCATTCCGGCGGCGCGCACCGCCTGAACCGATGGCCGAGCCTCCATCGCCTCGCGGAAGGCGATGATCTTGGGAAAGGCCGAAACGTCGACGCCGTCACCTTCCAGCCAGCTACAGACCACATAGAGGTAAGCGTCGGCTAGCGAGAGTGTCTCACCCAACACGAACGGACCACGCAGCCCGTTTGTAACGATATAGTCGCATGACGCGGTCATCGTCTGGGGTACCTTGTCCTTCATGTCCTTCCAACTGGCCTTCTTGTCCGCCCAACGAGGCCCGCGCAGTTTGTGCGCGTGGTTCACATGCATGGTCGAGGCCAGATAATACATTACCTCCCGCATTCGCGCTGCCATCACGGGATCAGCCGGAACCAGCCCGGCCTCGGGTGCTTTGGCGGCAACAAACTCCAGTAGGGCGCCGGTTTCAGTCAAAATGCCACCATCAACCGCAAGCGCAGGTACACGGCCTTTGGGATTAATTTGCCTGTACGCGGGCTTTGTCTGCTCGCCACCGGCGAAATCAAGCTGCACGGCTTCATATTCCAAGTCGGCCTCTTCCAGCGCAATCGCCACAGCGACTGAGATTGTGCGGGGGGCAAAATAGAGCTGCATCCGAGCCTCCTTACAGGTGGGTTTGGGCAAAATGCCGATCTGGTGCTTCCAGATGGGGCACTGCATTGAACAGGACCGGGCTCAGCTGTGAACCGATTGGGTGAAGTCGATGCATCGACGTATTCATGATGGCAAGCGCCACCCGTGCCATCGAAGTGATATCCAGCATCATAGCCTGCCGGACCACCATCGAGATCAGCCCCCCGGACGTGACAACAATCGCGGGCCCGCCTTCGGTCCCGATGTCGCGCAACGCGTCGCGGACGCGGGTTTCAAATTCGACGAAGGTCTCTGGCGGGTTTTCAATTTCGCCATTGGCCCAAGCGGTAAATGTCTTGGGAAGATGTTCCACAAACTCTTCGCGGTCGATTGGAATCGCCACGCCATGTTGCTCATGAAACAGCTGCGCGAGGGTGAAGTACTCAATTTCGTTGAGGCGCGCGTCGTGCACAGGTTCGGCCAAACCCATGCTGGCTGCTGTCTCCACATGACGTGTAAGGGTGCCACAATAGACCCGAGGGTGATGGGCCTGGGTATCTTTCAGATGCGCACCCAGCCAACGCGCTTGCTGGTGGCCCAGATCGCTGAGCCTGTCGTAGCTATTCTCGTCCCGCGCGGCGGTGTTGGCCTGCCCGTGACGCACCAATGTAATGAATGACATTTCGAACCCTCTTGCGACGAAGTCTTAGGGCAGCTTCGCGTTCGGGGCCAGAGGGGTTTGGGGAAAAACTGCATCAATTCACGCCCCTCCCTTGCGAGCTAATCTGACGGGCGTATTGTGCATTCTGGTTGATCGGGGGAATGTAATGGCAGTCGACGAAAAACGGTTTCTGGAAGATCTGCACAAATTACGGCAGTTCGGAGCTTCTGGCGTGGGCAAAGGTGTCATTCGGCCTGCTTATTCTGAAGCTGATATTGCAGCCCGTCATTGGCTGGCAGGCCGCATGGCCGAAGCCGGGTTGACCCCCCATTTCGACCCGGTTGGAAACCTTTTCGGATTAGCCGAAGAACCGTCGCTGTTGATGGGGTCGCATTCAGATAGCCAACCCGAAGGCGGTTGGCTGGATGGCGCATTGGGTGTGATAGCGGCGCTTGAGGTCGCGCGGTCCAGTGAGCAACCTATTTCAGTTGTCAGCTTTCAAGATGAAGAAGGTCGGTTCGGTGTCACGACGGGCTCGGTGGTTTGGTCTGGCGGATTGGATCTGGAACGGGCAGATGAGCTGACTGACCATACCGGAGAGACCTTTGGTTGCGCACGCGCGTCGATGGCGGATTGTGCCGCTAGTTTCGTCGACCCGGGTCGGTTCACCGGGTTTGTCGAAATGCATATCGAACAAGGCCCCTCGCTTGACACGCAAGGTGACCAGATCGGTGTTGTTACCGACATCGTCGGCATTCGCGATATGGTGGTTCAGTTTGATGGCCAGCAAAACCACGCAGGTACAACGCCCATGCACCTGCGACGCGACGCATTTCAAGCGCTGTCCCTGTTCAACACACGCCTTAATGACCAATTTTGTAACGTCGTAACGCCGCAAACAGTCTGGACAATTGGGCATGTAGACCTGCACCCCAGCGCGTCCTCAATCGTGCCGGGCCGTGCGCGTTTTTCGATGCAGTGGCGCGATGGAGATGCAGATCGGCTGGCAAGGATGGAAGAGATCATTCGCAACACCGCGAGCGATATCGCCGCACAAACGGGTGTGGAGCTTAGCTTTGGAGCCCTTCTGGGCTTGGAGCCTGTGGCGATGGATCACAAACTTCGCAAAGCGCTGGAAGCGGCTGCCGAGCAGATCGCGCCAGGCCGGTGGCGACGGATGCCATCAGGGGCTTTGCATGATGCAACCAATGTTTCGCGCATGATGCCGGTTGCGATGCTGTTTGTCCCGTCGATTGGTGGAATCAGCCACGATTTTGCCGAGGATACAGCCGAAACTGACCTGGTTGCCGGCTTGAAGGTTCTGGATTGTGCGGTTCAGAAACTGAGGTCATGAATGTGATAAGGTGCTGTAAGATCTGAGCTTCTACCTTCGTATGGTCTGGGAAGGATTGGAAAAGCAAAGCAGTATGTTAGGCGCGATCTAAAGAGTGTTGCTTAATGGAAAAAAGTTTCCTATAGGAACATTATTAAAGCATACACTCGCATACGAGCCTGGCCAGTCCTTGGTCTGCCATCGAAAACCGGGGCTGAATCGTTGCAAAATATTCAGCTTGGGTCAGACTGACGGGATAGCTTCTGTTCACTATATAATAAGAAGGTAGCCATCATGACATCCTTAAGACGCACGCCTCTTCACGCTTTGCATGTTGAGTTGGGTGGTAAGTTGGTTGATTTTGCTGGGTGGGAGATGCCTGTTCAGTATCCATTGGGG